>NZ_JAFCLT010000013.1:0-181147 GCF_018130885.1 Bradyrhizobium sp. KB893862 SZCCT0404
AAGCGAAACCCATCACGCATCTGGCCCGCCGGAACGTGATGGGTTTCGCAAGTGCTCTACCCATCCTACGACCTCGCAGACACGCCTTCGCAGCCTCGCGGCGCGATTCGCCCGAGCTTTGCCTGATCACTCCACCCTCAAAAGCCAAGAGGGCGCAGGGAAGGCCGGGTGCTGACCTCGCACCCGCGGTCCGCTGCGCAAAAGGCACGCGCAGGAAGAACCGCACAGCAGCATACAGGTGGAGCCAATCACTCGGCCTTCCCTGCGCGATGGTCGGACGGCTTATGCCGTGCTCTCCCGGGAGCCGAGTTCCCTCTGGCCTCCCTCGCGCTCACGAAATTCGCCGGCGCCGCGCCGGTTGACGCAGATGCCGCCTCCGCAAGAACTTGGCCGTAGCAACGACGGCCGGGACCACACGGTTTTGCCGTACGCGCGGTCCGCCATGTTCGCCGCGGGATTCGACGACGTTGTGCACGTTGCCGCCGTCCCCTCGGCGAGACGAACCTGTCAGCGCCGTTCGTCCGCGCGAGGCCCGGGGCTCACGGAGAGCAATCCGCCCTACCCTCAAGCTCTCGCGCCCGACGCTGCCGCGTCCACCGCAAGCCCGGCTCGCGACAATGACGACCACATGATCGCCCCTCAAGGATGAGCCGGGATGGGCGATACGTACGCCATTTCCGAATTTCGGTAAAGCGGAATATTTTTGACGGAGTGGATTGACAGGCGGCGACACAGGCCGGCCCCGTAGCCCGGATGGAGCGGAGCGTAATCCGGGAATGCGCCGGCTGCCGGGCGAGCGGCCCCGGATTGCGCTCCGCTCCATCCGGGCTACGGCACAGCGGTTATGCTGCCATCCACGCATAAAAAAACACCCGGCGGTTTCCCGCCGGGTGTTCGCTACAGTCTGTCGACCGATCTTACCAGTTGCGCTGAGCGCGGAGGAGCAGGGTGACGGTGTCCTGATCCTTGAGCTCGTAAGTCGCAGCCGGCTTCGCAGTCGTGCCCGAGGGCGCGAGAGCAACAGCACCGGAGTACTTCTGGTCCAGATGGGTCCAGGTGAGGTCAGCCGAGAACGTCAGGTTCTTGACCGGAGTCCAGCGGGTGATGATACCCGCCTGGGCGACGGCGAAGTCGGGGTTACAGCCGGTGACACCAGCCAGGCCGCCGAAGACACCGCCGGCACCGCCTGCGCCGCAGATCGCGGTCTTGGCGAGCGAGCCGTACTGCGCCTGAGCGTAGGCACCGTAGATCGCCGTGTTCCAGTACGGATCCCAGTTGTGGGTGTAAGCGCCGCGGAAGCCCCAGGTCTTGACCGTCTCCTGCGAGCTGCCGGTGATGAACACCGTGTCAGGCGCGCTGGCGAAGCCGATGCTGCCGTAGGCACCCGCAAGACCCGAGCTGCCGAACATCGAGTAGGAGCTGCCCGCCAGGTTCTGGAAGTTGTAGCGGGTGGCACCGTCGGTGTAGACGCCCGAAATGTTGATCACGTCACCCGCACCGGTCGGGATGTTCTTGATCGACAGAGCGAGCTGAACCGCCCAACCCCACTTGTCGTCGGGGTGACCGGTCGCCTCGTTGGCGCCGTAGTAGGCAACGTGGTTGTCATGCGCAGCAACCGACGCCTGGAACAGACCCCAAGCCTGGTCGACACGAACCATGGCAACGAGGTTCGGCGAACGCGAGCCGCCGATGGCGTTGGAGCCGTAGGCGCCGCCAATGATGCCGGCCGCAGTCGCGCCCGTCATGTTGAGGTTGCCAGCCTGATAGTAGGCCGTCGCGTCTTCCGCCGAGAACGCCGCCGTCACGCCCTGACCGAAGTCAGCGGTGTAGGTGAACTGGGTGACACCGGTAACCGTGCCGCTGCCGCCGACGAGACCGTCGTAGTTGTTGCCGGGATAGTTGGTCCAGGGCGCGTCGAACTGCGACACGGCCTTACCCATCGTGAAGCCGGCGAACTGGATGAAGGCGTAGTACACGCCGAGCGAACCGCCCGAGGTGCCGCCGTCAGTCGGGTTGATCGACGAACCGACGAGCGACGGGGTCGCACCCGAGGTGTTGAGCGCCAGGGTGCTGCTGTAGGCGGTGGTGCCGGTCGCGCTGCCGGTGCCGGCGTAGTTGCCGGTGGTCCAGGAGAACACGCCGTCGAAGAAGGTACGGACGACGCCGTATTCCGTCGCGGTGCGCGTGTCGATGTTGAGATCTTCACGAGCGCGCATGGTGTAGTAGTTGGTCAGGCGGTTACGGGAACCGTTGTTGCTCGAGAACTGACCGTTGTAGACCGAGTTGGTGTTCAGCGCGACTTCAGCGCGCAGATAACCGCCCAGCTTGATGCAGGTGTCGGTGCCCGGGATGTAATAGAAGCCGGCGCCGTACAGCGAGCAGATCTTCACGTACTCGACCGCCTTGGCCTTCACGGGAAGGTCGGCAGCGAACGCACCGGAAGCGGCCATCAAGCCGGCTGCCGATCCGAGAAGAAGCGTCTTCGTAAACTTCATTAGTAAACCTCCAGGTCGGTTCAGGGGGCTCGGCTCCTCGCTGGAGGCCGCGTTACCCACATCAATTTCCGTTCAATTCAGGTCCGCACTGAAGGTCCGGACTGAAACGACAGTGAGGTGCCCCCCCTCCGTCGTGCTTCACGTATAGTTTATAAAAACAATCGTCTCAATTCATTGATGAGATGAAGCACTCGTTTCGAAGGAAGATGTTGCCGACGAGCAACAGCGCCTTTTGACGACTACTGAGTCATTGAAATCAAAAAGAAAAAGCCCTCAGGGGGCATCCCGAGGGCTTTCTTGGAGGTCTCACATTGCTAGCTGTCGATTTGGTCAAGAGCCGCAAACTTTGAGCCGCACGAGACATAACTCAATCAATTGATTTATGCAAGCGATAAACGATCGGATGATTTCTTAGGCACGATGTCGGCGCGAAATTGTTCTGCAACTTCCGCGCGCTATCAGCGAGACACCCGTCAAATATCCGGATAGAAGTACTACTTTGTCGCACCTACCTGATTTTTCCTTAGTGCTTGCTGATTCCGGGACCACATGAGCGAGAAGCGGCTCGATAGAGCGATTACGGACTTCATCTGGAACGTCGTCGAGATCCACTCCCAGCTGGAGGACATCCACACCAGCTGGGCGGCACTGTTGGGCATTACCGAGCCGCAGTGGCTGATCCTGATGGCCATCACGGAGCTGGACGAAGGACGCGGCGTCGCCGGAATCGACATCGCGAACAAGCTGCGGATCCACCCCGCGTTCGTGACCAACCAGACCAAGACCCTCGAGAAGGCCGGGTTCCTGTCGCGGCGACCGGCAGCAGACGATGCCCGTTTCGTCCTGATGGCTCTGACCGAAAAGGCGACGACGGAAATCGAGAAGCTTTCCAAGAGACGGCTCGCGCTGAACTCGACCATGTTCAACGAGCTCGACGAGAAGACCCTCGCCGATCTGAATGCCGCGCTCGCGACGATTGCCAAGAACGCCCGGCTCGCCGCACGATTGCTGGCTATCGACGTTTCGTGATCCGCAGGTCTGCCTGACACGGGCCAAGCGCGACGGATGATGAGAATCGTGCGCGCGCATCCGGAATGCGCTTCGGCACGATCTCCCGGGGTCTAGAGGTAAGTTATGGGATCGAGCCGATGGCCGGCACCGAGCTTGCTGTCGAGCCACTCGAAAATGAAATCATCCACCGCGATGAAGTTGTCGACTTCGCCCCTGGGGTAGGCGATGCGGTTCGGCACGACGACCGAGCAATCCGCTCCGGCCTGCCGATAACTGGCCTGCAGATCGAGTGCCTCTTGTTCCCGCACCATCGAGCGATCGCCAACGACGACGAGAAGCGGACAGGCGATCCGGCGCGGCGGCAACGGCGAATCCGCGGCGCTTGCGTCGTGGCCGGACTGGCCGGCGCCGGTCCACCAGCGAATCGCCGCCTGGCGCATGACCGGCGTTACAAGAGCGCCGTCGCACACGGCGGCCGATATCCGGCGATCCAGCAGCGCGAGGCTGGAGGCATGGCGGGCGCCCGTCCCCTCGCCGTAGATCGCGATCCGCTGCGAATCGACGTCCGGACGCGCATCCAGATAGTCCATCCAGCACTGAAGGATATGTTGCGGCTTTAGCAGCCGAGGCGCGGGCGATTTCTCGGCATCGACGAGCAGAAGCGACATCTTCCGGCGCAGCGAGGTGGGCAGAAGCCTGCTCATCAGCGAGGCCAGGGTGATGTTCTCGTCGGCGATGCAGATGACCGCAGGCGCGGAAGGGCCATGACGAAGCGCCGGCAGGAAGTAGCCGGTCAGCGCAGCATGATCGAAGCCTTCGAGCTCCACCCGCTCGATCGCCGGATCTGCCTCGTCCGAGAAGCTCCTCACACTAAGCTCAACCTTGTCCGCGAGGTCGCCAGTCGCAAGATCTCCCGGACAAGAAAGATTTCGTGCGACTTCGAATGCGGTCAGCGAACACATCCAGGCTTCGCGGGCAATCCGATCGGCACCGTTTGCACGCGCAAACTCGGCGGAGGTCCAATAATCTTCCGCGACCCTCAACCAGTCCGAAAGCCACAGCTGCCTGTGCGTCTCACGCGCAAGTTCCGCGACGGACAGGCTCTCGAAGAATTCGGACGCGCGCTTCCGCAAGCGTGCCAGACTTCCACCGGCGCCATCGCAGGAGCCGTGAGGCCAATGATCACCTTCCATTTCTTTCCCCGAACGGCGCTGTCAGCGATTGACCAGCACAGCGCCGTGCACGTCACTTCGCGTGGGCGGGGGCACCGGTGCAATCCGCATGTCGCCCCGACGAGCCGCCCTCAACATAGATTCCACGCCGGCTCCAGCTCAATCGTCACGTCTCAGCTCCGCTGCTGATACATAGTCTAAGGCCCCGCGCCACTCTGCCATTTCTGCGGCGCTGCGTTTGCAGTTTTTTGTTTCGATCAATGACCAAAGTTTGGATGCCGTTTCGATGACAGAACAGGCATAACCATCTCGATCCTCATCGTGATTTTCTTATGGCCGAGTGAAGCGCTCCGCCAATCACGATAGCGCCCAGTGATGCGGCTGATTGACGCTCGGCCGATGCAACCTGGCGAATTTCGGGAAAATTGGGAACACGACTCTCCGCTCATCGCCACAAGACTGGCGACGTGCGATCGCTTCCCCGGTGAGCGAGGAGAGATGTGACATACGACGTTCGAGGCGTTGCCGAATTAACTTGCATTAAGCAACGACAGCTTTCTCGAACCCTTGGCGGCTCAATTTGGCGTCACAATTGTGTCGCCAGCGGCGGAGCCGCTGCCCCCTGGCCCCGTCTCTTGTATGCATTATCCCAGTTGCCATCCGCGGCCACTTCGCCTTACATGCCCGCAACCCGCCCTGGAACCACGGCCGGGGCGCAAAAATCACCGACATCTCCAAGGGACGAAGCATGGCACGTAACATATTGATTCTAGGGGCTTCCTACGGTTCCCTGCTCGGCACGAAGCTGCTGATGGCCGGGCACAATGTGACCCTGGTCTGCCGTGCCAAGACCGCGGAGCTCATCAATCGCGACGGCACCGAGGTCCGCATCAAATTGCGTGACGAGGCGGTGCACCGGGCGATCTTCTCACGCAACCTGCCCGGCAAGCTCGACGCGGTGACGCCGGCCAATGTCGATCTATCGCGCTACGATATAGTTGGCCTTGCGATGCAGGAACCGCAGTACACCAACCACACCGTGCGCGTGCTCATGGTCAAGATCGCCGCAGCGAAGCTGCCGTGCCTGTCGATCATGAACATGCCGCCGCTGCCCTATCTGAAGCGGATTCCCGCCCTCGCCGACATGGACCTGGAGGAGGCCTATACTAATGCGCAGGTGTGGGAGCGATTCGAGCCGGGCCTCGTGACGCTGTGCTCGCCGGATCCGCAGGCCTTCCGCCCGCCGGAGGAAGCCGCGAACGTGCTTCATGTCGGGCTACCCACCAACTTCAAGGCATCGGCCTTCGCCGACGAGAAGCACAACAAGGTGTTGCGCGAGCTGGAGGCGGACATCGACGCCGTGACGCTCGACGGCCACGACGTGCCGGTGAAGCTGAAGGTGTTCGACTCGCTGTTCGTGCCGCTGGCGAAATGGTCGATGCTGCTCACCGGCAATTACCGCTGCATCACGCCGAACGAGCCGCAGTCGATCCGCGACGCCGTGCACGGCGATCTCGCGCGCTCGCAGACGATCTACGACCATGTCGACGCCATCGCCCGCCGCCTCGGCGCCGATCCGCAGGACCAGGTGCCGTTCGCGAAATACGCCAAGGCCGCCGAAAGCCTGCTGAAGCCGTCGTCGGCCGCGCGCGCGGTCGCGAGCGGCGCGCCCTTCATCGAGCGCGTCGATCTCCTGGTGAAGCTGATCTCGCATCAGCTCGGCGTGCCCAATCCCGAGATCGATCGCACGGTCGACACGGTGGATCAGAAGCTGAACGAGAAGATCGTGCAGGGCGGATCCGGCGCGCAGTAAGCGCGCCGCGCCAGACCGCGTGCCGGCGGTCACGCGCTGAGGAACGACTAAAGCCAGATCAGGCCGGTCACGGCGACGAGCGTGACCGCGCCGGCACGGGTGATCAGGTCCGGGCGCCCGAGCCGACGGGCGCCGCGGCCGAGCGCAGCCCCCAGCGTCACCCAGCTCGCTCCCGCCGTGACGATCAAAAGCGCGATCATGCCGAACCAGGGCAACAGCTCGAACAGTCCGGCCTGCAGCGGCAGCAGCAGGAAGGCGAACACCATCGCCTTGGGATTGAGCAGCGTGGCAAACAGCACCTGCCCGAACTGCACGGGCGCGCCGATGCGCAGCTCGTGCGCGCGGAAACGCCAGAGCACGACGGCAAGGCCAAGGATGTAGACGGTCACGGCCGCGCGGAGCACGACGGCCGCGACCGGGATATCGCTCAGGATCGGTCCGAGCGCCAGCCGCAGCAGGATGATCGCCAGCAAATAGCCGCACAGCTCCGCCGCCAGCAAATGCAGCGAGCGCGAGATGCCGACCCCCGCCCCCGATGTCGCGAGCAGCGTGTTGGTCGGGCCCGGCAAGGCCAGCATGAAGCAGGTGGCGGTGAAGAAGGCCAGAAAACTCATGCGCCGAGCTAGCAGGTCGCGACCGAACGCACCTTGATCTGCGTCATTGGACGCAAGCGGCGGGATCGCCGATGCCGGGCCTCACACGACACTGTTCCGGGTGTGGCGCAGACGTCACCGCAGCTCGATCACGCGATCGTGTCGCCGTCGCGCCGCTCCGGCGCGCAGCTGCAAATATCAACTGTGCGTGAGAGCAACGCACGTGATCGCGTCGCAAGACGGCTCAAAGCACGATGTTTCCGCACGAACGGAATGAAAGCGCGAAGAATCCTTCTCTCGCCGTGCGCGCAGACACCTTCCGCCGCCGCTACGTGATCCTTCATTTGCGCAAGGCCGCATGCACGCGTAGCGGGCGCATCGCCTTGCCTCGCGCAATGGCGTGAGCAAGATAGTTTTTCAGATCAGTTATTTACAACTGCTTTTTCAGGCATCGATCTGCGCTGCCTGGCGTTTGGGTTCCAGAAGAACAAGAGAAGAAGCAATGGACCAGGCGATGCTGAGCGTCGTCCGCGCGGTCGAGGCGGGTGCGACGACGATGAAGGGCGTCATCGACGCCACCGGCCTCTCCCGTCTCAAGATCGAACGCGCGCTGACCGCGCTGGAGAAGCAGAAGCTGCTGGTCCGCGACGGCCAGGGTTTTCGGGCCACCGGCCTGCCGAAGACGGCGCGGCCCGCCCGGGAATGCGGATCGTGCAATGCCTGCTGCGATATCCTCGAAGTCGCCGGCGTCGACAAGCCGGTGAACCAGCTCTGCCGGCATTGGCAGACAGGGACAGGATGCGCCATCTACGAGCGCCGCCCGCAGATGTGCCGGTCCTTTGTCTGCGCCTGGCTGCAGGGCCATCTCGACGACGACTGGTTCCCCGCGACATCGGGCATCGTGGTGCATTTCAGCCAGGATGCCGTCAACGTCACGGTCGACGACGATTGTCCCGATCGCTGGCGCGAGGAGCTGTACTTCAGCAAGCTCGCCGAATGGTCGCTGAACGGGATCAGGCGAATCGGAAATCGCGGCTACGCGACCCTGATCGTGTCCGGCAGCGAGCGGTTTTTGCTGCTCGGACGCACCGTTGTCCCCGAGCCGACGTCGTTCGGCACGGCGTTCCTGCCCCTCACCGCCGACACCTTCGCCTTCTGGCGGGCGAGATCGCCTGAACACCTGCAGCGCCTGCACGAGCGCATCGCCGAGATCGAGCGGATCCGGCAGGAATTCGGCTCCTGCACCATCCCTGCGAACGAGGACGACGATCCGCAGGCCCCCTACCGGCCCGCACTTCTACGGTTGTCCGGCCACGCCTGAACGCCGCCGTGGGCAACGCCGCCTGATTCGCGCCGGAGCGCTCGACGCGCCCCGGCCGGGTTGGTAAGCCCCTGTCCGCGAATGGAAGGGCTTGAGTCGAGGACATGACGGTTGCGATCGAGATGGGGCAGACCACGGCAGGCGCCGCGGCCGCCATGGACCTCGAGGAACTCCTGGCGACCCGTCTCCTGGTGCAGGGCAATTCCGGCTCCGGCAAGTCGCATCTGCTGCGGCGCCTGCTGGAGCAGAGCGCGCCCTGGGTGCAGCAGGCCATCATCGACCCCGAAGGCGACTTTGTCACGCTGGCCGAGCGGTTCGGCCATCTCGTGATCGACGCCGAGGATCACACCGAGCGCGGCCTGCAGGTCGCCGGCGAGCGCGCGCGGCTGCATCGCGTCTCCACCGTGCTCAATCTCGAAGGCCTCGACGCCGAGAACCAGATGCGGCGTGCCGCCGCCTTCCTCGGCGGGATGTTCGACGTCGACCGGGACCATTGGTATCCGATGCTGGTGGTGGTGGACGAGGCACAGCTGTTCGCGCCGGCGGTCGCCGGTGAAGTCTCGGACGAGGCGCGCAAGCTGTCGCTCGGCGCCATGACCAACTTGATGTGCCGCGGCCGCAAGCGCGGCCTTGCCGGCATCATCGCGACCCAGCGCCTTGCCAAGCTCGCCAAGAACGTCGCGGCGGAAGCCTCGAACTTCCTGATGGGCCGCACCTTCCTCGACATCGACATGGCGCGCGCCGCCGATCTGCTCGGCATGGAGCGGCGGCAGGCCGAAGCGTTCCGCGATCTCGAACGCGGCCAGTTCATGGCGCTCGGGCCTGCGTTGTCGCGCCGTCCGCTGCGCCTGAACATCGGCCCGACCGACACCTCCCCGCGCAACTCCACGCCGCGGCTGATGCCGATGCCGGAGGCGGCGACGGAAGAGATGCGCGCCGTGATCCTCGCCGCGCCGCCGCCCGACGCCAGCCGCCCGCAGCGCCGGCCAGCGCCGGACCTGCTCGAGCAGCTCCGCGCCGCGAAGGCCGCCGCGGTGCCGGAGGTTCGGCCCGAAGTGGTCGAGGTGCCGGTCAGCGCCGAGGAGCTCGCCGAGCGGCGCGAGCGCGTGGATCGCACCTTGCGCGCCGTGCTCGCCGAGCCCGACGCCGGCTTTCGCGCGATCGGCGTGCTGTATCAGGAATTCGTGGTCCGCTGCCGCATCGAAGGCCTCGGCTCCGCGGTGCCCGATCTCAACGAATTCCGCCGCATGCTGACGCATGCGCGCGCCGGGCTCGGCACGGAGCTCGCCGATGACGACGCCTGGCAGGAGGTGTCGCTGCGCGCCTCGATCCTGCCCGACGACATGCAGGGCGTGTTCATGATGATCGCGCGGGCGGCCAAGGAAGGCTGGCCCTGTCCCGGCGACGCCGCGATCGCCCGCGCCTACGGCTCGCACTCGCTGCGCCGCGCGCAACGGCTGCTCGGCTACATGGAGGAGCAGGGCCTGATCGTGGTCCAGCTCGACGGCGGCGGCCGCCGGTTCGTGACCCTGGTGGAGCTCGCCTGGGCGACCGCGCCGGGCGATCCCAATGGCGACGAGCAGCCGCCGGCCGAGCCGGTCGTGCGCGCGGCTTCGGCGTAATACGTCATGGCCGGGTCAAGCCCGGCCATGATTTGGAGAGGTCAGCGCACTGCGTCAGGCGGCTTCGGAGCCGCCGAGATAGGCGTCGCGTACCCTGGGATCGTCCTTCAGCGCGCGCGCCGGACCCGACAGCACGATCTTGCCGGTCTGCAGCACATAGGCCTCGTGCGCGATCTCGAGCGCGAGGCTGGCGTTCTGCTCGACCATGAACACCGAGACGCCCTCCTGGTTGATGGTGCGGATCAGCTCCAGCACCCGGTCGACATAGAGCGGCGACAGGCCCATGGTCGGCTCGTCCATCACGATCATCCGGGGACGGCTCATCAGCGCCCGCGCCATCGCCACCATCTGCTGCTCGCCGCCGGAGAGCGAGCCCGCGCGTTGCGACAGCCGCTGGCCGAGTTTTGGAAACAGCGTCAGCATCCTGTCGAGATCCTGCGCCACCGCCTCGCGGTCGCTGCGCACGAACGCGCCCATCAGGATGTTTTCGCGCACACTCATGTCCGCGAACAGGCGCCGCGCCTCCGGCACCGAGGCGATGCCGCGGCGGACGATCTGCGGCGTCGTCAGCCCCAGCAACGAAGCACCGTCGAACGTGACCTCGCCGGCACGCGGCTTCACCAGCCCCAAAATGATCTTCATCGTCGTCGACTTGCCGCTGGCATTGCCGCCGAGCAGGCAGACGATGTGGCCGCGCGCGACGGTGATCGACAGGTCGAAATGCACCTGGGCCTGGCCGTAGAAGGTGTTGACGCCGGACAGCGCCAGCAGCGGTTCGGGCGAAGAATTCGTCATGCCGCGCTCTCCTGCTCCGCCGTGCCTGACAGCCCGTGGCCGAGATAGGCCTCGATCACCTTGGGATCGGTCCGGACCTCTTCGCCCGGCCCTTCCGCAATCTTCTTGCCCTCGTCCATGACGATGACGCGGTCGGACAGGCGCATCACCATCTCCAGCTTGTGCTCGATCAGGAGGATGGTCAGCCCCTCGGCCTTCAGCTCGGCGACGAGCGCCTGCATCTCCGCCGTCTCGGTCGGGTTCATGCCGGCGGTGGGCTCGTCGAGCAGCAGGAGGCGCGGCTTGAGCGCGAGCGCGCGCGCGATCTCGACACGGCGGCGGTTGGCGTAGGACAGGCTGTAGGCCGGCTGGTCGATGCGCGGCAGCAGCCGCTCGCCGAAGCGGGCGAGGATAACTTTCACTTCCTGGCGCAGCCGCTCCTCCTCGGCCTTGACGCTCGAGGGGCGCAGCAGCGCGAGGCCCAATTCGAGCAGCGGGCCGATCACCGGCACGGCCGGCTTCACCGCCCGCAGCCGCGTGTGCGCGCCGATCAGGACGTTGTCCATCACGCTGAGATTGCCGAACACGCGGCCGAGCTGGAACGTGCGCGCGATGCCTTCGGCGGCAAGACGCTCCGGCGACAGGCCGGTGATGTCCTGACCCTCGAAGTGGACAGTGCCGGCATCGGGCCGGTCGAGCCCCGTCACGAGATTGAACAGCGTGGTCTTGCCGGCGCCGTTCGGGCCGATGATGCTGATGAGCTCGCCTTTGGCGAGATCGAGGTCGATGGCATCGACCGCGGTGAGGCCGCCGAAGCGGCGCGTCAGCCCGCGCAGCGACAGCATGGATGTGTGCTGCTCCGCCATCAGATCGTCCCCAGCAGGCCCTGCGGCCTGAACCGCACGAGCAGCAGCAGCACGATGCCGTAGATCAGGATGCGGTACTCGGCCGCGATCCGGAACACCTCGGGCAGGCCGACCAGCGCCACCGCCCCGACGATGGCGCCGACCACGTTGCCGAGGCCGCCGAGGATGACGACCGTCAGCGCCAGGATGGATTGTTGCGTGTTGAAGGTCTCGTGGTTGATGTAGGAATAGAGATGCGCGGCGATGCCGCCGCTGACGCCGGCCGCGAAGCCGCCGAAGATGAAGGCGAGCGACTTGTAGCGGTTCAGGCTGAGGCCATAGGCGCGCGCGGCGATGTCATCGTCGCGGATGGCGCGAAAGCTGCGGCCGAGATGCGATGTGAGCAGCCGCCCCTGCAGCAGCGCCAGCACGGCCATCACCGCAAAGCTGAACCAGTAGATCGAGGACGGGCTGATCAGATCATAGCCGAACAGCGACAGCGGCGGGATGCCGGAGATGCCGATCGGGCCGCGCGTCACGCTTTCCCAGTTCAGGATCACCAGCGACACGATCTCGCCGATCGCGAGCGTCGCGATCGAGACATAGTGCCCGCGCAGGCGGAACGAGGGCGAGATCAGCAGCGTGCCGAGCGCGGCGCTCATCAGGCCGCCGCCGATCACGGCAAGGCCGACCGGGACGTTGAGGGTCAGCGAGAGCAGCGCCGACGTATAGGCGCCGATCGCGAGCAGCGCGGCGTGCCCGAGCGAGACCTGCCCCATGGTGCCCGCGACCAGCGTCAGGCTGAGCGCGAGCATGCCGAGCAGCCAGGCATTGATCAGGGTCTGGAGCACGTAGAAGGACACCGGGAAGAACGGCAGGACCGCGAAGATCGCGGCGGCGACCGCAAGAGCCCAGCGCGGAATACGGACGGGGCGGCTCGGCGCAATAAAAGTGCCGGTGAGCGGCTCGGGCGGCGCCTGCCGCGCGCTGGCAAACAGGCCGTTCGGCCGCAGCACCAGCACGACGACCAGCAGCAGGAAGGCGAACAGATTGCGGTAGGAGGTACCGAACACGGCCACGCCGTAGCTCTCGACCAGACCCAGCAGCAGACTGCCGATCACCGCGCCGGGCACATTGCCGGCGCCACCGACGACTTCGGCGACGACGCCTTTCAGCGTCGCCTGCAGGCTCATCGCGGTGTCGATCTGGTTGTAGTACATGCCGACCAGCATGCCGGAGACGCCGCCGAGCGCAGCGGCAATGCCGAACACCGCCTGATTGACCCGGTTGACGTCGACGCCCATCTGCATGGCCGCGTCGCGGTCCTGCGACGCCGCTCGCACCGCCCAGCCGAGCTTGGAGTAGCGCAGGAACACGAACAGCAGCAGCGCGCTGGTGAGGCCGACGCCGGCGATCAGGAGATCGAGCGGACCTATCGTGCCGCCGCCGACCTGGAAGCGCACATCCGGCAACTGGCTCGGCAGCGCGCGCGGATTGGGCGAGAACGTCAGCATCACCAGCTGATCGAGCACGAAGCTGATGCCGATCGTTGCCAGCAGCGGTGCGATGCGCACCGAGTTCTGCAGCGGACGCAGGCCGAACCGCTCGATGATCAGGCCGACGATTGCGGCGGCGGCCGCCACCACGATGATGGTGAGCGGCAGCGGCGTATGCAACTGCACCACCGCGACCCAGCCGATATAGGCGCCGACCAGATAGATCGAGCCTTGCGCGAAGTTGATCAGCCGGCTGACGCCGAAGATCAGCGCAAGCCCGACCGCAACGAGCGCGTAGACGTTGCCGACGATCAGCCCGTTGATGGTGTAGTCGAGCCAGGAAGACACGCTTGAGCCCCGCGTCGAGAGGAAAGCGGCCGGAGCCCCCGCTCCGGCCGTCGGATCAGGTCGGCTTGCCGTCCCAGAGCGCGAACTGGCCCTTGCGCACGACCAGCTCGGCGTTCATGGCGCCCTTGACGCGGCGGGTCGCGACGTCGAACGTCGCGGTGCCGAAGATCACGCTCGGCACATCCTTGACCTTGGTAAAGGCCTCGCGGATCGCCTTGCGATCGATGCCGCCGATCCTCACCACCGCAGCCGCCATGTTCATGGCGTCGTAGGCGTAGGCATTGAAGGCGTCGGGCTCCAGCCCGTTGTACTTCTTCTTGAAGCCGGAGATGAACTTCTGCACCTCGGGCCGCGGATCTTCCGGGAAGTAGCGCGTGCCGACGTGAACGTCCTCGACGGCCTCGCCGCCGAGCTCCAGGAATTTCGGCGAGTAGACCGAGCTTGCGGCGCAGATCACCTGCTTGAGCCCGACCTGGCGTGCCTGGCGCGCAATCAGCGCGCCGTCGGAATAGTAGGAGATCAGGATCAGCCCGTCCGGATTGGCATCGCGGACGCGCACCAGCGTTGAGCGGAAGTCGCGCTCCTCTGCGATATAGCCCTCGGTGACCACGATCTCCGCGCCATATTCCTTCGCAGCGTTGACGAAATAATCGCGGCTGGTGCGGCCCCAATCGGTGTTCAGATGCAGCACCGCGAGCTTCTTCAGGCCGAGCCGCCTCACCGCATAGGACGCCAGCAGCGGCTGCTCGTCGGCCTGGCTGACCGAGGTGCTCCACATGAAGTCGCCGCCCTTGGTGAAATCAGGATGCGAGTTGGTGAAGCCGAACTGCACGAGGCCCGCGCGCTGGTAGATCGGCGAAGCCGCCATCGAGGCCGGACTGGAGAAGTCGCCGAGCTCCAGCACGATGCTGGGATTGGAGACGAACTTCTGCGCGATCGCCACCGACTGGCGCGGGTCGCTCTGGCTGTCCTCGAACTGGTAGGCGAGCTTGCGGCCGTTGATGCCGCCGGCCGCCTGGATCTCATCGAGCGCGAGATCAAAGCCCTGCTTCCACTGCGTGCCATATTGCGCATTCGGTCCCGTCAGGGGGCCGCTGACGCCGAGCAGGATCGGCTCGGAGGATTGGGCGAAGGCGCCGCGCGAAAAGGCCGCTCCCGCCATCATGGCGGCAAGCGAACCCTTGACCAGACTACGGCGATCGATGTTGCTCATGAAAGGCTCCATCCACTCAGGTGTTGAAACAAAGCAGCAAATCTTGTGCCGGTGAGAATGCCTATTTCGAGGGCTCGCCGAGCGACAGCATCAGCCGGTTCGCCCAGTTGAAGAACGAGGCGCCGTTGATGACGTCGACGATCTCGGCATCGTCGAGGCCGGCGCTCCGCAGCTCCTTGATGTTGTCGGGCCCGAAGGCGATCGGCGTCGCGGCCAACGCCACGGAGGCCTTGACCACGGCATTCCAGCGTTCGCCGAGATCGGCCTTGACGCCCTCGTCGAGCAGCTTCTGCACATCTTCGCGGCGCTTGGAATAGGTGCTGGCGAAGCGCGCATGCACGGAGGCGCAATAGATGCAGCCGTTGTAACGCGAGGTCGCGGCGGCGGCGAGCTCGCGCTCGGCGCGCGGCAGGCCGTCGACGACGTTGTAGAAGATGTCCTTGTCGGTCTTGGTGCGGGCTTCGAGCACTTCGGGGTCGCGCACGAGCAGGCGGAAATATTCCGACTTGGCGCGAGCGCGGTCGACGAGGCCATTGAAATGCCGTTCGGTCAGCTCGGCCTCGGGCAGCGGGTCGATCCACGAGACCCAGCCGAGCTCGTCCTGGGTGAAGACGACGGGCGGATTGATGGTGCTCATGATTGCTGCCTCCTAAGCGCTTGCCGCGGCGAGCGTGCGCAAGCCGCTGACGACGCGGACCTGGAACGACAGGAACGCCACGAGCTGGGAGAACGTGACGATGCCGGTGGCCGACCAACCGGAAGCCAGCAGCGCCTTCATGTCGGCGGATGCGGCGTCGCGCGGACGGAACACCAGCAGGTGCGCATGCTCGAGCGCCGCGACGAGCCTGGTGCCGAGAACGGATTTGCTCGCAGCACTGACGCGATAGATCAGGCCGGCGGTGTTTTCGACCGACAGCGGTCCAGCCGGAAAGGAGCCATACGGACCCGAGGTCCTGCCGCGCGCGATTTCCGCGTCGATCGCCTCAAGCAGAGCCGCACCACCCGAACTCGCCGCGAGCTTGTCGCGATAGAAGGACGCAACGGGCGACTCGCCATGGAGCCCGGTGACGAAGGCCGCGACCGCGGCGCGCTCGACCAGCGAAAAATCGCTCGCGTCGATCGGCTCGAACAAGGAGAGGTAGCTCTTCTGCGCGTTCTCGCGCGCTTGCAGGCGCCGCGCGCGGATGCCGTCCAGGGCCGAGCCCGGCGCGATGCCGGCAAGCGTGTCGATGATATCCTGTGTTGCCATCATTCAGCCTCGTGCAGTTTCATTCCGGCTAGCCCGCCAGCGCCACGGCCGGCGCCGTCCGCGTCCAACCCAGCGCCGGCGCGACCTTCTCCGCGACCAGATCGATCGAGCGCAGGACATAGGGATGCGGCGCATCGACCGAATGGACCTGGAAGACGAGATCGGTCACCCGCTCCAGCGTCGCATCGGTGCGGAGCGAGGCGATCACCTCGTCCGCCGCGCCCACATGGGTGTCGAACGCGACGATCATCTCCTCCAGCGTCTCGCCGGGCGGCAGGTGACCGCCCTTCATGAATTGCGGCAGCGCGCGCCGCAGTCCAATGTCGGCAAGACGCAATGCCTCGCGATGGTCGTCGGCGACGAAGACGCTGCGCGAGGCCATGATGCGCGGCTCGCAGCCCGGCGGCAGCGCTTCGAGATAGGCGTCGATGATCGGGTTCTGGATCTCGGCGAGCGTCGCCGTCGGCGCGTCCTTGGCGCGCGGCTGGGTGCGCGAGAGCAGGAGGCCATCGCCGGCCTTGCCGGCGCGGGCGCCGCCCGCGACGGAGAACGTCGCCTGCCAGATGCGCTTGTCCAGTTGCGGCCGCTGCGGATAGAGCGTGTCGCCACCGTCGAGCTGCTTGCCGGTCAGCGCCTTGCGGACGATGTCCAGATTGCGGGCAAAGATCTCGTTGCGCTGGGCGCCGTCGAGGCCGAAGGCGGCGAAGGCCGACGGATTTCCGCCGGTGCCGACACCGAGCTCGAACCGGCCGTTGCAGAGCAGATCGAGCACCGCGGCGTCCTCGGCCACCCTCACCGCACTCTCCAGCGGCAGCGTCACGATGCCGGTGCCGAGGCGGATGCGCGAGGTCTGGGCGGCGACATAGCCCAGGAAGGTGAAGGGCGACGGCAGGCCGCCCTCGCGCTCATGGAAATGATGCTGCGCGATCCAGGCGGAATCGAGCCCGGCCTTCTCGGCGCGCACGATCTGCTCTGCGGCGAAGCGATAGCGGTCCGCCGGCGGCGCCTCGTCGAGAAGCCGCGTGAAGAAGCCCAGGCGTTTCAGGTTTGCAAAGCGTTTCATACGACCCCTGTCGGGCAAGGATGGCCACGTCCCCGATGATGTCGGTTGCCGCAGCTCCAGACAAGCGGGCATTGCGCAAGGCTCATGCGCTCGGCTGCCCGCCGGATCGCCCTGGACGTCTGGCGGGCAGGCTGCCTACCAGCTCGGCAGCACCGCGCCCTTGAACTTGGTCAGGACGAACTCCTTGACCTCCGGCGTGTGGTAGCTGTCGACCAGGATCTTGACCCAGGGCTTGTCCTTGTCGGCGGTGCGCACCGCGATCAGGTTGACGTAGGGGCCCTTCGGGTCCTCGCGCAGGATCGGGTCCTTGACCGGGTCGAGGCCCGCCTGGGTTGCATAGTTGGTGTTGATCGCCGCTGCGTCGACATCATCGAGCGCGCGCGGAGCCTGCGCCGCATCGACCTCGATGAACTTCAGCTTCTTGGGATTCTCGGTGATGTCGAGCACCGTCGGCTTGAAGCCGGTGCCGTCCTTCAGCTTGATCACGCCCTTGTCGCGCAGCAGCAGCAGAACGCGCCCGCCGTTGGTCGGATCGTTGGGGATCGAGACCTTGCCGCCTTCGGGGATATCGGCAAAGGCCTTGTGCTTCTTCGAATAGACGCCGATCGGGAAGTTCACGGTCAGGCCGACGGCCTCGATCTTGTAGCCGCGGTCGGCCTTCTGGTTGTCGAGGTAAGGCTGGTTCTGGAACGAATTGGCCTGGATCTCGCCGGCGTCGAGTGCGGCGTTCGGCACCACGTAGTCGGAGAACTCGAGGAGCTGAATGTCGAGCCCCTGCTTGGCGGCGATCGGCTTCACCGCTTCCAGGATCTGCGCGTGCGGCCCGGGGGTCACGCCGATCTTGATGGTCTCGGCCGCGGCTGCGGCGGACCATGCGGCGAGCACGGCCGAGAGGATCAGGGGGAGGCGAAACGACATCTTGGTCTCCACGGGTCTGCAGCGATGAATGGAACCGTATTCGCTTCTCTGCCGGGCGAAATCAATGAAATGGAAATCCATATTGGCTGCCGGGGCAAGCGAGCCTTTCTCCGTTCGGCGTGAAACGGGAAACGAATTCGCGGGGAAGGCGGCGCCACGGGCAAGCGTGAGGTGTATCACGGCACAGCGGCGCACCGGGAGGGAAATTGGCGTCACCATCAGCCAGGAGAGCCGCCATGACCGCCCTCGCCGCGCCGAAGCTCGCAGCCCGGAACCGCCTCGAATGCTTTGCGCTCTACGCCTTGTTCCAGGGCGTACCGCTCTACTCCAGCGTCGTGCTGATGATGAAGCTCGTGGCGGCCTCCGAGATCGTTGGGGAACGCTATGGCGCCACCATCTTCATCGTGCTGGCGGCGGCCTTCCACGGGCTGGCGATGATCTGGCTCGCGCCGAAATTCCCGCGCTTCTTCCAGCACAACAACGCGCCCGCCTTCGGCGATGCCACGTTGTCCTTCACCGGAAAGGTCTCGCGCTGGCTGGCTGAGCCGAAGACGGCGGTGGAGCTGCTGACGAATGTGATGCTGATGTCGGTGCTGGCGATCGGCGTCGCCAGCATCAGGTGATTACTCGGTCCGCCAGGTCGACGGCGACAGCATGATCAGGACGCAGATCGCGGCATAGGCGGCCAGCGACAACGTGACCATCGTGGCGAGCCCCGCCATGCCCGCGCCGAAGCTCGCCACCGCGATCCAGCCACCGCCCGCCGCGATCAGGATGCGTACGAAGGAGGACGCGAGCGGGCCCATGGCGCGGCCGGTGCCTTGCACGGCGAAGGAGGAGACAAAACCGAAGCCGAGCGCAGCATAGGCCGGCGCGACGATGCGCAAATAGGTCATGCCCTCGCCCACCACCTCGACATCGTGGCTGAACAGATTGAGCCAGGCGGTCGGAAAGATCGCGACGAAGAGCCCGATCGCCCCGGTCATGACCATGCCGACGACACCGCTGATCCAGCCGATCTTCCGCGCCCGCGCCGTCTGCCCGGCGCCCATGTTGACGCCGACCATGGTCAGCGTCGCCGTGCTGATGCCGAACAGCAAGGGGATCATGATGTAGTCGAGCCGTGAGGCGATGCCGTAGCCGGCAAGCGCGGCGGTGCCGAACAGGCCGACCGCGCCGGTGACGAGGATGACGGTGAGATTGGTGACCACCGCGTTGAGCGCGGTGGGAATGCCGACCTTGAGCATGTCTGCGAAGATTTTTGCGCGCAGCGGCATGATGTGCAGCCGCAGGCCGGTCGCGCCCGACGCCATGTAGCGCAGCAGGAACAGCATCGCCGCGCCGTAATAGAGGCCGAAGGCGACACCGGCGCCGCCGATGCCGAGCCGCGGGATCGGTCCGAACCCGAAGATCAGCGCGGGCGAGACCGGGATGGTCACGATCGCGCCGACCAGCGTCACCAGCGCGGGCACCCTGACATTTCCGGAGCCGCGCAGCGCCGCTGCCTGGAGGTTGACGATCCACACCGGAATAGCGCCGGCGAACAAATAGTTCGAATAGGTGGTCGCGGCCGCGAGCGCGCCGTCGGTGCCGCCGAGAGCGCGATAGAGATGCGGGCCGCCGAAAATCACGCTCAGCGTAAAGACGCCGCCGGCGATGATCGCCAGCACCACGGCGTGAAGCAGCGCCGCCTCGGCATCGTCCCGGCGGCCGGCCCCCACCGCGCGCGCCACCGAGGACGCGACGCCGGAGCCGAACCCGCCATTCGACATCATGGTCATCAGCATGAAGATCGGGAACACCAGCGCGGCGCCCGCCAGCGCATCGGTGCCGAGAAAGCCGACGTAATAGGCCTCGGCGATGTTGACCGCGGTTTGCGCCACCAGGACCGTGACCGTCGGGGCCGCGAGCCGAAGCAATGTCGGCAGGATCGGTGCGGTCAGCAGCGCAGCCCGCCTCTGTTCGGCCGCGCTCGGGGCCGCCGGCACCGCCGGGCGGAGCGGCGCGGCTGGGCGGGCCATGATTTGCGCGGCGGACGGAGCCGGTGCGGTAGCATCTTCGACTGACATGGGTGCGGTCCTGTGGTTCCCCGAAGGCATTGCCCAAAGACCGCCCTCTTTGTATTATGACCATAATGTATTATTATGGTCGTAATGCAATAGGCCCCTGCTCACGATTTTGTTGGGGGCCTCGGACCGACCGGCACGGAGGCGGAATTGGCGCGCTATGACAAGGGACACCGGGACACGACGCGGCGGCAGATTCTCGACGTCGCCTCCGCGCAGTTCCGCGAGAGCGGCATCGCCGCCGTCGGCCTTGCCGGCATCATGTCGGCGGCCGGCCTGACCAACGGCGCCTTCTACACGCATTTCGAATCCAAGGAGGATCTGGTGCGCGCGGTGCTGCTGGATGCGCTGGAACGGCGCGAGCAGCGGCACAAGGACAATCTCGAGAACGGCGTCGCGCTGGAGACCACGATCCGCGACTATCTCTCGCCGCGCCATCGCGACCATGCGGCGACCGGTTGCCCGACCGCAGCGCTGGCGTCGGAGATCGCGCGGCATCCCAAATCGACGCGCGAGGCCTTCACCGGAAAGATGTCCGACATTCTCGCGCTGATGGCGGCGCAGATGCCGAGCGGATCGGCTGCGGAACGCCGGCGGCGCGCGCTGTCCGCCTATGCGACCATGGTCGGCGCGCTGCAATTGTCGCGCGCCGTGAGCGACAGGCAATTGTCGGAGGAGATTCTGGAGAACGCGGTCGAGGCTGCGCTCACGCTTGCGAAGGGGCCGTGACGCGTACGGGCTCAACGGCCCCGGACATCTCGAGGCTGTCCAAGCGTGGCCATTTCAAGTGTGGCCATTTCCAGGCCACGGCAATGAATCTGTCGCCGGAGCAACACTCCGAAACTTGAAGCGTTCGCGCCGGCCGGGCTAGCGTTGCCTCGCGGCCTTACAACTTCCCCAAGTTCGTCTAGATCGCACTGGACCGCCGTCTGAAGGTTTCGGCCGGCGGTCCAGTCCAGCCGCCGGGTATCGTTTGAGCATGATCTCTTCGGAAAACCGCGGGGCACTTTTCCGGATCATGCTTTAGACGATGCCGTTCTGCCGAAGCGCCGCGATCGCGGCGCCGTCATAGCCGAGTTCGGCGAGGACGCGATCGGTATGCTCGCCGAGCGTCGGCGGGCGCGACGCGATTTCACCTGGCGTTTCCGACAGCCGCACGGCGGCGCGCGTCACCGGCGCAGGCTTGGGCAGGCCCGGATAGTCGATGTCCTGCATGAAGCCGGCGGCGCGGATATGCGGATGATCGAGCGCCTGTTGCGGGCTCAGCACGGGCCCGGTCGGGATCATCGCCTTGCCCAGCGTGTCGACGGCTTCCTGCGTGGTGCGCTCGGCGCACCAGCGCGCCATCCGCTCGCTGATGACGGGGCCGTTGTTGCCGCGGCTGATGTCGTCGGCGAAGCGCGGATCGTTCAGCCACTGCTCTTCCTCACCCATCAGCCTGGCCCAGCGCTTGAACAGCGGATGGCCCGTGACCTGGCACAGCACCCAGCCGTCCTTGGTGCGGTAGATGTCGGCGGGCGCAGCGGTCTGGCCGAGATTGCCGGTCGGCACGCGGTTGACGTTGATCACGGCCTGCTCGATCAACGTGGCATTGGTGAAGGACAAAGCGGTTGCAAGCAGCGCGCCCTCGACGATCTGCCCGCGACCGGACTTGCCGCGCTCGATCAGCGCGGCGAGCGTTCCGAACGCGCAGTGCAGCGCCGTTCCGAAATCGACCCAGTTCACGGCGGCGCGGTAAGGCGGGTCGCCGGCGCCCGTCATGTAGACCGAGCCCGACATGACCTGGCCGACGCCGTCGAAGCCGACGCGGTCGGACCAGGGCCCGGGCCCGCCGAAGGCGGTTGCGGTCGTCAGGATGATGTCCGGCTTGATCGCCTTCAGGGAGTCATAGTCGAGCTTCATCGCGCGCAGGGTCTGCGGCGGCAGATTGGCGACGACGACGTCCGCGGTCGCGATCAGGCGGCGCATCACCTCCTGGCCTTCCGGCGTCATCGGATCGAGCGTGATGCACTTCTTGTTGCGGTTGACCTGGAGAAACAGCGCGCCTTCGCCGCCCTCGCCCACCGGCGCCACGAACCGGTCCTCGCTGCCGTCGCGCTTCTCCATGCGAATGACCTCGGCGCCGAATTCGGCCAGCAGGGTCGCGCAATAGGGCCCCGCGATGTAGCGCCCGAAATCGAGGACGCGCACGCCTTCCAGAACTCCCCCCATAGGTCCTTCCCTTGATGTCTTTGGCCCAGATTACAGGGACTGGTTGCCGCGGCAAGGTGGCGATAAGGCGTCATGCCCGCCCTCAAGATGTGATCGTCGAACTTGTTTCGGCGGACGGAAATTCTGCTCTAGTATGGTTCGTCCGTCCCCCAAGCGAGAAGCGCACAGCCATGCCGCAACAATTCGATCGATCCGCAGAAGATCTCGGCAACGCGATTCATTTCGAGCACGTCAACATCCAGGTCCCGGACCAGCGCCTGGCGACATTATTCTACGTCACGGGACTTGGGCTGACCCGGGATCCCTACCTGATGGTGTCCGACACCAACATGTGGATCAACGCCGGACGGAGCCAGTTTCACCTGCCGAGCGGCAGGCCGCAGGTGCTGCGCGGCCATACCGGCCTCGTCATCGAAGGCCGCGAGGCGCTGCTGACGCGACTGGCGTCGGTCGCGAAAAAGCTCGAAGGCACGGCCTTCACCTTCGCCGAGCACAACGACCATGTCGAAGCCGTCTGCCCGTGGGGCAACCGCATGCGCGTGTACGAGCCGGACGCGGCGCGCTTCGGCCGCATCACGCTCGGCATTCCCTATGTCGAGTTCGACGTGCCCATGGGAACGGCGCCGGCGATCTGCGCCTTCTATCCGGAGATCATGGGCATGCCTTCAGGCATGCGGAACGGCGACGGCACCGTTGCGGTGGTGCAGACGGGCCGCGACCAGCACCTGCTGTTTCGCGAGACCGACCGGCCGCAGGGCGACTATGACGGGCACCACGTGCAGATGTACATCACCGATTTCTCCGGCCCGTACCGCAAGCTGCTCGCGCGCAATCTGGTCTCGCGCGAGGACAATCAATATCAGTACCGGTTCTGCGACATCGTCGATCTCGACAGCGGCAAGCCGCTGTTCACGGTCGAGCACGAGGTGCGCAGCGCGACCCATCCGATGTTCATGCGGCCGATGGTCAACCGCAATCCCATCGTCAACAACCGCAACTATGCGTATGGCCACGATCAGACATCGTGGGCGATGGGGCCGGATCAGTACGACTGATAGTGCGTTGCGGAATTCCGATCCGGCCGCAGCTCACGGAACGTCACCGGTTGCTTGCAACGCACCCGGCATGCGCCGCGCCTCGCGGGGCGCCATGCGGCGATGGACCACGACCGAGACCAGCCACGCGATCACGAACAGCGCGATCACGGCGAAGCCGACATGGGCGAGCGAGTCGTTGAGGGCCTCGACCAACGACCACGGCCCGCCCGACAGGCCGAACCGGTCCGCGACCAGGCCCAGCGCCTCGATGCCGCCGATCAGCAGCGCGACCGCGACGGAGGCGCCGGTGATGGTGAGGTTGTACCAGAGCTTGCGATAGGGATCGACGAAGGCCCAGCGATAGGCGCTGACCATCAGCGCGGAATCGGCGGTGTCGACCAGCGCCATGCCGGCGGCGAACAGCGCGGGGAAGACCAGCACATGCAGAAGCGAGACGCCGCGCGCGGCTTCGGTGGCGGAAATGCCGAGCAGGCCGATCTCGGTCGCTGTGTCGAAGCCGAGCCCGAACAGCAGCCCGAGCGGATACATGTGCCAGGGTTTTGTGACCAGGCGGAACATCGGACCTAGCAGGCGCGCCATGAAGCCGCGCGAAGCGAGCAGCGCCTCGAGCTGCGCGGCGTCATGGATGCCTCGCTCGCGCACCTCGCGCAGGATCCGCCACAGGCCGACGAAGATGGCGAGGTTGATGGCCGCGATCACCAGCAGGAACAGCGCCGACACCGAGGTGCCGATCAGGGAGCCGATCTCCTTGAGCAGGCTGTCGCCGCCGAGGGTGACGACGCCGAGCGCGAGCAGCATGGTCGCGACCAGCACGACGGTGGAATGTCCCAGCGCGAAATAGAGGCCGACGCTGCGCGGCGTATCGCCCGCCTGCATCAGCTTGCGCACGACATTGTCGATTGCGGCGATATGGTCGGCATCGACGGCGTGGCGCAGGCCGAACACCCAGGCCAGCAGCGCCGTCGCCATCACGGTCGGCCGGTCGCCGAACGCTGCGAAGGCGAAGGCCCACGCCGCGACGTTGGCGGCGATCAACCCCCCGAACAGCACGACCGAGCCGGGCTCGAACGCCTGCCCTTCGACTTCATCTGATCGAACCACGCATCCCTCCGAGTATGAGGATCATAACAATCCATCATACTGGCGGGCAAGAGCCGGGCCATGTTCGGAAGACACGGCCGATCGCCAGGGAACGCGCATCTTGTGCGGCGGCGAATTGTCCGTACTCAGGAAGCCCCTTGCTTGGCCGGGCTTGCGAGCGTGTCGTAGCGATCGCGCAGCTCGACGCGCCGCTTGGCGGAAGCGGCCTCGGCGACGGCGAGAGTCGCGATCAGGCTGCGTGCGCCGTCCTCGACCGGCTGCAGGGACTGCGCCTTGCCGCGGATGATGTCGCGGAAATGATCGAGCTGGGCGACATAGGGATCGAGCGAATTGGCATGAATGCGCTGCGCCTGGATCGGCTCGTTCCAGCTCTGCACGTCGCCTGTTTGCGACCATTGCACGAGTGCCGGAAACTCTATCGAACCGCGGCGGCCGAGGAAGCGGTAGCTGCTCTCGCCGCTGAACGGAAATTCGGGGGCTTCGCCGAGCCCCTGCTCGGACGTCCAGGGCGAGACGGCGCTGTCGCTGATGAAGAAGGTGCCGAGCGCGCCGCTGTCGAACTCGATCAGCGCCGCGGCGGTGTCCTCGACCGCAAAGCCGCGCTGGCGGTTCGACGCGATCGCTTCCACCGCGACGATCTCGCCCACGGTGAAGCGCAGGAAATCGATCTCATGGATGAGGTTGATCAGGATCGGGCCGCCGCCGGCCTGCGAGCGCCAGGGCGCAATCTCGAAATAAGCGGCGGGCTTGTGCGTGGCCCAGATCGCCGACACCCCCACGACATCGCCGATCCGCCGTTCTCCCAGCACCGCGCGAAGCGTCCTGACCTGCTGATGGTGGCGGCGGTGATGGCCGACCAGCGACTGGATGCCCGCCTTGCGCACCTCGGCGATCAGGTCCGCCGCCGTGTCGAGCGCATCGGTGACCGGCTTCTCGATCAGGATGTGAATGCCGCGCCGCGCGCAGGCGATGCCCTGTTCGGCATGAAGCTGGTTGGGCGAGGCGATGATCACGGCTTCCGGCCGCGCCTCGTCGAGCAGTTTCCGGTAGTCGGCGAAGACAGGGGTCTTGGGATGATCGGCGGCGGCCCGCTCGACGTTCACGTCCGCGATGCCCACGAGGTCATAGTCGGTTCGCCCGGCCAGCTTGGCGAGATGCTTTCGCCCGATCAGTCCCGCGCCGATGACGCCGATGGTGATGTTCTTCATCTCAGGCATTCCGTGTCAGGATTGCGCCGCCGGCCGGGCGGCGATGGCGTGGCCGCGAGGTTCCGCGCGGCCGATGATCGAGCAGGCGCGAGGCCGAGATCAAGCACGACTGATGGTGCGGTTGAATAATCGCAATTTTCCCCGGGGATAACCACTATCAAGCGCCGGCCTGCACGTATCCGCCATTTCGCCGCAGGCTTCCTCCTTGACTCCACGACATCAGACGTCCTGATCTACAGTGCACGCAACTTGCATGCTGTGACGGCGTTTCCGTGTGAAAGTGGAGGTCCCGATGAACGAGCACGACATCCGCAACCTGGTGGCGGAGGTGAAGGACGGCACGCTGTCGCGGCGCGCGTTCATCCGGACCATGGCCGCGGTCGGGATCGCTGGCCCGGTCGCGAGCCAGATCCTGCTCTGGAACGACGTGGCCATGGCGGATGCCACGCTTGCCTACAAGCCGACCAAGGCCGGCGGCGGCGGTACGCTCAAGATGCTGCTCTGGCAGGCGCCCACGCTGCTCAATCCGCATTTTGCACTCGGCACCAAGGACCAGATCGCCTCGCGCATGTTCTTCGAGCCGCTCGCCGGCTGGGACAAGGAGGGCAACCTCATCCCCTGCCTCGCGGCCGAGGTTCCAACCAAGGCGAACGGCGGCCTCGCGGCCGACGGCATGAGCGTGATCTGGAAGCTGAAGCAGGGCGTCAGGTGGCATGACGGCAAGCCCTTCACCGCCGACGACGTCGTCTTCACCTGGCAGTACGCCGCGGATCTCGCAACGGCGGCCTACACCACGGGCTCCTACAAGGACCTCCAAGTCGAGAAGATCGACGATCACGCCGTCAAGGTGATCTTCAAGGCACCGACCCCGTTCTGGGCCGACCCGTTCGTCGGCTCGGTCGGCCAGATCCTGCCGAAGCATCATTTCGGCGACTATGTCGGCGCAAAGTCACGCGAAGCTCCCGGCAACCTGAAGCCGGTCGGCACCGGCCCCTACAAATTCGTCGAGTTCAAGCCGGGCGACCTGATCAAGGCCGAACGCAACACCGACTACCACATCAAGAACCAGCCGCATTTCGACATGATCGAGGTCAAGGGCGGCGGCGACGCGGTCTCTGCGGCGCGCGCCGTGCTGCAGACCGGCGAATACGACTTCGCCTGGAACATGCAGGTGGAAGAAGAGGTCCTCAAGCGCATGGAGGCGGGCGGCAAGGGCAAGCTCGACATCACGCCTTCCGGAAATGTCGAGTTCATCATCCTCAACACGACGGACCCCTGGACCGAGGTCGACGGCGAGCGTTCGAGCGTCAAGACCAGGCACCCGACGCTGTCCGATCCCGCCGTTCGCCGCGCGATCAATCTCCTGATCGACCGCGATTCGATCCAGAAGTTCATCTACGGACGGGGCGCCATCGCAACCGCGAGCTTCGTCAACGCGCCGAAACAGTTCAAGTCCCCCAAGCTGAAATACGAGTTCGACATCGACAAGGCCAACAAGATCCTCGACGAGGCCGGCTGGACCAGGAATGGGGAGGGCTTCCGCGAGAAGGACGGCAAGAAGCTCAAATACGTGTTCCAGACCTCGACCAACGCCCCGCGGCAGAAGACGCAGGCGATCATCAAGCAGGCCTGCCAGAAGGCCGGCATCGACATCGAGATCAAGGCGGTCACCGCATCGGTGTTCTTCTCCTCCGACGTCGGCAATCCCGACACCTATTCGAAGTTCTACGCCGACATGGAGATGTACAACACGACGCAGCCGCAGCCCGATCCGGAGCGTCTATTGAACCAGTGCGTGTCCTGGGAGATCGCGACCAAGGACAACAAATGGCTCGGCCGCAACAATTCGCGCTATTCCGATCCCGAAGCCGACAAGGCCTACAAGGCCGCCCAGAACGAACTCGACCCGGTCAAGCGCGCCGCGCTGCTGATCAAGGTCGACGAGACCTTCTGTGGGGCCAACGTGTTCCTGCCGCTGCTGTCGCGCCACATCGTCAACGCGAGCGTCAACAACCTGATGATCGATATCTCGGGCTGGGACACCATCACGTGGAATCTGGCGAGCTGGTATCGGGTCTGAGGAACGGCGCGATCAACGCTTGCTCATCATTGATCCCGAAGGGTGGACGGCGGCCGTCCGGCCCCTTTCAAGTCTGCGAGACCGTTTCCCCTGGGAAGCGGTCCATCGATGCATAGTGCGCGGCGCCTGCGGCGACGATCCGGCAGAAATTCAGAGTGAAGCGGCCGTAGAGGGCGCCTGACCCGGGTTCCGAGGATGCGAAGCGGTAGGAGGTGCCGAGACCGCGGGCGATCTCGAACACGCCCATGACCTCGTAGTGCGTCAGTGCCGAGTGTATGCCGAGCAGCGACAGCAGCAGGGCTGGAATTCCGACGCTGATCACGACGCCCTCGCCTCGGGGCGCGGCAGCGGCAGGAACTGCGCGAGATGGGCGCTCCTCCACTGATAGGGTGTGTCGCCGGCGAAGCGCTTGAACACCGTCGTGAAGTGAGCCTGGGTCTGGAACCCGACGGTCAGGGCGACGTCGACGAGCGAGGCATCGGCCCGCTGCAGCAATTCTTGGGCACGCTCGATCCGCCGCTTCAGCAGATAGTCGTGCGGCCGCATGCCGACGGCAGCCCGGAACTGGGCTGCGAAGTGCATCCGGCTGAGGCCGGCGACGGCGGCCAGATGCTGCAGGGTGACCTTGGCGTCGAGATTGTCGTCAATGTACTGCATGACGCGCTTGAGGCGCCATTTCTGCAGCGACCGCACCGTCCGGCCGATCTGCCCTTCGCGATCGCCCTCGACCGGCTCGAACTCGCCCGCGCCGGCCACCGCCCGGCGGCTGGCCTTGCGGGTCAGCATGGCCAGACGCAGCGCGTCGACAAGGATGGCGGAATGGGGATGGTGCATGGCCTTGGTGGCCGCGAGCGCATCCGAGAGGCGCCGCATCACGGGGTCCGTGACGTCCTCGGCATCCGACGCCTGGTCGGACTTGGCGGACGCGCAGGCAAGACGCTTCGCGGACACCCTGAAGCTCGGCTCGATATCGGCAGATCCGCGCACGTCCCGCACGGGCGGCTCGATCGCCAGCGCGACATCCAGATGTACCAGGGAGACCGTGACGGCCTCCTCGCCGGAGCGCGACGATCGTCGCGATGACCGCAGCTGCGGGCCGTCGATCGACGCGGCGTCGATTGCGGCGGCAACATGATCGTTGACGTTTTGCGGGTATGACATCAGCAGCGACATCGTCGAACCTCCTTGTCCCAGTTCGCACCGGCTGTGCCTGATCGGCATGTCCGAATGCGATGGGAGCAGAGTAATTCGGCGGTCCGTACGCTCCATTCTACGCGCGGGTGCGCGCATAAGGTCTCGGGTTAACCGAGTCATACCTAGGTATTATCGCAACGCCGCCGCCGGTCCGGAGCGTGAGCGGGACGCCTTGCCCGCGCGCACGAAGGCGTGAGTACGACGTCACGGCAGCCTGCGGTAAGTTGACGCGCCGAGAGCGGCGAAATCACCGAATTGCCCCGTTCGGCCGGAGAATCCAGTGGTCGGCCTCGCGCCGAATTCAACTTCCCACGAGTTCTTCCACGAGAGCACGAAAATCACCGGGGCGCATATTGTGGACGCGATGAAATCGCGGCATCAACACCGCTGCGATGAGACGAAACACCGCCTGCGACGATGACTAATCTTGATCGGCCCACGGGCTCATCCATGGGCCGCGCCGGCTTGCGGTTCTGGGCCGCCGTCCTCGCCTTCGCGGTCTTCATGGTCGACGTGCTGACGCCGCTCGAGGGCGCGGTCGCGGTGCTGTATGTCGTCGCGATCCTGCTTGCGGCGAGGACGAACCGGCGCAACGACATCGTCGTCGCCGCAACCGGCTGCATCGTCCTGACCGTGGTCGCCTATCTGACGTCGCACGATCTGCAGACGATCGCCTCGCCTGCCCTTCGCGCACTGGTGAGCCTTGCTGCCATCGGAATCACGACGCTGCTGGTACTGCAGAACCACGCGGCCACGACGCGCCTTGCGGCGCAGGCGCGTCTGCTCAACCTCTCGCATGACATGATCTTCGTCAGGGATCGCGGCGGCGTGATCACGTTCTGGAACAAGACCGCGGAACAAACCTACGGCTGGTCGGCCGACGAGGCGGTCGGGCAACTCGCCGACGGGCTGCTGCGAACCAGCTATTCCGAAGGGCGGGAGGCCATCGAAGCCGGCCTGCTCGAAACCGGGCGATGGGAAGGCAGGGTGGAGCAGCGGACGAAGGCCGGCGCCGTGCTCACCGTGGATGCCCGGTGGGCCCTCCAGCACAACCATCTCGGCAAGCCGGTCGGGGTGCTCGAAACCCACACCGACGTCACCGACCGTGTCGCAGCACACAACGCGCTGGTGCAGAGCGAGCAGCGATATCGCCGCATGTTCGACGCCAGCCGGATCGGCGTCGTCGAGGAAGACTGGAGCGGACTGCGGGCCGCGCTGGATGCGCTGCCGGCGCAAGGGACGGAGCTGCGCGATTATATGGCGCGGAATCCCGATTTCGTCCGCCAGGCCCGCGGCCTCGCCAGGATCACCGACGTCAACCCGGCGCTGCAGAAGATGGCGGGAGCGGCAAGCGCTGCGGCCTTCATCGAGAACGTGGACAAGCTGCTGGGCGAGAACGACCGCAGTTTCCTCGACGCGCTGGTCGCCTTCGCGCAAGGCGAGCGCTTCCACGAAGGCGAGACCGAGCTGGTGCGTCTCGACGGACGCAAGGTGCCCGTGCTGTTCACGATCACCTTTTCGCCGCGGTCCGACGAAGACCATGACGTGCTCGTCTTCGTTATCGACATCACCGAGCGCAGGCAGGCGCAGGATGCGCTGCTCGCGGCGCAGGCCGAGCTCGCCCATGCGGCGCGCGTCGCCACCCTCGGCGAGCTCAGCGCGTCGATCGCGCACGAGGTGAACCAGCCCCTGGCCGCGATCGTCACCAGCGGCGAAGCCGGTCTGCGCTGGCTGCGGCGCGACATCCCCGATCTCAAGGAGGTTGCGACGACGATCGGCCATGTCGTTGCCCAGGGCCGCCGCGCCAGCGAGATCGTGACCCGCATCCGCACTTTCCTGAAGAAGGCCCCGCCCCAGCAGGGCGTACTGCACATCGGCGAGATCATCGAGGAGGCGACCGAACTGGTGGCGCGCGAGCTCGCCAGGGACGACGTCGCCCTCGTCGTCGAGATGGAGCCCGACCTGCCGCCGGTTCGCGGCGACCGGGTTCAGCTGCAGCAGGTGCTGGTCAACCTTCTGATCAATGCCGGCCAGGCCATGTCGGGCCGGCCCGGCTCCCGCACCATCACGCTGCGCGCCGCCGTGGACGGCGAAATGCTCGGGATCACGGTGCAGGACAGCGGCCCGGGCATCCAGGCGGATGACCTGCCGCGCCTGTTCGACCCCTTCTTCACGACGAAGGATGGCGGAATGGGCATGGGACTTGCGATCTGCCGAACGACGGTGGAAGCTCACGGCGGCCGGTTGTCGGTGGCGAGCACCCCGGGCTCGGGAGCGACATTCCACCTGACACTGCCACACAGCCAAGAACGCGCTTTGCCATGACACGACCAAACCAGGCCCAACCGCCGGCCCGATCCTCCAGCGCGACTGTCATCATCGTCGATGACGATGCCGGCATCCGCACGTCGCTCGACAGCCTGTTCCGGTCCGTCGGCCTCGAGACGCGGCTGTTCGGCTCGCCGGCCGAGCTGCTCGGCGGCTCGCTGCCCGACGGCCCCGGCTGCATCGTGCTGGACGTCCGACTTCCGGGCGTGAGCGGGCTCGATCTGCAGGGCCAGCTCGTCCGGCAGGGCATCAGCTATCCGATCATCTTCATGACCGGCCACGGCGACATTCCGATGTCGGTGCGCGCCATGAAGGCCGGCGCCGTCGATTTCCTCTCCAAGCCGTTCCGCGACCAGGACATGCTCGATGCCGTCGCCGCGGCGCTCGAGCGCGATACGCTGCACCGCGCCGAAGCCGCGACCAAGGACGACATCCGGGCCCAGTACGAGACCCTGACGGCGCGCGAGCGCGAGGTGATGGGCCATGTCACCGCCGGGCTGATGAACAAGCAGGTCGCCGCCCTGATCGGCCTCAGCGAGATCACGGTCAAGATCCACCGCGGCAACGTCATGCGCAAGATGGGGGTCCGGTCGCTGGCCGACCTCGTTCGCAAGGCCGAGGCGCTCGGGGTCTCCCAAACCCGAAGGACTACGGACCAAACCTGAGTATAATTTCGGCGGGCCCGCCCCCGGGTGCATATGGCATCATCGGCCGCGCAAACAGGAGATGTCCTCCCTGCCTTGCGGAACACCGCGGTCAGGATTGTGCGCGAATGGCCCAGAACCCCGTGATTGCGATCGTGGACGACGACGAAGGCGTTCGCACCTCGCTTGCGAGCCTGGTCCGCTCCCTCGGCTACGAGGCCCAGGCCTACGAGTCCGGCGTCGACTTCCTGCAGCATGCGCCGGGTGACGATCCGGCATGCATGATCGCCGACATCCAGATGCCCGTGATCACCGGCGATGAATTGCAGGCACAGCTGATCGCCTCCGGCCGCCGCTTCCCGATCATCTTCATGACCGCATTTCCAAGCGAAATCGTGCGCCAGCGCGTGATGGCAGCCGGTGCGCATTGCTATCTCGGCAAGCCCTCCAGCGGCGACGAGATCATCCGCTATCTCGAGGCCGCGCTGGCCGGCCACGGCCCGTCCTGATCCCTCCGCCCCGCCGCTCGCGCGACAACTTCGTGCCCAACCAGCCGTGCATTCCGGCAACGGGGTTGGTGGACCGGAAATACCGACAGCCCAGGCAAACCTCATAGTCGGCGTCGATTTTATCGACATCGGGGGCGGCACGCCCTGCCGAAACGGATGAGGCACGATTGCCAGTGAACGCCGCCAGTACCGCCGCGCCGCGCCCGCTGGTCTTTGCCGGATTCCCCGCGAGCTCCTGGGCCTTCGCGTTGCGCATATGGCTGGCGATGCTTCTGGCGCTCTATGTCAGCTTCTGGCTCGAGCTGGACTCGCCGTCGTCCTCCGCTCTCACCGTGAGTGTCCTTGCCCTGCCGACGCGGGCCCAGGGCATGGAGAAGGCCGGATACCGGCTGCTGGCGACCGTCATCGGCGTTATGGCATCGATCGCGATCGCGGGCACGTTTTCCCAGACCGACGGTCTCCTGCTCGCCGTGCTCGGCATCTGTGTCGGGCTTTGCACCTATGTCGCCGGGATGCTGGACGGCAACCGCGCCTATGCGGCGGCACTGTGCTGCATCACCGTCGCCCTGGTCGCCATCCAGCAAATCGACACGCCGCTGCAGGTGTTCCAGGCCGGCGTCGCGCGCGGCGCCGCTATCGGCATCGGCGTCATTGCCGTGGCGCTCGTGAACGAGGTTCTGGCCGCGCCGAACTACCATCCGGTGCTCGCCAATCGCATCGAGACGCTGCACCGCCGGGTCACGGACCTCGCACAAGGTGCCGAGCCTGCCTCGGCGCCGGCTGCCGCGAGCCTGTTGCACGATATCGCGGCACTGCGTCCGGAGATTCGCACCCTGGCGACGGAAGCGAGCATCGGGGCGGCAAGAACCGAGGCTGCGCGCTCCGCGCTGGTCGAGATCGTCAATGCGCTCTCACTCGGCCGCATGCTTGCCGCACTCCCCGCCGTCTCCCCGGATACAGCCGGGCTGGTCGCGACGGCCCGATCCTGGCTTCGTACTGAAATCGGCCGAACGAACGCGGCGGTCCGCGACAGCCTCGATGCGCTCCACGAAGGGACGCGGCCGTCTCATGCATGGCATGCGCCGCTCTATCGTTCGCGCCGCATCGCGACGGAAGCCGCCGCACGGGCCGGGATCTCGTTCACGCTGATCGCGCTCTTCTTCGTGCTGACGGGGTGGCCGGCCACCGACCTATGCCTGTCGCTGGTCGCGGTGATCCTCGCCCTGGGCTCGACGACGCCCGCTCCACGCAGCTTCACGCTGGTGGCAGTGATGGCATTGCCGATCGCCTCCGTGTTGGCGGGCGTCCTGAAATATCTCGTGTTCAACGGTGTGTCCGAGTTCCAGCTGCTGGCGATCGGCCTTGCGCCCGTCGTCATCGGCCTCGCGCTGCTGATCACGCTGCCGAACCCGATGCTGTCGTCGCTCGGCCGCCTCGTCCTGGTGTTCACGATCGCCGTCCTCGCACCGACCAATCCGCAGAGCTACGACCCCGAGGTTTTTCTGGTGACGAGCTTCTTCGCCTGCCTGTCGGCGGTGCTCTCCTTCGCGGCGCAGATGCTGCTGCCGCCGCTCCCGGGCGAGCGGAAGATCCGGTTCCTGCTGGGGGAGGCGCGGCGCGAGCTGGACCACCTCGGGAGCGGACGAACCCGACACCTCGCGCCGGAAGAAGCTGCGTTTCGCGACGCGGCGAGGATCGAGCAGGTCCTGACCGCAAATGGCGCCGCGCCTCTCGATGGCAAGATCTCGGCCGAAGCGATGCGTTATTTCGACCAGGCTGAAGCCTTGCGGCGTTGCCACGCCGAGCTGGACCGGCTGCAACGCGGTCCGCTCGCCGGCGTGGCGCAGCAGGCAGAAGGGGCTCTCGCGCAGCGGAACGGCGGCGCCATCCTGGCGGCCGCCCAGGCGCTGCGCCTGGCAGCGGCGCGAAGCAGACTGTCCGCCGATGCGGCGATCGCCATGCTGATTCCGGCGAGCCGCGCATTCGCGCCGCCACAGGCTTCGGGCCGGGGCGAACAGCCATGACGAACACCTATCGGGAGCTCGTCATTGGCGGCGTGCTCATCGCTCCGATCGTCGCCTATGCGGCAATCGCGCTGATCGCGTTTCTGCTGCTCCGCCCGCTGCTGCGCTTGATCGGATTCGCAAGATTGTTCAGCAACCCGTCGCTGGCCGAGCTCAGTCTCTACGTCGCGATGTTCGGCCTGCTCGCATTGTTGATCTAGGGAGAAAAAATCATGGACGCCGCCCTGCCCCGGGACGCCGCCCTCCGCAGCGAACCGTCGACCGAAATCCAGGCCGATGCCGCCGATGGCGAGAACGGCCAGCGCATGCCCGAGACCGTGGCGCGCGACACCGGCAATCGCGTGACGGACAACATCAGGCCCCAGGGACCGGCCACATATTCCTCAAGGCCGCTGCGCGAGGTGCTCACCCGTTTCATCGGCGCGGCCGGCAAGCATCTTGCGACCCTCGGCATCGCCCTGATCGCGGTACTGATCGCGGTTGCGACCTGGCAACATTACGTCACCGCGCCCTGGACGCGGAACGGCAGCGTGCGCGTGCAGGTCGCCAACGTCGCGCCGCAGGTCGCGGGCAAGATCGTGGAGCTGCGCGTGGCCGACAACCAGTTCGTCCACAAGGGCGACGTCCTCTACGTGATTGATCCGTTCGACTTCGAGGTTGCCGTCCGCGTCGACAAGGCACAGGTCGAGCAGCGGGCCGCGGACGTCGTGGTGAAGCAGGCCGAGTTCGACCGGCGCCAGCACCTGTCCGATCTTGCGACGACACCCGAAGAGCAGCAGATCTTTGCGGGCAATGCGGCGCAGGCGAAGGCCGCCTATGAGGCGGCGACGCATCAGCTCGCGCAAGCGGAACTCAACCTGAAGCGCACCAGCGTGGTCAGTCCGGTGGACGGCTACGTCACCAACCTGCTGCTGCGCGCGGGCGACTATGCCGTCACCGGCGTCAGCAACCTCTCCATCATCGACTCCAACAGCTTCTGGATCGACGGTTATTTCGAGGAGACCAAGATGGCGCGCGTCTGCGTCGGCGATCGTGCCGAAGCGCAGCTGGTCGGTTATCCCAGGCCGATCCTCGGACATGTGAAGACCGTGACGCGCGGCATCAGCGTGTCGAACGCTGCGGCCGGCACGCAGGGCCTGCCCAATGTCGACCCGATCTATACCTGGGTGCGGCTGGCGCAGCGCGTGCCGGTGCGCCTCGCCATCGACACCGTCCCGCCCGATGTGCCGCTCGTCTCCGGCATGACCGCGACGGTGACGATCCGGCAGCCGTCCGTGGTGGGTGGCCAGACCTTGTTCGACCGGTTCCGCGCCATCTTCGTCGATCCCGTCTCCGATCTGTTCGGCGTGGGACGTCCGCCCCGTCCGGATTGCCTGCAGGCGTCGTCGCAACAGCGCCCGGAAGTTGAAACGCTTCCCTATACACGCGAGCCCGCGGTTCCGCCGGCAGAGAAGATCGCTCCCGGCCTCACGCCCGGCATCGATGCCTCGCCGCGACTTCCCTGAAGCAGGCCGATCCACCTGACCGGGGCGAGACGCATCTCGCGTCTCGCCACACTGCGTCGCCCGCGAACACGCGCGCTCGCTCCAAGTGCTTGATCGCCTTGGTCCAATCGAAGCGATTGCGACAGGCGGTCGCACCGTGCTGCACTTGCAACATCTAACACCCTTTAAGCATCCGTAACGAGCCTTGCGACGGCTTCAGACTTATCGTTCGAGCATCAGCCAATTGCATTCTGCACGCCAATGACGGCAGCAGAATCCAGGATACGGGACGAACGATGTTCACTGATCTGCAAGCGGCCGGCGCCTGGTCGCCCTCTCAACCCACCCGTCACGAAGTCGACGCCCCGAGGGAAGCGCGCGCACTTCCCTGCGAGCGAAGATGGCGCCAGCACGGCCAGATTGCCGGCACTGCCGCCGAGGACATCACGATGTCGCGCTGGATCTGCACGCAAACAGGCATACGGCAGGACGAAGCGACGACACCTGCCGACCGGTACTTCCTCGCCATCGCCTTGACCACGACCCGCCTCAAGCTGAGCAGGGGCCGGCATGTCATCTTCGACGGCATCATGCCGGCAGGAACGCTGTATGTCGGTGCGCCGTCGCAGCAGCTCAGTGCGCGGTTCTGCGCGCCTTACGACTTTCTGCACTTCCACCCCTCGGCCAGCATCTATTTTCCATGCGCCCGGCCCGAAGCTGATCCTGCCCCGTCCGAGTTCCTCAACGACCTCATCCTGCTCCGCGACCCCTTCGCCGAGCAGCTCGCGAAGGCGCTCACCGAACACCGCCAACTGGCCGATCGGGAATTTGCCCGCTGCATCGGCCGGACTCTGGCGATGCACGTTGCCCGGCACGAGCGTCCGCACACGAAGGTCAATGCCCTGGCGAAATGGCGACTGCGGCGCGTCGAGGACTATGTCGGGTCACATTTCGAGCGCTGCATCAGCCTGTCCCAATTGGCCAAGGTCGCGGGACTGTCGCGGATGCACTTCGCGGCGCAGTTTCGCGTCGCGACCGGCTACCGGCCGCGCGAGTACCTGCTGCACGAGCGCGTCGAGCGCGCGAAATCGTTGCTGGCGGGCTCGGACACGCCGCTGGCCGAGGTGGCGCTGGCCGTCGGCTTCTGCACGCAGGCGCATTTCTCGACAGTCTTCAAGCGGGTGACGGGCGACACGCCGGCGCGCTGGCGGAGCGCCATGCGGAACGCGTCAGCTTCGTCCGCCGTCGCCGACGGCGATCGCCACGTCGAGACGCAAGGCCTGTCCCGCGTGTTGGGCGCGGACCTCTCGTGAATCATGCGAAATGAGAAACAGCAGGGCTTCGTGAAATACTCCTGCTGCGGGATCGGCGATGGTGTGCGTGTTACGTGACTGAGACCCCCAAGTCACGGCTCGAGCCTTCCTCCTCCCTGGGCATACGAGCATTTCAGGGGCCGTCCTTCCCCAAGGGACGGCCCCTTTTTTTTCGACAGCAACGACGCAATCGACCGTATCGTCGCCTTGGGATCCAGCCAGCGCTAGGAGCTGAGATGACCCGCGAGCCAGGCGCGGACGCCCTGAAGACTTCTGAAATCGTCCAGGGTGTGCGCGGGAAGCTTGGGTGCGACGTGGGCGGCCATGCCGCTCAGTGCAGGTCCCGGACCAAGCTCGAGAAACCCGGTTGCATCCGCCTCGACACAGGCTTGCAGGCAATCGGCCCATTGCACGGTCTGTGAGACCTGTGCGGCAAGCTTGTCGAGACCGGTCTCGCGCGAGAGGACAGGAGCCGCATCGATTCCACTCAGAATGCGCGCACCGCTCCGCGGCGGGAGCGACACCGGCACCTGGTTCAAGACTTCGCGAAATGCGACAGACGCTGCAGCGAGCCGCGGCGTGTGCGAGGCAACCTCGACCGGCAGGGCGACGATCCTTGCGGCGTGCATCGCGCGCACGTCTGCCGAGATCCTGTCCAGCGCCTCACGGCCACCACCGACGACGAAGGCATCGCCGGGATTGACGATGGCGATCGCGGCGCCGTAGCGCGCGCAAAGGCGCGTCACCTGCTCCCGCACAAGGCCGCGGACGAAGATCAGCCCGTCGCCTGTATGCGTCGCCGCGTCCATGATCTCCGCGCGGCGCGCGACGAGGTCGAGCGCGTCGATTGCGTCGAACAGGCCGCCGACGCCCCAGGCCGCGACCTCGCCGACGCTGTAGCCGGCAACGATGACACCATCTGGAACGACATCGCCGAGCGCGGCCGCAGCGGCGAGCGCCTGAAGCGTGCACAGGATCTGGCCGGCGCGGTTGCGATGCAGGGCCTCGTCCGGTTCTGCGCGGACGAACTCGCGCGGATCCTTGCCGAGCAATGTCGCGGCATGCGCAAACAGGGGCGCGGCTTCCGGCGCATCGCCGGTGAGCGCGAACATCTCCCGGTGCTGCCTGCCCTGTCCCGAGCACAGAATCGCGAGCGTCATGGTCGCGGCCTAACCAGGAAAGAGCGTCGCGATCGCAATCGCGAGCGGCACGATGCTGAAGCCGGTGCTGGCGATGACCATGGAGCCGATCGTCGCCGAGTCCAGCCGGTAGTTGACGGCAAACAGGATGCCGAAGAAGCCCGAGGGCAAGGCCGCGAGGAGGATGGCCGTCCTCGCGACATCGGGCGTCAGGTGAAAGGCGTAGACGATCGCGACGGCCAGCAGCGGACGCATGACGTCGGCGGCTGCCGTTGCGGCAACCACCCGCCAATCGAGGCGAAGCGACTGGGCCGACAGGACGAGACCGGTCAGGAACAGCGCGACGCCCGCAGCCGCGTTCCCGATCAGGGTGAGACAGGCATCGACAAGCGCATTGAGGTGCAGGTCGAACAGCGAGACGGCGACGCCGAGCGCGGGCGCCCACACCACCGGCTTGACGAGCGCGCGACGCACCGCCGTCAGAACCGGCTGCGACGGCGCATCAGCGCCGCGGAGCTTGGCAACGCTCATCTCCACGATCACGAGAGTCAACGGACTGACCAGGATCGAGCCGGTGGCGAGCGCGACGGCGACCGGGACGACGCCGGCCGGCCCGAGCACGGTCGACAGGATCGGCAGGCCGACGCCGGCAAGATTTGGAAAACCGACCGTCAGCGCCTGCACCGAGGCGTCGGACTTCGTCACCGCAAAGAAGCTGCGCTCGAACCAGTACCAGCCGAGATAGATGACCAGCATCGTGACGCCGAACACCAGGAACACTGGAGCCTGCCCGGTGATCCCCTCGCGCGGGGCCGATGCAGTCGCGGCGAACAGCGAAGCCGGCAGCGCGAAATCCATCACGAGGGCATTGAAACCTTCGACGTGGTTGTTGTCGACGATGCGGGCCTTGCCCGCAACGAACCCCAGCAGCAGGACGAAGAAGACCGGCACCAGCGCCATCAGGATCACGCTGGATGTCATGGGCCCGGACTTTCACAGGCATCGACGAAGAGCGTCATCGCCAGCAAATCGGCCGATCCGCCCGGACTGAGACGACGGGCCACGAAGCCGTCATGGATCGCCTGCGCGCGGGCGCGCCAGCCGGATGCGCGGACACCGCCCGCAGCGATGAAGCCGCGCGCGGTATCACGCGCAAAGCAAAGGCCATCGAGCCCACCGCGATGCAGGAGGTTGGTGTCTTCGACGGAGGCGATCAGGGCGAAGCACGCCTCGACCCGTGCGGCTTCCGCATCTTCCGGCGCGACGGACGCCGCGCGCCGCAAGGCCGGCAGACCGATCCGGTAGACGCTGGGAAATCCGCTCGCGGCTTCAAGGCGTGCACCGCCGGCACGAAACCGCCGACGGGCCGCGCTGCCATGGCTGTGCAGCAGCACCGGACCGTCGAGGATGCTCTCGCCCCACAGGCGCATCACGACACCGCCAAGGGAAAGTTTGGGATCGGCCAGCCCGCCGGCTCGCGCACCGGCGGCCGCGCACAACAGGCCGAGCCCGAAGATCGCGCCGCGATGCGTGTTGACGCCCGAGGTCGCCGCGAGCATCGCGCGCTCCGCCTCGAGGCCAATGATCCGCAGCCGGCCCATGCCGGAGCCGAGCGCACCCGCATCCGCGAGACTCTGGAGATAAGGGGCGATGGAAGCGGCGCTGCGGCGGAACGTGCCGGCGTCCATGTCGTCGTGACTGCCATTGTCGATATGGCTCACGAGCCCCGGCTTCGGCCAGGTTTCCAGCTCCTCGACGAGGCAGCCGGCGGCGACGGCGCCGATCGTGGAGACGTCTCGCGCAATGCCCGGCCCGCGCTGAACGGGCCGTTCGAACCTTCGTGCAACCGCGGCGGTCATGATCCCTTCGCTCCCGCAATGAACCGATCCCGGTCGAGCAGGACCACGCTCTCGATGCTCTTGACCAGCAGCTCGCTCGCGCCGCCGTGGAATTCGCGCCAGTTCACCGCGGCACCGTCGGCACCCATCAGCTCGCCATCGAGCCGCATCGGCGCATCGCGCTCGATCGCGGCGAGGTCCATGACGAGACGATCCAGATCGGTGTCGGGGCGGGTCTCGAACAACAGGTCGAGATCCGAGCCCGCGGTGACGTAGCCGAGCCCGGTCAGCGCCTCCCATGCGAGGCTGCCGAACACGCGCACATGCACCGAATGGCGAAGCGCGAGCTCGTCGATCCGGTCGAGCGTCGGCCGCCACCACAGCGGAGCGGACACACGCGCCTGTCTCAGCGACGGCGGCCGCGCAACCCTGGCGATGTCGTCGAGGTCGGCGAGAAGGGAAAGCCGCTTCTTGCCGGCGGAGGGAGGCAACGGCAGGCCCAACGCGAGGCCGGTTGCCTCGGATGGCAGCGCACGCCGCCTGACCGTCGGCCAACCCAGCTCCGCCCAGTGCAGCACGAGGGGATCGCAGGCGAGATCGCCATGCGGATCAAGCATCGCGCGCCATCCTTCCGGACGGACAAAGACGAGGTCGTGACGGCCGGCGGGCCGCTCAACGTGCTTGCATGGCGAGGTCACGAACGCGCTCCGCGATATCGGCGGCCTTCAGCCGGCCACCACGCGCCTTGCCGAGCGCATCCCGCCCGTCGCGCACTGCCGGTATGTCGGCCAATAGCGCCTCGAGCTGATCGGCGAGTGAGCCGTCCTGGCTCCATGTCATGTGGACGGCGCCCATCTGCGCGAGATTGGACAAGCCCGGAGCGAACACCGGCGTCGACTTCGCCTTCTCTTCCAGCGCTTCCATCGACAGCTTGGTGACCTTCGCCATCGACGGCAGGTCCATCACCGCGGGATCGGCGCCGGGCAGTCCGGCCAGGACGCGGGTCGCAAGCCCCGTCGCCAGCAGCGCGCCCGCGGCCGAGTGACCGTAGAGCAGGCCGATGGTCGGACGGCCGTTCGTGTCCGCGTGGATCAGCACCTTGGCGAGATGCGCGAGGAATTCGTTGAGCCCGAGCAACTCGTCGCGCTTGCTCATGCGTTGGCTGTCGCTGTCGACCAGCACCAGGATCGGGCCGCTGTCGCGGCCGATCGACCTCAGGACATGGCCGGACAACCGGATCGCCTCGTCGACGCCCAGCGCGGTGCGGCCCGCGACACCGACGACGAGCATGTTGCCGCCGGATCGCAGCGTCGCCGAGCCGAGCAGGACGCCCTTGTCGTTCCTGACCTCATGCCCGTCGGGGAAGAGCGAAGAAAGAATCTCATCGAGCGTCACGGCTGGTCCTCCCGATCCTGTCGGCGAGCGCAATGAACTGATCGGCCGGCAGCTCCGGAACCGTCTCGGCCTGCGGGATGCCTTCCGCCGTCCAGATGTCGACGGCATCCTGACAGGCGCCGTAACGGCGCAACCGGTCGGCAAGCCGCTCCTGCTCGGCCGTGAGTTTGTCGAGGCCGAAAGGTCCGACCAGACCGATCAGCGCCAGCGCGGCCTCGCGGAAATCCTGCACATTGTCATCGGCAAAGACGTCAGCGGCGCCGAGCAGCCGGCGATGCTTGCCGCCCATGGTGCGCCAGACCAGCGCGCGGTCGCGGGAGTCGAACTCCTCGACGCCGCGATTGGTCTCGATCACTTCGGGGCCCGACACCGCGATGCGCCCGGGCTCCGAGACGGCGAGTGCCGAGCAGCAGCCTGCGATCAGGCCGCCGCCGCCATAGCATCCGGACCTGCCGCCGATCAGGCCGATCACCTTGACGCCGGCGGCACGCGCTTCCATCACCGCGCGCATGATCTCGGCGATGGCGAGCTCGCCGGCATTGGCCTCCTGTAGCCGCACACCGCCGGTGTCGAACAGGATCAGGACGGGGATCGTGCCGATCTCGCGCGCGGCGCGGAGCAGCCCGGTCAGCTTGGCGCCGTGCACCTCGCCGAAGGCGCCGCCCATGAAGCGGCCCTCCTGTGCGGCGACGAACACCGGCGATCCGTCGAGGCGGCCGTGACCAACGACGATGCCGTCGTCGAACTGCTCGGGCAGATCGAAAATCTTCAAATGAGGACTGACCTCGCGCTGCTCGGGGCCGATGAACTCGACGAAGCTGCCGGCATCGAGCAGCAGCTCCAGCCGCGTGCGGGCCGACGCCTCGTAGAAGCTGGTGCTGCGGGCTCGCTCGGCCGGTGTGATCTCCTTGAGCGGCGCGGTCATTGGCCGTTCTCCGCGATCAATCGTACCGCCTGCGCCAGCCGCAGCGAGACCGTATCGGGGCGCGCGCCGCCGTCGTTGATCGAGAATCTCAGTCCGCCCGGCGAATGGCGCTCGACGAAATCGCCGATCACCGCGGTCCACACCTCGCCGAAGCCGACCGCCGCGGTCTTGATGTCGATGGCGCATTCGGTATCCGGCAGGACGCGCTCGACCAGGACTTCCAGATTGCCCGAGGCGACCACGCCGACGATGGCGCTCGTCCTGCTGCCGCCCGCCCGCGCGCTGACGCTGTGCTCAAACCTGAGATCTTCCATGGCCCGTCCTCACCAGTTCCTGAATTTCGACGGCGGCGAATAGAGTCCGCCCGACCAGCGCACGAGATCCTTAATCGAGCGCGCCGCGAGCATGCTGCGGTCCGCATCGAGCGGATTGATGCCGAGATCCTCTGGCCGGCGGATCACACCGCGCTCGCGCAGTCGCGCGACCATGCCGTGGTCCCGCCGGCGGCCAACATCGGTGTAGCCCGCAACGCCGCGGATGGCCTGCTCGCGCTCCTGCGCCGTGCGGCACAGCAGCAGGTTGGCCACGCCCTCCTCGGTGACGATGTGCGTGACGTCGTCGCCATAGATCATGATCGGCGCGAGATCGAGGTTCAGCTTCTCCGCGAGCTCGATAGCGTCGAGCTTCTCGACGAACAGCGGCACGTTCTTGTCCCCGAAGGTCTCGCCGATCTGCACGACCAGCTTGCGGCCGCGGCGCATCAAGGCAGAGCCGTCGGGATCGGCCTCGGCTCCCGCCTTCAGCCAGGGCTCGCTCGGATGACGCCGCCCGCGGGCATCCGCTCCCATGTTCGGCGCGCCGCCGAACCCGGCGATGCGGGACGCCGTGACGGTCGACGAATTCCCCTGCAGGTCGATCTGCAGGGTGGAGCCGATGAACATGTCGCAGGCATAGAGACCGGCGGTCTGGCAGAACGCGCGATTGGAGCGCAGCGAGCCGTCGGGGCCTGTGAAATACACATCGGACCGGGCGCGGATGTAGTCATCCATGCCGACCTCCGAGCCGAACGAATGGATCTGCCGCACCCAGCCGGACTCGATCGCCGGAATCAGCGCCGGATGCGGGTTCAATGCGAAATGGGTCGCGATCTGGCCCTTCAGCCCCAACCGCTCGCCGAAGGTCGGCAGCAGAAGCTCGATCGCGGCCGTGCTGAAGCCGATGCCGTGATTGAGCCGCTGCACGGCGTAGGGCGCATAGATCCCCTTGATCGCGAGCATCGCGGTCAGGATCTGGCCCTCGGTGATCGCGGCCGGATCGCGCGTGAACAGCGGCTCGACGAAGAATGGCTTGTCGGACTTGACGATGAAGTGGACGCGGTCCGCCGGGATATCGACGCGCGGCACCGTGTCGACGATCTCGTTGACCTGGGCGATCACGACGCCGTCCTTGAACGCCGTCGCCTCCACCACGGTCGGCGTGTCCTCGGTGTTCGGGCCGGTGTAGAGATTGCCCTCGCGGTCGGCGCTGACGGCGGCGATCAAGGCAACGTGCGGCGTCAGGTCGATGAAGTAGCGGGCGAACAGTTCGAGATAGGTGTGGACCGCGCCGAGCTCGATCTTGCCGCCGAACAGCATGCGGGCGATGCGCGCCGATTGCGGCCCGGAATAGGCATAGTCGAGGCGCTTGGCGACGCCGCGGTCGAACAGGTCCAGGTGCTCGGGAAGCACGACACCCGACTGCACCATGTGCAGATCGCTGACTTTCGCGAGATCGACGGCGAGAAGCGCGCGGCTGAGCAGATCGGCCTGCTTCTGGTTGTCGCCCTCGAGGCAAACCCGGTCGCCCGGCCTGATCACGGCCTCCAGCAGGTGCGTGGCGTCCTGCGCCTCCACGAGCTTGCCGCGCGCGAAGCCGGCGCCGGCCGCGATCCGCGCATCGCGCGCGGCACGGTTGTTCTGCCAGCCGGTCATGGCTTCCGCTCCTTCGCGGCGTTAGCTCCGCTCCAGAGCGACCCGGGATTGGCACGATCGGGATAGAGCTCCAGCATGGCCTCGTAGAGCTCGCGCGGCGATGCGGTGGCCTGGTCAAGGCGGTTGAAGTCGAGCAGATATTGCCGGGTTTCCGCGATGTTGCGCGGATCGTCGTCGTTGTCCGGCTTCTTGTGCCCGGCGATCACGAAACGCGGCTTCAGCGCCTCGAGCCGGTCGAGCGCGGCGATCCACTCCAGCCGGCTCGCGGTATCGGTCTCGGCAAGATAGGGATGGATGCCGTTGTAGACGGTATCGCCGGCAACGATCAGGTCGAGAGACGGAACGTGCAGCGCGGTGGACCTGGCCGTATCGGTCCGGCCCATGTCGATGACGGCGAGCGTGTGTCCTTCCAGCGTGAGCTCTCCGGCCAGCGGCTCGGCCGCGACCAGGCGCTCCGCGATCTCGCCCGGGAAGCGCTTGCGCCAGAAGCCATCGAGCGAGGCCGGCGAAAGCTGGGCCTTCATCTCGCCGACGACGTCGGGAACGGCCACCGCCCTGGCATTCGGAAAGCGGTCGAGCAACGGCACGAGACCGAAGAAATGATCGCCGTGGCCATGCGTGACATAGATCGTCGTGAGATTACGCCCGTGCGAGACGACCCAGTCCAGCAGCGTCTTCGACTGGCTTGCGGTGAGGAACGTATCGACGAGGATCGCATCCCGCTCGCCGTAGATCAGCGTCGACGAATTGGCGACCCACATCAGGTCCGGATTGCCGGACGGCAGCTCGCGGCTCAGTCCGGCCCGCTTCACCGTCATCACCTTCCAGGTCAGGACGGCACTGGTGGTCTCGATCACGCTCATGGAATGCTCCGGGGTGGGCAGTCAGGCCGGCGGGAGTGCTGTCTCTCCCGCCGACCGTCCTTCTGCCGGTCGTGCGTCAGGACCGGCAGAAGGGATTTCAGCGCGTGGCCGGCTGCTGGATGCTGCGGGCAGCACGGGTGATCACGGCCGCCACTTCCTTCGGATGCGACTCGTAGACGGAGTGGCTGGCGCCCGGGATTACGGTCGTCTGGCTCTTGGCACGCTCGTAGTACCAGCGTTCGAGATCGGGATTGATGATCTGGTCGCTGCCGGCAACGACGCCCCAGCTCGGCTTGGTCTTCCACGCCGCCGCGGTGAGCGGCGTGCTGAACACCTGCGTCGCGGCCAGGACCTGGGAGCGCGCAACGAACTCGGCCCGCTCGCGCGGCAGATCGGGCGCGAACAGTTTCGGGAATTGCACGGGATCGAGATAGGTGAACTTGTCGGGCGTGACCTTGATGACGCCTTCGGTCTTGCCGAGCACGCTCGGCGTCTTCTTGCCCAGTGCCGATTCATCCTCGCCGACGTCGGGGGCGTGTGCGGCGACATAGACGAGACCGACGACGTTCGGGTGGACGCCGGCTTCGGTGATGATCGAGCCGCCATAGCTGTGACCGACGAGGAGCGTCGGGCCGTCCTGGAGATCGAGGATCCGCTTCGCCGCCGTGACGTCGTCGGCAAACGAGGTCTCGGGCTCCTGCACCATCGTCACGCGGAAGCCTTCCTTGGTCAGGATCTCGTAGACGGGCTTCCAGCCCGACGCATCGACCCAGGCGCCGTGCACGAGGACGATGTTCTTCAGGGGTTCGGCGCGCGCCGGGGTGACGGTCGCGAACAGGGAAAGAGCGGCAGCGAAGGCGAGGCCAGCGTTGAGGGGTTTCATGTCGGGATCACTCCGGGTTGGAATGACGCGACACTAGGTTCGACGCCTCGTTGCGTATTTCGGCAAACAACGGCCATTGCCACTTCGCACGCCGGCGGGTGCCGGCCTGCAAATTCCACTCCAGCTCGCGCTCGCTTTGTCTGATGGCACGCCTCCGTGCGCATGCCGGGCAGCCGGCGTTCGTAAGCGAAAGACGGCTCGTGTTGGTCCTGTCATGTCGCAACAGACATTCAATCACCGACAGGAGAGGATCGACAATGACATCGAATTCACTCATCCGGATTGCCGCGGCCACTATAATCCTCGTGAGTGCGGCATCCCCGGTTGATGCGGCGTCCTGCAAGGCTTCGATCTGGCGTGTCCAGGCACAGCTGGACGCTGCGATCGAAAAGAATGCCGGCGCACATGGCTGGGGCACCGAAAGCCTCGCCGCACTTCGCAATCATCAACCCACGCCGCGATCGCTGGCGCGGGCGGAAGGCGCGAGCGGTGCGCAGTTTGTGCTGGCGCTCGATGCTCTCGATCGCGCGCGCGCCGCGAACCGTTCCAGCGACATCGCCGGATGCCGCCGGGAGCTGTCCGAGGCCACAACGCTGCTTCAGAAGCATCCGCAATGAGGGGATGCCGTTCCGATCGTGCGGCCAGACAGCGGGACGTGCGTTCAGGGAATACCGCCTCGCCGGGCGCTCCCTATCGTCCCGCGCAAATGAAGACTCCGGAGCGAGCCATGCGAGTACAGCTCTCATCGAACAAATCTGGATCCCGCCGGTTCGCATCGGTGCATCTGCGCGCGGCATTCGCGGCCGGCCTGATGTGCCTGGTACCGGCCGTGGCATATGCGCAAATGGCGCTACCGACGACCCAGCTTCCCGCGCAGGCCCCCGTGGGCATGACCGCGACTTCGCCGCTCAACCTCGGCTCGACGCGACCTGAAGGCATTCCGCTGGGCTCAACCGAGATCGCAACGCCCGGCGTATCCCCGATCAATCCCATGCAAGACATGACCAACTGCCCCACATCGGGGAATGCCGGATCATCGGGCGCCCTGTTCGACGGCGGCGGCCTCTCCGGAAGCTCGTCATCCGGCTGCCCTAACGGCACGACGACGTCCTCGGCCCTGCTTCCCCAGACATCGACCGTGGGACGCGTCGGAATTCCGCTCGGATCCACCGAAATCGGCGGCGCAGGCATCAGCCCGTCCGTGCCGGTGCCCGGTCCCATGTCCCTGAGCGGCACGACGCCCATCGACGGCTCCGGCAATCCCTGAGATCAACAAGGACCCTCACCGTGAAGCGGAACCTCACCATTGCATGCGCGGCGCTCGCCGCAATCCTGATCGGCGGAAGTCTCTGGTTCTTCGGCACCGACCGCAAGCCGGTCGTCGCGGCCGCGCCGGTGCCGGTCGTCGTGCCTGTGGTCGCCGCCACCGTCACCGGCAAGGACGTCCCGATCTATCTGCGCGGCATCGGCACGGTGATCGCCTACAACACCGACGTCGTGCGCAGCCAGATCCAGGGCCAGATCGTCAAGATCGCCTTCACCGAAGGACAGACCGTCAAGACCGGAGACCTGCTCGCCCAGATCGATCCGCGGCCTTACGAAGCACAGATCGAGCAGCTGACCGCCAATCGCGACCGCGACCAGGCGCAGCTCGCGAATGCCGAGGCCAATCTTGCGCGCTACAATCAGCTTGGCGACAAGGGTTATGCGACCCCGCAACTGATCGAGACGCAGACGGCGCAGGTGGCGCAGCTCAAGGCCGCCGTGAAGGCGGACCAGGCCCAGATCGACGAGGCCAACGTCCAGCTCAGCTACACGCGCCTGACATCGGCGATCCCCGGCATCACCGGCGTACGCCAGATCGACGTCGGCAACGTGATCCATCCGACCGACCCCAACGGTCTCGTCGTCGTCACCCAGATCGAGCCGATCTCGATGCTGTTCACCCTGCCGCAGACCGACCTGCCGGTGATCCAGGAGCACGCCGCAAAGGGCGAGCTGAAGGTCATCGCCTACAGCCAGGACAACAAGGTGAAGCTCGACGAGGGCACGCTGCTACTGGTCAACAACGAGATCGCGGGCACGACCGGCACCGTCCAGCTCAAGGCGGTGTTCCCGAACCATGAGCATCGGCTGTGGCCGGGCCAGCTGGTGAACGCGCGCCTGCTACTCCAGATTCAGAAGGGCGCGCTCACCGTCGCCGGCTCGGCCGTGCAGCAGGGACCGAACGGCAGCTATGTCTATGTCGTGACCGATGGCCAGACGGCGGCCTTGCGTCCCGTGCACGTCGCGCAGATCAGCGACGGCCAGGCCCTGATCGACCAGGGGCTGAAATCCGGCGAGGTCGTCGTGGTGGACGGCCAGTACCGTCTGACGGAAGGAAGCCGTGTCCGCGAGCTGCATGGCAAGGCCGCACAGGAAGCGGATCTGCAGAGCGCCGTGCAGGATGCGATCCCGTGAACCTCTCCGCTCCCTTCATCCTGCGGCCGATCGCAACCGCGCTGCTGATGGCCGGCCTGTTGCTGTGCGGTCTTGCGGCCTATCCGCTGCTGCCGGTCGGCGCGCTGCCGAACGTCAACTACCCGACGATCCAGATCTCGGCGCAATTGCCCGGCGCCGATCCCGGCACCATCGCCTCGTCGCTCGCCACGCCGCTCGAGCAGCAGCTCAGCCAGATTCCAGGCGTCACGCAGCTCACTTCGTCGAGCGCGCTCGGCGTCGCCCAGCTCACGGTGCAGTTCGAGCTATCGCGCACGGTGGACAGCGCAGCGGTGGACGTGCTGGCCGCGATCAATGCCGCGAGCCCGTTCCTGCCGCCGAACATCCCCTACCCGCCGACGATCAGGAAGGTGAATCCGGCGGAGACGCCGATCATGCTGATCGCGCTGACGTCGGACTCGCTGCCGCTGACCACGGTGGATGCCTATGCCGAGAACATCCTGCTGCCGAAGATCTCGCAGGTGCCCGGGGTCGGCCTCGTCGGCATCGGCGGCCAGCAGAAACCGGCGATCCGTGTCCGCGTCAATCCGCAGGCGCTCGCCGCCCGCGGCATCGGCCTCGAGGACGTCCGCAACGTCATCGCCGGCGCCAATGTCGACCTGCCCAAGGGCACGCTCAACAGTCCGCGCGTCACCTACACGCTGAACACCAACGACCAGCTGCTCAAGCCCTCCGCCTATGACGACCTCATCATCGCCTATCGCAACGGCTCGCCGGTGCGGATACGCGACGTCGGCATGGCGATCGAGGGACCCGAGAACGACCTCCTGGCCGGCTGGTACGGCAAGGATCCCGCCATCATCCTGGCGGTCCAGCGCGTTCCCGGCGCCAACGTGATCGAGACCGTCGACCGCATCAAGACGCTGCTGCCTCAGCTCCAGGCCTCGGTTCCTCCGGCGATCAAGGTGACGATCGCCGCCGATCGCACCGCCACCATCCGCGCCGCGGTCTCCGACGTTCAATTCACGCTGATGCTGACGGTCGCCCTGGTGGTGATGGTCATCTTCCTGTTCCTGCGGAATTTCTGGGCCACCATCATTCCGGCGATCACGGTTCCGCTGGCGCTGGTCGGCACGTTCGCGGTGCTCTACGTGCTCGGCTACAGCCTGGACAACCTCTCGCTGATGGCGCTGTCGATTGCGGTCGGGTTCGTGGTCGACGATGCCGTCGTCGTGATCGAGAACATCGTGCGCCATCTCGAGCAGGGCATGACGCCCATGGAGGCTGCGCTCAAGGGCTCCAGTGAAATCGGCTTCACCATCGTCTCCATCACGTTGTCGCTGATCGCGGTGTTCATCCCGCTGTTCCTGATGGGCGGCTATGTCGGCAAGCTGTTCCAGGAATTCGCCGTCACGATCACCGCCTCGCTGCTGCTGTCGCTGATCATCTCGCTCACGCTGACGCCGATGATGTGCGCGCGGCTGCTGAAGGACGATTCGCACAAGAAGCACGGCCGGCTCTATCTCGTCTTCGAACGCGGCTTCGATGGCCTGCTGGCGGTCTATGCAAAGGGCCTTCACGTCGTGCTGCGCCATCGCTTCGTGACGCTGCTCGTGATGCTCTCGACCGTGGCGCTGACCGGCTATCTCTATGTGATCATTCCCAAGGGCTTCTTCCCGCAGCAGGACACCGGACAGATCGTCGGCATCACCGAGGCCGCGCAGGACATCTCCTTCCCCGCCATGTCCGAGCGCCAGCAGGCCATCGTCGACATCCTCTCGAAGGACCCCGCGGTGCAGTCGGTGGCGAGCTATATCGGCCCCGGCGGCCCGACCGCGACGCTCAACCAGGGACGCATCTTCATCGTCCTGAAGCCGAAGCCCGAGCGCAAGGCCAGCGCCGATCAGGTGATCGAGCGGCTGGGGCCCCGGCTCGCCCATATCCAGGGCATCAGGCTCTACATGCAGGCCGCGCAGGACATCACGATCGGCGCACGCCTGTCGAAGACGCAGTATCAGTACACGCTGACCGATGCCGATTCCAACGAGCTCACGCATTGGTCGGCGATCTTCCTGGAGAAGCTCCGCGCGCTCGACCTCATCACCGACGTCGCCAGCGACCAGGCCAATGCCGGCCCGCGGCTGGAGGTCACGGTCAACCGCGAGGTCGCCTCAAGCTTCGGCATCCTGCCGACGACGATCGACAACGCCCTCGACGACGCGTTCGGCCAGCGCATCGTCTCGACCATGTTCACCTCGCTGAACCAGTACCATGTCGTGATGGAGGTCGACCCGCGTTTCCAGTACGGGCCCGAGGCACTCAAGGACATCTACCTGAACTCGTCTACCGGCCAGCAGGTCCCTCTCAGCACGCTGGTCCACGCCGTCATCAAGCCTGCGCCCATCCTGATCAACCACCAGAGCCTGTTTCCCTCGGTCACGATCTCGTTCAACCTGCGTCCCGGCGTTGCGCTCGGCAATGCGGTCGAGGCGATCCAGAAGATCGAGAAGGACACCGGCAAGCCCGCCTCGCTCACGGCCTCGTTCCAGGGCAATGCGCAGGCGTTCCAATCCTCCCTGCGCGGCACACCGCTACTGATCGGGGCGGCGCTGATCGTGATCTACATCATCCTCGGCGTGCTCTATGAGAGCCTGATCCACCCCATCACCATCCTGTCGACGCTGCCCTCGGCCGGCATCGGCGCGCTGCTGCTGCTGCTGGCGGTCCACATGGATCTCAGCGTGATCGCGATCATCGGCATCATCCTGCTGATCGGCATCGTCAAGAAGAACGGCATCATGCTGGTCGACTTCGCCCTTGAGGTGGAGCGCCAGCACGGGCTCAGCCCGGAAGAGGCGATCTACCAGGCCTGCACGCTGCGCTTCCGCCCGATCCTGATGACGACGATGGCCGCGCTGCTCGGCGGCGTGCCGCTGATGATCGGCTCCGGCACCGGCGCCGAGCTGCGCCAGCCGCTCGGCTATACGATCGTCGGCGGCCTGATGCTGTCGCAGGTCCTGACGCTCTACACCACGCCCGTCGTCTATCTCTATCTCGACCGGCTCGGCAACTGGCTCACCGGACGCAAGCCGGGGGCCAAGACATCCACCCCACCCACGACCGAGGCAGAGACGGGACTGAGCCATGAATCGACTTGAGCAGGTGACCGCCGGCATGACGGCGGAGAAGCTGGTCACCGTCACACCGGAGATGACGGTCGGCCATGCCGTGCCGGGCATGCCCGAAGTCTACGGCACGCCGACGATGATCCTGCACATGGAGATGGCCGCGGGATCGGCGGTCCAACCGTTCCTGCCGAAAGGCCATGTCAGCGTCGGGATGATGGTCAATATCCGCCATCTGGCGGCAACCCCGGTCGGCCGCACGGTGCGGGCGATCGCCCGGGTCGTCGCAGTCGAGGCCCGGAGCATCCTGTTCGAGGTCGAGGCCTGGGACGGCGACCGCAAGATCGGCGACGGCACCCATCGGCGCGGCGTGGTCGATGTCGCCGAGTTCGAGCGGCGGTTCGGCGTGACGAGGCCCGTGGCCGAGATGGCCTAAAGTCGTACGCGGCTTGACCGTACCTTCGTGCGTTTTGGCAAGACCCCTGCGAAAACGCAAAAGACCGCCTTTCGGCGGCGCGGTAGACCTTCCGCATGACAGTCGAACGCCTGGATGGCTCCAACCCAGTACAGCCCCGGCGATGGTGGCACCGCGTGCGGCCGATCCAGACGATTAGGGATCGCATTCTGCTGTGGGCCTGGGGCAGCCTGGTTTTGACCCTGCTGTCCTTTGCCTGCTCCCTGCTCGGGGACAATTTCACGACAATCGCCTTCGCCGCCTTCCTGGCCTCTTCGCTGACGCTCGTCGGCGCGATCATGGATATCACGGCCCTGAAGAGGGCCCACGTCGAGCTGGAGCGGAGCGAGCAGCGTTACCGCCATCTGTTCACCCGCATGCCGATCGCGCTCCGGCAGCTCGACGCCAGCAGGCTCCTCGTGCTTTTTCGAAAATTGAAAGCCGAGGGCGTCAAGGACCTCGGCCCCTATTTAGACAGCCATCCCGAATTCCTTCGGACCTGCATGGACGCGCTCGCGTTCCAGGAGGCCAATGAGCGGGCCATCCAGATGTTCGGAGGCGAAGCCGGCGAGCATGTCGAACGTTCCATGGCCAAGGCCTGGAAGGAGCGGCCCGATACGTTCCGGCGGGCGATGGAGTCCCGTTATCGCGGCGAGACGAACTTCGAGGAAGAGACCAGGATGGTCACCTGGGACGGCCGCGTCGTCGACGTGCTGTTCACGACCGCCCGCGTCGGCCCCATCAACGATCTCGAGGTCAGCCTGGTCGGCACCATCGACATCTCGCAGCGGATTCGCGCCCAGCAGGAGCTGCAGCGGGTTCAGGCCGAGTTCGCGCATGCCGCACGCGTCTCGATGCTCGGCGAGCTCACCGCCTCGATCGCGCACGAGGTCAACCAGCCCCTCGCCGCCATCGCCACCAACGGCGCCGCCGGGCTGCGCTGGCTGAACAGGCCGGTGCCCGACATCGGCGAGATCCGCAAGACCATCGAAAACATCGTCGTCGATACCCAACGCGCCGCCAGGATCGTGGCGCGTGTTCGCGGCATGGCCTCGCGGCAGGTCCCCGAGCATGCATCCCTATGTTTTGACGAGATCGTTCGTGAAGCGCTCCTGTTCCTGCGGCACGAGCTCGAATCCCGCGGCGTGGCGATCCTGCATCGGCCTTGCCCGGCTACGCCACAAGTGGTCGGCGACCGCACCCAGCTGCAGCAGATCATCGTCAATCTCGCCATCAACGCCGCGCAGGCGATGACGCAGGCGGCGCACGACGACCGCAGGATCGTCATCAGCACGGTCACGCAGGACGCATCCACGCTGTGCTGCTCCGTCGAGGACAACGGCCCCGGCATCGCCGCCGAACATGCCGGCCGGCTGTTTGAAAGCTTCTTCACGACCAAGGAGAGCGGCATGGGCATGGGTCTCCCCATCTGCCGCTCGATCGTCGAGGCACATGGAGGCCGGATCGGCGCCGAGTGCAGCGCCGCGCATGGCGGCGCCCGCTTCTGGTTCACCTTGCCGAAGTCCGTGGCGGCGGAATCGCCGCGGCCGGATCTCGGTGTCGAGGCCTGACCGCTCCCTCTGTGCGGCTACGCCAATGGCTCCGGGCCGGCCGAACGCACCAGGCGGATCGGCACGCCCTTGTATGAGGGCGTGAAGCTGAGGGGATCGCGGGCATAGAGCGGCACCAGCGGATTGGTCTCCGGATAGTATGCCGCACAGCAGCCGGTCGGGAAGGAATAGGCCACCACGCGAAAATTGCGCACGATCCGCTCGGCGCCGTCGGTCGAGGCGGTGACGAGGTCAACGCGATCGCCGTCGGCAAGTCCCCGCCGCTTCAGCTCGTAGTCGTTGAGGAACACCACATCGCGCTGGCCGAACACGCCGCGGTAGCGGTCGGACATCGAGTAGAGCGTGGTGTTGTACTGGTCGTGACTGCGGATGGTGGTGAGCCACAGGAAATCGTCATCGCTCTGCGGCGGGTCCTCGCCGCAGCCCGGGAAGACCAGGAAGTTGGCCTTGCCCGACGGCGTCGCCCAGATGCGTTCGCGCGCCGTCGAGGTGAGATGGAAGCCGCCGGGAACGCGGATGCGGGCATTGTAGCCCTGGAAGATCGGGAAGACGGCCTCGATGGCGTCGCGGATGCGGTCGTAATCGGCAACGAAGCCGTTCCAGTCGACCACCGTGCGCGCGCCCAGCGTCGCCTTGGCGACGCCGGCAATGATCGCGACCTCGCTGAGCAGATGCTCCGATGCCGGTTTGTTGCGGCCGCCGGAGGCATGCACCATCGACATCGAGTCCTCCACCGTGACCGACTGCGGCCCCGAGGCCTGCACGTCGATCTCGGTGCGGCCGAGACACGGCAGGATCAGCGCGGCGCGGCCGTGGATCAGGTGGCTGCGGTTGAGCTTGGTCGAGACGTGGACGGTCAGATCGAGCTTGGCGAGGGCCGCCTGCGTCGCCTGCCAGTCCGGAATGGCGGCGGCGAAATTGCCGCCCATCGCGAAGAAGGCCTTCACCTCGCCGCGGATCATGGCTTCGAGCGCGGTCACCACGTTGTGCCCGGGCGCGGACGGAGGCTTGAAGCCGAAGTGCTGCTCGAGGCGCTCGAGGAAGTCCGCCTTGGGAACTTCCGTGATCCCGACGGTGCGATCGCCCTGCACGTTGGAATGACCGCGAACCGGGCAGACGCCGGCGCCTTCGCGCCCGACATTGCCCCGCAACAGCGCGAGGTTGGCGATCTGCTGCACGTTATTCGCGCCGCGCCAATGCTGCGTGATACCCATGCCGTAGACCAGGATGGCGCGCTCGGCCTTCATATAGGCACCGGCGGCATATTCCATGTCCTCGCGCGTCAGGCCTGACTGGCGTTCGATGTCGGGCCATTGCGTGCGCTTGAGATCGTCGATCAGCGCCTCGATGCCGGCCGTGTGTCCGCGGATGAAGTCCCAGTCCAGGATCTCCGGCTGCTCGGCGGCACGGGCGGCCTCGTCGGTCTCCACCAGGATCTTCATGATTCCCTTGAGGACGGCGACGTCGCCACCGACCCGCACCTGGAAGAGTTTCGAGCTGATCGTCGTCGACGACAGCGTGATCATCTCGACCGGGCTCTGCGGCGCCTGGAAACGCTCGAGCGCGCGCTCGCGGAACGGGTTGAAGGAGATGATGGAAGCGCCGCGGCGCGCCGCATTGCGCAGGCTGGTCATCATGCGCGGGCTGTTGGTGCCCGGGTTCTGGCCGAAGATGAAGATGCAATCGGCCTTGTCGAAATCCTCCAGCAGCACGGTGCCCTTGCCGACCCCGAGCGACTGCGGCAGGCCGACGCTGGTCGCCTCGTGGCACATGTTCGAGCAGTCGGGGAAATTGTTGGTGCCGTATTCGCGCACGAACAGCTGGTACAGGAACGCCGCCTCGTTCGACGTGCGTCCGGACGTGTAGAACTCCGCCATATCGGGGTTCGGCAACGCCGCAAGCTCGCGCCCGATCATGTCGAACGCTTCGCTCCATTGCACCGGGAGATAGCGGTCGGATGCGGCATCATAGGCCATCGGGTGCGTGAGCCGCCCGACCATTTCGAGATCGTAGTCGCTCCAGCCCGCAAGCTCGGTGACGGTATGCTGGGCGAAGAATTCAGGCGTGCAGCGCTTCGACGTCGCCTCCCAGGCGATCGCCTTGCCGCCGTTCTCGCAGAACTCGAACGAGGAGGTGTGCTTCGGATCGGGCCAGGCGCAGCCGGGGCAATCGAAGCCCTCCGGCTGGTTCATCCGGCGCAGCGTCGCCGCGCCCTTCAGCGGCACGCGCTGCACCAGCAGCGCCTCGCTAAGCGCCTTGAGCGCACCCCAGCCGCCGGCCGGCTCACGGTAGGGACGAACCGATTTCGTGGTCATTTCAATGTCTCTCGATCCTGCAATTCGCCGGCCAGCTTGGGATCGCGCAGGCAGGGCCGTCTTCTCAAAACGAAACGCAATTTCTCAAATGCACCGGTTCGCTCTCCCCTGCCCTGCCCTAGCAGCCAGTGCATTCCGGCAAAAAGAGCGCTGTTCCCGGAAGCTGAAACCCCAGCCGGAAACTAGGTTTGGAGGTTGGAGCCCCATTGCAATGGAGGGCTTTCGACCATTTTCAGGAGCGACCCAAGATGTTTTCAAGACGTGATCTGCTGGCCATGTCCGCGGCAGGGGCCGCCATGGTCGGCTCCAGTGCGCAAGCCGCAACCTTCGGCAATCCGGACGAGCCGCCGCAGGGCGCCGTGAATGCCAAAAGCCCGAGCAGCCTGAGCGATCCCGGTCCGCAGAATCCGGCGCTGGCCAAGCAATTCCCCTCCGCGCAAACGCCGCCGGCCACCGATGTCGGCGGGCTGCCGATGGATTGGGCCTCGTTCAACAACGCCCCCCGACGCATCCAGGACGGCGGCTGGGCGCGCCAGGTCACCGTCGAGGACTTCGCGATCTCGAAGGAAATCTCCGGCGTCAACATGCGCCTGTCCGCGGGCGGCATCCGCGAGCTGCATTGGCACCAGGCCGCCGAATGGGCGATCATGACCTACGGCTCCTGCCGCATCACCGTGTTCGACACGCAGGGACGCCCCTATGTCGGCGACCTCAAGGCCGGCGACCTCTGGTATTTTCCGGCGGGCGCGCCGCACTCGCTGCAGGGCCTCGGTCCCGACGGCTGCGAATTCGTGATCTGCTTCGACGACGGCCACGCCAACGAGTTCAACACGCTGCTGGTGACGGACTGGCTCGCCCATACGCCGCCCGAGGTGCTGGCGAAGAACTTCGGTGTGCCGGTCGACGCCTTCGCCAAGATCCCGCTGCACAATCGCTGGATCTTCCAGGGCACCGTGCCCGGCGATCTCGCCGCCGACCGCGCCGCAGTGGCAAAGCATGCAGAGGCACCGCCCTATCCGTTCATCCATTCGCTCGGCAGTTCGGCCCCGGTCAAGGAGAGCGCCGCCGGCAGCATCCGCGTTGCCGACAGCAGCAACTTCAAGGTCGCCACCACCGTCGCGGCGGCCCTGGTGACGATGCCGCCGGGCGCGGTGCGCGAGATGCACTGGCATCCGAACGCCGACGAGTGGCAGTACTACATCAAGGGCAAGGCACGGATGACGGTGTTCGACACCGGCCCCAACGCACTGACGACGGATTTCTCGGCCGGCGACATCGGCTATGTCCGCCGCAATCTCGGCCATTATGTCGAGAATACCGGCGACACCGAGCTGCAGTTCATCGGCGTGTTCCGTGCGCCGCACTACGAGGAGGTCTCGCTCTCCAACTGGCTGACGCATACCCCGCCGAAGCTGGTCGCCCAGCACTTCAACATCGACGAGAAGGTGATCGCGCAATGGCCGGACAACGGTCCCGGGCTCATGCCGAAATCCTGAACCCAAGCACTCTGAACGAAAAAGGCGCCGGAAACGGCGCCTTTTCTCTTGCTTGTCTGCAGGGCCGCGGCCCAGCTTGAGCCGTGCGGCCGTTAGTAGTGATCGGCCGCCGGCTCCGCCTTGCCGCGGAAGACACGATAGCCGACCGCGACATAGAGCAGCATCAGGGGGAACACGAACAGGCCGGCGCCCCAGAACATGAATGCGAGGCTCGCATGCGGCGCCGCGGCCTGGTCGATCGTGACGACGAACGGGATCATGTAGGGCCAGAACGACAGGGCGAGCGTGCAGAACGCCGCCGCGAAGATCAGCGACACCATGTGGAACGGCCAGTAATCGTCGTGCTGCAGGATGCTCGTGGCGAGCCTTGCCGCCGCACCCGCGCCGATGAGGGGAAACACGAGCAGATAGGGCCGCTCGGTCCATCGGCGCAGGATCGGCAGATGCTCGATCAAGGCATGCGTGAAGACGACGACGAGGAAGGCCAGCACGGCGATCGCAAGAAACGGGATCTGCCGCCGCGTGGCGTGGCGGACAGGGTCTTGGCACTTCCTCACGAGCCAGCAGGCGCCGAGCAGCGCGTAGCCGAAGCACAGGCCGATCCCGCACAGGACCGAAAATGTCGTCAGCCAGCCGAAGGTGCCTCCGACATACTCGCCGTTCGAAAACTGAAGTCCCTCGACCAGCGCGCCGACCATGACGCCCTGCATGAAGCTCGCGGCAAACGATCCCGCGGAGAAGCTGGCGTCCCAGATCCAGCGCGAGCGCGACGCCTTGCCGCGAAACTCGAACGCGACGCCGCGCAGGATCAGCCCGAGAAGCATCACCACGACCGGAATGTAGAGCGCGGACAGCAGCATGGAATAGACCACGGGAAACGCGCCCCACATGATCACGCCGGTGACGATCAGCCAGGTCTCGTTGCCGTCCCAGACCGGAGCGATCGTGCGCAGCATCGCCTGCCGCCTCGCCTCGCTGCCGGCAAGGCCGAACAGCATGCCGACGCCGAGGTCGAACCCGTCCAGAAGGAGATAGATCAGGATGCTGATGGCAAGCAGAGCAACCCAGTACGTCACCATGGCTATTCTCCCGCTTCGGCGATGGCCGGCATTTTGTCGGCGAGCGACATCGGCCGGTTGGGCACGGGAACATGCAGCGGCTTGCCGCCGAGTCCCGCGGGGCCGGCGCGCAGCAGCCGATAGATGTAATAGGTCCCGAACGAGAAGATGAAGGCGTAGACGGCGACGAACAGGATCAGCGATGTCAGCGCAGCGGACGCCGTGAGGAAGGGCGTCACGGCGTCGGCTGTCCGCAACACGCCGTAGATGGTCCACGGCTGGCGGCCGACCTCCGCGGTGTACCAGCCGGTCAGGATCGCGATCCACGGCAGCGGAAAGCTAAGGAAGATTCCCCACAGCAGCAGGCGGCTGCGCTCGAGCCGATGCTTGAGGCCGAGCCAGGACCCGAACCAGGCCAGCCCCAGCATCACGAAGCCGCAGCCGACCATGATGCGGAAGGCAAAGAACGGGATCGCCACCGGCGGCCGGTCCTGCGGCGGAAAGCTGGTGAGGCCGACCTCTTTCGAGGTCAGGCTCATGCTTCCGATGATGCTGCCGAGCACCGGAATCGAGATCGCGTATTTGTTCGACTCCGTGCTCGAATCCGGGATCGCGATCAGCACCTCCGAGGCCGGCTGCTCGTCATGCCAGCGCGCCTCGATCGCGGCGAACTTGGCCGGCTGAAAGTCGTGGACGTAGTCGCCGACGAGATGCCCGATGAAGAGCTGGACCGGAAGCAGCACGGCCGCAAGCGCAAGACCCATGCGCAGCATCACATGCGCCTCGGCCCGATAGGTCCGCCGCAACAGATACCACGCGCCGGTCGCCGCCACGCAGAAGGCGCCGGTGAGATAGGAGGCGAGCAGCATGTGCGGAAAGCGGACCCAGACCACCCGGTTGAAGATGATCTGCGCCCAGTCGTTCGGCACGAACTGGCCGTTCTCCAGCACGTAGCCGGTCGGCACCTGCATCCAGCTGTTGTTGACCATGATCCAGAACGCCGACAGCGTCGTTCCGAGTGCGACCATCGCCGTGGAGAACAAGTAGAACCAGGGCGGCACCCGCGGCCGGCCGAAGATGAGGATGCCAAAGAAGCCCGCCTCAAGCATGAAGGCGGTGAACGTCTCGTAGGACAGCAGCGGTCCCTGGATCGGCCCCGACATCTTCGAGAGCACGCTCCAGTTCGTGCCGAACTGGAACGCCATCACCACGCCCGAGACGACGCCCATGCCGAAGGCGACGCCGAAGATCTTCAGCCAGAACTCGAACAGCGTCCGGTAGACGGGCCTGCCGGTGTACTGGTGCATCGCTTCGAGAACGGTGAGCCAGGCGGCAAGCCCGATGGTGAACGCCGGGAAGATGATGTGGAACGAGATGGTGAAGGCGAACTGCAGCCGCGAGAGAAGAAGCGCTGTCGGGTCCATGGCAAGCCCCTTTTCTTCTCACGCCCGTTTCGCGACAGCCGGCGCGCGCGCGGCCGGTTGCGGGATGTTGTCGACCTTGAGCACCTCCGCCGTGGCGGCGCGGATCTGGCGGCAGAAATCCGCATTCTCGATCAGCGAGACGCCATAGGACGGGATGATCTGCTTCAGCTTCGGCAGCCAGGCGCTCGCCGTCAGCTCGCCGGCAAAGCACTTTTCCAGTACGCTGATGGCGATGAACGCCGCGGTCGAGGCGCCCGGCGAAGCGCCGAGAAGGGCGACGAGCGAATGATCGTCGGCGCCGACGAGCTCGGTGCCGAACTCGAGCAATCCGCCGCGCTTGACGTCGGGCTTGATGATCTGGACGCGCTGGCCCGCGACCTGCAATCGCCAATCCTTCGGATCGGCTTTCGGGAAGTACTCGTCGAGTGCCGCCAGACGGTGGCTCTCGGACTGCAGCACCTGCTCGACCAGATACTCGGTGAGATCGAAATTGTCGCGTGCCACCGCAAGCAGCGGCTTGACGTTGGCGGGACGGACGGACTCGAACAAATCGAGCAGCGAGCCGTGCTTGAGGAACTTGCTCGAGAAGCCGGCATAGGGGCCGAACAACAGCGAGTGCTTGCCGCCGATCACGCGCGTGTCGAGGTGAGGCACCGACATCGGCGGCGATCCGACCGCGGCCTTGCCGTAGACCTTGGCATGATGGCGTTTGTTGATCTCCGGATCGTCGCAGCGCAGCCAGATCCCGCTGACCGGGAAGCCGCCATAGCCTCGCCCTTCGGGAATGCCCGACTTCTCCAGCAGCGGCAGCGCACCGCCGCCGGCGCCGATGAACACGAACTTGGCGCGGACCGACCGCGTCTCGCCGCTGTCGGTGTCGCGCACCTCGACGCGCCAGCGACCGTCCTGCTCACGGGTGAGAGCGGTGACGCAGCTCTTGTAGTGCGTCGCGCAGCCCGGCTGGCCGACGAGATGATGGACCAGGAGATGGGTCAGCGAGCCGTAATCGACGTCGGTCCCCGTGATGATGCGCGTGGCGGCAACGGGATCGCCACCGGCGCGACCCTCCATCACCAGCGGCGCCCACTCGGCGATTTTGGCCGGTTCCTCGGTATATTCCATACCCTCATAGCAATGATGGGCCGACATCGCCTTGAATCGCTTCCTGAGGAAGTCGACGTTGTCGGTACCGTGCACGAAGCTCATGTGGGGCACGGGATGAATGAAGGACCGGGGATCGGCGATCGCGCCGCGCCCGACGAGATAGGACCAGAACTGCCGCGACAGGTCGAACTCGACATTGACCTGGAGCGCCTTCGAGATATCGACGCTGCCGTCGGGCCGCTGCGGCGTGTAGTTCATCTCGCAATTGGCCGCATGGCCGGTGCCCGCATTGTTCCACGCATCCGAGCTTTCGAGCGCGCAATCCTCGAGAACCTCGAGCATCTGAATCGAGAGCGAGGGCTCCAGCTCCTTGAGGAGGACACCGAGGGTGGCGCTCATGATGCCTGCGCCGATGAGGACGACGTCGGATTCGGAAGTTCCTTGCATGGCAGTTCTCTTCGTTTGGCTTGAGGGGGACGAGAGGTGCTTGGGATGGCTCGGTCAGGCCCGCGCCGGCTGGCGTGCCTTGGCGCGGTACGGCACGGCGGCGCCGGGCCGCAGCACCACATAGGCGCGGCGCCAGGACGAGTCGTCCGTCAGCTTCCAGCTGTGGCCCGAGCCCGCCGTGTCCTCGGCCAGCAGGATGTTGCCGGGATGAATGAGGAAGTGGTGGCCGTCACGCGTCTGGAAATCGAGCGTTCCGCTCAGCGTGATCACGAGCTGGCGGACCGGCGCGGTGTGCCAGGAGAAGGCACCGCCGGACTCGGTCTCCTGGAAGGAGACGCTGACGGCATCGATCTTGCCTGTGAGGAAGTCGCCGCGCTGGCCGGGCTCCAGCTCGATGACGCCTTCCTCGAAATGGGAGTTGTTGTCCTGTCCGGTCCACAGACGCACGCAACGGATCATCTTTCTCTCCTTCAGGCGGGCTGTTTCAGACGGCCTTGTTCAAACGGCTTTGGCGCCGATCGCGAGCGGCACCTTGATCTCGGCGACGTAGGGCTTGACCATCTTGGCGGGATCGACGATGCGGTCGAACTCCGGCTCGGTCACGAAGCCGAGCTTCAGCGCGGCCGATTTCAGCGTGAGATCGTTGTCCATCGCGTAATGCGCGATCCGCGATGCCTTGTCGTATCCGATCACCGGCGCCAGCGCGGTCACCAGCATCAACGACCTCTCGACATATTCCTGGATCTTCTTGTGGTTCGGCTCGGTGCCTTCGACGAGGAAGGTGCGGAAGTTCGTGCAGCCGTCGGAAAGGATCGTGACGGATTGCGCGATGTTGTGGATGATCAGCGGCTTGTAGACGTTCATTTCGAGATAGCCGCCGGCACCGCCGAAGCCGACGGCGACGTCGTTCGCCATCACCTGCACGGCGATCATCGTCAGCGCCTCGGCCTGCGTCGGGTTCACCTTGCCCGGCATGATCGACGAGCCCGGCTCGTTCTCCGGGATCAGCAATTCGGCAAAGCCCGCGCGCGGGCCGCAGGACATCAGGCGGATGTCGTTGGCGATCTTGTAGAGTGAGCCGGCAAGCGTGCGCAGCGTGCCAGACAGCTGCACCAGCGCATCATGCGCGCCCTGCACGGCGAACTTGTTGGGCGCGCTGACGAAAGGCAGGCCGGTCAACCGCGCGATCTCGGCCGCGACGGCCTCCGCGAAGCCCGGCGCCGCATTGATCCCGGTACCGACGGCCGTGCCGCCGAGCGCGAGCCGGTAGACGCCCTTGAGCGCGTCGTCGATGCGCGTCAGATCGTCCGCGAGCATGCCGGCGTAGCCGGACCATTCCTGCCCGAGCGTCAGCGGCGTTGCATCCTGCATGTGGGTGCGGCCGATCTTGACGATTTGGTCCCACTTGTCCGACTTCTTGGCGATCGCGTCATGCAGCGCCTCGACGGCGGGAACGAGGCGCTCGGTTACGTTCGTTGCCGCCGCGATGTACATGGCCGACGGGAAGCTGTCGTTCGACGACTGCGACATGTTGACGTGATCGTTCGGGTGGACCGGATGCTTGCTGCCGAGCGGCGTGCCCGCGATCTGGCAGCAGCGGTTCGAGATCACCTCGTTCACGTTCATGTTGAATTGCGTGCCGCTTCCGGTCATCCAGACATGAAGCGGGAACATGTCGTGGTGCTGACCGGCCAGGATCTCGTCGCAGACCTGGACGATCAGCTTGTAAGGCCGGTCCTCGAGACGGCCGCCGGCATGGTTCGTGATCGCCGCGGCCTTTTTCAGCACCGCGTAGGAGTGGATCATCTCGCGCGGCATGAGGTCCTTGCCGATGCTGAAATGTTCGAGAGAGCGTTGCGTCTGCGCGCCCCAGAGCTTGTCCGCGGGAACGGACACTTCACCGAGGCTGTCTGTCTCTTTGCGGAACTCGTTCATCCTGGCCTCTCGCGGCGGTTGATGTCTGAAAGCGCCATCCCGGCACTCGCGGAGGACGATACGTCGCGCACCGTGCACCTGCTTCCGCGAACGAACGTCGCTTTGCCGAATGGCATGGTGTGACGGCGCGCACGCCGCGAGAGATCGCTCAAGCGAGACCGTGGCCGGTCCGGTTCAGACGGCACCACAGCAGCGCGCACGCCGACAACGCGATCGGCACCGCGAGGCTGGCCGCGCCGAGCCGCGTCGTCGCAAGGCCGCCGATGGCGGCGCCGCACAGGAACATCAGGCAGAGCACGAGCATGACGACGCCGCCACGCGGGGCATCGCGATCGTTGACCGATCCGAACTGATCGATCGCGCGCAGCATGTTGCCGGTGACGGTGACCGAGAGATAGCTCCAGCGCTCGACACGCCTGAAGCTCGCCGACTGCAGCGCTACACCGAAGGAGATCCCGAGAATGGCGAGCGGCTCAGAAATCCGGTGCAGCAGCAGCATCACCACCGCGAGACAGACGATCTGCGCCATGAGACAGCGCAGCGGCGCCTGGATGCGGATCGCCACCCATGCGCCAAGCAGAAAGACGGCGAACGGAAGCAGGTGATGTGCTGCGCTCTGCCATTGCCCCGAGAGGACGTCGATGCCGAGGAAGACGATATTGCCGGTCTGCGAGCTCGCGAACACACCGCCCAGCGAGAGCCAGGTGAAGGCATCGATGAAACCGCCCGACAAGGTCAGCAGGGCCGCGACCGGCAGCGACCGTTCCGGTGCAAAGGCGACAGCCCGTAGCTCGGCTGCGGGCTCCGGGGATGCGGCCTGCATCGCCATGCGATCGGCCGGGGTCAACACCCCGCGCGCGGCGCGGCCTCGTCGGGCAGCAGCACGCGTCGCGGATGCGTGAACACGCCGTATCCGTCATCCCTTGCAATCGCCACCAGCGTGATGCCCGCCTCCTTCGCGGTCTGGATGGCGAGCGCGGTCGGAGCGGACACGGCCACGACGACCGGCACGCCCATCATCGCCGCCTTCTGCACCATCTCGACCGAGACGCGGCTCGTCAGCAGCACGGCGCCGTCACAGGCCGGGCTGCCGTCGCGCATGATCGCACCGGCAAGCTTGTCCAGCGCATTGTGGCGGCCGACATCCTCCCTGACCGGGCCGATGCCGGTGCGGGGACTCCAGAACGCCGCCGCGTGAACGGATCGTGTGTGCTGGTTCAATGTCTGCAGGGGCGACAGCGCCCGCATCGCGCTCAACAGGTCCTCGGCCTGAAAGGCAACGGCACGGCCTTCCACCCGCGAGGGCGCGCGGCGTGCCTGTTCGAGGCTTTCGATGCCGCAGAGTCCGCACCCGACCGGACCGCTGATGGCGCGGCGGCGGGCGGCCATGGACGCCGCGCGGTCACCCTCGAGCCACATCCGCACCTCGATGCCGAGGTCGTTCGGGATCAGATCGATGCTCCTGATCTCGTTCCGCCGTTCGACGATGGCTTCCGTGAGGCTGAAGCCGATGCCGAAATCCTCGAGATCAGCCGGCGTCCCCATCATCACGGCATGGGTCGAGCCGTTATAGGTGAGCGCGATGGCGGTTTCCTCGGCGATCAGCCGCGAGGTGGACCGTGTCTGTCCGCCGCGCCAGGCAATCTCCCAATGTCGCGTGAATGTCGAACCCGTCACCATGGTTCACACCGCCGCCGGCTGGGCCGAATGGCGCGAGGCCCGGCTTCTGAGCGCGAGGCCGAACGCAATGAAGCCCCAGCCCTGGAAGATCAGGTCGACGACCAGCATCGCACCCAGCAGCCACAGGCCGATCGCGGGCCAGGCCGCCACCAGCAGGACGCCGACGCAGAATGTCAGAACGCCGGCAGCGACGATCCAGCGCCAGCCCGGAGCCGGCCGCATATGAAAGCCCGCCCAGATCCGGATCGCACCGGCGACGACCAGGAACGCGCAGGCGACGAGAGACAGCGTGAACGAGGCCAGGACGGGATCGCGGAGGACGATGATCCCAGCAGCGCCATAGACGATGCCCGCCAGCAGCCAGAACAGGAATCCCCGCATGCCGCGCACCGAGAAGGCATGCACGATCTGGAAGATGCCGGCGGCGGCCATGGTGGCGCCGATCACCAGCACGGAGGCGAGACTGGCGGCCATCAGGTTTGCGGATGCGATGCCGCCGAGGATCAGTTCACCTGCGCCCAGCGCGACGAACCAGCCCCATTTTCCGCTGATCGCATGGATGGCTCTTCCAAGCGACGCCTTCGAGTTCGAGATATCCGTCATGGCTTGACCCTTGCACGTGTGACCGGTCTTCCGGTCATGGATGGCGCAAGCGTACACGCGGGGGCGCGCCCCATCTTTCGCAGAGGCGACCGTATTCTTGATCTGCACGATATGGCGCGCCACGCTCGATGAACTTGGCGGCACGGACGGCAAGCTCTGCAATGGCACACCACCGCCGCGAGCCTGCGCCAGTCAGGCCTGGCGCGGGATCTCCACGACGGTTCTCGTTGCGCCGGGTCCGACGCGGACGTCCATCGACCCGTTCAGGCGTGCGACGAGCATCTCGACCGTGGAATGGGCGCCCCGGGTCCGCGCTTCGTCCGGTGGCCCATTGTCAATGGCACAGCACGTCACCGAGTTGGCCGCCCCCCGGACCTCGAGCCGGATACTGCCGGTGCCGGAGCGGACATGACGCGCCGATGCGGTGATCAGTTCGAAGACGATCATCCCGAGCAGCCAGCAGCGCTCGGAGCTCATCGTCAACGGCTGTAGCCGGAGGGACAGCGCGATGCCTTCGGGCTCGAGCCGTGAGCGACTGATCGACCTGCCCAATTGCTGGAGATAGGCCGCCAGATCGACGGTCGTGGCAAATTGCGGCATCTGCAGCGCGTGGTGAAGCCGCATGTGGTTTTCGAGCCGGTCCTGCACCGATGCGAGGGCCGCCCTCGCCTCCGTGCCGTCGCAGCTGTTGGCCGCTTCCGACACCATGTCGATCACGGACACCAGCTCGTCGTCGATCTGCTGCGCGAGCTCGCGCAGCAGCATCCGCTCGGCGCTGGCGCCGTCATGCGGCAGGAGCTCCGGGAGACCGCTCATCTTTCGCCAGCCTCCGGCCGCACGGCTTGCCGCGCACTTACGAATTCGGGCCGCTGCGTCCGGTTTCGTAGAGGAACCAGATCCGCCGCTCGGTCTCGTCGATCCAATTTTCCAGCAGGCTCGCGGTGGCGACATCGCCATATTCGTCACAGAGCTCGTGGACCCGGCGCATTTCACGCGTGAGCTGCTGGTTGTCGCTGCGCAGCTCGGCCAGCATGTCCAGCGGATCGACATAATCCGCGTCGTTGTCGAGAATGCGCTGCTCGCGCGCGATCTGGCCGATCGAGCGCAACGTCGTGCCGCCGATCTTGCGCGCGCGCTCGGCGATGTCGTCGGTCATCGCGAAGATCTGCTCGGCCTGCTCGTCGAGCAGGAGATGGTAGTCGCGGAAGTGACGGCCCGACACATGCCAATGGAAGTTCTTCGTCTTGAGATACAGCGCGAAGACGTCGGCCAGCAATGCGCGGAGCGCGGCCGGAACGTCCCGGTTCGCATTGGCTCCGAGATCCGTCGGGACTTGCAGGTCGGCTTTGGTCATGGTCGGTATCCTTGTTGGAGGTGGGAACATTTCTAGCGAGGTGGCGGACGACCGGTCTTTCCGTCCCGTAAGGATCATTCCCGGATCGCACGCCTGCCTGCGCGCTCATTCGGCGGGCTTCATCCGCTCCTCTTGCGGCAGCGGCGAGATCGTCGCGAACACATCGTCGCGACGGACCAAAGCGTGGAACAGCGCCGCCGCCACATGCAGCAGCACGAGCGCGAAGAACGCGAGGCCCAGATAGACATGGGCGTTCCAGAGCAGCGTATGCGCGCGGTCGCTCTGCGGCAGCAGCGCCGGAATTTCGATCCCGCCGAACAGGACGACCGGATAGGCCGCCGCCCAGAGCATGCCGAGACCCAGCAACGGCATGACGATCATGAAGCCGTAGAGCAGCAGATGCGACAATCTCGCACCGAGCTTGATCGCCGGCGGAAGATCGGCCGGCAATGGCGGCGCACTGAGGCGAAGCCGCAGCGCCAGCCTGGCAAGGACGAGGATGAGGAGCGCAACACCGAGCGTCTTGTGGATCAGGATGAGCGGCAAATATTTCGGCGCCACGGTGGACACCATGCCGACGCCGATGAAGAGCATGGCGATGATGCAGAATGCCATCAGCCAGTGCAGCAGCCGCTGGATCGGGGAGAAGCGATGGGGAGCACCGGTCATGGCTTGGCGGTCCCGCTTCTCGGATAGTCCGCGGCTTCGGACGCGCGCAGGTCGTAGGATTTGCGGTAGACCGACGAGCGCGCGGCCGGGAAGGGATCGTCGGAGACGCTAACTCCCTGCGGCAGCACGGTCGGATCGAAATTGATGTCGCGGCAGGGTCCATCCCGCTCCGGTTCGATGCGCTGCACGACCAGTGTTCCGACCTGCACCTTGCGCCGGCTGTCCGGCCAGGCCCTGCTCGGATCCGCAGTCGGATCGCCGGGATCGGCGACGGTGGTGACCAGGGTCCATCGTTGCGGAGCGGACTTCACCCGGTCCGTGATGTCCTGCTCGAGGAAATCCGGGCCGCGCTTGTCCAGCTCCGCCTGCGTGATGGGAACAGGCGTTGCCGCGGGGACGAGCGACCAGCGCACGGCGTGCTCATCGCCCTTCGCGTTCGTGAAGACGAAACTGTTGAGACTGTTGTAGGGCTCCTCCGCATAGCTCGCGGTCCACGGCGCCGACTTGGCCCAGGCCGCGAAGGCGGCGAACTCCGGGTTGGCGCGGATGAATGCCGCCATCGCCTCCGGATCCTTCTTGCCGGCCGCAATCAGCAGGTCATGAAACGCATCCGGCGTGGAGACTGCAAAGACCGGCGGATTGATCATCGCCATCCGCCACGCCTCGCCGTCCGCCGCCGATATCTGCAGCCCGAGGCCGCGCACGCGCACGGTCGCATCCACCGCGTTGGGATCGGCGGTGCCGAGATTGAAACGACCGAGGACGGGATAGCTGCCCTGCACGAACACCTTGGCGCGGGACAGCTCCACACCGTTTCCATTCGCTTCGAATGTGCCGGTGAAGCAGATCCCCTTGGCATGATTGCGGCGGTGTCCGAGCGGCGGGCCGCTCGGCGGCGTCAACGCTGCGATCATCCGATCCGGAGTGAGACGCCCCGGCGAGAGCCACCCCGCGGTAAAGGCGAAGGCTGCGGCGCTACAGCCAAGGACGGCTGCAATCAGAATGAGCGCTCCGAGGCTGGATCGCTCCGGTCTACCCGGCAGTTTCATCAGGTCTCCTTGCGACGCGAAAGGCGCCTCGCGATCAAACGCGCAGCTTTCCGCTCGAATGACATCTGATGTTTAGCGGGGTCACGCAGGCGCGATCTTCCGAAACGCACCGTGAATTTCGCGAAGGCACGCCTGACCGCGTCGTTGCCGGCGGCGGTCGAAGCTGGTCGGGCATTTTGACAAGGTTTCGCGCCGCCGCGGCCGCGTGCAATCCGGATACAAGCGCGCGGAACCGGAAGATCGCCTCGATCCGCCAGGGCATTCTGATCCCGCAACAGGTTGTGGAATGTTCTGGAGCACGGGGGATGCGGCGCTCGCCGAGGCTGCAACGCGTCCGATCGATGGATCGGACGGCGCCCCCGGGTGTCCCCTAAGGTTTTAGGTAGCCAGGAGTTCGGCCATCATTGCTTGCGCGAGCCTCATGTCCGAGGTCTCGAAGCCTTCGGTGAATTTGCCGCAGACGGCGGCAAGAATGCCATGCGCGTCCGCGGCGCGGTTCTGACTCATCCGGAGCCTCGCCAAGCTGATCGCCGTTCGCAGCTCCCAGGATAGCGCACCCTGCTCCTGTGCCACCAGGAACGCCTCGTCGAAGGCCTGCTCGGCGGCGGCCACCGAACGGCACTGGCCCGGATGCAGCAATAATTCGCCCTTGATCCGCCAGAGCTCGGCTGCATACCAGCGCTCGTCCCTCGCCTCGCACCTGGCGAGCGCCTGGTCGGCGGTCGCAAGGCCCTCCGACACTTCGCCGGCCGCACCGAGGCATGCCGCCAGCTCACCGAGCGGAAGCAGGAAACGCGGCAGGAGGCGCGCCTCGCCCGCCAGATCCAGCGCCTTCTGAAGCAGAGGCAGTCCGGTGCCGATGTCGCCGTTTTTCGCCATCACCACGCCGCGGAAGGCACGCGCCCATACATTCCACAGGCGGATTGGATGCCGTTCGGTGTGCTCGATCAGCATCGTGCAATAGCGCTCGGCCGCATCAAGATCACCGGCGAGGAAAGCGACCGGGCAGGCGCCCTGGCCGAGGATGCTGCAGAATGTCAGGGCGTGGCCGCTCTCACGCCCCTCCTCGACGTTACGTTCGACCACGCGCAATGCCTGGTCCGGCAGACCGAGCAGCCACAGAATGCGCGCCTGGAAATAATGCGCCGAGGCTCTCAAGTCGAAGCGGAAGCGGATGACCTGCGGCCTCGCGGCGAGATCCGAGAGACGGGACAGCGCCCGCTGAATATGATCATGCGCCAGCCGCTGGTCACCGAGATAATGCAGCGAGGTGGCGAGCAGCCGGTCCGCCGTCATCCGGTCGACGGAATTGCTGCAATCGGCCGCGGCCCCTGCGAAGCGGTGCGCAAATTCGAGCGCCTTGCGGAACTCGCCGTTGTTGAACTGATCGATGGACAGCCCCCAAAGCGATCGCAGCAGGTAATCCCTGTCGCCGAGCTGTTCGGCAAGCTGCAGGGCCGCGGCCCAGGCAGGCCCGGCCTCGCGCGCTCGTCCGACGCCGTACATCAATGCCCAGCCGCGCGCGGCCGACAATTGCATGCGGAGCCGGGGCGCATTGGCGGCGCTCTCGTCGAGGCTGGCCAGGGCCAGTTCAGTCCGCTCGCGGCATTCAGACAGGAGCGACAATTGCACCCACAGCGGAACCGCCGCCGCGGTCAGCGCTGCGCCGATCTGCGCGTCTCCGCCGGACGAGAAGGCCCAGTCGAGGCACGCTCGCACGTTGTCGATGTGCCGGCCATAGAAGGCGAGCCATTCCGATTGCGGCTTCACCTCGCTGTCGCTCTCCGCGCTCGCGAAGAAGCCGCAATAGTATTTCGCCTGGCGGCGGGCCGCGTCGGCGGCTTCTCCGGCGGCATGCAGCTTCTCCATCGCGTAGACGCGCGTGGTATCCAGCAGGCGATAATAGGGGCGGTCGCCGCGAATGTCGGCGAGGACGAGCGACTTCGCCACCAGATTGGCGAGCTGCGCGGTGACGTCACCGATGCTCTTGCAGGCGACCGCAATCACCGCTTCGAGCAGGAACTCTCCGGCGAATATGCCGAGCTGGCGCAGCAGGCGGGCTTCGGTCTCCGGCAGCAGGTCGTAACTCCAGTCGAGCGTCGCGCGCAGCGTCTGCTGCCGCGGCAGCGCCGTACGCCGGCCGGTCGTCAGGAATCGAAACCTGTCATCGAGAAGCGCGGCGATCTTCGGCGGGCTGAGCATCGCCGCCCGCGCCGCCGCGAACTCGATCGCGAGCGGAATGCCATCGAGCCGCCGGCAGATCGCGGCGACGGCGTCGAGGTTCTCGTCGTCGGACACGAAGCTGGAGCCCAGCGCCCTCGCGCGCGTCGTGAACAGCTCCATGGCGGCATAGGCCGATGCCGCGCCGGGGTCGAGCCGGGTTTGCGGCGGCACGCCGAGCGGCGTGACGCGATAGACATGCTCGCCATCTATGCGCAGCGCTTCACGGCTCGTCGCCATGATCGTGGTGCCGGGACAGCGGCTGACGATCGTCTCCGCGACCTGGGCCACGGTGTCGACCACATGCTCGCAATTGTCGAGAACCAGCAGCAATTTCCTGGCGCCGATCGCGCGTGCGATGGACTCGGGCGAAATCTCCTCGCCCTCGAGCTTGATGCCGAGCACGCTCGCAACCGCGGAGCACACGAGCCTGGGATCGGACAGCGCGGCCAGCTCGACCAGCAATCGATCCGCGGCAAAGCCGGCCGGCGGCCGTCTGGCGGCGTCCAGGGCAAGCGCCGTCTTGCCGATGCCGCCGGGTCCGACCAGGCTCACGACACGATAGGCCGAAAGCAGCTCCCACAGATGCGTGGTCGCAGTCGTGCGGCCGATGAGATCGAATGAGGCGTTGGGGATATTGGTCGACGGCAACACCGCAGGTGCGGCCGATCGTAGCGGGGCCTCGGCCTGCCGGATTTGCCACACGCCGGCCAGGCGATAGCCGCGGCCGACGGTGGTGACGAGCATGTCGCGCTGCGACCCAAGGGCCTTGCGGATCGCCGCGATGTGGACGCGAAGTGCGCTGTCCTCGACGAAGACGCCCTGCCAGACCCGCTCCGTCAGATCGTTCCTGGTGACCAGTTCGCCCTGCGCCTGCGCCAATTCGGCAAGAATCTCAAAGGCGCGTCCTCCCAGCGGAACAAGCTCGCCCGTCGAGCGCAACTCGCGTCGGGCAAGATCGACTTCCCATTCCCCGCACACGTACACGGGTCGCTGGCCTGGCTCCGCCATCCTCGACAGCCCCGAGCGGTTTCTGGATCTCTTGTTCAGCCTATCACCAACCTTTCCGAAAAACACAGCTCGCCCGGCAGCCAATTCCGGCTTCGGAGCACCCTCATCACACTTCGATCCGGACGTCTCAGCAGCCGCGGCAGACCGATCCCTCGAGCATCTTCTCGAGCCGCGCGTCCTCCTTGGCGATGGCCTGGTCCGTGCCGAGCAATGGTCCGCCCATCGCATGACCGCCGCTCTCCGACGACGGAAGCGCGGTGCCGAGCGAGTTCGTCCCGGGCCTGCCGGCGCTCGTGCCGAGCGCACCGCCGCTCGTCATCGACATCGAAGAGCCGGCGCCGCCGCGGGCATATGCTGCGCCCGCGAGCGCAAGGCTGGTGACAACGCAGAGAAGCAGGATCGCCTTCATGGCTGCACTCCAAATACTTTAGGACCTGAATCCAGAACTGGGCGCCGCGCGCGATTTGACCATGCACGAACGCGCGATGGTTTCTGACATCGCTGACAGGATTCCCTGCGACACCGCACAAGGAATTCGTCGATAGCCGGGGCTCCATGTCCTGCACTCGGCCGTCTTCGCGCGAGCGTGATGCACACGCACGGGTTTTGCGGGCCGGGCGACCTATATATCCCTGCATAGAAGACGATTTCGGAAACGCCACCAGCCGAGCAGCGATCATCGCCAAGCGACTCTCCGCACAAGGCAACAATGGAGATTCGCCATGACTGCATTCAAGATCCTGATCGCCACCGCACTGATCTCGGCAGCAACAGTGTCGTCGGCTTCCGCCGCCTGGTCCTTCGCCGACCAGGAGCCCGCAACCTATGCCTCGATGTATCCCAACCGCGACGTGCTGAACGGCGGCGCATTGACACCGGCAGGACGCATCGGATTAGAGCGCGCCGGTGGCGCCGCGCCCGTGTTCGGCGCCGGCCACATTCACGGCTATCACTGGCGCCGATGACCGGGTGCAGTGAGCACATGATGCCAGCCGCAGGTACAGACGACCATCATACGCGAGATCAAACAGAGCGACATGCGCGCGCAATCACCGTGGACATCGCGCGCATGACTCCGTGCAATGACGAAAACGATCGTTCGTTTGGCACTGCAGATCCGGCACGCGCATGCACATGTCTGGCAAGCGAGCCGAGGCGTTCCCGGCGTCGCTTTGTCAAGGAGACGTACGATGACTACACTGAAGCTGTTCTCGGCCGGACTGATCGCCGCGGCGATGGTTGCTTCCCCGGCGATGGCGCGCGAAGCCAATACGAATGCGCGCAAGATGAATGCCGAAGCCTACGCATCGGCGCAGCGCGTTCCGGTCACGTCCAAGCGCAGCTGCGCGCGGGCTCCGGACGTCGGTGCCTATGCGACCGCCCCCTGGCGCCGTCCGCCCTGCGAGCCGACCTCCGGCTATTGATCGATCGAGCCGACGAGGCTCCTTCGGCGCGACGTCATCGCGTGCGCCGAGCCGAAGCGGACCGTCACATGGTCTCGAGGCACTCGTCAGGAAAGAGGAATGGCAGCTTCTCGTGATGCTGTCATTCCTCCGATTCCGATCGGGCAATGCCGGATCGGCCGCTCCGTCGCCGTCGCCGCGCGGACGACCGAGGCCTCCCGTCAGGAAAGAGTGTCGCCGCGAGGCAGGACGATATCGTAGGGCAATGTCCCGGTTCTCTCGAAACCCGCCGCAGCCGCGTTTCGCCATCGGCTCGGTGTGTCGCCGGTGAAGCGGCGGAACGTCGTCGTGAAGTGGGCCTGGCTCTGAAACCCCACCGCGAGCGCAATTTCGACAATCGACATCTCACAGTCGCGCAGCAGGTCCTTGGCCCGTCGTATCCGATGCCGCAGGATGAACTCGTGCGGCCTGCAGCCCGTCGCCGCCCGGAACTGGGCTGCGAAATGCATGCGACTCAAGCCCGCGGCCGCCGCCAGATCGGCAAGCACGATCTTCCGGCCGAAATGATTGTCGATGAAATCGATCACGCGCTTCAGGCGCCATTTCTGCAGTCCCTGGATCGGCCTCTCTCGTTGCTCGTCGGATTTCGACTGCTCCTCGGAGCGCAATGCGAACAGTCTGGCGAGGACCGCGAGCCGCAGCGCATCGGCACAGAGTGCCGTGTGATCCTCCTGCATGCTCTCGACGGCGAGGAGAGCTTCGGACAGGCCCTGAAGCACGGGATCGTCGGAAGCCGCAGCGCGATGACCGGCCTCTGCTCCTTCATCCTGGATGAGCGCCAGCTTCGCCGAACTCGATCTGATCCCGGATCCGGACTGCGACGGAATTTCAACCCGCAGCCGGCCGGCATCTTGGGCGGCCTCGCGCGGCGGCAGCCCGGGATGGCGCTGCGGGCGCGCCTCGATGGCAACGACCAAGGCGAGCTGCTTGAAGGCTATTGCGCTCGCGTCCCGAACCGGCACACCATGATCGCGCTCATGGGCAGCATCACCGATCGCATTCGTAAGCGATGCGAACGCTGCCGGCATGATGGTCGGCGATAGCCCCGCCCCTTCTTCATCCGCGATGGTCGTTGCAGGCACGTATCCATCATTCGATCGTCGCAATAGTTGAGGCATGGTCACGACTCTTGCTGTGATACTGAGGGGGCACAGTCTTGCGAGGAAGGTAGCAAGGTAGGCAGCGCTCGCCAGTTAAGAGACGCAAAATCAGGAATCTTCAGGTGCTCCAATCCGAGCCACAACCGCGCGAATCGAGGATGGGCGCGGCAAGGCGCGCCGGCTGATCAGCTCGCCCAATCGATCCATTGGCAATCCCGATCATCTCGCGGTGCGCGCGAATGCGCGATCTGATGGTGTCGGAGGTGACGGCGTTCTAGAATGCGCCGCTATGAAGCTGGGCGGCAAAAGCCCTGAGCTCCTCCTCGGCGATCTCCCATCCTGATCCAGACAGGATTGCCGGGCCCGAGCAGGCCAAGGCCGCCGGACCGACTCCGAAGCAGCCGGCCGGGAGCGGAATCGCGATGCTGCGCAGGCCTTCGGCATATTCGGAGAGAGTGCCGACGAAGCGGCTCTCGCGGGCAGCCGCGATGTCGCGCATCAAGGACGACATTGTCGTGCGGGTGTTTGATGCCAGGGCGACCAGCTTGCCGCGGCACAACTCCTCCACCTCGCCATCGTCAAGTTGCGACAGGATCGCCTTTCCGCCCGCGGTCGCGTGAAGCGGCACCTTCTCGCCCAGCATGCACCGCGAGGTCAGCGGCGTCGACCCTTGCCTGCTGGCAATGACGACCATCGCGCCGCATTGTAACGCAGCGATATCCGCCGTGAGGCACGTCGCAGCGCTGAGCTCTTCGATCTTCCGGATCACCACACCGCGAAGCCGGCTGCCCGCGACGTAGACCGACGCAAGCTGCACCGCGAGCACACCGATGCGGTAGCGATCATCGCTGGTCCGCTCGAGCATGCCGATTTCGGTCAGGGAGACCAGGTAGCGATGCGTCGTCCCGTCGTCCCAACCGAGATGGCGCGCGATATCCTGCAGCTTGCAGATGCTGCAAGCGCTTTCATCGACGGCGTCCGGAATAAAGAGCTGAAGCAGGCTACCGAGCTTCTGTACGGTTGGGACACGAAATCCCCTGCCCTGCGCTCCTTTCCGATCGCGCTTTCCGCTTCCTTCCGCCGCCCCACCCACTTTCGTCATCTCCGCTCGCCGTCACGAATTCGTGTAGCAAACGATCAGCGCGTCGATGCGTCCATCACGCAATGATGGATCATCGACTACTGAGAAGGTCTTCTTGACACGGCAACGAGCTTCCCTGTACGACACCCAAGCAAATTTGCGCTTTCAAATTCTTGCCAGGGTCGGTGATTTCCGGGTCGGTTCATTGCCTCTCCCCGGGTCACGGCAGTGAAGCTGATCCACGGACCCCCTATGTCGCCTTTGCAGGCTGGTCGAACCTACTCTTTCAAAAACTGGCTCATCGATTGCCAGCGCAGGGAGCTGAGGTACGACAGCGTCGCTGTTCCGATCGGAAGCCGCGCGTTCGAGATCCTCGAGAGATTGGCGAGTTCCGCCGGACATCTGGTGACGAAGGATGATCTGATCGGATGCGTCTGGTCGGGCCTCTCCGTCGAAGAGAACACGCTGCAGGTTCACATCTCCGCGGTCCGCAAGGCGCTCGGCAAGGATCGCGATCTCCTCAAGACAGTCTCCGGCCGCGGTTACACGCTTGCAGGAGCCTGGCAAAGCGGGCAACCGGAGCGCTTCACGGCCTCGCCGGTGTCCGTGCCGATAGACTCCGCGTTCGCAACCAACCTGCCGAACACGCACGCGCCGCTCATCGGCCGCGAGGATTACCTGAACGAGCTGGTCGACGTGCTGTCCGCATTCCGGGCAGTGACCTTGGTCGGCCCCGGCGGCATCGGCAAGACGAAGCTTGCGGTCGAGCTCGCGCACCGTGTCGCGTCCTCGTTCGACGAGTCCGTTGCGCTGGTCGAGTTCGCGACCTTGCAGGATCCGGCACTCGCAACATCCGCGACGGCCCGCGCCTTGAAGCTCGCCTTGAACGACAAGGAGGTCTCGGCTGCGGGTGTCGCTCAGGCCATCGGCTCGCGCCATCTGCTTCTGGTCCTCGACAATTGCGAACACGTCATCGACGTCGCCGCGCAGATCGCGAGCGCCGCACTTCGTTACTGTCCGAACGTCACCGTTCTCGCAACCAGCCGCGAGGCGCTCCGTATCGAGGGCGAATACGTCGCGGCGATCCCGCCATTGTCGGTCCCCCGTCCGGACGTGTGCGAGCCGGACTTGCTTCTGCAGGAAAGCGCCGTGCAACTGTTCGTCGCTCGCACGCGGGCGCTGCGCACGAGCTTCGCGCCGGACGCGGGGGACCTCGCCAAGATCGCTGCGATCTGCCGCCGGCTCGACGGAATTCCGCTCGCGCTCGAGTTTGCGGCCGCCCGGGCCGCAAATCTCGGGGTGGATACCGTATTGCTTCGCCTCGACAAGCGCTTCGAGCTCCTGAGCGGCGGACGCCGCGACCAGTTGCCACGGCACCAGACGCTGCGTGCGACGCTGGACTGGAGCTACGATCTGTTGCCGCCGGAAGAGCAGAGACTGCTTTGCCGGCTTGCGATGTTTCCCGCCGGCTTCACGCTCGATGCGGCCATCGCAATGATGGATGACGACGCATCGCGGCCGGATGTCATCGAGACCCTGTCCAATCTGGTCGGCAAGTCCCTCGTCTCCCTGGACCTGTCCTTCGACGGGCGATGGCGCCTGCTGGAGAGCACCCGCGCCTACGCACTGGAGAAGCTGGCGGAGGCAGGGCTCGTCGAGCAGGCCGCCCGGCAGCAAGCGGACTTTCTCATACAGCTCATCCAGCGGCCCGCCGGCAGCCCCGCGACCTCCGACGATTTCTCCCGGCTCGCCCAGGAGATCGGAAACGTGCATGCGGCGCTGGATTGGGCGTTCTCGCCCAACGGAGATGCCGCGCTCGGGATCGCGTTGACGGCAGGATTCGTCCCGGTATGGATGCAGCTGCTGTCCTTCGCGGAATGCTCGACCCGGATCGAGCACGCCCTTGCACATTTCAGCTCCGAACTGGAATGCGATCCCGGGCTCAAGGCACAGCTCTTCGTCGCCCTGGGCTTTGCGCTTCTCAACACGACGGGCTCGGCGGATCGCATGAAGGCGGCGCTGAGCATCGGGCTCGTGCTCGCCGAGGAACTGCGCGACCTCGAGCTTCAGCTCAAGGCCGTCTGGACGCTGTGGAGCTACAACCTCAATTCCGGCCAGTACGGCGCGGCCAAGGACGTCGGCGAGCGATACCTCGAGATCGCGCTGCGCACCGGGAATTCAGCCAGCGAGACCGTAGGCCGGCGCCTGATCGGCGCGGCGACGCACTTCTGCGGAGCGCAGGAGGATGCGCGACGTGAGCTCACCCTGTCTCTGGATCGCTCGGCGCATGGGTTGAAGGACGGCACCAACCAGATGTGGTTCCTGCTGAACCAGAGCGTTCTGGCCAAGGCCATGCTGGCGCGCGTCCTGCTGCTGCAGGGAAAGATCGCCCAGAGCAGATCCCTTGCCGCCGAATGCCTCCAGGAGGCGGAGACCGAGAACGACAAGCTTGCGATGGCCTACGCCCTGCGCAACGCCGTCTGTCCGATCGCATTGATGACGCACGATCTCGACGCTGCCGACCGCGCGATAGCGTCGCTCTCAAAGCTCGTCACGCGCGAGGGAATCGCATTCTGGGCGAGCTGGACATCGTGCCTGAAGGGGCAGTTGCTTGTCCTGCAGGGTGAGCATCGCGACGGGATCGCGCTGCTTCGCGATGGATTGAAGGCGCGCGCCGAGAACGGATGGCTGATGCGCAATCCCGAGTTCTTGGGATCGCTCGCCGAGGGCCTGTTCGCGATTGGCGAGAACGCGCAGGCCGTCGCCGCGATAGAGGAAGGCCTGAGCATGTCCCGGCAAGGCCGGCAGCTGTGGTGCGTGGCGGACCTGCTGAGGATCAAGGGCGAGCTTCTGCTGGCCGACGGCACAGCCGACACCTCCCGCGCGGAGCTGCTGTTCTCGGAAGGCCTATCCGTCGCCAGAGAGCAGCAATGCCGCTTCTACGAGCTGAAGGTTGCGGCGACCTGGGCAAGGATCATGGCGGGATCGAAGCGCCGCCAGGCCGCACTCGACCTCGTCGGTCCGCTCAGCGCGCTGTTCGATCCGGAAGTCGATCTTCCCGCCCTCGCCTTCGCGCGCGGCCTCGCCGCAAGACCGGGCATCCAGGCCTCGGCATCGCCCGGCGAGCACCCCGGCTCTCCCACCTGCCACTAGACCTTGCGGCGGCTCGGCCAAGGCAACGTGTCAAGGCAACGTGTCCAGGCGACGTGCCAAGGCAGCCTGCCCCAAAATCGGCAACATCCCTTCGATCAACTCTCCGGACTACACTTGATGAGCATCTCCAGACGACAGGTTTTGGGCGCCGCCGGCGCGTCGTTGTTTTCGCCGGTCATCGTCCGGGCACAGGGCACGCGACCGATCAGGATCGGCGAGATCAACTCCTACAGCAGCGCGCCTGCGTTCACGCTGCCTTACCGGCGCGGCTGGCAGCTGGCGGTCGAGCAGGTGAATGCCGCAGGAGGTCTTCTCGGCCGCGAGCTGCAGGTCATCAGCCGGGACGATGAAGGCAAGCCGAGCGTCGCCATTCGCGCCGCAGAGGAGCTCGTGCGCCGGAATGGCGTCGACCTCCTGGCGGGGACCTATCTGTCGAATGTCGGGCTGGCGATCAGCGACTTCGCGCGGCAGAACCGGACCCTGTTCGTGGCGAGCGAGCCGCTCACGGACGCACTCGTTTGGGATCGCGGACACCGATATTGTTACCGGCTGCGCCCCTCGACCTACATGCTGGCAGCCATGCTGGTGGAAGAGGCGGCGAAGCTGAAGGCGACACGATGGGTGACGATCGCACCCAACTACGAGTACGGGCATTCGGCCGTCAAATGGTTCACCGAGCTTCTCAGCCGCCGGCGTCCCGACGTCCAGTTCATCGCCAACCAATGGCCGCCGCTTGGCGCGATCGATGCGGGGGCGGTCGTGAACGCGCTCGCCCAGCAGAACCCCGAGGCGATCCTGAACGTGACCTTCGGACCCGACCTCGCGAGATTCGTCCGTCAGGGCAATGATCGCGGCCTGTTCGAGGGGCGGGACGTCGTCTCCTTCACCACCGGCGAGCCCGAATATCTGCATCCGCTCGGAGCGGACGCGCCGAAAGGCTGGATCGTCACCGGCTATCCCGTGACGGAGTCTCTCGGCGAGGCCAACAATGACTTCGTTGCAGCCTATTCGACGCGGTATGGCGAGGCTCCGACCATGGGCTCCGTGGTGGGCCACGCCATGATCAGCTCGATCAAGGCGCCGATCGAGAAGCTCGGAAGCGTCGACACCGAAACGATGGCCGACGGCTTTGGCAATGTCGGCTTCGCGACGCCATTCGGGCCGGCAAGCTGGCGTTCCATCGATCACCAGAGCACGATGGGTACGTTCGTCGGCCGCACCGCCGTGAGAGATGACAAGGGCGTCATGGTCGACTGGACGTACCGGGACGGCGGAACGATGCTCCCATCGGACGCCGAGGTTCACAAATTGCGTCCGTCGACCTGAAGGAATTGGCGATCCCCGCACCTTTCGCGCCGCTTCAGGAATCTTCACGACGACGCCAAGGAAATGCGCAGCCGCTTGGATCATAGTGCCGCCCTGACCATGATGGTGGGCAACGCAGATGATTCCCGAGCCGGATTCACATGATCAAGCGCCTGACGAGGCGCGCCACGAGCCAGGCGTGCGCGGCCTGGCCCGGCCGGGTCTCGAAGAGTGGCAGATGCGGCGCATCCGGGCGGCGATCGAATCCACCGAGACGTCATGGACGCTGGACGCCCTGGCGGCGCTGGTCGGCATGAGCCCGGATCGCTTCTGCAAGCGCTTTCGCGCCGCAACCGGATGTCCGCCGCATCGCTGGCAGATGCTGCAACGGATTGAACGGGCCAAGCAGCTATTGGGCGATCGGACTCTCACATTGACCGACATCGCCTATGCCTGCGGTTATGCAAGTTCCGCGCACTTCTCGACCAGCTTCGGACGTGCGACCGGCTCGACCCCGAGCGAATATCGACGGCTGCACGCATCGTCCCTGCGGAACTCCGGAGCGGCACAGGCCGAGGTGCCGTCTGCGGATATGCCCGCGGCCCGATGAGGCCATTGCGCCGCGCGGCTTGCTCCTCAGCAGCCCGGCGGCAAGACCGGCGACACGCCGGGCGTGGACGCCGCGCCTGTTGCGTTGGCCGGCATCACTGTCGCAGGCGACGCCAGGTTCATCGTCACGCTTTCCGCGCAGGCCGACGTGTTGGGGGTCGGCGCGACCGCGGCGTTCGGATCGATGCCGGTGCCCCCGACATCGGTGATGACCTGCGGAATCGTACCGAGCGAGGACGCGGCCGGCACGTCCGCGATCGAGAGCGGCAAGGTTGCAGCGCTCGGCGCCACGCCGCCCGGCGTTGAACTGCACGCCGTGGTCGCCGCCGTCCCGGCCGGCGCAGCCGCGGGAACGGTCCCGATCGAGCTGGTGTTCTGCCCGATCGGCGGCGTGATCGGGGACACACTTCCTGAAGCTGGCGATCCCATGCTCGATACGATCGGGGTCGCCGGCACCGGCGTCGGAGACGTCAATGGCGGCGCGCAGACGACGACCGTACCCGGCGTCGTCGGATTGAGGGCGAGCGGAACAGGCGCCAGCGTGGTATCGGGCGCCCCCGGCACAGTCGTTGCGGAAAACGGTCCCGGGCTGTTGAGCGGCGACGTGACGATCGCACCCGGCACGGTCGGAAGATCCATCGCCGTGCTGCCCGTCGTCGCCACCTGTGCTTCACTTGCAGAGCAGCCGAGCAACAGGGCAGCGAACGCCGCACACGCGATCCGGATCATGTCTGGCTCCCCGGGCCCGCATCCTGCTTGCGGATGGTGACCTTACTCCCCTCGACCAGATTGACCGGCGGATTGAGCACGACCTGGTCGCCGGGCTGCACACCCTCACGAACCTCGATCGACGTACCGAAATCCCGCGCGATCGAGACTTGCTGCAAATGAACGGTACCGTTGCGCACGACGTCGACATGAAGGCCATGCTGGTTGAAGACCAGCGCATCGGCCGGAACCGAAACCGACGGCGTCTTGCGCGGGATCGACAGCTCGACCGTGCAGTAGATGCCGGGATTCAGGAGGCCGTCAGGATTGGGGACGTCGATCTCGGTCAGCAGCGTCCGGCTTCCCGGCTGCAGCGCGGTGGCGATGCGCGTGACCTTCCCTGGAAAGGTCCGGCCCGGGATCTCGGGAACGCGAATGTCGGCATCCACGCCCGGCGCAACGCCGAAGGCCTCGTCCTGCGGCACGAAGACCTGCGTCCGGATCACGTTCGAATGCATCAGCGTGAACATGAAGGTCGATCCGGCCGAGACCAGGCTGCCATTGTCCACGTTTCGTTGCGTGATCACGCCGTCGAATGGCGCCACCACGCGCTGGTAGGCCTTCTCCTGCTGAAGCACGCGGATCTGCGCTTCCTGCGCCGTGATGTTCGACTGCGCCACGTTCACGGCCGCCTGCTGGGCGCGCAGGGTGAGGCGATCGTTGTCGCCCTGCTGGGCCGTCAGCCAACCCTGCTTGACCAGATTGCTGTCCCGCGAATTGGTGACGTCGGCAAGCTCCCTGCTCGCCTGTGCCTGCTGCAACGCGGCTTGGTTCTGCGCCAGCGTCGCCTGCGCCTGCGCGATCTGCTGGTCGAGCTCGGGCGCGGTGATGTCCGCGAGCAGATCGCCTTTCTTCACGCGATCGCCGATGTCGACATAACGCTTCTCGATGTAGCCGCTGGCCCGCGCGAAGATGTTCGCCGCCTCGAATGCCGTCGTGGTCGCCGGCAGGGTCACCTTGATGATGTCGCTGCTGGGGTGGACCGTCGCCACCCGGACCTCCGGAATGGCGGTCCTGATCTCTTCCGCCGTTGCGGCCAGATCGCGGGCAGCCTGATAGTGCCGCCAGACGCCGATGCCGAGCCCGCCGGCCAGGATCAGGAGCACGGCGCCGCCGAGCCAGGCGCCGCCATGCCGGCGCCGCGGCCGCGCGTTCTTGCCGGGCAGCTCGACGATGCGGCAGCTTTCCGCATCGGGCGGGTCGCTCACGCCGTCGCTGTTGGTCCGCACGCGAACATCGCTCATTCCGGTTGCTCCTCGAATACGCCGTGGTGAGCCTTGCCGTCATTGCCCTTGCGCAGCCAGGCGAACAGGTAAGGCACGATCAGCAATGTCGTCGGCGTCGCGAACAGCAGCCCGCCGATGACGGCGCGGGCGAGCGCCGCGTTCTGCTCCTCGCCCGGGCCTCCGATCGCCATCGGGATCATGCCCACGATCATCGCGGCAGCCGTCATCAGCACGGGACGGATGCGCGTGCGGCCTGCGTTCAGCGCAGCCTCGAAGGCGGACTGTCCCTTCAGCTGCGCCTCGCGTGCGAAAGTCACGAGCAGGATGGAATTCGCCGACGCGACACCCACCGCCATGATCGCGCCCATCAGTGAAGGCACGTTCAGCGTCGTCCCGGTGATGAACAGCATCGTCACGATGCCGCAGAAGGTCGCCGGCAACGCCATGATGACGACGAAGGGGTCGCCGAAGTTCTGGTAGTTCACGACCATCAGCATGTAGACCAGGATGGCGGCAAACAGCAGCCCGATCCCGAGGTCGCGGAACGATTGATGCATGCTCTGGATCTGTCCCAGGACCTGGATCGAATTGCCCGGCTGCAGCTGCTTCTGAAGCGTCGAGGTCACCTTCTCGATATCGGCTGCGACGCTGCCGAGATCGCGCCCCTGAACGCTCGCATAGACGTCATATACCGGCTGGACATTGGCCTGGTTCAGATTGGTCGGCACCGTCCCGCGCTTGAAGGTCGCGACATTGCTGAGCAGGCCGGGCACCGTCTGTCCGCTTGCGGCCAGCGAAGCCGACACCGGCGTGTTCCCCAGCGCATTGAGCGAGTTGGCGCGGTACTCGGGCGTCTGCACGGCCAGATAATAGGGGATGCCCGACGTCGGATCGGTCCAGAAGTTCGGCGAGACCTGGGCTGACGAGCTGAGGCTGACATTGATGTTGGTCGCGACCGTGCTGGCATTGAGTCCGAGTTGCGCGGCACGGGTGCGGTCGATGTCGGCATAGAAGGCCGGCGCGTCGACCTCCTGCTGGAGATGCGCATCGACAACCCCTGGAATGGCCGCCAGTCTCGTCTGCAGCTCCTTCGCCACCGACAGATTGTTGGTCCCGTAGCCGACGGTCCGGACGTCGATCTGCGCCGGCAGGCCGAAATTCAGGATCTGGGTGACGATATCAGCCGCCTGGAAGTAGAACGTATCCTCGGGGAAGGCCTTCGGCAGGACCTCGCGCAGCTTCTTGACGTAGTCCGCGGTCGGCTTGTGGCCGTCCTTGAGCGAGACGAGGATCGTGCCGTCGTTCACCCCGATCGTCGAACCGTCGGTGAACGCCAGATTGTAGGGGCGCGCGGGCAGTCCGATATTGTCGACGATCAGTCCGCGATCGCGGTCCGGAATGACTTCGCGAATCTTGTCCTCGACCGCCTGGAAGATCGCCTCGGTGCGCTCGATGCGGGTGCCGGCGGGCGCGCGAACATGAAGCTGGATCTCGCCGCCGTCGATCAGGGGATAGAAGTCCCGGCCCACATAGTGGAACATGACGCCGCCAAGAGCCAGCACCAACACGGCCACGACCGGCACGATGCTGCGCCGCCGGAGCAGAAGCACCAGGAGCCCGGAATAGCCATTGCGCAGGCGCTCGAAGGCGCGCTCGAACGCGGCGGAGGCGCGCGAAAACACGCCGGTCGGGGCCCCGCCCTCGCCATGGCGGCGCTCGCTCTTCAGCAACAGGCCGATCGTGATCGGCGTGAGGGTTCGCGACAGCACGTAAGAGGCCAGCATCGCGAACACCACGGCGAGGCCAAGCGGCGTGAACAGATATTTGGCCGGACCTTGCAGGAACACGACGGAGGTGAAGACGCAGCTGATCGCGAGCGTGGAAACCAGCGTCGGCACCGCGATCTCGGCGGCGCCATGCAAGGTCGCCTCCGACAGCGGCATCCCCTCCTCGGTCCAGAGCCGGTGCGTGTTCTCGATCGTCACGGTGGAATCGTCGACCAGGATGCCGACCGCGAGCGCGAGCCCGCCCAGCGTCATGGTGTTGAGGGTCTCGCCGAGGAAATGCAGGACGATAAGCGAGGACAGCATCGCGAGCGGGATCGAGATCAGCACCACGAGCGTCGAGCGCCACGAGCCCAGGAAGACCAGGATCATCAGCGCCGTGAGGCCCGCCGCGATCGCGCCTTCGCGCAGCACGCCGTCGACCGAATGGGTGACGAAGACCGACTGGTCGAACAGCTCGCTGATCTTCAAGCCCGCCGGGGCCGACGCGCGGATCGACGCCAGGGCATGCTTGACGCCGTTGACGACGGCGAGCGTCGAGGCGTTGCCGTTCTTGATCACGCTGAGCAGGACCGCGCGGTGGCCGTCCTCGCGCACGATGTTCTGCTGGACCTGCGATCCGTCGCGCACCTGGGCGACATCCTTCAGCTGGATGGTCGCGCCGTTGGCGAACTTGACCGGGATATCGTTGAGATCCTTGATCGTGGCCGGCGTCGCGTTGGTGCGGATGGTGTACTGGGTGTCGCCGATTTTCGCCGTGCCGGTCGGCAGCGTCAGGTTCTGGGTGTTCACGGCATTGACGATGTCGAGCGGCGTCAATCCGCGCGACAGCAGCTTGTTGGGATCGATGTCGACCATGATCTGCCGGTACTTGCCGCCCGCGGGCGTCGGCAGCGTCACGCCCGGAACGGGAGCCAACTGCTGCCGGATCCGGTAGATGCCGAAATCGTACAATTGCTGCTCGTTCAGCTTGTTGGACTCGAGGCTGAGCTGCAGCACCGGCACGCTCGAGGCATTGAACTGCACGATGACGGGCGGCTGAATGCCCGGCGGCATCAGCGCGCGGATGGCGTTCGTTGCCGAGACGATCTGCGAGATCGCAAGATCGAGATTGACGTCCGGCTGGAAGTAGATCTTCTGCACCGACAGGCCGTTGAGCGTCTGCGCCTCGATGTTCTTGATGCCGCTGACATTGGCGCTGATCGAGTACTGGCTGTACGTGCTGACGCGCTGCTCCATCTCCGGCGTCGAGAGGCCGGTATAGCTCCAGATCACCGTGACGACGGGGATGCGAATCTCGGGAAAGATGTCCGTGGGCATCGACCAGACCGCGATGCCGCCGAGAAACATGATCAGCGCCGCGAGCACATAGAACGTGTGCGGAAAGCGGAGCGCGAAGCGGACAATTCCCATGACGACGATTGCCTGAAGCAGGTTGCGCGAGATCTCTGGTCAGGTGGCGGTGATGCGCGGGCGTTCAACTGAAAACGAGTTCAGCATCGCTGCGAGCCGGCTGCTCGCCTCGCAACGGCGGCGAGAGGCGCCGCTGTTCATCGGAAGCAATCGCGCGCTCCTGCGTGGCCCGGATGGCGGCCCTGCGGACCTTTGCGAAGGCGCGGATCTCGATCTGCCGGACGCGCTCGCTCGAGATCGAAAGTTCGCGGGCGAGCTGGTCGAGTGTCGGCGGGTGCTCCGCGAGCCGCCTTGCCTCCAGCACGCGCCGCTCGCGCCCCGTGAGGACCTTGAGTGCGGCGCGCAGGGCACCGCTCCGGCGTTCGGTCTGGTCCTGATCGGCAAGGACGGTTTCGGCGTCGCTGGACTCGTCCACGAGCAGCGCCTCCCACTCGGCGCCCTGCTCGTCGCCGCCGACCCGCGCGTTCAGCGACAGGTCGCCGCGCAGGCGGCAATCCATCTCGAGCACATCACGTGTGGAGACTTCGAGCCTGACGGCAATCGCCTCGGCCGTCTCGGGCGTCAGCGCCGCCGCCGCGCCGCCGGCGGTCTTTCTCATCTCGCCGCGGAGCCGGAAAAACAGCTTCTTCTGGGCCGCTGTGGTGCCGATCCGGACCAGCGACCAGGAGCGCAGGATGTATTCGTGAATGGCGGCCTTGATCCACCAGGTTGCATAGGTCGAGAACCGCGAATTGTGGCCGGGCTCGAACCGCGAGGCGGCGATCACGAGCCCGAGATTGGCCTCGGCCATGAGATCGGCGAACGGCAGGCCGTATCCCCTGTAGCTGCGCGCGACCTTGGCGGCGAGGCGGAGATGGCTCGTGACCAGCGTGTTCGCGGCCTCGCCGTCGCGCGTCTCCTGCCAGCGGCGCGCAAGCTGCTGCTCCTGCTCGCGCTCGAGCATGTCGTAGCGGCCGATGATCGAGGAATATGCACTCACGGCACCGACAGCCGTCCGGCTGGCCGGCACGGCGATATCGGTCCTGGTCACACTTGCGTGGCGCGTTGACATCTCTTGCTCCCACATTCGAACCGGCGAACGGAGCGTAAGAGGCCTCCGAGTGACGGCGCCAGTAAATTGCACTTAACAAGCCTGAAATAGCTTTCAGAGATCGCGGCCTTATTTCCGCTTCGCACGCAGCGCGCGCGCCGCTCGCGGTCACAGCGGCGCGAGGGATTCGTGACGCTCGCGCGCGGGATCGGATGGCGCAGCGTCGCACGAGGCCGATCGCGCGGAGGCGAGGATCTCCACGCGCCCGCCGGGCCCGGGGCAGATGGTCAGGCGGAAGCCATGCAGCTTGACGATGGCGGCGACGAGGCTCAGCCCCAGTCCCACGCCCGGCGTGTTGCGCATCTTGTCGGAGCGATAGAAGCGCCGAAGCACCGCCTCGCGCTCGCTCTCGCCGATGCCGGGCCCGGTATCGCTCACGCGCACGCGCACGGCCTTGCCGTCCGACATCAGCTCGAGCGTCACCCGTCCGCCGCGCGGGGTGAACTTGACGGCGTTGTCGACGAGATTGGCGATCGCCTCGAACAGCAGGTCGCGGTCGCCCCTGACCTCCGCCGTGCGGTCGATGGCGACGCGCAGCGCGACGTCCTTGTCCTCGGCGATCGGCTCATAGACGTCGCACACCTGCCGCAGGATCTCGTCGAGCGCGACGTCGCCGAAACCGGCGGTGCGGCTGCTGCTCTCGATTTCGGCGAGGCGCAGCAGTGCTGTGATGATCGCGAGCGCCTGGTCGATACCGCCGATGGCCTTGTCCGCGACCTCCTGAAGGTCCTCCAGCGTGGCCGCGTGCGTGCGCCCGCGCTCCAGCGCCAGGCGAACCCGCGTCAGCGGCGTCCTGAGATCGTGGGCGATGTCGTTGCCGACACCGGCCAGCGCATTGATCGTGGTCTCCATCTCGTCGAGCATGCCGTTGACGATGCCGGCGAGCCGCGCGAACGGATCGTCGGCATCGCTCTGCGGCAATCGCTCGCGCAGATCCCCGGCGACAATGCGCTGAACGCGCTGGTTCACCTGCTCGACGCGCCGCTCCGCGCGGATGCTGAGCCAGGCTCCGGCCAGCAGGCAGAGGCAGAATGCCGGCAGCAGGCCGAGCAGCAGCGCCTGGCCGACGACGGTGGATATCTCGCGCGTCTCGTCGACATGCCTGCCCATCACGAGGATATGGCCGTCGCCGAGCCGCCTCGCCGCGGCCTTGACGATCGCCTCGTGAACCGCGGACGGCGCGATCCGGGCGAGCCGCACGCTCCGCACCGGCCCGCCTGGATCGAGCTGCGGCGGCAAGCGCGCGATGTTGCCGGCGAGCCGGGCGCCCGCGGCATCGAACAGGCCGGCATATTGCACGCCCCGGGAATCCTGCTTGAGGTGATCGGAGATCGCGTCATTGAGGCGGCCGGGCGGCAGCTCGGCCAGGAAGTTGAGCTGCGTTGCGATCATGCGGTCGGACCGCATGATCAGATAATCGTCGATCTTCCAGTAGATGAAGGCGAACAGGCCGGCGACGAACAGCGCCAGCGTGGCCGCCACCGCGGCGGTCCACAGGAACGTGTTCGAACGAATGAACTCGATCTGGCGCATCGGTCCGCCGGGCTTTGTTCAGCGAACGCGCAGGATGAATCCCGAGCCGCGAACGTTGTGGATGAGCTGGGTCTCGCCGGGACCGTCGACCTTGTGGCGGAGGCGGCCCATGTGCACGTCGATGAGATTGGTGGTCGCCGGCACGAATTTGTAGTTCCAGACCTCTTCGAGCAGCATCGCGCGCGTCAGCAGCTGGTCGCTCCGGCGCATCATGTATTCGAGCAGGCGGAATTCGCGCGGCAAGAGGTCGATCTCGCGCTCGCCGCGCCGCGCGGTGCGCTCGATCAGGTCGAGCTCCAGCGGCCCGGCCTGCAGCGTGGTCTCGCGGCTGTCGAACGGACGTCGCAGCAGCGCCTCGACCCGCGCGACGAGCTCGACCAGCGCGAACGGTTTTGTGAGATAGTCGTCGCCGCCGACGCGCAAGCCGCGCACCCGGTCATCGACCGCGCCGAGCGCGCTCAGCACCAGCACCGGCGTCCTGACCTGGTCCTTGCGCAGGGCCTCGATGACGGTGAGCCCGTCCATGCCGGGCAGCATGCGATCGACGATCAGGGCATCGGGCGAGGACTCGCGCGCGCGGTCGAGGCCGCCGATGCCGTCGGGCGCCCATCGCACCTCGAAGCCGCGCTCGGTGAGCTCGGACACGATCGCGTCCGCGGTCTCGGTATCGTCCTCGATCAGGAGAATGCGCGTCATGGTGCTGGTCCCACGTGCTGCGAGACGTTGGGGCCGACGGCGCGACATGGGGTCACTGGTCCGCGACGACATGTTCAACGCCCGTCCGGACCGAACATGCGGGGCAGCACCGCCATACGACGCGCCGCCGGCTCACCACCGAGATAGTCCCGCGGCGAATCGATCACCATTAAATAGCGTGTCAGTGAATCCATGCGCGCGGCCACGGCCGGCGACGGCGCGCGGGAAATCGAATGGGCTGTCGCCGGGGTCATCTCTCATCTCCGTGCAGCAGGACGCCCTCGCATATATGCCCCGGGACACGCCGCCGTTACGCGCCGGCCTCGCATGCGTTGCCTGATTGCACGATCGTGCTTGCCGGCAACGCCGGCATCACGCGCCGTTGAAGGCGGGTGAGCGTTTCGTGCGTTTTGTTCCTGCAGGGTCGTCCGCACCTGTCGAGCAGGCCGGCCTGGACTGGCTGCTGTCACACAAGGAGAATTCCAATGACCACTCTCAAGGTGTTGTCGACCGGACTGATCGCTGTCGCCATGCTCGGGGGACCCGTCATGGCGCGCACCAGCCATGCCGTTACGCATTCGTCCGCCATGCAGGCCGAACCGGCCGCATCCGAGGGCTTCGGCTATCAGGGCGAGCGCGCCTGCGTTCCGGCCCCGCGTGTCGGCGCGTTCGCGACGGCGCCGTGGACCGGCAACAACGTCCCCTGCGAGCCGGGCACCGGCAGCTTCTGATCCCGGCGACGTCGCGGCCGTTACCTCACCCGGCCGCTGCAATTGAAATGATGCAGGCGGGCCCGTTTGTACGGGCCCGCTTGCGTTTGGGGACGTGCATCGGCGCGCGGCCGGATCATGTCGCCGATGCGCCGGGCCCTCGCGCCTGACATCGAATTCAGTGGGAGTGATGCGCGCGCTTCCTATCTGTTTTCACGATAGGGCTTGCCGGCGGCACGACACGCAAGCGAACGCATCGGCCGCCGCGCATCCGGACACGAAAGGAGTCCCTCATGAAACGAGCATTGATCATTCTGGCGACAGCGGCGCTGGCTTCCACACTGGCTGTCGGAACGGCCGAGGCGCATGGCGGCGGTGGCGGTGGCCACGGCGGCGGCTTCGGCGGTGGCGGCCATATGGGCTTTGGCGGCGGCGGGCATTTCGGCGGCATGGGCCATGCCGGCGGGTTCGGCGGCGCGCACTTCGGCGGCGGCCATTTCGGCGGCGAGCACTTTGGTGGCGAGCATCTCGGGTTCGGCGGTCATGTCGGAGGCCTGCGCCAGCACGCGTTTCACAGCTTCGGCCACCACCACGCCGGATATGGATTCTACGGCGCCTATCCGGATTGCTACGACTGGTACGCCTATCATCCCTACCAGCCGCTGCCGCTGAGCTGCAGCTAGACGAGCATGCACGGTGTCGATCGGTCCGGGCCACACAGTCGCCAGGGTCGGCCGATCGCACCGCGCTGGTTCGAATGCGCGGCCGTCGCGATGCATTGCGAGGAAACACGGCTTCGCATTCTCGCGGCTCAATTCGCCCGAGCTTTGCCTGGTCACTCCACCCTCAAAGCCAAGAGGGCGCAGGGAAGGCCGGGTGCTGACCTCGCACCCACGGTCCGCTGCGCGAAAGGTAGCGCAAAAGAACCGCACAGCAGCATACAGGTGGTGCCAATCACTCGGCCTTCCCTGCGCGATGGTCGGACGGCTTATGCCGCGCTCTCCCGGGAGCCGAACTTTCCCTCTGGCCTCCCTCACGCTCACGGAATTCACCGGCGCCGCGCCGGTTGACGCGATCACCGCCTCCGCAAGAGCTTGACCGTAGCAACGACGGCCAGGACCACACGGTTTTGCCGCACGCGCGGCCCGCCATATTCGCCGCAGTCTTCCCAGCCCTGTCGACAGAGCCGGAAACCTGCAGACGAGACGAACCCGTCAGCGCCGTTCGTCCGCGCGATGCCCTGGGCTCACGGAGAGCAATCCGCCCTGCCCTTGACCTCGCGCCCGACGCTGCCGCGTCCACCGCAAGCCCGGCTCGCGAAAACGACGACCACATGATCGCCCCTCAAGGATGAGCCGGGATGGGCGAGATGTACGATATTTCCGAATTTCGGTAAAGTGGAATATTTTTGCGGGGAGGGGTTGACGGGGTGGCGGGTGTTTTGCCCGACGGCCCTGACCGTTTCTTCCCATGCCCGGAAAGGTGACGCAGAGGATAAGCGGCGCGAAAGCCGCATCATTTTCCACTGTGTGTTTCAGATCACAGCAGAATCATGCGCCTTGGCCTACAAAGACAGGGCATGGCCGCAAACAAGGTAACGGCGGTACGCACGAGGCTGCGGAGACCATCAACAGCTACGGACTTTTTCGGAGCCGCCAGGGTGAAGAACCCGGCGGCTTTTTTCCGTTTTGCTGGGACGAGAACGAGCGACGCGCTTTCGGCGGATGCGCGTTGCCCACCGTATCACTCCCCGCGAACTACGGTGACAGCCCGTAGGATGGGTAGAGCGAAGTGAAACCCATCAATACTACCCGATGTGAAGGGTGATGGGTTTCGCAAGTGCTCTACCCATCCTACGGACTGCACCACATCGCTCTCCCCGAGCTACGGTGTCCTCGTAGGATGGGTAGAGCGAAGCGAAACCCATCGATGCACCCGATGTAAAGGGCGATGGGTTTCGCAAGTGCTCTACCCATCCTACGGACTGCACCACATCGCTCTCCCCGAGCTACGGTGTCCTCGTAGGATGGGTAGAGCGAAGCGAAACCCATCTATACTACCCGACGTGAAGCATGATGGGTTTCGCAAGTGCTCTACCCATCCTACGGACTGCACTACATCGCTCTCCCCGAGCTACGATGTCTTCGTAGGATGGGTAGAGCGAAGCGAAACCCATCGATGCACCCGATGTAAAAGGCGATGGGTTTCGCAAGTGCTCTACCCATCCTACGGACTATCCGACGTGAAGAGTGATGGGTTTCGCTTCGCTCTACCCATCCTACGGATTTCCTATCCCAGCTCGAACGCCCCCCGCGCCGCCTTTACCGACGACGCGATGAAGCGGTGCACTTCCTGCACCCTTCGCGTGCCGTGCGTGTCGGGATGTGACGTCAGCCAGTAGCTCCGCACGAAACGCACCTCGGGCAGCAGGCGGCGGAGCTCGGGGTAACGGCTGGCCGCGTAGTCGTGCAGGATGCCGATGCCGTGCCCGGCGCGGACCGCCTCGATCTGCGCGACGATGCTGCCGCATTCGTAGCGGCGGGACATCAGGCGGCCGAGGGCTGCCGCGTAGTCGAGCGCGCGGCTGTAGGCGAAATCCTCGATGTGGGTGACGAACAGGCGGCCGGCGAGATCGGCCTGCGCCTCGATCGCGCCCTCGCGCTCCAGGTAATCCTGCGAGGCGTAGACGCTGAGGCTGTAGTCGGTGAGCTTGGACAGGATGAGCCGCCCCTGCTTCGGCCGGTCCAGCGTGATCGCGATATCGGCCTCGCGGCGCGACAGCGAGAAGGTGCGCGGCAGCGGTATGAGCTGGATGATCAGGCCGGGATGGCGCGCCGCCAAGGCGCCGAGATGCTCGGCAAGGAAGAAATTGCCAAGACCGTCCGGCGCGCCGACGCGCACCGTGCCGCTGATGGTGTCCGCGCTGCCGCCGATGCTGGCGCCGACTTTCAGAAACTCGCTCTCCGCGCGCTCGGCCGCCTGCACCAGGGACTCGCCGGCGGCGGTCAACGTGCAGCCGGCGGTGTGCCGCTCGAGCAGCTTGGCCTTCAGGCTCTTCTCCAGCGCGGTCACCTGACGCGCCACCGTGGTGTGGTTCAGGCGGAGGTTCTTCGACGCCTTGAGGATCTGCCCGGCGCGGGCGACCTCCAGAAATATCCTCACCCGCTCCCAATCCATCGACGGCACCCTTTCGGAGCACGCTCTCCAGAGCGACATTTCATGCACAATGGAGGCTATTTATCGTTCATTGATGTGCAATTTTATGAGCCATAGATCAAGCGGGTCAAGCCTTCAGATCGCTCGCAACCAGAGAAAGGACAACCAGATGCCGCTGCTCCGATTCAACATGTTCGAAGGTCGCACCGATGCCGAGATCAAGACGCTGCTCGACGCGGCGCATGCCGCTGTCGTCGCCGCGTTCCACGTGCCCGAGGGCGACCGCTACCAGCTCGTCTCGGAATATCGTCCCGGCCGGATGATCGCCCTCGATACCGGTCTCGGCATCGCGCGCACCGACAAGGTCGTGCTGGTCGAGGTCCGCTCCCGCACCAGACGCGAGGACGAGAAGCTGCGGTTCTACGAGCTGCTGTGCCGGAAGCTGAAGGACGCCTGCAATCTCGACAGCTCGGATATCATCGTGTCCTTTGTCGAGAACGGCGATGCCGACTGGTCGTTCGGCCTTGGCCGCGCGCAATTCGTGACGGGCGAACTCGCGTGAGGCTGCGCGCAAATTGGACCGCTCGGCGCAATTGAGCGTGCGGTTGGCGATGGCGACACCGTTGTCGCGCGCCGAAATCAACCGCCGCCCAGCCTCGAAGGGTCATTGGGCGACGGCGGGTCGTCGTGATCGGTCCGAAAGCCCCCTGGCGCGGACGGGTCGCGATAGATCCTTTCCCCTCCCGGCGCGATGTAGACCGGGCTCGCGGCCGCGTTGGCCGAGCCCGCAAAGGCGCGCGGATCGACGTGGCGTCCTCTTTGGGCCGGGTTCGCCGAAGCCCCGAGAGCGAGCAAGAGCGATAGTGCAACAATGGAGCGCATTGGTTCTTCTCCGATCACAAGCGACCGGTCAGGTTTGCGCGGCCCGGGTCCTGGCAGGCTGCGCCGATTGGCGGTCGCGTTCCCGGTCGAGCTATGAACGGGCCTCGCGCTCCGCGATCCCCAGGTTTCGTGTTCGCACGACCGCTTGGCCGGACGGTCTTCCATTTCGGCAAGCGCATTCAAATCTAGGCAGTACCATTCACGAGCGCATTCGGCGGGGACGCTCATCGTCGTGCCAACGTCCACGCCGCCAGGGAGCCAGCACGATGCCAAGACTAGCGCTTCTCCTCGCATCGCTCGCAATGAATGCGATATCGCTTCCGGCTCTCGCCTCGGATTGCGTCTCGACATCGGACATCGCAGCATCACGCGCGCACTGGGCAACCGTCCGCAATCACCCGGCAGGCGCCTCCGAAAACGAGAAAGCCTGCCGCGCATTCGCTGCTTCTTTCTATGAATCCGTGACGACGCGCCAGGCAGCCGCGGGCTGCATTCGAAGCAACGACCGCCTGCGCGACCTTGCCGCGCTCGATTCCGAAATTGAGGCGTTCAATACCGCAATCGCCAGCAGATGCGGCGGCTGAGAGCGGCGGCAATGGCTGGAAAATATCGACCCCGCTCGAGCTTTGAGGAGATGAGCATGAAGATCGTCAGCCTGAGTGCCATCGCCATCGGCAGCATGATCGCTCTGGCGCCGCCGGCGCAAGCCCGATCGCCCTACGATGGCTGGTGGGATCTCGTCTTCGTCACGCAGGCTGGAGGATGCGACGCATCCTATAATTTTACGGTCAACGTCGCGAATGGCGTGGTGACCCACCCTAACCTCGTCAGGTTCAGGGGCTACGTTGCGAAGTCCGGAGCAGTTCGCGCCTCCGTCACCGTCCAGGACAAATACGCGTCCGGCTCCGGCCGATTGCTCGGCACGACCGGCCGGGGAAAGTGGAGCGGCTATTCCGGCTCGTCGCGTTGCTCCGGGTATTGGACTGCCCAGCGGAACTGATCGTCCAAGCCCAGGCCTTCACTCCGTCAGGCCGCCGCACGGGCGACAAAACAGATCAGCGATCATCCCGCGACGACATCCCCAGGCTCGCCTTTGGTTGCAAAAGCGAGACGTCGCCGCCGCGAGCTTCCGCGCGAATTTGCTCTACCGAGATCATCACATGGAGAGTTCATTCGCGCGCAGGGGCGAACAGGCGAGACGAGTATTTTCAAGGATTTATCGGGAATTTGGTAGCGGGAGAGGGACTCGAACCCCCGACCCCAGGATTATGATTCCCGTGCTCTAACCAGCTGAGCTACCCCGCCACAGGGTCGCGAACGGCGGAACGCCGATCTCGCGAACGCGCGGCATATAAAGAAGGGGGCGGCGGGAAGTCAAGCAAAGGTCGGGCGATTGGCGGGATGAATTCAGCGCCTGAATCGACCTCATCCGCCACTGATTCCGTCATGGCCGGGCTTGTCCCGGCCATCCACGAGCCTATTCGGCACCCGGAGAACGTGAATGCGCGGGACGAGCCTCGCCGAAGCGGCTTCGGCCGCGCAGGCGGGACGAGCCCGGGCATGACGATATCCGGGACCAACCAAGGCCTATTTCGGCCTCACATTCGGGTCGCCGCCGGGGCTGCCGGGGGGCGGAATCACGGGGGTGTTGCCGCCGGTGTCGGGGGCCGGGGCGTGCATGTCGGGGTCTACCCCGGAGGGCGGACAGAGCACGCCGTCGGATTTGGCCAGCTTATCGCCGAGCGGTTCCCGGGACTGCCCAATGGTGGTGCCATCGGGCGAGCGGTTCGGGCGGTCCTGCGGGGCGCAGTTGGCCATATGTTGCGGGGATGGCGGCGCGGTCTGTTGCGGCGGCGTCGCCGGGGCGGGCGGAGCCTGCGCGATCGCACTGCCGGAGGCGGCGATCAGGAGGCTGGCCAGGATGATGTTTGATGTCGTGCGCATGGGAGGAAAACGCACCGGCCTCGGCGCGTGTTCCCGCGGCAAGATCACGATTTGCGGTAGCGGATCAGCGAGAAGTGGCCCATCGGGGGCATCGGGCGGCGCTCGGTGAGCGTGACGCCGCCGTGTTTGGCGGCCCAGTTGACGAGACGGGCCCACGGGAATTCCGGGCGCCAGCCGAGGCGGCGGGCGACGGGCGCGAAGGCGAGCTCGAACAGTTTGCGAGGGCCGCTCTCGGCGCCGATGTGGTTGACCAGGATCAGCTCGCCGCCGTGCTTGAGCACGCGCACGAACTCGTCGAGCGTTCCTTCCGGATCGGGCACGGCGGTGATGACATATTGCGCGACCACCGCGTCGAAGAAGTTTTCGGGGAAGGCGAGGTTCTTCGCGTCCATCACCGAGAGCACTTCGACATTGGAGAGGCGCTCGGCGCGCACGCGTTGCTGCGCCTTGCGCAGCATCGGCTCGGAGATGTCGACGCCGCAGATCTTCGTGCCGCGCGAATAGTCCGACAGCGACAGGCCCGTGCCGACGCCGACGTCGAGGATGCGGCCGCCGATGCGGTCGGCCTCCGCGATGGTGGACTGGCGGCCGGCGTCGAAGACCTTGCCGAACACGAGGTCGTAGACCGGCGCCCAGCGGCCATAGGCCTTCTCGACCCCGGCTCGCGAGATGTCTGCTGCCATGCCCCTGCCCTTACGCGAAACTCGAAAGAGTATTGTTCATTGGTGAGATCGAAGTCAGCCCCGAAATAGGTCTAGCGCCTCTCCCGCTTGCGGGAGAGGTCGACACGCTCGCAAGAGCGTGGCGGGTGAGGGCTCTTTCCGCTCGCGATATATCGCTGGTGGAGAGACCCCCTCCCCAACCCTCCCCCGCAAGCGGGAGAGGGGGCGCACTTCCCTCGCGGTAGCAGGTGGGGCCGATCTCGGCAAGATTAGCCGCGCACGGCTTCCGCGAGCGGGCGCGATGTCGCGGCGCCGAGCTTCGCGGCGGCGCTCTGGATGAAGCCGCCGCCGAGCACGCGGGCCTGCCCGCCGGGCGCGTCGTAGAACACGCAGGCCTGGCCGGGCGAAACGCCCTCCTCGCCGGCAACGAGTTCGACCTCGTATTGGCCGCCGGCGCCGCGCAGCCAGGCCGGCTGCGGCGAGCGGGTCGAGCGCACGCGCACGAACATTTCGAGGCCGTTGCCGATGGCGCGGTCGATGTCGCCGCCGCCGATCCAGTTGACGTCGCGCAAGGCGATGCGGTGCATCTTCAGCGCATCGCGCGGGCCGACCACGACGCGGCGGTTCGCGGCATCGAGCCGCACCACGAACAGCGGCGAGCCGGAGGCGATGCCGAGGCCGCGGCGCTGGCCGACGGTGAAATTGGCGATGCCGTGATGCTGGCCGAGCACGCGACCGTCGAGATCGACGATGTCGCCGGGGTCCATCGCATTCGGACGCAGCCGGGTGATGATGTCGGTGTAGCGCCCCGTGGGCACGAAGCAGATGTCCTGGCTGTCGTGCTTGTCGGCGACGGACAGGCCGTAGCGGCGCGCGAGCTCGCGCGTCTCGGGCTTGGTCATGTCGCCGAGCGGGAAGCGCAGGAAGTCGAGCTGCTCCTGCGTGGTCGCGAACAGGAAATAGCTCTGGTCGCGGTCGCTATCGGCCGCGCAGACCAGCGCGCGCGAGCCGTCGTCGCGGCGGCGCGAGGCGACGTAATGGCCGGTGGCGAGCGCCTGCGCGCCGAGCTCGCGCGCGGTCTTCAGGAGATCACGGAATTTGACGCTGCGGTTGCACTCGATGCACGGCACCGGCGTCTCGCCGAGCGCGTAGCTGTCGGCGAAATTGTCGATGACGGACTCGCGGAAGCGGTCCTCGTAGTCGAGCACGTAATGGGGAATGCCGAGCTTGGCGGCGACGTCGCGGGCGTCGTGGATGTCCTGGCCGGCGCAGCAGGCGCCCTTGCGGTGGGTCGCCGCGCCATGGTCGTAGAGCTGCAGCGTGATGCCGACGACGTCGTAGCCTTCCGCCTTCAGCAGCGCAGCCGTCGTCGAGGAATCGACGCCGCCCGACATGGCGACGACGACCCTGGTGTCCTCAGGACGGCCTTCGAGATCCAGACTGTTGAGCATGGCTTCTTGTGACGGCGGCGTTCGGCGATCCGCGATTTGCCTTTGACCGGGGCATGAACGGTCCCGGGGAACCTGGGTTCCCGCAGGGGCGCGACTTGCCCGGTCGAAAGCGGCTGAGAGCGATCTCTTTAATATAGGCGGCATTCCGGTGAAGCAATCGCAGGGCTGGCCAGCTTAGGGCAATTCTTGCCGGGGAGGCAGAAATGGCGGGGTTCTTGCAGCCCTTGCGGCCGGGGCAAAGATCCGTCAAGTCATTGAAATATCTTGATAAAATAGATCAGCGGGAGGCTGGCCCGCTCCTTGCTACCCCTTTGCCGAAGATGTTTCCAAGGGGTCGCCTGTGGTCGGTGTTTCGTCAGATCTAGTGGCAAACGTGCAGGTTTCGAGCGCGCAGCAGAAGCCTGCGCGCTCGCAAGCGTCCAAGGACACCGCGCCGAGCGACTCCTTCGGCTCGCTGGTCGACAGCAATACCCAGGCGATCAGCAACAGCGCGCCGGCGCAGGATACCGCGCCGCGCCGGACCGATTCAGCCTCGTCGTCCTCCGCCTCCGACCGGAGCTCGCGCGAACCCGCCTCCACGGATAGCTCCGCGCAGAGCAAGGCCAGCGACGACACCGATACGTCCGCGCCCGCGAAGAGCGACGCGACGGACGACGCGGCCAAGAATTCGGACAAGGATCAGGTCAAGGCGGGCAAGACCAAGGACAAGTCCGAGACGTCCGACGCCAAATCGGCCGACAAGTCCGACGAGACCAAGACCGACAAGACCGACGCCGGCGACGGCCTCACGGCCGCCGTCGATGCGGCAGCTACGGCGCAAATCGATGCGACGCAGACCGCGGTGCCCGATCCGAACGCCGTCATCGTCGCCGCGCCCGTCGTCCCGCTCGATCCGAACGCGGCCGCCGGCCAGGCCAGCGATGCCGCCGCCTCGCCGCTGACGATTGCCGCCGCCGGCATCGCCGCCAGCACCTCGACCGCGGCGCAGATCGCGGGCACCAAGACCGATACCGCAACACCAGGCGACAAGAGCGCCAAGACCGCCGGCGCGAAAGTCGATGCCGACACGTCGGCGACGCTGGCCGATGCCGCCACCGGGGCAACCGACACGACCACCGGCACCGCGACCGATGCCAAGACCAATGGCGGGCTGATCGCCGCGGTGGACCAGGGCACGCCGAAGACCTCGTTCAAGGCCGCCGCCACCGCTGCCGGTGCCAGCGACGTCTCCAATATCGGCCAGGATACGGGCAAGGCGAACGCCGCACTCACGCCGGCGAACGCGACGCCCGCCAACGCCGCGCATGCGCAAGCCGCCAAGCCGCAGGCCGACGGCAACGCGGCCGAGGCGAAGACCAACGCTTCGGACCGTGCGCCCGACGCGATCCCCGCCGCACCGGCCGCCCACGCCCATGCCAATGCGCAGGCCGCTTTCAACACGACCGATCCCGGCGCGCAGGCCGCCGCCGCCGTGCAGGCACCGCTGACCACCACGACGTCGGCCGCGACCGCCTCGACCGCAACCCTGACCGCGACCGCGGCCACCTCGACGGCGGTGCCGATCAACGCCGTGCCGATCGAGATCGCCGCCGCCGCGCGCGCCGGCAAGACGCGGTTCGACATCAGCCTCGACCCGCTCGATCTCGGCCGTATCGACGTCCGCATCAATGTCGACCGCAACGGCCAGGTCACCTCGCATCTGACGGTCGAGAAGCCGGAAACGCTGCAGATGCTGCGCCAGGACGCGCCGCAATTGCAGCGCGCCCTCGACGATGCCGGCTTCAAGACCGGCAGCAACGGGCTCTCCTTCAGCCTGCGCGACCAGAACTCGTCAGGCCAGCAGTCCGGCCAGAACAACGACAATGGCGGCAATGCCCGCCGGCTGATCATCAGCGAGGACGACAGCGTTCCCGCAGCGCCCGTGGGGCGCGGCTACGGCCGCATGCTCGGATCGAGCAGCGGCGTCGACATCAGAGTGTGAGGAGTATTCGACCATGACCACCACGAATGCCGCCACCGCGCCCGCCGTCGTCTCCGGCACGACCGACATCCCGAAGTCCTCCTCGAGCTCGACCATGAGCTCGACCACGGGCTCGACGCTCGCGGGCAACTTCCAGACCTTCCTGACCCTGCTGACGACGCAGCTGCAGAACCAGAACCCGCTCGATCCGCTCGACACCAACCAGTTCACCCAGCAGCTGGTGCAGTTCGCCGGCGTCGAGCAGCAGCTCAAGACCAACGATTCGCTGGCCCAGCTCGTCACCCTGCAGCAGACCACGCAGGCGACCCAGGCGCTGGGCTTCGTCGGCAAGACCGCGCTGGTCGACGGCTCGACCGCGACCATGACCAAATCGTCGGCGACCTGGCATCTCAACGTGCCCAGCGATTCCACGGTCGACGTCACCGTTGCCAATGCCAGCGGCCAGACCGTGTTCACCGGCAAGTACACCGCCTCAGCCGGCACCGACATTCCCTTCACCTGGAACGGCATGGGCAATGACGGCACGCAATGGCCCGACGGCAAGTACACGGTCTCGGCCACCGGCAAGGACGTCGCGGGGAACAATGTCGGCATCGCCGCGCAGGTGCAGGGCGTGGTGTCCTCGGTCGACCTGACCCAGTCGCCCCCGCTGCTGACGATCGACGGCGCCAGCTACACGCTGAGCCAGGTGAAGAGCATCATTGCGACGAGCAGCAATTGAGGCGGCGGGCGAGATAGCGCCGCTACATATCCGGTGTCGTCCTGGCGAAGGCCAGGACCCATAACCACCGAACCCTGTTGTAACGCGAGGACGTAACCCCGGGTCTTCGCCAAACTGCTCCCTGGGGTAATGGGTCCTGGCTTTCGCCAGGACGACGGCTGAGGGCTCTGCAGCGTCCCGCGCAGGCCCGTTCGTTAGTAAAGTATTTACGAAGACCCCCGCCCGGCCCGCTGAAATCGCGTTCTCAGCGCCCCGGGCCGGTCGCGTTCCCGCAAGTTTCAACGAGAATTGTATTGAAGCCTTAGGCTTAGCGGATTTTTAAGCCGACGGGGTTACGGTTACGGCGTGAGTTCAGTGGTTGAGAGTTTGTGAGTACGCCATGACAGAACCCCATCGCCCGAGGGTAAAATACGTCATCGGGCCGGACGGCAGTCCGCTGACGATCGCAGATCTGCCCGCGCCCGGCACCAAACGCTGGGTCATCCGCCGCAAGGCCGAGGTCGTCGCCGCTGTGCGTGGCGGACTTCTCTCCCTCGAGGAGGCCTGCAGCCGTTATACCCTGACGGTCGACGAATTCCTCTCCTGGCAGTTTTCCATCGACCAGCACGGTCTGGCGGGTCTTCGCACCACCCGCATCCAGCAATATCGCCAGTAAGCGATCCGGAAATCTGCGGCTTTTGACGAAAATCGGTCTCGCCCCGCGAGGCCGATTTTTTTCATGACGCTACTTTTGTCCGCCCTCTTAACCTTCGTTAACCATATCGAAACCATCACCTAGGCAATAATTGCCCAGTCGGCCGCTCGGTTGCGGGTCGAAGCTTCGGGGCGGTTGCTTGCAAGGTCTTGCGGACTTCTTAAAAAGTATCGGCGCCGCCCGGTTCGGGGCGATGATCGCGGTCACCGCCGCGCTCATCGGCTTTTTCGCGTTCGTCATCATGCGGGTTACCACGCCGCAGATGACGACGCTGTTCACGGACCTCAGCGTCGAAGATTCCTCCAGCATTATCAAGGACCTGGAACGCCAGGGCATCCAGTTCGAGATCCGCAATGAGGGCTCGATCATCATGGTGCCCAAGGACAAGGTCACGCGCCTGCGGATGAAGCTCGCCGAGGGCGGCATGCCCAAGGGCGGCGGCGTCGGCTACGAGGTGTTCGACAAGTCGGACGCGCTCGGCACCACCTCCTTTGTCCAGAACATCAATCATCTGCGCGCGCTGGAGGGCGAGCTTGCCCGCACCATCCGCGCCATCGACCGCATCCAGGCCGCCCGCGTCCATCTGGTGCTGCCCGAGCGCCCGCTGTTCGCCCGCGAGGCGCCGGAGCCGTCAGCCTCGATCGTGGTGCGGGTGCGCGGTTCGCTCGAGGCCCAGCAGATCCGCGCCATCCGCCACCTCGTCGCCTCCGCCGTCAACGGGCTGAAGCCGCAGCGCGTCTCGATCGTGGACGAGGCCGGCCAGCTGCTCGCCGACGGCGCCCAGACTGACCCCGAGCAGGCGCTCGGCGACGAGCGCCGCACCGCCTTCGAGAAGCGGCTGCGCAAGCAGGTCGAGGACATCGTGTCCTCCGTGGTCGGCTCCGGCCGGGCCCGCGTCCAGCTCTCCGCCGATTTCGACTTCAACAAGGTCACCCAGACCTCGGACAAGTTCGACCCCGAAGGCCGCGTGCTGCGCTCGAGCCAGACCCGCGAAGAAAGCAGCATGACCGCCGACAACAACGGCCAGGTCACCGTCAACAACGAGCTGCCCGGCAACCAGCAGAACAACGGCGTCGCGGCCAAGGACCAGAGCAAGAAGACCGAGGAGACCAACAATTACGAGATCTCCCGCACCACCAAGACCGAGGTGACCGAGGCCGGTCGCGTCAACCGCATCTCGGTCGCGGTGCTGGTCGACGGCATCTACACCAAGAACGACAAGGGCGAGCTGGCCTACACCGACCGCACCAAGGAGCAGCTCGACCGCATCGCCACCCTGGTTCGCTCGGCGATCGGTTTCGACCAGAAGCGCGGCGACCAGGTCGAGGTCGTGAACCTGCGCTTCGCCGACGCCCCCTCCACCGCTCCGATCGGCGAACCCGGCGGCTTCCTCGGCATGCTGCAGTTCACCAAGGACGACCTGATGTACTTCGTCGAGCTCGGCGTGATGATGCTGCTCGGCCTCGTCGTGCTGTTCATGGTGATCCGCCCGCTGGTCAAGCGCATCCTCGCCTCCGACGAAGTCGCCGCCGCCATCAGCGGTGTCCTTTCCGGTCCGGCGGCGTCCGAAGAGGCAGCTCCCGCCGGCCAGCCCCTCCTGCCGGGCGGGGCCGCGAGCGCGATCGACGTCGCCACCATTCAGGGCCAGGTCCACGCCCAGTCCGTTCATCGCGTCGGCGAACTCGCCGAGCGCAACCCCAACGAAACCGTCGCCATCATCCGCCAGTGGCTCACCGAGCCCACCAAGTAACCGCCAAGTGAATCAAGAAGTGATCTGACATGGCCGCCTCCTTGCAAAACGCCAATTCGAACGACATCACCAGCGTGATCTCCACGCTCGGCCAGCGTGCCGGCAGCCGCACGGGCAAGGCCGAAACGGTGGCGGGGCCGAAGCGCGCCGCGATCCTGATGCTGGCGCTCGGCGAGCAATATGGCGGCAAGATCTGGGGCCTGCTCGATGATGACGAGGTGCGCCAGCTCTCGCTGGAAATGTCGACGCTCGGCACCGTCGAGGTCGACACGGTGGAAGACATGCTGCTCGAATTCGTCTCGCGCATGTCGGCTTCGGGCGCGCTGATGGGCAATTTCGACGCGACCGAGCGGCTGCTGCAGCAGTATCTGGCGCCCGAACGCGTCAACGGCATCATGGACGAGATCCGCGGTCCCGCGGGGCGCAACATGTGGGAGAAGCTCTCCAACGTGCAGGAAGAGGTCCTCGCCAACTACCTCAAGAACGAATATCCGCAAACCATCGCGGTGGTGCTGTCGAAGCTGAAGCCGGAACACGCCGCCCGCGTGCTCGGCATCTTCCCGGAAGAGCTCGCGCTCGACGTCGTCAACCGCATGCTGAAGATGGAGGCGGTGCAGAAGGAGGTGATCGAGAGCGTGGAGAAGACGCTGCGCACCGAGTTCATGTCCAATCTGTCGCAGACCCGCCGCCGCGACGCCCACGAGGTCATGGCGGAAATCTTCAACAATTTCGACCGCCAGACTGAAACCCGCTTCATCACCTCGCTCGAAGAAGAGAACCGCGAATCGGCGGAGCGCATCAAGGCGCTGATGTTCACCTTCGACGACCTCGTGAAGCTGGATTCCGGCTCGGCACAGACCCTGATGCGCAACGTCGACAAGGACAAGCTCGGCGTCGCGCTCAAGAGCGCCAACGAGGACGTCCGCAACTTCTTCTTCGGCAACATGTCCTCGCGTGCGGCCAAGATGCTGCAGGACGACATGGCCGCGATGGGCCCGGTCCGTCTGCGCGACGTCGACGAGGCCCAGGCGCTGCTGGTCAACCTCGCCAAGGACCTCGCCGCCAAGGGCGAGATCATGCTGACCAAGAACCGCGCCGACGACGAGCTGGTGTACTGATGGCCGCTCCGGCAAAATTCCTGTTCGATACCGACTTCGCGGCGCCCGAGCGGTCGCCGCGCGAGAAGGCCGCGACCGCGGCCGAGATCGCCCAGAAAGTCGCGGAAGCGGAGGCGCGCGCCTACCAGGACGGATTTGCCGCCGGCCAGCGCGAGGCCAAGGCCGAGAGCGACCGCCGCGTCGCGCTCGCCATGGAGGAGATCAACATCGGAATCCGCGGCGTTGCCTCCGGCATCGGCAACATCGAGACCAGGATGGAGACCGAGGCGGTCGAGGTCGCGGTCGCCGTGGCGCGCAAGTTGTGCGCCGACCTCGTCGACGCCGAGCCGCTCGGCGAGATCGTCGCGCTGGTCAAGGATTGCTTCTCGCATCTGGTCGCGACGCCGCATCTCGTCGTCCGTATCAACGATGCGCTCTATGACGCCGCGCGCGAGAAGATCGAGCGGCTGGCGAAGCAGAGCGGCTTCGAAGGCCGGCTGGTGATCCTGGCCGAGCCTGAGATCGCCACCGGCGACTGCCGGATCGAATGGGCAGACGGCGGTGTCGTGCTGGAACGCAGTGCCATCGCAGCCAAGATCGACGACATGGTCGGACGCTATATCGCGTCCCGCAGGGGGAGCTAAATCATGAGCGACACCGACGGACAGGTCCCGCTGCCCGATCTCAACGGCCCGATGCCGCCTGCCAGCACCGATGTCGGCTACAACGAGGACGAATACGCGACGCGTGCCGCCGCCGACCTCGAAGCCGTATTCGACGTGCCTGTGCAGGTCTCGGCCGTGCTCGGCCGTTCGAAGATGGACGTCAGCGAGCTCTTGAAGCTCGGGCCCGGCACCGTGCTCGAGCTCGACCGCCGCGTCGGCGAGGCCATCGACATCTACGTCAACAACAAGCTGGTCGCCCGCGGCGAAGTCGTCCTGGTCGAGGACAAGCTCGGCGTGACCATGACCGAAATCATCAAGACCGAACGCACCTAATACGCAGGGAATGACGCGCGGCAGCGCGACCAGACGGACAGGAGACTGACATGCGGCTTCTCATCGTTGGCACACTGAAGGGCCAGCTCACCACCGCCACCAAGATCGCGATGGAGAACGGCGCCACCGTGACCCACGCCGAGGATCACGAGCAGGCGATGCGGGTGCTGCGCGGCGGCAAGGGTGCCGACCTGCTGCTGGTCGACGTCGCCCTCGACATCCGCGACCTCGTGATGCGGCTCGAGGCCGAGCACATCCATGCTCCGATCGTCGCCTGCGGCATCACCAACGACGCCCGCGCCGCGGTCGCGGCGATCCACGCCGGAGCCAAGGAATACATCCCGCTGCCGCCGGAGCCGGAGCTGATCGCCGCGGTGCTGGCCGCCGTCGCCAACGATTCCCGCGAATTGGTCTACCGCGACGACGCCATGGCGCGCGTCATCAAGCTGGCGCAGCAGATCGCCGGCTCCGATGCCTCGGTGATGATCACCGGCGAATCCGGCACGGGCAAGGAGGTGCTGGCGCGCTATGTCCACACCCGCTCGGCCCGCGCCAAGCGCCCGTTCATCTCGATCAACTGCGCCGCGATCCCCGAACATCTCCTGGAGTCCGAGCTGTTCGGCCACGAGAAAGGCGCCTTCACCGGCGCGGTCGCCCGCCGTATCGGCAAGTTCGAGGAAGCGACCGGCGGCACCCTGCTGCTTGACGAAATCTCGGAGATGGACGTCCGTCTGCAGTCCAAGCTCCTGCGCGCCATCCAGGAGCGCGTGATCGATCGCGTCGGCGGCACCAAGCCGGTCGCCGTGGACATCCGCATCATCGCGACCTCGAACCGCAATCTGGCGGAAGCGGTGCGCGAAGGCACGTTCCGCGAGGACCTGCTGTTCCGCCTCAACGTCGTGAACCTGAAGATCCCGCCGCTGCGCGAGCGCCCGGCCGACATCCTCGAGCTCGCCCAGCACTTCGTGAAGAAATATGCCGAGGCCAACGGCGTGCCGATGCGCCCGATCTCGGCGGAGGCCCGCCGCGTGCTCTCCACCAACCGCTGGCAGGGCAACGTCCGCGAGCTCGAGAACACCATGCACCGCGCCGTGCTGATGGCGCAGGGCGACGAGATCGGTCCCGACGCGATCATCACCCCGGACGGCGACCGGCTCGACCTCGCCAAGACCGCTCCGGCGGTTGCGCATGCGACCATGGCCGCCGAGCAGGTGACGCGCGCACTGGTCGGCCGCACCGTCGCCGACGTCGAGCGCGACCTGATCCTGGAGACGCTGAAGCACTGCCTCGGCAACCGCACCCATGCCGCCAACATCCTCGGCATCTCCATCCGCACGCTGCGCAACAAGCTGAACGAATACGCCGACGGCGGCATCCCGATCACGCCGGCGGGCACGCCCGGGGAATATCCGCGGATGCCGATGGTAGGAGCGTAAGGGCTTCTGACAAGATCGAGACTACGAATGCCCGGGCCAGTCCCGGGCATTTTTCGTTGCCAGGTGCGTTAATGCCTATCCGTCATCCTGAGGTGCGAGGAATGCGATGCGAAGCAGCGCAGGCCGAGCCTCGAAGGATGAACGGCCACAGCCGGGCCGTCGCCCTTCGAGGGCCGCTAAAGAAGCGGCCACCTCCAGCGACAGACAACGGCTCCGCCGTTGCGCGGGGGTGAAGGTGATATGGTCCCGTAGCCCGGATGGAGCGAAGCGCAATCCGGGGCCAGAGTCCGCGATCGAGAATCCCGGATTTCGCTTCGCTCCATCCGGGCTACGGGGCGGAACACATGGCCGCACCCCGCGCGTGAAGCAGTTCACAATCGACATGCCGCGACATCGCTAGAGTCCCGGGGCCGCTTGGCAGGATGCCGGCGAGGTGCCGCATCCGCGTTTTGCGAACCTCCCTCAACCGAAAGGGCACGCCATGAAATGCACTTCGTGGACGATTTCCCGCTTATCGCTGGTTGCAATGCTGATCACAGCCACAGTGCCGCCTGCACGCGCCGACGTGATCATGGACTGGAACGCAAAGGCCGACGCGATCGCCGCCGAGAAGCAAATTCTTCCGGCGCCGCACAGCCGCGCCCTGTCCATGATGCACGTTGCGATGTTCGAGGCCGTCAACGCGATCGACCGCCGCTACGCGCCTTACAAGCTCGCGTTGTCCGCGGAGCGTTCGACCTCGCGGGAAGCCGCGGCGGCGGTTGCGGCCCACGACGTGCTGCTGTCGATCTATCCGGACATCAAGCCGGATCTGGATTCGACGCTGACGAACTCTCTGGCGCCGATCGCCGAGGGCGAATCCAAGACCGCCGGCATCGCGCTCGGGAAAGACGCCGCGGTGCAGATCATCCAGCTTCGCGCCAATGACGGCAGCAAGGCTCCGGAGTCTTACCGCCCCCTGACCACGGCAGGCGTCTATGTTCCAACCGCCGTTCCGCTGTTCCAGACCACGGGCGCGACGACGCCCTGGGTCATGACGTCGGGATCGCAATTCCGGCCCGGACCGCCGCCGGCGCTCGATTCAGAGGTCTGGACCAAGGACGTCAACGAAATCCGCGAGGTCGGTGGCCGTGGCAGCCCGACCCGGACGCCCGAGCAAACGACGATCGGCCGCTTCTGGTTCTTCGTCGGCGCCCGCACCTACAATCCCATCGTCAGGCAGGCCGCGATGGCCAAGGGGATGGATCTCGTCGACTGCGCCCGGCTTTACGCGTTGACATCGATGACCGGCAACGATGCCATCGTCGCCGTGTTCGAGGCCAAGTATCACTACAATTTCTGGCGTCCGATCACGGCCATACGCAACGCCGACATCACCTCGAATGCCGCGACGCCGCGCGATCCGTCCTGGCTGCCGCTCGGGGACACGCCGATGCATCCGGAATATCCCTGCGCGCACTGCATCGTCTCGGCCGCGATCTCGACCGTGCTTCAGACCGTCGTCGGAGATTTCGGCGAGTTCTCCCTGACCAGCCCGACGGCACCGGGGGTCACACGCAAATGGTCGCGGCTGCAGGACTACAGCGACGAAGTCGCCAATGCCCGCATCTACGCCGGCTTCCACTACCGGTTCTCGACCGAGGTCGGCAAGGACATGGGCCGAAAGATCGGTGCCCTGGTCGTCGCGACGCAGCTTCGCGGTGCCGAGGCGAAGGCCGAGCCGAGCCGGTAGGATTGCGACAATCTCCACCGCGCCTTCGTAGCCTGGATGGATCGAAGCGCAATCCGGTAATCCCGAACGCGGATCAAACCCCGGATTTCGCTCCGCTCCATCCGGGCTACGGAAGAGAACACATGGCCGCATCGCATCCAGCGACTAGGCCACGCCTGCGCAAGGTCCTATAACCCCGCGTGGGAACCACGAGGATACACATGTCTGAAGCTCAAATCACGGACTGGCTGGCGTCGCAGAAGCAGGCGATGATCGATCTCTTGCGCGATGTCGTGAACATCGATTCCGGATCGTATGACAAGGAAGGCGTCGATGCGGTCGGTGCGCGGTTCGAGCGGCATTTTGCCGAGCACGGCATTCCCTGCCGGCGCGAGGCCGACGGCACGTTCGGCGATGCGATCCATGCCGAGGTGGCCAAGCCCGGCAGCAACGAGAAGCCGGTGCTGTTGATGGGCCATCGCGACACCGTGTTCGGCAAGGGCGAGGCCGGGCGGCGGCCGTTCACGATTCTGGACGGCCGCGCCTATGGTCCGGGGGTTTCCGACATGAAGTCTGGCCTCGTCATGAACGTGTTCGTGGCGACCGCCTTCCACAAGTTCGGCGGCTCGCCGCATCCGATCAAGGTGCTGATCACCTCGGACGAGGAGATCGGATCGCCGTCGTCGCGCCCGGTGATCGAGCGCGAGGGACGCGCCGCGCGCGCCGTGTTCAATTCGGAGCCGGGCCGCCCCACCGGCAACGTGGTGACGGGACGCAAGGGCGGCATCTTCATGCACATGACCATCACCGGCAAGGCCGCGCATTCCGGCGCCAATTTCAAAGCCGGCATCAGCGCGATCGGCGAGCTCGCGCACAAGATCGTGCAGATCCACGCGCTGACCGATCTCGACAAGGGCATCACGCTCAATGTCGGCCTCGTCTCCGGCGGGCAGTCGGTCAACACTACGGCGCCTCACGCCGAAGGCCAGATCGACCTGCGCTATGTCGATCCCGCCGATCGCGCCAGGATCATGGCCGCGATCGAGAACATCGTCGCGACCTCCTACGTGCCGGGCACCAGCGCGACGCTGACGATCAAGGGCGAGTTCGTGCCGGTGGTGCAGAGCGCGGAGTCGAAGGCGCTGTTCGAAGGTTACCAGGCGGGCGCGAGGAAGGTCGGCCTCACCACGCTGCAGGGCGAGTTCTCCGGCGGCTGCGCCGATTCCGGCTTCACCGCCGCCGTGGGCACGCCGACCATCTGCGGCCTCGGCCCGGTCGGCGGCCTCGCGCACACGCCGGAGGAATATCTCGAGATCGACAGCATCGTGCCGCGCGCACAGGCGCTGGCGCTGGCGATCTTGCGGGGGTAGTCGCGGCATACACCGCCGTCATGCCCGGGCTTGACCCGGGTATCCACGTCTTCCCGAGAACGCCGATGCCCGTGGATGGCCGGGTCAAGCCCGGCCATGACGCGTTGAGAGAGATCCGCGCCACATTGGCCGCGCGCGTTGCTCTACGAATAACTTGGCGCGTCCGGCTTGCGGAAGATGTGGATGGGATCGCCCGGCACGATCGGCTGGCCCGAGAACATCGCATAGGCGTAGAGCGCGAGATAGGCGATCGCGAGCGCGCCGATGGCGTAGAAGGCGATAGTCGCGACGCGCTTCATCGTTCCGCTCCATTGCCTCCCGGATGGGAAGCTCAGGGCGCTTCTAGAGCGGTGCCGGAAAAAAGGCCAGCCTGAGTCAGGCGATCAAATGCCGCGCCGGCCACGCGCGGGAACGCTGACGTCGGCGAGCCTTACCGCGTCCTCGTCCTGGTCGACCGCCACATACTGGCCGTGCCAATAGGCCAGCGCCGCGGTGCGGGTCGAGCTCTTGATGTCCCTGACACGGCCGATGACGATGCCGTGCGAGTGCCGCTCGACGATCTCCTCGACCTCGCAATCGAAGGCCGACAATGCCCCCACCAGGAGCGGAACGCCGGAGACCGCCGTGATCCAATGGGCGCCGGCGAAGCGATCGGCCCCCTTCAGCCCGCCCTTCCCGGCGAAGCGTTCGGCGACGTCGAGCTGGTCGGCATTGAGGATGTTCACGCCGAAAGCGCCGTGTCGCCTGATCAGCGGGAAGGAGGAGGCATCGCGGTTGATGCTGACCAGCAGCGTCGGCGGCTCCACCGACAGCGAGGTCACCGAGGTCACGGTCATGCCGGTGATGTCCTTGCCCCGCCCGGCGGTGATGACGCTGACGCCGCCGGTGAGGTGGCGCATGGCGCCGCGGAAATCGGCGGGCGAAACGGGGATTTCAGTCATGAGATCGCGGGGCACTACATTCATGGCACGGTCCCCAAAGCCGGGGTTCCCTCTATCTAGGTACGATCTTCCGCCGACAAAAGGTGGCTCAAAATTGAGGCTTCGAGGCTCGCCAATTCAGCAGAGCCGCGTTCGCGGGGCCGGGCGGCGTTAACCACGACGTCATGGGCGATGCGGCCCTCCTCGATCACCAGCACCCGGTCGGCCAGCGCCACGGCCTCGGCAACGTCGTGGGTCACCAGGATCGCGGTGAAGCCCTGGTCGCGCCAGACCCGCTCCAGAAGGCGCTGCATCGAGATGCGGGTCAGCGCGTCCAGCGCGCCGAGCGGCTCGTCGAAGGCGAGCACGCGCGGACGCGAGACCAGCGCGCGGCCGAGCGCGACCCGCTGCTTCTGGCCGCCCGACAGCACCGAAGGCCACTGGTCGCGCTTGTCGGCAAGGCCGACCTCGGTCAGCGCCTTCTCGGCGCGCGCATGCGCATCGGCCGATGCGCGATCACGGCCGAGGCCGACCTCGACGTTGGCGAGCACGCGGGCCCAGGGCAGCAGCCGCGGCTCCTGGAACATCACGCGGATGTCTTCCGCCTGCACGTCCTGGCCGAAGCTGATGCTGCCGGCATCGATCTTGTCGAGACCTGCGATCAGGCGCAGCAGCGTGCTCTTGCCGCAACCGCTCTTGCCCACGATGGCGACGAACTGGCCGGCGGGGATGTGCAGATCGATGCCGCGCAGCACCTCGTTACTGCCGAAGGACTTGCGCAGGCCCCGGATGCTGAGCGGCAGGCCGATGGCTTGCTGCGGACGCTCCTCGCGCACGATGCGGGCGTGAGGGGCGAAGCTGGCGCGGCTGGCGAGCTCGGTCTCGGGAAGGGAGGTACGAAGCGCTGTCTGCATGTGATTCCCAGTGTTGGTGCTTAACGTTTCTGGAAGGCGGGGTGCCAGGAGAGCGTCGCCCGCTCCAGCACGCGGGAGGCGCTGTCGGCGAGCTTGCCGAGCAGGGCGTAGATCAGGATCGAGAGCACGACGACGTCGATCAGCATGAACTCGCGCGCCTGCATCGCCATGTAGCCGAGGCCCGACGAGGCCGCGATGGTCTCGGCGACGATCAGCGTCAGCCACATGATGCCGAGCGCGAAGCGGATGCCGACGAAGATCGACGGCAGCGCGCCCGGAAAGATCACGCGGCGGAACAGTTCGCCGTCGCTCATGCCGTAGATGCGACCCATCTCGATCAGCTGCGGGTCGACGGTACGGATGCCGTGCAGCGTGTTGAGATAGATCGGGAAGAACACGCCGAGCGCCACCAGGAACAGTTTTGCGCTCTCGTCGATGCCGAACCACAGGATCACCAGCGGGATCAGCGCCAGATGCGGCACGTTGCGCACCATCTGCAGCGTGGTGTCGGTGAGCTTTGCCGAGAGCTGCGACAAGCCGTTGGCGAGCCCGAAGGCGAAGCCGATGCTGCCGCCGATCAAGAAGCCGATCGAGGCGCGCCAGAATGAGACCCAGATGTTGCGGACGAGCTCGCCGGAGAGCAGCAGCTTCCAGCCTGCGAGCAGGACGTCGCTCGGGGCCGGCAGCACCCGCGTCGGCACGAAGCCGGTGACGCTGGCGACCTGCCAGATCGCGATGATGGCGAGCGGCACGATCCACTGGATCAGGCCGTCGACGCGCGGCAGGCGGACGCCGCGCGGAAGCGAAACGCTGTCGATCAGGCTCATGACTGCGATACCCTGTGTTGCGGACGGAAATCGCTGCCGACCGTCTCGCCGAAAGGACCGCCGTTGAAGTGCAGCCTGGTCACGTTGCTCGGCTGCTCCAGCGAGAGCAGCGGGAATACCAGCTCGGCGAAGCGATAGGCTTCCTCCAGATGCGGGTAGCCCGACATGATGAAGGTATCGATGCCGAGATCCTGATACTCCCTGATGCGGGCCGCGACGGTCTGGGCGTCGCCGACCAGCGCGGTGCCGGCACCGCCGCGTACGAGGCCAACGCCGGCCCACAGGTTCGGAGAGATCTCGAGCTTGTCGCGCTTGCCGCCGTGGAGCTGCGCCATGCGCTGCTGTCCCACGGAGTCCATGCGTGCAAAGTTCCTTTGCGCCTTGGCGATGGTGTCGTCGTCGACGTGCTTGATCAGCTCGTTCGCGGCGCGCCAGGCTTCTTCATTGGTCTCGCGGACGATGACGTGAAGGCGGATGCCGAAGGAGAGCTTGCGGCCCCGCGCGCTGGCGACCTCCCTCACCTTCGCGATCTTCTCGGCCACCAGAGCCGGCGGCTCGCCCCAGGTGAGATATTTGTCGACGGCGTCGACCGCGACGTCGATGCCGGCATCGGACGAGCCGCCGAAATAGAGCGGCGGGCGCGGCGACTGCACCGGCGGAAACAGCAGCTTGCCGCCCTCGACATGGATGTGCTTGCCATCGACATCGACGGTCTTGCCGGCGAGCAGATCGCTGTAGACGCTCAGGAACTCGCGCGTGACCTCGTAGCGCTCGTCGTGGCCGAGGAAGATGCCGTCGCCCTTGTTCTCGACGGGGTCGCCGCCGGTGACGACGTTGACGAGCAGCCGGCCATTGGTGATCCGGTCGAGCGTCGCCGTCATGCGTGCCGCAACGCTCGGCGATTGCAGGCCGGGACGCACGGCGACGAGATAGCGCAGCCGCTCGGTGAACGGCGCGACGCTGGAGGCGACGATCCAGGAATCCTCGCAGGAGCGCCCGGTCGGCAGCAGCACGCCGTAATAGCCGAGCTGGTCGGCGGCCTGCGCGATCTGGCGCAGATAGTTGAAGTTGACCTCGCGGCCGCCGATGCCGGTGCCGAGATAGCGGCCGTCACCGTGGGTCGGCAGGAACCAGAGAATGTTGGCGTTGGATGGTTTGCTCATGGCTTTGCTCACGATCCCGATTTCCGAGCGACGTCGGAAATCCTGATGGATTTGGGAATCAGGCCCAGCGCGAAGAACGCGTCGGCAACCTGCTGCTGGTCGGCGATGACGGCATCCGTGACCGGCTTGATGCCGTAGGCTTGGCGCTTGAGCGCCACCTCGACCACGGGGACCGACAAGCCGATCGCGGGGGCGAGCTGCTCGGCCACCGCATGGATGTCGCCCTTGGCCCAGTCGTCGACCGAGCTCAGCTCGGCGAGCACGGCGTCGACGATCTCAGGGTTGACGTCGAGGAATTTCTTCGAGGAGAAGTAGAACTGGTAGTTGGCGACGATGCCAGTGCCGTCGGCGAGCGTGCGCGCGCCGGTGGCGGCTTCCGCGGCGGCCTGGAACGGATCCCAGATCACCCAGGCATCGACCGCGCCGCGCTCGAAGGCGGCGCGGGCATCGGCGGGCGCCAGGAACACCGGCTCGATCTCGGAGTATTTGACGCCGGCCTTCTCCAGCGCCTTCACCAGGAGATAGTGGACGTTGGAGCCCTTGTTGAGCGCGACCTTCTTGCCCTTGAGTTCAGTGACCGATTTCAGCGGGCTGTCCTTCGGCACCAGGATCGCTTCGCCCTTCGGCGCCGGCGGCTCGTAGGCGACATACTGGATCGGCGCGCCCGCGGCCTGCGCGAAAATCGGCGGGGCTTCGCCCGTGTTGCCGAAATCGATCGCGCCGACATTGAGCGCTTCGAGCAGCGGCGGGCCGGACGGAAACTCGGTCCACACCACCTTGTAGCCGCCGGCGGCGAGCTTCGGCTCCAGCGTGCCCTTGCTCTTGAGCAGCACCAGCTTGCCGTATTTCTGGTAGCCGATCCGGACCACCTTGTCCTGACCGTAGGAGGTGCCGACCGCGGCGGCGACGATGCCGATCGACAGCACGATGGCCGCGATCAGACGCTGAATGATACGCCTCATGTTCAGACCTTTATGAATGGGAAGAGTGGTCGGCACGATCAGGCTGCCGGATTGCGCCAGACGATGTCGCGGATCACGATCGGCTTGGGGATCAGCCCGAGCTTGTGGAAGCGGTCGGCGACGCCCTGCTGGGTCGCGACGATGTCGTCGGTGACGGGGCCGACCACGAAGGACGAGCGGTTGGCCGCGATAGTCTGGATCTCCAGGGGAATGCCGGTGACGGCGGCGAGCGATCGGGCGACCTCGTCGCGATGCTGCTCGGCCCATTTGGCGGTGGCGCTGGTGACGTCGACGATCTGCTGCAGGACCGCGCCGTGGTTCTTCGCAAAGTCGCGGTTGGCGATGTAGAACGAGTTGGTCTTGGTGACCTCGCGCGCATTGATCAGGATGCGGCCATTCTGCTTGGTCTCGCCGATCGCGAAATACGGATCCCAGATCGCCCAGGCCTCGATGCTGCCATTGGCGAAGGCGGGGCCGGCATCCGGCGGCGTCAGATAGACCGGCGTGATGTCGGCATAGGTGAGGCCCGCCTTCTCCAGCGTCTGCACCACGATGTTGTGCGCGCTGGAACCTTTTGTGAACCCGACGCGCTTGCCCTTCAGTTCAGCGATCGAGCGGATCGGCGAATCCTTCGGCACCAGGATGCCCTGGCCATTGGTGATCGGCTGTCCCGCGGCGTAGACGATCGCAGCTCCGGCGGCCTGCGCGAACACCGGCGGGGAATCGCCGACGGCGCCATAGTCGACGCTGCCGACATTCATCGCCTCCATCATCGGCGGGCCCGAGGAGAACTCGACCCATTTCACCTCGATGCCCTGCGGCAAGAAATGTTTTTCCAGGGCGGCCTGCTGGCGCGTGATGACCAGCACGCCGTTCTTCTGGTAGCCGATACGAATTTCCTTCACCGCGCCTTGCGACGTTCCTTGCGCGTTCGCGCGGGAGACGAACGCAGCGGCAACTGCGGTTCCGGCAGACAATTTCAAGAAGTCGCGACGCTGCATTCCAAACTCCCGGCCGCCTGCGGCCGTCATCATTCATGTTTGACGAATGATGGGGCGCGTTACGAAAGCTGTCGAGACATCAGGAAAAATAGCGATGCGAGCACTGCGGGCGCGGCAAGGCGCGTGATTAATCTTTCAAGCGGCGGAGCGAACGCAGATGGAATTTTTCTGCACGCGGATGTGAAGACCGCGCACTGCCGCTCCGGGAAACCTGTGGCCGAAACCAAAACTGCGAAAACAACCCCATGCACAGTAGGCGCGGCACGCGAAATCAACGACTTACAAATTGTCCGAAATTTTCTTCGAGGCGTCGGGCAAAACAGGGGCATAATGGCATTGTGGCGGACTGGAGATAGGGTGTCGGAAGCCCCCTCCACCGGCTCGCCGTCATTCCCCGCGCAGGCGGGGAATCCAGTTTTCCAGAGACGCCAACGTTTCACACGACCGCCGCGGCGTACTGGATCGCCCGGTCAAGCCGGGCGATGACACTGCCATTGTGGCAACGGCCCATCCCGTCAACGAATGCAGCCACATCACCGAAACTAATTCGGCCACTTCACCGGCAGGTTCTGCAAGCCCCTGAACGCCCAGCCGCCGATCCGCACCGGCTCGTCGTCGGCGATCTCGAGCTGTCTTGCGCGCGCGAACACGGTCGGCAGCGCGACGTCGGCGATCATCGCGCGCGACGCGAAGGCGCCGGCACAGAAATGCGGGCCGGCGCCGAAGGCGACGCTCTTGGTGGTATCTCGTCTCACATCAAATTCGTCGGCGCGCTCGAAATGCTTCTCGTCGCGGTTGGCGGAGCCGAACATCAGGAACACGCGTTCGTCGGCTTCGAACTGGACATCGCGGATGCCCCAGGGCTTTGCGATCCGCCGCGGCGACATGCCGATCGGCGAGATCCAGCGGGCATATTCCTCGAAGGCCTGCAGCCAAGTCACCTCGCCCCTTCGCACGAGGTCGAGCTGGTCCGGATGGGTCAGGAGCGCCCACACCGTGCCGGCGATGGCCTTGCGCGGCTCGTTCTGGCCGCCCGAGATCGCAAGCTTGACGTTGGCGCGCACGCTCTCCATGGCCATGCCGGAGGCGAGGAGCACGCCCAGAATGCTCTGGTCTGGCTTCTCACGCATCACCGGCAGGATGTCGTCGATCGCGGCATCGATGCCCGACGTCGCCGCGTGGCAGCGCGCTTCGACCGCGGGATCGCCGGCATAATTGGCGATGCCTTCGATCATGCCCTGCGACCACGCATCCATGTCCTCAAAGCCGATATTGGTGAGGCCGGTGATCGACTTCAGGCATTCGCCGGAGAACGGCAGCGCGAAGTCGCGCATGAAATCGATCCGGCCCGGCCCGATTGAATCGAGGATGCGGTCGGCATGGGCCTGGAACAGCGCGGTCCAGTAGGCCTTCACCGTCTTCGGCGACACCGTCGGAAACATCGCGCGGCGCTCGACCTGGTGCGCCTCGCCGTCCTTGCGCATCATGTTGTGGCCCATCAGCCGGTTCATCAGGCCGGCCGGCTGGTGCGACGAGAACACGTCGATCTGCTTCTCCGAGATCGAGATGTCGTCGCGGCTGGTCAACAGCGTCGAGCCGAGCTGCGGCACAAACGCGATCGGCGCTTCTCTCCGCATCTTCGCGAGCATCGGATAAGGATCGGCCCAGAATGCAGACGGGTCGATGTCGATGTGCGGCGCCGTGCTCAAGGCGGTCTCCCCTGGATTTGCGTTTGCTCCAAGCTAGCGAAATCCGGCGGCGGCGTCTGTCCCTAGCGATAGGGACAGACGCCGCCAGGACACGCGTTCAAGAACAAGGTGCCCGCGCACGACAGCACGCGCGCGGCCGGACAACGAACATCGACGAGGCGCGAATGAATGAGGGTTAAATTATTCAAGCAGATTTTATGCGCGCATTAATTCAACAATTCACGCTCGGGTGGTGACGTTCGCGTGACGCCGAGCGCTATCCCCACTGCCGGGCAGATCATCGCGAATGCCTATAAATATCGGCAAATGCGGTAACATGGTCGGGTAACCTGGATCTGAACTTCGTCAAGAACGCCGGAACGTCCTGCTTCGCGCAGCGCCGCGACATCGCGACGCTATTTACAAAAGTTAATGCTTGATTTAACGTTTCCACTTTCGTCGAGGTTTGCGGGCTCGACAAGCATTGAAATTGCGCACCTACAGGCACTTGAACAGAGTTGGCCCTGATTTGATCGAGAGGGCTTCAGAGTAGAGTTCAATTGTTGTTTGAGGAGGCGGCCATGTTTGAGCCCGCTATTTGCTTCAGGACATATTCAATCAGCAAGGCGTGATCGTCGCTCGAGGCGGCGCGCGCTCCCGACTACGTTGCAAGCTCGATCTCTCACCCTCTGAGAGACGATGAGTTTTGTTTTGTTGTGTAATGCGTGCGTCACCTCCAGGCGATGGGAAATTCTTCGATGAATTTCAATCCATTTATCCTCGGAGGATTCAATGGCTCTCGGTATTTCCGGCAACCTCGTCATCGACGAGGAATTTCGCACACCTTCAACCGGCAGCACCGATAACGAGGTCGCAACGCTCTCGGCGGATGCAAGGCTGCTCGCCTTCCTCAACGGCCTCAACACCAGCCCCGATACGGGCTTCCCGCACTACGCCGAACGCGACGACATGATCGTCGGCTTTGCCAGTGGGGCCACGCTATCGCTGGTCGCCGACACCTCGGGCACGGCCTTCTCGACGAGCGTCGGCGTCGCCACGGGTTTCACCGATATCGATGGCCATGCGATCAGCCTCTATCAGGCCGACGCGGCGGATCGCCGACGAGCCTGCACGTGGAATTTCTGAAGTGCATACCTCACCCATAGTCATTTTGGAGGATGGATATCATGGCACTTACGGTCACTCTTACCGGCACAACCGTTATTCTCGACGAAACCGCTGGTCTGCAGAACAACGACACCAACACGGCGCTCCCGAGCGAGTTTTCAACCCGGCTGGCCGCACTGCTCGCTCCGGCCACGGAGATCAACCACGCGGTCAGCAACGGCGACGTCATCACCATCAGCGGCGTCACGGGCTCGGTCGGCAACGTCGCCTTCACCGATGGGAGTGGCGGCGCGCTCGACGGTGACACGAGCGGTCTCTTCACCAACGACGGCGAGGAGATCTTCCTTTTCACGGACCCCGTGAACGACAACATCGTGCTCGGCAAGACGGCTGCGGGCGTGATCGCCTTCGCGGTTTATCTCGAGCAGACCGCGACCGGCGGCAAGATCTGGAGTGTCCAGTACGAGGCGCTGGAGCATCCGGATGGCACCAACCCCGACGACTCCCTTGACCTCGGCAGCCATCTCAAGGTCGCGGTCAGCGAAGTGATCAATTTCGGCTTCGCCGGCGCGCCGTCCGGCAGCAATCTCTTCATGACCTTCGGAGATCCTACCTCGACCCAGATCGTGGTGATCGGCAAGGATCCGCTCAACCAGTCCCAGGGCGGAAACATCTCGAGCAAGGACGTGCTCAATATCAGCCAGGCCGGCAGCACCACCTCGTTCGGCGTCAACGGCAACGCGATCAACCCGGGTGAAGGTGCGTACATCACCTATGTCACGGGCGCGAACACGAACTTTCTCGTGCCCAATCTGGACCAGAACGAGGCCGACGTCGAAGCCAACATCGACTTCCAGAACGTCTTCAATGCGACCAGCGCGTCCTTCACCGTCAACCAGACGAACCCGGGCGTCGGACCCGTCACCGTCAAGATCTCGGCCTTCGACACCGCCAAGGAAACTGGCGTGAATTTCGTCGACGGACTCACCAACGACGCGCACGTCAATATCACCTCATTCTCGCTCACCGACGTCGTCGTCAAGTCGGGCAAGACGCAATTTACGCCGCAAGCCACGATCGACAACGACGGCAATCTGATCGTCACCGGCCTGAGCACGGGCGACAAGGTGCAGTGGACGACGGGCGCAACGCATGACCGCGTCCTGATCGAGAACATCAGCGCCACCGACGGCATTAGCGGCAACGACAACAACACCTTCGACATCGGCGGGTTCGGCTTGAGCAGCGCCAACGCCGCGAGTGCCGTGGTCGGCACGGCCATCCACTTCGAGGATGATGGGCCGACGGCGGGAATCGTGCAGGGCGCGCCGACCGTGGCGCATGACGAGACCGCGGGCAACCAGAGCGATGCCGATGACACCACTGCGGCAGGCGTGGTGTCGCTGTTTGCGGGCGTCACCAACGTCAGCGCCGACCTCAACCCGACCGGTTATGCGCAGGATGCGAACGCTGTTGTGAGCTCGACCGGGAGCTCGTTGGGTACCGACTCGGTGGGCGGGACGATTGCGTTCTCGCTGGCGGTGTCCGCCGCAGGGGTGGATTCCGGCCTCGACACCACCGACGGCACCAGCATCTTCCTGTTCAAGGAAGGCAGCCTGGTGGTCGGCCGCATCGGCGGTGCCGCCGGGGCGGCGGCCTTCGCGGTGGCGATCAACAGCACGAGCGGCGTCGTCAGCGTGGCGCAGTACGCCTCGCTGAAGCACCCGACGACGACGAACCCCGACGATTCGGTGTCGATCACCGACGCTGCGCTGCTGGCGGTGGTGACGGTGACCGACGGCGACGGCGACACGGCGACGAGCTCGACCGGCATCGGCGATGCCGTGCAGTTCCAGGATGACGGGCCGACGGCAGCGATCGTCCAGGGCGCGGCGACCGTGGCGCATGACGAGACCGCGGGCAACCAGAGCGACGCCGATGACACCACGGACGCCGCGGTGTCGGTGCTGTTCGCGGGCGTCACCAATGTCAGCAGCGACCTCAGCCCGGCCGGCTTCGCGCGGGATGCGACCCCTGTCGTGAGCTCGACCGGAAGCTCGCTCGGCGCGGACCAGGAGGGAGGGACGATTGCGTTCTCGCTGGCGGTATCCTCCGCAGGGGTGGATTCCGGCCTCGATACGACGGGCGGCACCAGCGTCTTCCTGTTCAAGGAAGGCAGCCTGGTGGTCGGCCGTATCGGCAGTTCCTCCGGGGCCGCGGCCTTCGCGGTGGCAATCAACAGCTCGACCGGCGTCGTCAGCGTGGCGCAATACGCCTCGCTGAAGCACCCGGACGCCACCAATCCCGATGACTCGGTGTCGATCACCGACAGCGCGCTGCTGGCGGTGGTGACCGTCACCGACGGCGACGGCGATACGGCGACGAGCTCGACCGGCATCGGCGATGCCGTGCAGTTCCAGGACGACGGGCCGACGGCGGGGATCGCGCAGGGCGCGCCGACGGTGGCGCATGACGAGACCGCGGGCAACCAGAGCGATGCCGATGACACCACGGACGCCGCGGTGTCGGCGCTGTTCGCGGGCGTCACCAACGTCAGCGGTGACCTCAACCCGACCGGGTATGCGCGGGATGCGAGCGCTGTCGTGAGCTCGACCGGAAGCTCGTTTGGTGCGGACCAGGAGGGCGGAACGACGTCGTTCTCGCTGGCGGTGTCCGCCGCAGGGGTGGATTCCGGCCTCGATACGACGGGCGGCACCAGCATCTTCCTGTTCAAGGAAGGCAGCCTGGTGGTCGGCCGTATCGGCAGTTCCTCCGGGGCCGCGGCCTTCGCGGTGGCGATCAACAGCTCGAGCGGCGTCGTCAGCGTGGCGCAATACGCCTCGCTGAAGCACCCGGACGCCACCAATCCCGATGACTCGGTGTCGATCACCGACAGTGCGCTGCTGGCGGTGGTGACGGTCACCGACGGCGATGGCGATACGGCGACGAGTTCGACCGGCATCGGCGATGCCGTGCAGTTCCAGGACGACGGGCCGACGGCGGGGATCGTCCAGGGCGCGCCGACGGTGGCGCATGACGAGACCGCGGGCAACCAGAGCGATGCCGATGACACCACCGACGCCACGGTGTCGGCGCTGTTCGCGGGCGTCACCAACGTCAGCGGTGACCTTAGCCCGACCGGATATGCGCGGGATGCGAGCGCTGTCGTGAGCTCGACCGGAAGCTCGTTTGGTGCGGACCAGGAGGGCGGAACGATCGCGTTCTCGCTGGCGGTGTCCTCCGCAGGGGTGGATTCCGGCCTCGACACTACCGACGGCACCAGCATCTTCCTGTTCAAGGAAGGCAGCCTGGTGGTCGGCCGTATCGGCGGTGCCGCCGGGGCGGCGGCCTTCGCGGTGGCAATCAACAGCACGAGCGGCGTCGTCAGCGTGGCGCAATACGCCTCGCTGAAGCACCCGGACGCCACCAATCCCGATGACTCGGTGTCGATCACCGACAGTGCGCTGCTGGCGGTGGTGACGGTCACCGACGGCGATGGCGACACGGCGACGAGTTCGACCGGCATCGGCGATGCCGTGCAGTTCCAGGACGACGGGCCGACGGCGGGGATCGTCCAGGGCGCCGCGACGGTGGCGCATGACGAGACCGCGGGCAACCAGAGCGATGCCGATGACACCACCGACGCCACGGTGTCGGCGCTGTTCGCGGGCGTCACCAACGTCAGCGCCGACCTCAGCCCGACCGGATATGCGCGGGATGCGACCCCTGTCGTGAGCTCGACCGGAAGCTCGCTCGGCGCGGACCAGGAGGGAGGGACGATCGCGTTCTCGCTGGCGGTTTCCTCCGTAGGGGTGGATTCCGGCCTCGACACGACGGGCGGCGCCAGCATCTTCCTGTTCAAGGAAGGCAGCCTGGTGGTCGGCCGCATCGGCAGTTCCGCCGGGGCCGCGGCCTTCGCGGTGGCAATCAACAGCTCGACCGGAGTCGTCAGCGTGGCGCAGTACGCCTCGCTGAAGCATCCGACGACGACGAACCCCGACGATTCGGTATCGATCACCGACGCTGCGCTGCTGGCTGTGGTGACGGTGACCGACGGCGACGGCGACACGGCGACGAGCTCGACCGGCATCGGCGACGCCGTGCAGTTCCAGGACGACGGCCCGACCATCGGGCCCATCGCCGATGGGCAGGTGGACTTCTCTGCTCTCTCTACCGTAACCAAGACGCTCGCCGGAGTGGTCGGAGCGGATGATCCGGCGACCTACAGCATCACGAGCTCGCCGGCGAGCCTGACGATCCTCGATGGCACGGTCTCGCAGATGACGCTGCTCCGGGATCTCTCGAACAGCGATACTGTCGCGACCTATTACAAGGACGTCGATAACAGCGGCACTCACAACGCCGGCGACATCGATTTCTTCAAGCTGACCCTGTCCGGCGGCAACTACACCTTCGATGTGCTGCAAAATCCTCCGCCCGCGGAGATCAGCTTCAGCTTTGCCGGCGCGCCCTCCGGCAGCAATCTGTTCATGACCTTCGGCGATCCAAACTCCACCCAGATCGTGGTGGTCGGGGAAAATCCGCTGAACCAGTCCCAGGGCGGAAACATCACGACCAAGGACGTGCTCAATATCAGCCAGGCCGGCAGCACCACCTCGTTCGGTGTCAACGGCAACCAGCTCAATGACAACGCCAACTACCCCACTGAAGGCGCGTACATCACCTACGTGACGGGTACGAATACGAATTTCCTCGTGCCCAATCTGGACCAGAACGAGGCGGACGTCGAAGCCAACATCGACTTCCAGAACGTCTTCAATGCGACCGGCGCGTCCTTCACCGTCAACCAGACCAACCCGGGCATCGGTCCCGTCACCGTCAAGATCACGGCCTTCAACACCCTCAAGGAAGCGGGGGTGAATTTCATCGACGGGCTCACCAACGATCAGCACGTCAATATCACGTCGGCTTCGGTCACCGACCTCGTCGTAAAGACGGGCAACACGTCATTTACTCCCGTTGCCACGATCGACCAGGACGGCAACCTGATCATCACCGGGCTGAGCACCGGCGACAAGGTGTCGTGGTCGACGGGTGCAACGACCCACGACCGGGTCCTGATCGAAAACATCAGCGCCCATGACGGCATTGCCGGCAACGACAACAACACTTTCGATATCGGCGGGTTCAGCCTGATCCAGTCGCAGCCGGCGCCCGACGAGAAGCTCGACTTCACCGTTCAGATCGCTGATGCCGACGGGGATACGGCGTCCAGCAGCTTCTCCGTCAAGATCGACGGAAACCACGACGGCGTCATCAACGTCTGAACCGCAAGCCGCCGGCTGCGCGCCGCTTTGGCGCGCAGCCGGCACCTCACATCGGGCGGGTCATGCTGCATGAAATTTCAAGAACCTGACTTCAATCAGTCACCACACGCGCGTCTCCGGTCCTCGCCGCTTCAGGCCTGTCGCGGCGTGCTGGTCGGGCTCGGCCTGATCACGGCCATGTTGAACGTGCTGTACCTGACCGGCTCGTTCTTCATGCTCGAAGTCTATGACCGCGTGGTGCCGAGCCGCAGCGTGCCGACGCTGATCGGCCTCGCCGCGCTGGTCGGCGCGCTCTATTCGTTCCAGGCGTTCCTCGACATTCTGCGCGGGCGCATCCTCGTCCGCATCGGCGAATGGCTCGACCGTGCATTCTCGGCGCGCGCCTATGACATCGTCGCGCGCTGGCCGTTGCGGGCACGCGCGAGCGGCGACGGGCTGCAGCCGGTGCGCGATCTCGACCAGGTGCGCAGCTATCTCTCCGGGCTCGGCCCGACCGCGCTGTTCGATCTGCCGTGGATCCCGTTTTACCTCGCGATCTGCTTCCTGTTTCATCCGCTGATCGGACTCACGGCGTCGATCGGATCGCTGTTGCTCGTGTCCCTGACCCTCATGACCAACCGGCTGACGCGCGAACGCACCAGGGAGGTCACCGGCCAGATCGCGCAGCGCAACGCGCTCGCCGAGGCCAGCCGCCGGAACGCCGAGGTCTTGCAGGCCATGGGCATGCGCGGGCGCCTTGCCGCGCGCTGGACGGAGGCCAATGACAGCTACATGGCCACCCAGCGCAGTGCCGCCGATATCACCGGCGGCCTCGGCTCCGTTTCCAAGGTGCTGCGCATGGTGCTGCAATCGGCGGTACTCGGTGTCGGCGGCTATCTCGTCATCATCCAGGAGGCGACCGCCGGAATCATCATTGCCGGCTCGATCCTCGCCTCGCGCGCGCTCGCGCCGGTCGAACTCGCCATCGCCCACTGGAAGAGCCTGATCGCGGCCCGGCAGAGCTGGAAACGTCTGCAGCAGCAATGGGCGCAACTCCCGGCCGAGGAGGAGAAGACGCCGTTGCCGCCGCCGTGCAAGGCCCTCGCGGTCGAGGCCGTCTCCGTGGCGGCGCCGGGCGAACAGGTCGCCGTCGTGCTGGATGCCTCCTTCGCGTTGAACCCGGGCCAGGGGGTCGGCATCGTCGGCCCGAGCGCATCGGGCAAGTCGTCGCTGGTGCGTGCCGTCGTCGGCGTGTGGGGAGCCGCGCGCGGCAAGGTGCGGCTGGACGGCGCCGCGCTCGACCAATGGAGCTGCGAGGCGCTCGGCCGCCATATCGGCTATCTGCCCCAGGACGTCGAGCTGTTCGCCGGCACGGTGGCGCAGAACATCAACCGCTTCGAGCCCGCCCCCGATGCCGAGGCGACGATCGCCGCCGCGAACGCGGCCGGTGTGCACCAGATGGTGCTGCGGTTGCCGAAGGGCTACGACACCCCGATCGGCGAAGGCGGCGCGGCGCTCTCTGCCGGGCAGCGGCAGCGCATTGCGCTTGCCCGCGCGCTCTACCGCGACCCCTTCCTGGTGGTGCTCGACGAGCCCAACTCCAATCTCGACGCCGAGGGCGACCAGGCCCTGACGCAGGCCATTCTCGGCGTGCGCGCGCGCGGCGGCATTGTCATCGTCGTCGCGCATCGCACCAGCGCGCTCGCCGGTGTGGACCAATTGATCGTGATGGCCGAGGGGCGCGTGCAGGCGTTCGGACCGAAGGACGCGCTGCTGGCCAAGATGATGCAGCCGCGGCCGGCGGTGCCGCTCAAGATCGTAACCGAGGGAGCAAACCCGTGAACCGCGAGCCGGTGAACCAGGTCCCGCACGCGATCCGCCAGCACCTGCGCGCCGGCCTCGTGGGCGTCGTCATTCTTGCCGGCGGCGTCGGCGGCTGGGCCGCGACCACGGAACTGGCCGGCGCCGTCGTCGGCTCCGGCACGCTGGTGGTCGACAGCTACACCAAGAAAGTGCAGCATCCGACCGGCGGCGTGGTCGGCGAACTCAAGGTGCGTGATGGCGCCCAGGTGAAGGCCGGCGACGTGATCGTGCGCCTCGACGAGACGGTGACTCGGGCCAATCTCCTGATCGTCGTCAAGAGCCTCGACGAACAGACGGCGCGCCGGGCGCGGCTCGAGGCGGAACGCGACGATCAGGAGTGGCTCGGCTTTCCCGCGGACCTCGTCGGGCGCATCGCTGATCCGGACGTCGCTCGCTTGATCGTCGGCGAGCGCAAGCTGTTCGAGCTGCGCCGCGTCGCCCGCGCCGGCAAGAAGGCGCAGCTCAACGAGCGCATCGGCCAGCTTCAAGAGCAGATCCGCGGGCTCGAGGAGCAGATCCAGGCGAAAGACAGGGAAACCACCTTCATCGACCAGGAACTGCTGGGCGTGCGCGATCTATGGCGAAAGAATCTGATCCAGATCTCGCGCCTGACCACGCTCGAGCGCGACGCGGTGCGCGTGCATGGCGAACGCGGCGCGCTGGTCGCCGCCATCGCCGAAGCCAGGGGCCGGATCACCGAGACCACACTGCAAATCATGCAGATCGATCAGGATCTGCGCAGCGAGGTCGGAAAGGATCTCGCCGAGATCCGTGCCAAGTCCTCGGAGCTGGTCGAGAAACGCGTGGCCGCCGAGGATCAGCTCAAGCGCATCGATATTCGGGCGCCGCAGGACGGTACCGTGCATCAACTGGCGCTGCATACCGTAGGCGGCGTCATCAGCCCCGGCGAGCAGATCATGCTCATCGTCCCCGCCCATGATGCGCTCGTCGTCGAGGTACGGATTCCCCCGCATGAGATCGATCGTCTGTCGGTCGGCCAGCCGGTGCTGCTGCGCTTTACGACCTTCAACCAGCGCACCACGCCTCAGCTCAACGGCGAGGTGAGCAACATCTCCGCCGACGTCTCAGTCGACCAGAAAAGCCCGGCGAGCTTCTACGTCGCACGCATCGCCGTTCCCGAGGCGGAGATCGCACGCCTGGGCGAGCTGAAGCTGATCGCCGGTATGCCGGTCGAAGCCTTCATCCAGACCGGTCAGCGCACGGTGATGTCGTACCTCGTCAAGCCGCTCTCCGATCAGTTGATGCGCGCTTGGCGCGAACGCTAGCGCGAGGCCAGCGCTGACCGCGGTCGACCAACGCGAGGCCGCGCCCAGCTCTTCGGCCCGCGCGACAGCGTTCTCGCCAAGGTTACGCAGCTGCGACCCGACGCGCCGATGCCTGTCAGGCTGGCGGGAGACGCGCGATGAAAGCACCGCCCGGCTGGCAGGCACAATCCGCGGACACCAAGACCGGCGCGAACTACTTCACGCTGCGCGTCACGGTTCCGGACCAGGAGGTCGGCCGATGAGATAGCCTGGATTGCGACGTACTCGCTCCCGCAATCGCGTCGGTTTGCCCACTGCGCGCCTTCATCGGCCTGTTTCATCATCAAAATGGCGGCCCCGCACGGGCGGCCAGGAACCGTGCCTCGGGAACCCCGAGATCGCGTGCCGGCAGGCACCTCCAAATCTCTCAAACGGTTGAAATAGGAACATAATCTCTGCTAGGCGTCGATCCGGCCCGCCCGGGAAATAGTAGCAATTGAGTTCCATTGAGCGGGGTGTTGGTATCAAGGGGCCTTGGACAAGCGAAGCACGGTCGAATCTGATGGGTCTATCGCTGCCAATGACGGACATCGATTTCGAGCGCATCGTGGATCGCATCCACGAGGCTTCGACCGTTCCAGAGCTCTGGCCGGAGGTTCTGGAAGACATCGCCCATGCCGCGGGCGCGCATGGCATGGTCATGATCACCTCGGATTCCGATCAGTGGTCCGGCGTCTGGAATGGCGTCGTGACGTCGCCATCGATCCGCGAGGCATTCTCGGCGTTCATGCGTAGCGACCTCTCCAGCCGGACGGAGACGACCCCGAGACTCCTGGCCCTCGATCACCCCGGCTTCGTCGGCGAGCATGAGGCGTTTTCGCCGGAAGAATGGGAGCGTGATCCCTATCGGGTGGAATGGAACAAGAAATGGGGCTTCGAGCACGCTTGCGCGACCGCCGTGCGCAGCCCCTCCGGTGAGATCATCGTTTTCCATATGGAACGGCTCGCCGGCCAGCCTGCCTTTTCGCGGCAGGATCTCGGTTTTCTCGACCGGTTTCGTCCCCATCTGGCGCGGGCGGCCCTGCTGTCGACGCGCTGGCGTCTCACCCGGATGCGGGCGGCGACCGAGGCGTTGTCGCTGGTCGGCTTGCCGGCCCTCGCGATCGCGCGCTCCGGGCGGGTCCTGGCGGCGAACGCCCTGATTGAAGGCATGACGGACGTGCTGCAGTGGTTGCCGAAGGACCGGATCGCCGTCAGAGACCGTGCCGCCGACGCCCTGCTGCGCGCGGGCCTCGCTCAGCTCGATTCACCGGAAAAAGCCGTGCGCTCCTTCGCCGCACGCGGCTCGAGCGATCTCGACCGGATCGTCTTTCATCTCGTGTCGATGCCGGGCGAAGCACGCGATCTGTTCGACGGGGCGGTTGGCCTCCTGGTGGCGACGCCGGTCACCGCCTCCCAGGCACCGAGCCTGGCGCTGATTCGTGGCCTGTTCGATCTCACCCCCAGCGAGGCGCGCGTGGCGCGCGGAATCGCGCAAGGACAGACGATCGGCGACATCGCGGCCCATCACGGGCTGAGCCGCGAGACGATCCGCACCCAGATCAAGGCCGTGCTGGCCAAGACGGGAACGCGCAACCAGAAGAGCGCGGCTGCGCTGTTCGGCGCCATCCCCAAATTGCCGCTTCAGGACTGACGGCGGATTTTTCCCGCCGGATCGGGTTTACCTTGCCATGAGCCATGCGCCTCTCTTCACCCAAAGGGGTGAAGACACAGGCCGCCCCTCCGGGTTCAACTCCGTTCAGTGTCTGACGAGAACGGCAGGGATGGCGAGACCGGAATTCCCGATTTTCGAAATGGCCTTGGAACGGCAAAGGCGCGGGAAATGGACCTGGAGCGTCAGCATCGTCCAGGGAACGGTCGTGATGCGGGGCCGCGAATCCAGCCGGCCCGCTGCAAAGTACCGGGCCGAAAGAGCGCTTTTCATGCTGCTGCTCACCGCGCCCTACCGGTCGCGGCTTTCAGCCTAGCCATGCACGGCTGCCGACGCCGTCAGTTCAGGCTGGGCGTCAGCAATCGCAGCACGATCGCAAACAGCTCGCTCTGCGAGGAGATGCCGAGCCGCTCATAGGCGCGCTTGCGGTAGGTCAGCGTCGAATGCAGGCTGATGCCGAGTGCCTGCGAGATCGCTTCGGAGCTCGAACCCGACAGGATGCGGCGGCAGACCTCCTGCTCGCGCGGCGTCAGCGCGGCGAGCGGCGCTCTCGCGGCGAACAAGGAAGCGAGGGACTGGTCCGGCGCCGACGTCTGGAAATGCCGGGCCACGCTCGCCACGATCGCCGGTGCGATCGCCTCGAGCCGCTCACGCTGCGCGGCGCTGAAGCGGCCCTGCGCGGCGATCCGGTAGAAGTTGACGTAGAAGCAGGTGTCGCCGGTCCAGATCGCGGTCGCGCATTTGTCGACGATGCCGGAATCCTGGAAGAAGATCTTGCGGTAACGCGCACCGTACATGCGCGGCGCGAACGCCGGCAGCATGATCGGCGCGCCGCCTTCGCCCTCGAACAGCGCATCGCGGTTGGGATCGGATTCGTGGAATTGGCCGGCATAGGCCGCGCCGAGATCGCCGCCGGTCGGGATGTTGCCGGCATCGAGCAGGCAGTCGGCGGCACCGGCCCGGCTCAACGCGAACACCATGCAATGGCCAACCTCCGCCTGCCGGCGCAGCGTGTCGATCAGGACGTTCGGGAAATCGGAGCGGCCGATGGCGAGCACCGCGGAGGTGACATCACCCGCCGACGGATTCGAAGGCACCGCCCGAGACTGCATCGCTTCCTCCGCACGCCGCTGTTTTGCGGGAGGATAGCAGCAAGCCCGGTGCTCCGGAAGCCGGCGGCGCCTGCACGCACCGCGTCCGGGACACGCGCGCAAGCTCGAAACAGCCTTGCGCCCCGGACGCAGCGTAGCACCCCGGCGATGCGAGCATCGTCCGGTGCGGTGCGCGGCAGAGCCGGGGCCCATGTCAGTTCTGAATCAGCCCACCGGCCCCGGCGTCCAATCATCCCCCGCCAGCGGGCTGACCTTGACGTCCTTGATGACTCCGCGCTCCAGGCTCGGGTCGAAATGGCGCATCGTGCGCTCGTTGAAGTCGATGACGCGGCCCGGTCTGAGCGGTCCGACGTCATTGATCTTGACGATGACCTTCTTGCCCGCGGCCTCGACGAGCGCGAACTTCGGCCTCTCGCCGAATTGCACCCCACCGAATTTCCGGCGCAAGCTGGTCTTGATCGCAGCCGACCAGGCAGAGGGATTATACCGCTCGCCCGAGGCGGTGCTCGGTCCGCCCTCCTCCTTGCCGGGCCTGAACGGATTGTACATCGATGCCGCGCCGACGACCGCATCCCCGGAGGCGGCTTCGACGACGGCGTTTGCGTGAACACCACGCGATTCACTTCGTGCAACAGTGACGGAAACGGCAAGCGCAACCAGGGCGCCGCAAACTGCGGCGCTCGAGTGGAACAGCATCATATCTCCTGTGATTTTCGTCGTCCGGTTCCCGGCACCGCACAGCGCAAGCGAACGCCGAAGCGTTCATGAATCTTGCGCCGGTCCTTTGCGGATTCGAGCCAACCCCTTGGCTATGGAACCGTTGTGCGAACCTGAGCGGTTCCCACGCAGTGTTTTACGTTGTCGCTGTTAAGACAGAGATTGCGTCAGCAACATGACCCGACGAGCAATCTATTCCGCGGCTGCCTTTGCCGGAGCAACATTGATCGCGAGCTTGCCGTAGCGATCCGTAAAAGCCACAGTGTCGATCTCTTCCAGCTTGATCTCGCCGCTCATGACGCCCCGTTTCCAGGCCGCCTGCGCCGGATCGTTCTGGAACTCCGGCATCACCTCGCGGCCGAACAATTCGAGCGATTCACAGATGTACTCGTGGCTGTTCTTGCCGGCCTGGTTGAGCAGGATGACCTGATCGATATGCGAGGACTGGAAGCGCTTCAGCTTCTTGCGGATCGTCTCGGGCGAGCCGATCAGGCCGCCGCGCAGCGCCGCCTCCTGCGCTTCAGGGTTGTCGCGCTTCCACTTGTTGTACTCGTCCCACATGTTGACGGTGTAGGGCGCAGGCCGCTGGCGGTTTTGCGAGGCACCGTAGAAGCGCAGCGCGAACTGGAAGAAGGTGGCGCCGTCGGCGCGCGCACGCGCTTCTTCGTCCGTCTTCGCGCACATGAAGAACGACACCAGCGCCATGTTCGGGTTGATCTCGTAGTCGGCGAGCTTGTGCAGCCGCTTGGTCATGGCGTTGTAGTAGGCGTGCACCCAGGCATGCGCAGCATCAGCGCTGACGAACTGGAAGCCGAGCGCGCCAAAGCCGTGGCGGCCGGCACGCTCGATGGTCGGCAGCTGAGAGCAGGCCATCCACAGCGGCGGATGCGGCTTCTGCACGGGCTTCGGCACGACGTTGCGCAAGGGAATGTCGAAATACTTGCCGTGATGCTCGCTGCCTGCGTCCTTGAACATCGGGAAGATCGCGGCGACGGCTTCCTCGAACACCTCCTTCTTGGTCTCCATGTCGCGGCCGAACGGCGTGAGCTCGGTGATCGACGCACTCTCGCCCATGCCGAATTCGCAGCGGCCGTTGCTGAGCAGATCGAGCACCGCGACGCGCTCGGCGACGCGGGCCGGATGGTTGGTGGTGAGCTGGAGGATGCCGTGGCCGAGCCGGATGTTTTTCGTGCGCTGGCTCGCGGCCGCAAGGAACGATTCCGGCGACGGCGAGTGCGAATATTCCTCGAGGAAGTGATGCTCGACGACCCAGGCGTGGTCGTAGCCCAGCCGGTCGGCGAGTTCCATCTGCGAGAGCGCGTTCTGGTAGAGCTTCAGCTCGTCGCCGGCCACCCAGGGCCGTGGCAGCTGCAGCTCGTAGAAGATGCCGAACTTCATGACGACGTCTCTCCCAAGGTTTCTTGCCCGCTTATTGTTGTTAAGCACATCTTAAGGTGTGGGGCGGCGCTGTCTACGGAGCACCAATTCCGCCGCGCGGGAGAAGCATTCCGCGCCTGAACGCAGCAACACGCTGCCCGCCGCGACGCAGCCGCTGCGACATCGGCGCAGAGCGGTAACTTGATCCAGATCAAGGCCGCACCGGCCCGAATGCATCAAAAGTGCAGCAAGGCAACGGCCCGGATGCCGTCCCGATTCCATACCAGTTCAAAGAGACCGAATATGTCGGCCCCTGACGACACGACTTCGCGCGTGCGCCGTAAGCGCATGGAGATTTTTGCGTTCCTGTTCCTGACCGCGATCGTGATGCCCGTCCTCGCGGTCGGAACGGTGGGCTCCTACGGGCTCGGCGTCTGGATCTACCAGATGTTCGCCGGCCCACCGGGACCTCCCTCCTCCCCGCATTGATCCCCCCTTGAAGCGAAAGACAGGCATCATGGCCCAAGCCACACGCAACAGAAACACACTCGACCGCCGCGCCTTGATCACCGGCCGCGTGCTCAGCACCGAGCGCGTCATCTCGCCACCGGGCGCGGAGATCGCCAGCATCATCGTGCAGGCCCGCCCCGAGCGCCTTGCCGAGCTGGAAGCGGAGATCGCCGCGCTTCCGGGCTGCGAGATCTACGCCCGCGACGCACGCGGCAAGCTCGTCGTCGTCACGGAGGCGCCGGACGCCGGCAGCCTCGGCACCATGCTCAACACCATCCAGTCGCTGCAGCACGTCTATTCCGCGGCGCTGGTCTTCCACGCCATCGAAACCGCCTGAGACGGAGAGCCATCATGACATCGCCGAAGCTCGACCGCCGTCAGATGCTGAAGCTCGAGGCCGCCGCGATCGCCGCGGCCGCCGCCGGCCTCCCGGCGCCGGCACTCGCCGCCAACCTCGCCGCCGAGCGCGAGGTGAGCGAAATGAAATGGGACAAGGCCGCCTGCCGCTTCTGCGGCACCGGCTGCTCCGTGATGGTCGCGACCAAGGACAACCGCGTCGTCGCCACCCATGGCGACATCAAGGCCGAGGTCAATCGCGGCCTCAACTGCGTCAAGGGCTACTTCCTCTCCAAGATCATGTACGGCCACGACCGCCTGACGCAGCCGATGCTGCGCAAGACCAACGGCAAGTACGACAAGAACGGTGACTTCACGCCGGTGTCCTGGACCGAAGCCTTCGACATCATGGAGCAGAAGTGGAAGGAGGCGATCAAGAAGCGCGGGCCGAACGGCGTCGCCATGTTCGGCTCCGGCCAGTGGACGATCTGGGAAGGCTATGCGGCCTCCAAGCTGTTCAAGGCCGGCTTCCGCACCAACAACATCGACCCCAATGCGCGGCACTGCATGGCCTCGGCCGTCGCCGGCATGATGCGCACCTTCGGCATCGACGAGCCGGCCGGCTGCTATGACGACATCGAAGCCACCGACGCCTTCGTGCTGTGGGGCTCGAACATGGCGGAGATGCACCCCATCCTGTGGACGCGCCTCGCCGACCGCCGGCTGTCCGCGCCGCATGTCCGCGTCGCCGTGCTCTCGACTTTCGAGCACCGCTCGTTCGACCTTGCCGACATCGGCATGGTGTTCGTGCCGCAGACCGATCTCTACATCCTCAACGCGATCGCCAACCACATCATCACGACCGGCCGCGTCAACAAGGACTTCGTCAACGCCCATACCATCTTCAGGCGCGGCCAGACCGACATCGGTTATGGCCTGCGGCCCGAGCATCCGCTGCAGAAGAAGGCGACCGGCGCGGCCAAGGCCAACGATTCCACCGACATGAGCTACGACGAATACGTCAAGTTCATCTCGGACTACACGCTGGAGAAGGCGGCAAAAATGTCCGGCGTGCCGCTCAATCGCCTCGAGGCGCTGGCGGAGCTCTATGCCGATCCCAAGACCAAGGTGGTCTCGTTCTGGACCATGGGTTTCAACCAGCACACCCGCGGCGTCTGGGCCAACAACCTCGTCTACAACATCCATCTGTTGACCGGAAAGATCTCCTCGCCCGGCAACAGCCCGTTCTCGCTGACCGGCCAGCCTTCGGCCTGCGGCACCGCGCGCGAGGTCGGCACCTTCTCGCACCGCCTGCCCGCCGACATGGTCGTGACCAACAAGGCGCACCGCGATCACGCCGAGCACATCTGGCAGCTGCCCGAAGGCACCATCCCCGACAAGAACGGCGCACACGCCGTGCTGCAGAGCCGGATGCTGAAGGACGGTCTGATCAACGCCTATTGGGTGCAGGTCAACAACAACCTCCAGGCCGGTCCCAACGTCAACGAGGAGACCTATCCGGGCTTCCGCAACCCCGACAATTTCATCGTGGTCTCGGATGCCTATCCGACCGTGACCGCGCTCGCCGCCGACCTGATCCTGCCGACCGCGATGTGGGTGGAGAAGGAAGGCGCCTACGGCAATGCCGAGCGGCGCACCCAGTTCTGGCACCAGCTCGTCACCGCGCCGGGCGAGGCCAAGTCCGATTTGTGGCAGCTCATGGAGTTCTCCAAGCGCTTCAAGATCGAGGAGGTCTGGCCCGAGGAGCTGATCGCCAAGAAGCCGGAAGTTCGCGGCAAGACGCTGTTCGACGTGCTCTACAAGAACGGACAGGTCGACAAATTCCCGGCGACCGAGATCGAAGCCGGCTACGGCAACGAGGAAGCCAAGGCGTTCGGCTTCTACGTGCAGAAGGGCCTGTTCGAGGAATATGCCCAGTTCGGCCGCGGCCATGGCCACGACCTCGCGCCGTTCGACACCTATCACCGGGAGCGCGGCCTGCGCTGGCCGGTGGTCAACGGCCAGGAGACCAAGTGGCGCTTCCGCGAGGGCAGCGACCCCTACGTCAAGCAGGGCACCGACGTGCAGTTCTACGGCTATCCCGACGGCAAGGCGCGCATCTTCGCCCTGCCTTTCGAGCCGGCGGCGGAATCGCCCGACAATGAATATCCGTTCTGGCTCTCGACCGGCCGCGTGCTGGAGCACTGGCATTCCGGCACCATGACGCGCCGCGTGCCGGAGCTCTACAAGGCGTTCCCCGAAGCCGTCTGCTTCATGCATCCCGACGACGCGTCGGAGGCGAAGCTCCGGCGCGGCGACGAGGTCAAGGTGGTGTCGCGCCGCGGCTTCATCCGCGCCCGCGTCGAGACGCGCGGCCGCGACCGGCCGCCGCGCGGTCTCGTCTTCGTGCCGTGGTTCGACGAATCCAAGCTGATCAACAAGGTGACGCTGGACGCCACCGATCCGATCTCGCTGCAAACCGACTTCAAGAAATGCGCCGTGCGCATCGAGCGGGTGAACCTGTCATGATGAAACGATTTGGTATCGCCCTGCTCGCGGTCGCGATTGCCGCCGGCACGGGCTCGCTGACCGCGCAGACGGTGTCGTCGGGGCTGCGCGGCCCGGCGCCGCTCAACGACGAGGGCCCGGCGCCGCCGATGCTGCCCAACCGCAACACCTCCGAGAAGGAGGTGCGCAACTATCCGGAGCAGCCGCCCGTCATCCCGCACACGATCGACGGCTATCAGATCGACCTCAACGGCAACAAGTGCCTGTCCTGCCATGCGCGGGCGCGGACCGCGGAATCGCAGGCGCCGATGGTGTCGATCACGCATTTCATGGATCGCGACGGCCAGTTCCTGGCCGCGATCTCGCCGCGCCGCTTCTTCTGCACCGAATGCCATGTGCCGCAGAACACGGCCAATCCGCCCGTCAGCAACGATTTCACCGACATCGACACGCTGCTGTCGCGTGCAAGCCCCGGTGGCCGGCGATGACGACGACTGCGGACGAGCCCAACGAGAAGCAGGAGCAGAAGCTGGAAACCAAGCGCAGCTTCATCGCGCGAAGCTGGGACTTCGCGCGCGAGCTCTGGCAGGTGCTGATCCGGCCGAGCTCGGTGTTCGGGCTCGGCGTGCTGGTGCTGGCGGGCTTCATGGCCGGCGTCATCTTCTGGGGCGGCTTCAACACCGCGCTGGAACTGACCAACACCGAGAAGTTCTGCACCGGCTGTCACGAGATGAAGGACAACGTCTTCGCCGAGCTGAAGTCGACCATCCACTTCACCAACCGTTCCGGCGTGCGCGCGACCTGCCCGGACTGCCACGTGCCGCACAACTGGACCGACAAGATCGCGCGCAAGATGCAGGCCTCCAAGGAAGTCTGGGGCAAGATCTTCGGCACGATCGACACCCGGGAGAAGTTTTTGGATCACCGGCTCGAGCTTGCCGCGCATGAATGGGCGCGCTTCAAGGCCAACGATTCCCTGGAATGCCGCAACTGCCACAGCGCCGATTCCATGGACATCACCAAGCAATCGCCGCGGGCCTCGGTGGCGCACCAGCGCTTCCTGTTCACCAAGGAAAAGACCTGCATCGACTGCCACAAGGGCATCGCCCACCAGCTGCCCGACATGCGTGGCGTTCCCGGCTGGCAGTAGGGACGGCCCACATCTGACCTGGCTTCGGGTACCAAAGCTTCCACATCGTCATGGCCGGGCTTGTCCCGGCCATCCACGCCCGGCAACGCCGCACTGAGAACGTGGATGCCCGGGCCTTCGCCTCCCCGAAGCGGCTTCGGCCGCGCAGGCGGGACAAGCCCGGGCATGACGACCTCTTGCACCGGTCCATAGGGGATTGTCTGCTAATAGTAGGGTAGCCCGCGCTTGAACCCCCGGGGCGAATGGTTAGTTTTGGGGCATGGCGAATCGCCTCGGCTCGCCCTTCTCAAGACAGACATGGCCACCTTCACCCCGCATCAGGATGCTGCGCTCAAGGCCGTCGGCGATTGGCTCAAGGCCAAGCCGGGCCGCAATGGCACGCCGCCGATTTTCCGCCTGTTCGGCTTCGCCGGCACCGGCAAGACCACGCTGGCGCGCCATATCGCCGAGGGCGTGGACGGCGAGGTGAAATTCGCCGCCTTCACCGGCAAGGCGGCCCTGGTCATGCGCAACAAGGGCTGCGACGAGGCCTCCACCATCCATTCGCTGATCTACCGCGCCCGCGAATCCGGCGAGGAGCAGCCGAGCTTCGAATTGTGGGACGACGCGCCGGCCTCCAAGGCCAAGCTGATCGTGATCGACGAGTGCTCGATGGTCGATGCCGAGCTCGGCCGCGACCTGATGTCGTTCGACTGTCCGCTGCTGGTGCTGGGCGATCCCGCGCAGCTGCCGCCGATCCAGGGCGGCGGCTTCTTCACCAATGTCGAGCCCGATGCGATGCTCACCGAAGTGCATCGCCAGGCCCAGGACGACCCGATCGTGCGGATGTCGATGGACGTGCGCGAGGGTCGCGAGCTCGATATCGGCCGCTACGGCGAGAGCGAGGTGGTGTCGCGGAAAGAGCTCGACCCTGACCGCGTCATGGGCGCCGACCAGGTGCTGGTCGGCCGCAACAACACGCGCCGCGCCTACAACATGCGGGTGCGCCAGCGCCAGAACATCGAGGATGTCTTCCCGGTCGCCGGTGACAAGCTGGTGTGTCTGCGCAACAACCGCAAGAAGGGCCTGTTCAACGGCGGCCTGTGGCGCGTGAAGTCGCGCAACACCTCGCGTTCGAAGTCGCGCATCCTGTCCATGCGGCTGTCGCCGGACGAGGACTTTGGACACAAGATCACGAAGGTGTCGGTCCGCGCCGACTGCTTCGAGGGCGGCGTCGAGCAGATCGCCTGGGAGCAGCGCAAGCCCTATGACGAGTTCGACTACGGCTATGTGCTGACCGTGCACAAGTCGCAGGGCTCGCAATGGGACGACGTCGTGCTGTTCGACGAGAGCTTTGCGTTTCAGGATTCGCGGGCACGGTGGCTGTACACGGGCATCACGCGTGCGGCGAAGCGGCTGAGTATCGTCGTTTAGAGCACCGCCGCCGTAGGGTGGGCAAAGCGAAGCGTGCCCACGCGCCTTATTGCTCATAGCGAGAGATCGTGGGCACGGCGCTGCGCGCCTTTGCCCACCCTAGGATTCTAACTTTCTCCTTCATTCCGGGGCGCACGAAGTGCGAACCCGGAATCTCGAGATCCCGGGTTCGATGCTTCGCATCGCCCCGGGATGACGACCATCCTTGCTACGCAAGCCTGGTCGTCACTTCCCCGCCACGAAGTAAAAATCCTCACGGCCCGGCGGCGAGCCGTAGGTGAAGGGCTGCTGCTCGTGCTTCGTCGCGGCCCAGACGTCGTCGCGGACGATGTCGAACAGCTTCCGGATCTCGACCTTCGGCTCCTTGATCTCGCGGGCGAGCGCGGTGGCGAACGGGCTGTTGGCGGCACCGTCGCCGTCCATCGCGGTCTCGCCGTGCTTGGCGGCGTAGACCACCATGAAACCGGCGCCGGGCTCGATGTTGGAAAAACCCTTGTCGACGAGCTTCAGCGACAGCGTGTGCTGCATGGTCGGCGCGAACGGATTGTCGCGGCAGGCATCCAGCACCACGAGCCGCATCTTTCGCGCGGCACCGACCGCGGCGATGACCTGCTCCAGGGCGACCGCCTGGCTCTCGGCGTCCTTGTCGGCGGCGAGCTTGGCATCGACGGGGACGAGGTAGTTCACGCCGCCGATCTCGAAGCCGTGGCCGGCGTAATAGACCACGGCCCAGTCGGCCTTCTCCGCTTCCTCGGCGAAGGCCTTCAGCGCGTCGAAGAACTTGTCGCGGGTGAGATCGCTGACGGAGATCACGGTCTGGAAGCCGACGTCCTTCAGCACGCTCGCAATCAATTTCGAGTCGCGCGGCGGATTGGGCAGAGCGTGGACGTTCTTGTAGGCGCCGTTGCCGATCACCAGCGCGACGCGGCGCCCGCTCATCGCGGCCGGCGCCTGCGGCGTCAGCGCGGCGAGACGCTCCTGCGCGATGGCGCGGGCACGCGCCACGTCGGGGTCGTCGAACTTGGTCAGCGAGTAGGCGGCGGCGCGGTAGTCGGCACGCGCCTGGGCGAGATCCTTCTTGCGCTCGTAGATCTGGCCGCGGCCGGAATGGGCGCGGATATTGTTCGGATTGATCTCGATCGCCGTGTTGTAGTCCTTCAGCGCGGCGTCGAAGTCGCCTTTCATCATGCTGACGTCGGCGCGATTGTTGATCGCGAAGACGTTGCGGGGCTGCTTCTGGATCAGACCGTTGCAGTCGGCAAAGGCCTGCTCGTACTTGCCCATCATGCCGAAGGTGACGCAGCGGTTGCCGGCGATCTGCGGTGCGGCCGGATCGATCTTCTCGGCCTCCGCAAAGTCGGCGATCGCGCCGTTGTAATCCTTCATCGCCGTGCGCACGCGGGCGCGATTGGTCCAGGCGAGCAGGAATTTCGGCGTGTACTTGATCGACAGGTTGAAATCGTCGAGCGCGCTCTGCAGCGCGCCCCTGCGGGCGTGGATGACGCCGCGATTGTTGTAGGGCACGCCGTAGGTCGGCCGCTTCTGCAGCGCAAGGTTGTAGTCGGCCATCGCGAGGTCTTCCTTGCCCGAGCGCTCGTAGGCGAGGCCGCGCAGGTTGAGCGCGATGACGTAGTCCGGATCGAGGTCGACCGACATGGACAGGGTCTCGATGGCGCGGACGTAGTCGCGCTTGTTGATCAAGGTGTTGCCGCGGACCGACAGCGCGATGGCCTTGTCCTTGCCGGTCACGCGATCGGCGTTGAGCAGATTGTCGCAGGCCGGTGCGCGGGCCTGCATATCCGTCTGGCGGTCCCGGCAGACGGCGAGATCGTCGCTGACTTGATCTGCCGAGGCGGTCGCGACGGCCGCGATCAGGGTGACGAGGGTCAGGGAAACGACGCGCAGCATGTTGTCAGGTCAGCTCCAGCCACCACTTCTTTGGGTCGATCGTCGATCTCACTGGTTCATCTATTGTTTGAGCATGATCTTTGCGGAAAACCGCTTCACACTTTTCCGGATCATGCTCTTAGCGCGGAGTTCCGCATCCCGCCAAGCCGGATGTCTGAGTACGTCGCTTTCACAGACTCGTGTCCGTCACGGCGTAACAATCGGTCCCCCTGTCCGTATCTCAGATGACCGAAAATGCGGCCGGGCAGGCTGTTCGCCCGGTGCCAACCGACCTAGACTGTCGCAACCTTCCGAAAAGAGGCTCCGCCATGCGTCGTCCCGCCCTCCTGACCCTGCTCGCCGCCACCGCCGCCGCGACCCTGGCCTTTGCCATGCCGTCGCAGGCCGCCGAGGACGCGGTGGTGCTTCCCGCTCCCGCCGTGGACGCAGCGCCCGCCAGCGGCATCCAGACCGCGGTGGTCGCCGGCGGCTGCTTCTGGGGTGTGCAGGGCGTCTTCCAGCACACCGCCGGCGTCGTCAACGCGGTCTCCGGCTATGCCGGCGGCACCAAGGCGACCGCCGATTACCAGACCGTCTCGGGCGGCCGGACCGGCCACGCGGAATCGGTCGAGATCAAGTACGACCCGAAGAAGATCTCCTACGGCAAGATCCTCCAGATCTATTTCTCGGTGGTGCACGACCCGACCCAGCTCAATCGCCAGGGCCCCGACGTCGGCACGCAATATCGCTCGGCGATCTTCACCACCTCCGACGAGCAGAAGAAGGTGGCGGATGCCTATATCGCCCAGCTCAACGGCGCCAAGGTGTTCGGCAAGCCGATCGTGACCAAGGTCGGCGCGCTGGAGGCGTTCTATCCGGCGGAGGCCTACCACCAGGATTATCTGACGCTGCACCCGAACCAGCCCTACATCGCCTATAACGACCTGCCGAAGGTCGAGAACCTGAAAAAGCTGTTCGCGGATAACTACATTGAGAAGCCGACGCTGGTGAATGCCAGCAAGGCCACCAACTGATCGCGACATCATCAAAAGAAACGGGAGACCCATGCCCGACACCAAGACGAAAACCACCGACGACAAGGTCATCAAGAGCGAAGAGCAGTGGCGCAAGGAGCTCTCGCCAATGCAGTACGCGGTGCTGCGCGAGAAGGCGACCGAGCGTCCCTTCACGGGCGAATATGAGCACGACCACCGTGCCGGCACCTATGTCTGCGCCGGCTGCGGCAACGTGCTGTTCGAGTCCGACGCCAAGTTCGATTCCGGCTGCGGCTGGCCGAGTTTCACTGCGCCCGCGGTCGAGAGCCATATCGACGAGGAGCACGACGCGAGCCACGGCATGATCCGCACCGAGGTGCTCTGCTCCAAATGCAGCGGCCATCTCGGCCACGTCTTCCCCGACGGCCCCGCGCCGACCGGCCTGCGCTACTGCATCAACTCGGCAGCGCTGAAGCTCGAGCCCAAATAAACCCTGCGGGAGATCGGGTTCCTTCATGGAACCCGATCGCCCGATGTGCTTTTCTTCCCTGGCGGTGCGGCCGATCACCGCATTTCGGCGGCCGCCAGGGAGGATGCCATGACGCTTGGGACCATCCTGATCATCCTGGTGATCATCTATCTCATCGGCGGCCTGTCGGGCCGGTTCGGCGGTTACGGCTATGGCCTCGGCCATTCCGGCATGGGCATCGGAGGGGTCGTGCTGGTGGTGCTGGTCGTGCCGCTGCTTCTTGGCAAAGTGTAAACCATATAAGCTATTGAATTTACTTGGATTATAACCCTTGCGGGGCTGCCATGCGTGGATTCATCATCTCCCATCGCAGGGGTCGCATTTCTGTCAAATCGGCCTATATTAGAGGGCGAAAATGATGTGCGGCGGGCCGACCCGATCGTGGCCCCTGCCTTCCCAAACCCCACGCGCTTAAAGCCCCAGAGAGATCACGAGGTCTTTGACCATGCGTCCACTGCGTCCGTTCAACTTCAACACTTCCGCCGAGCTCTTCCCCGCCGCCATCCGCAAGAAGAAGCGTGCGGGCTTCACCTATCGCCGGTTCGGCACTGCGGCTGAAGCCGTGCAGTTCGCGATGGAGCAGTTGCCGACGGATTCGCTGAACGGCGCCTATCTCCAGGTCGAGGAAGCGCGCTTCGACCAGAACGGCATCCGCTCGCTCTACGAGAGCGAGGCCTTCCCGCTGCCCCGCCGTCCCCGGCCGGCGCCAGCCGCCGAGACCGACGCCGACGCGGCGTAAGTTTTCGCAAAGCCCGATGTGCGCAGAAAGCGCGATGGCCCAACGGCCGTCGCGCTTTTTGCGTTTCTGGAGGTCCCCCTTGCTTGCGGGAGAGCGAAGACTCTCGTTCCCCGGACGCAGCGCAGCGCTCCTTTAGCGGTGCGCTGCAGAGCCGGGGCCCATGCCAGCCACGATCCTCCCGACCTTTCTTGGGTTCTGGGTCCCGGCTCTGCGCAGCGGCACTGCGCGCCGCAGCGCGTCCGGGACACGAGAGAGGAGCGAGAAGAGACGAAGCCTCACATCCGAGGCTGCTTTTCGAGCCAGCGGCGGAGCAGGCGGACGTTGCGCATGTTGGCGCGGAACATGACGTCGAAGGCATCGCCGACGAACGGCACGATACCGACCACGCCGTCCACCGCGACATTGCCGAGCATGCGCGCGGTGATGTACCAGGGCGCCCCCAATGCGCGTGCCTCGCGCACCAGCCACAGCGAAATGGCCGTGGTGATGATGTCGCCGATGACGGGGATCAGCCCGATCAGGCCGTCGATGCCGTAGCGGATGTTGGTGCCGGGCAGGATGAAGGCGACGTCGAGCAGCTTGGCGATCGCCTCGAGCCGCGCGATGCGCTGCTCGCGCGTCAGATTGCCGAACGGGTTACCGGCGAACGGATTGTCCTTGCCGAACTCGAAGCGAAACTCGCGAAAGCCCTGGTCGAGCGTCTCCGGGCGGATCTCGTGTCCTTCCTGGTCGATGATCGGCCCGCGCGCCTCGGCGGTGCGCGAACGGCTCCCGGAACGGGATTTGGGGGGCACAAGGATATCGTCGTCGGACATGGTCATAGCCTGAGGAAAACGCGCCAGCGCGGCGGAGGTTGCTGCACCGCGCCTGAAGGCCGCACGTTCAGGTCGGGGCGGCCGCGGATTGCGGCTCCTCGACATATCTATGTACGATCCACGAGGAAATCACCGACGGCACGAAGCCGACCATGCCGTACAGGATGAACTGCACCACGCCCGAATCCGGCCCGCGCGAACTGTAGGTCAGCGAGGCCAGCACGAAGGCGAACAGGCCGACGAGGAGCATCCGCAATCCGGGTCCGATCCGGCGGACATGGATCAGGATATCGTCGACCGCGCCGATCATCAGCGAGGGCAGGAAGCCGAACAGATAGCTGTATTGCAGGGTCTTGAAGAACACGACGAACAGCTTGCCGACCTCGCCGAGACTGGTCTGGGCCCAATAGCCGGACTGGTAGGTCGTCGTCAGCAGCAGCAGGAACCCGCCGACGAACGGGCCGACCAGCGCAAACACCAGATAGCGTTTCATCAAATACCCTCACACATCGGCCCTGTTATAGCAGCGCCGCGGGAACCTTGAACAGCGGCGCGCCGGCCGCCTCGAAGGGGAACAAGTGGTAAGGCGACGAGTTCAGACAGGACCTGAATCATCCCTGTTGGATTGGAGCCGCCGATGTCCCGCAAACTTCTCCTGGCGACGATCACGCTGATCACCCTGAGCGGCCTGGCGGGCACGCCGGCTTTCGCCCAGGGGCACATGGGCACACAGCAGGAGCAGAACGCCTGCTCGCGCGATGCATCGCGCCTGTGCCGCAAGGAACTCGGCAATGACGGCGCAGTGCAGAGCTGCCTGCAGGCCAACCGGGCCAAGCTGTCGAAATCATGCAGCAAGGTGTTCGCCAGCCACGGCATGTGAGGATCGGCAACGCCCTGTGAACGGAGAGTGAAGCCATGTTGCGCGACGAACAACTCTCGATCCTCAGGGACATCAGCCAGTCCATCGCCTTCGCCGACGACCGGCAGGGCAAGGTCGGTGAGCTGATCGCCGACGGCTACGTGATGAAGGACGGCGACCTGTTCGAGCTCACCGCGAAGGGCGTCACCGCGGTGGAAGAACATGCCGCTTCGCTCGGCGCGAGCGAGGCGGAACAAGAGAGCGTATCCTCCGAACGTCTGATCTGATCGCGTGCATCTCGTTTGCTGCGTGACGTGCGCGCAACAATTGCGAATTCCTTTACGATGACCATTGCGGCCGCGTGACAATGGCGCATACTTCGCTCGGGCGGCGCAGCACTTTCGATTCGACATCGTAATCGAGCGACCACATGCGGGATCGAGATCCCGGCGTGAAGGCTGTGACATGCGGCAGATCAAGCCGTGTGCGGCGCCCCAAAACCAAGCGGCTCAAGCCCAGGGAACTCGGGGACCCATCCTTCATGACACGCCATCAGACCATCGCTTCGCTCTTCGCCTTCTCCGCCTGTCTCGCACTCCAGACATCGCCCGGCCTCGCCTTCTCGTCCGAAGCGCAGCAGATGTGCTCCGCCGACGCGATGCGGCTGTGCTCCAGTGAAATCCCCGACATCCCGCGCATCACCGCCTGCATGGTCCGCAACAAGTCGCAGGTCAGCCCCGGCTGCCGCGCCGTGATGGACCGCGAGCACGCCGCCGCGGCCGCATCCCGCAAGCGGGAAGCGGCGGCACAGTAACGGCGGACGTAGCGTCATGGCCCGGCTTGTCCGGCCATCCACGGCTCCAGGCCATGAGAACGTGGATGCCCGGGACAAGCCCGGGCATGACGATCTTTCTCGGTAGGAAGAGCGGAGCTCTAGTCGCCCCACTGCGCGAAGGCGTCGTTGAAGGCGCGCTCGCCGGGGGCGCCCTTCTCGATGGCTATGATGGCGCGGCGCTGGTTGGCGTAGACCAGCGGCACGTCGAACCACGAGCGCTCCTTCAGGAGCTGGACGTTGCGGGTGCGGTCGGCATCGACATTGGAGAGACCGACCAGGAAGAAGCCGTCGGTGACCTTCACCGCGAGGCCTGCGAGCGGGGTGCCGCGCGCCTGCTCGTTCGACTTCATCAGGATGCCCGGCACGTTGGAGACGCTGCCGCCCGGGAAATCCGGCGGCAGGATGAAGGTCAGTTCCGCGGTGTGACTCGCCGGCAGCGACGAGTCGGTATTGCGGCGGAACGACATCGTCATCTTGAACTTGCGGTCGGGGATCTCGATGTCGGCGCGCACGGCGACGTCGGGCTTCTGGTTGCCCGCGGCCTTGATCGGCTCGAGCCGCCACACCACCGAGCCGACATATTGCTTGCCCTTCGGATCGGACGGATCCTCGTCATAGAGCACGACCTTCTGCGCCACCGGCGCGACCGGCTGGTCGCTGGCCGAAGGCTGGCCGACGCGATCCGGAATCTTCGGCTTGCTCTGCGGCTGCGACGGATCCTTCGGCGCCTCCACCACCTGGGTCGGCGAGGACTTGAACAGATTGGTGACGGTCTGCACCAGGGGCTTGCCCCAGAGGATGCCGGCGCCGACCAGGATCAGCACGATGCCGATGGCGATCGCGCTCTTGAACGGGAATGCGGAGCCGGAGCGCCTGGGCTTCTTGACGTCGCGGTCGGGCGAGATGCGCGGACGGGGCGACGGCGGCTGCGGCGCGTAGCGCTCGGCCTCCTCGATCGACTCGTCATAGGAATAGGGCGCCTCGCCCTCGCCGACGCGGTTTTCCAGGCTCGGCTCGAGACGGTCGAATTCCGGCGAGGGCGAAGGCACATTGGCGTAGGTGCGGCGCGCGGCGCGGTTGGCCTGCGCGGCGGCGCCGCCGAGATCGTTGGCATCGGCCGTGATGTCGCGGAAGCCGCGCACGCCCGGGGCCGGCGGCAGCGCCGGCGGAGGTCCGATGTCCGGCGGGCGGCGCCCGCCTGCGCGGTCGCGGCCGGCCGGCGGAGGCGCGGGCGGCTCCGGCATCGACGGCGGCGCGGGCGGAGAACCAGGCGGACCTGGCTGGCGCGGCGCGTCGAAACGCGGCGCACGCGGCGGACGCTGGGCATCGCCCTGGTCGTCGACATTGAAGGACGGACGGTCGGCCCGCGGCGGTGTCGGGGCCGGCCGGGTGCGTGGCGCGCCGGGCTGGGAGGCGGGCTGATTGCCTTCGGCGGCACGCGTACTGGCCCGGCGGAAGGCATCGCCGCTACCGCTGCCGCCGCTGCGGCCGCCGCCCCCACCGGGGCGGGAGGCGTCGCGGGCGCGCTGGGCGGCTTCCGATTCGACCTTGCGGACGGCCTCTTCCAGCGACAGCCGTTCGCGGGTGATCTCGGATTCGGAGAGCGGCGGCTGCACGCTGCGCAGCTGCGCGATCAGGGCCGTGCGCGCCCGCTCATAGAGCGCGCGACGGCTTTCGCCGGGAGCATTGGGGTCCAGGGCGGCAATAGCGCGGGCGATCAGCGGATAGTAATCAGCCATTTCTACTCAACTATACGCGCGTCCCGGTAAGATATCGTTAAGCCTCAAACGGATTTTGCACGAGGATAGTATCTTCGCGTTCGGGGCTGGTGGAAAGCAGCGCCACCGGGCACCCCACCAATTCCTCGATCCGGCGGACATATTTGATGGCCTGGGCGGGCAGGTCGGCCCAGGACCGGGCACTGGCGGTCGGCTCCTTCCAGCCCTCGATGGTCTCGTAGATCGGCTCGACCCGGGCCTGGGCACCCTCACCGGCCGGGAAATGGTCGATCTCCTTGCCGTCGAGCTTGTAGCCGGTGCAGACCTCGATCGAATCGAAGCCGTCGAGGATGTCGAGCTTGGTCAGCGCGAGGCCGTTGATGCCGCAGGTGCGGACCGCCTGGCGGACCAGCACGGCGTCGAACCAGCCGCAGCGGCGGGGACGGCCGGTGTTGGTGCCGAACTCGCGGCCACGCTCGCCGATCTTGCGGCCGGTCTCGTTGTCCTGCTCGGTCGGGAACGGGCCCTGGCCGACGCGGGTCGTGTAGGCCTTGCACAGGCCGAGCACGTAGCCGACCGCGCCCGGTCCGAGGCCGGCGCCGGTCGCGGCCTGCGCCGCCACCGTGTTGGACGAGGTGACGTACGGATAGGTGCCGTGATCTACGTCGAGCAGCGCGCCCTGCGCACCCTCGAACAGCATGCGCTTGCCTTCGCGGCGCTTGATGTCGAGCAGCCGCCACACCGTCTCGGCGTAGGGCAGAAGCTGCGGCGCCAGCGCGCTCAGCTCCTTCAGGATCTCCTTGCCGTCGAACTCGGGCAGATTGAGTCCGCGGCGCAGCGCGTTGTGGTGCGCCAGCAGCCGGTCGATCTTGTGCGGGAGGGTGTCGAGGTCGGCGAGGTCCATCAGACGGATGGCGCGACGGCCGACCTTGTCCTCGTAGGCCGGGCCGATGCCGCGGCGCGTGGTGCCGATCGCCGTGGCCGCGTTGGAGGACTCGCGCAGCGCATCGAGCTCGCGGTGCAGCGGCAGGATCAGCGTGACGTTCTCGGCGACACGCAGATTGTCCGGCGAGACCGCAACGCCCTGCGAGCGCAGCTTGGTGACCTCGTCGAGGAAGGCGGCGGGATCGAACACCACGCCGTTGCCGATCACCGACAGCTTGCCCTCGCGCAGCACGCCGGAGGGCAGCAGCGCGAGCTTGTAGGTCTTGCCGTTGATCACCAGCGTATGGCCGGCGTTATGGCCGCCCTGGAAACGGACGACGATGTCCGCTTGCTCCGACAACCAGTCGACGATCTTGCCCTTCCCTTCGTCGCCCCACTGGGCGCCGACGACGACAACGTTGGCCATTCGCGGGTAATCCCTGTTCAATCTGTCTCTAGGAGGCACGATCCTCGCGGAAAACCGGTGTCCACTTTTCCGGGATCATGCCTGGTGCCCAGCCCAATCCGCGGCTCAGGACCGCTCGCACGCAAGGCAGCCAACCGGATAAAGGAAGCAGCCCTTCTAGGCAAGCAAGAACGGGGCTTTTTCGAGGTCCAAAGGCCTGCCCAAGCCTTTGATATCCCCTTAAAATCCTGCAACCTTTGGGCCCGGCGCCAGGCCTTCGACCAAAGCCTGAGAAGCCGCCTCCCCGCTGCATGGTCGCGATGCATCCGCCCCCCGTTGATGCAACCGCGATTTCCGTGTCTTTGAGCGTGGCCGGGCTGTCAGCCGGCCCGGGCATCGCCGGGCGGGTCGCCCCGGCGATGATGCGGGGCCATAACAAGCACAATGTCCGCCACCGGCCAGACCACGAGCGCCGACACATCCGGTCACAACTGGGTCGCCAACCAGCCTTACCTGCTGCTCAGCATCACCGCGCTGTGCTGGGCCGGCAATGCCATTGTCGGGCGGCTTGCCGCCGGCCACATCCCGCCGGTGACGCTGTCGTTCCTGCGTTGGACCTTCGCCTTCCTGCTGGTGCTGCCGTTCGCCTGGAAGCACCTGGCTCAGGACTGGCCCGCGATCCGCGGGCGGCTCGGCCTGATGATCACGCTCTCGATCACGGGCATCGGCGCCTTCAACACGCTGCAATACTGGGCGCTGGAGCACACGCAGGCCCTCAACACGCTGCTGCTGCAGTCGGCCGCGCCGCTGGTCGTGGCGCTGTGGTCGCTGGCCATCCTCGGCGTCCGCCTCACGGCGGCACAGGCGTTCGGCGTGCTGCTGTCGATGTGCGGCGTGCTGACGATCCTGCTGCATGGCGATTTCACCACGCTGTCGAACATCGAGTTCAACAAGGGCGACCTCATCTTCATCGTCGCGCTGATCATCTTCGCGCTGTATTCGGTGCTGTCGCTGAAGCGGCCGCCGATGCACGGCCTGTCGTTCCTCGCCTTCACCTTCGGCGCAGGCGCCGCCTGTCTCATCCCGCTGGAGATCTGGGAATTGTCAGCTCGTCCCGTCATGAAGCTAGACGGCCCTAATTTGCTCACGCTGTTCTATGTCGCGGTGTTCCCCTCGACGCTCGCCTATCTCTGCTTCAATCGCGGCGTGCGCCTGATCGGCGCCAACCGCGCCGCACCGTTCTTCCACGTGGTGCCGGTGTTCGGCTCGATCATGGCGATGGTGTTCCTGGGCGAGCACCCGCAGGCGTTCCATTTCATCGGATTCGCGCTGGTGCTGTCGGGCGTGTTCGTGGCGTCGAGGAAGCAGGCGAACTGACGCCTCAATGGGCGACTCTTCTCCTGTGCGCGTATTTCGGATTGATGCCGCAGGAGGCACGCGTGCCGGACGCCGAGACGCGGCACTGCTCGTAGGTATCGAAGCTGCAATTCCCCGGATAGCCCCATTGATCCCCTTGAAGGCAGTAGCGCCGCGCATGGGCCGGGGCGATCCCGACCGCGCACGACAGGACAAGGGCGGACAGGCTAATCAGGGCAAGGCGATGCATGGGTTCTCCGATGGCATGCGTGAGACTCACCTCGATTCCTTGCTGGCAAGCGCAGGACGACCCCTTGATCGAGATCAAGGCCGCGAGCCCGGCGGCGTCAGAGGACGCTGAACTTGCTGTAGGCCTCGCTCGTCGCGATGATGACGTGCTCGGCGCAGCCGTTCACGCGATGCGGGTCGGCCTGCGTCTCGTAGGCTTCCGACGTCATCATGTCCAGGAAAGCCGCAACGGTCGGATAATAGACCAGCGCGACGAAGTCCCAGTCATTGCCGGCGTGCGGACCGAGGGCGATGGCCTTGGCCTCGCCGGTCCAGAGCAAGGTGCCGCCGCGCGCCTTGATCATCGGCACTGTGACGGCGCTGTAACGCAAATAGGCGTCCCAGCCCGAACCGTCGCCGTCGCGCGAGCGCGCGTGAAAGCGCATCAGGTTCAGCATCACCACGGGCGCGTTCTGATCGAGCCCTTCCAGGCCTTCGATGTTCAACATATTGACCGCCAATGGCACCTCCTCCGGGCTTGCCTGCATTGTAGCATTGCGACCGCGTGACTTGTGTCATGACGGCAATCCGGCGCAAGCTCGTATCCGACGCCAATGACGATCGCTTCGCCCGCGCCAAAAGCCGCCAATCCCGCCAGTTGGCTCAACAACCAGCCTTATCTGCTGCTCAGCCTGAGCTCGCTGTTCTGGGCCGGCAACATCGTGCTCGCGCGCCATGTCGGCGCGCATGTGCCGCCGCTGACGGTGACGACGATCCGCTGGTTCGGCGTATTCCTGATCCTGCTGCCGTTCTCCTGGCCGCACCTGAAGCACGACTGGCCGGCGCTGCGCCGGAGCCTGCCCCTGATGCTGTTCCTGTCGCTGGTGGGCTTCGCCTTCAACAACGCGATCTCGTACTGGGCGCTGCAATACACGGAAGCGCTGAACGCGCTGCTGATCCAGTCGGCGGGTCCCCTGTTCGTGGCGCTGTGGTCGCTGGTGCTGTTCGGCGTGCGGCTGACCGGCGGACAGCTCGCCGGCATCGCGATCTCGCTGCTCGGCGTGCTCATCATCATCCTGCGCGGCGATCTCGCCGCGCTCGCCGGCATCAGCTTCAACCGGGGCGATCTGATGTTCGCGTCCTCGCTGGTGGCGTTCGGGATCTACTCCGCCTTCATCCCGCGCCGGCCGAAAGTCCATCAGCTCTCTTTTCTCTCCTTCACGACCTGCTGTGGCGCGCTGATGCTGCTGCCCACCGCGGTCTGGGAAGCCATGAACGGCAACGTCATGCATTTCGATGCGCTGACCTTGGCGACGCTGGGCTACATCCTGATCTTCCCCTCGACGCTGGCCTATCTGTTCTTCAACCGCGGCGTCGCGCTGATCGGCCCGAACCGGGCGGCACCGTTCTTCCATCTGGTGCCGGTGTTCGGCTCGGTGATGGCGATCGTCCTGCTCGGCGAGAAGCTGCAGCCGTTCCACCTGATCGGCTACGCGCTGGTGCTGGCCGGCGTCGTGATCGCCTCTAGGCAGGGCTCGGCGGTGAAGTAATTCCGCGGCGCGGACGCACGATAATTCTCGTGTCCCGGGCGCAGCGCAGCACGCAGTGATGCGCTGCTGAACCGGGACCCAGTTTGCCGCGGCATGGGCCCCGACTCTGCAGCGCACCGCACCGGACGATGCTTCGCATCGCCGGGAGCGCTGCGCTGCGTCCGGGGCACGAGACGTCGCGTCAAACTCACGCCTTCCGATTTCAGCGAAGAGAAGCTAGGTTCCCCGCCAACGAAAAAGAGGGAACGACCAGACATGCTTTCAGCGTTGATTTCGAACCTGCGCACCATCGGCGCGGCCGCGCTCTGCCTCGCCGCCGCGACCGCCGCCCAGGCCGACACCTACCCCAGCCGCAACATCACGCTGGTGCTGCCGTTCGCGGCCGGCAGCGGCACCGACACCACGACGCGGCTGATCTCGCAGCATCTGTCGCAGGCGCTCGGCGTCGCCATCGTGATCGAGAACAAGGCCGGCGCCAACGGCATGCTCGCCGCGACCTACGTCGCGAAGGCCGCCCCGGACGGCTACACGCTGCTGGTGACGACCAACACCACGCATTCGGCCAATCCCTATCTGCTCAAGAATCTCACTTACGATCCGGTCAAGGATTTCACCCCGATCGCGCGCACCGGCGACCTGCCCTTCATGTTGGTCGTCAATCCTGAGGTCCCCGCCAAGACCGTCGGCGAGCTCGTCGCCTATGGCAAGGCCAATCCGGGCAAGCTGAGCTATGCCTCGGGCTCGTCCTCGGCGATCGTGTCGGGCGCAACCTTCGCGCACAATGCCGGGCTCGACCTCCTGCACGTGCCCTACAAGAGCTCGCCGCCGGCGCTCAACGACGTCATGGGCGGACGCGTCTCGATGATGTTCGTGGACATCCTGACCGGCCTGCCGCACGTCCAGGGCAACGCGCTGCGCTCGCTCGCCGTCACCACCAAGGACCGCTCGCCGCTGGTGCCGAACCTGCCCTCGATGCAGGAGGCCGGCGTGCCCGATTTCGACATCTCGTCGTGGCAGGGCTATTTCGGCCCCGCCGGCATGCCGAAGGAGATCGTGACGCGGCTCAACGCCGAGATCCGCAAGATCGTCGAGAAGCCCGAGATCAAGGCCCAGCTGGCGACGCTCGGCATGGATGCGTTTTCGGGCACGCCCGAGGATCTCGGCAAGTTCGTGAACGAGCAGCTGGTGCTGTGGGAGAAGCTGATCACCAACGCGAAGATCGAGAAGCAGTAGGGCTCTTGTCCCGGACGCGCTGTGGCACGTAGTGACGCTGCGCAGAGCCGGGACCCAGATTGCGGCTAGCATGAGCCCCGGCTCTGCAGCGCACCGCTCCGGACGATGCTCCGCATCGCCGGGAGCGCTGCGCTGCGTCCGGGGCACGAGATCTGGGCCGCGCCTCTCCGTCATGGCCGGGCTTGTCCCGGCCATCCACGAATATCCACGATTGCAGCGGCCTAGAACGTGGATGCCCGGGACAAGCCCGGGCATGACGTCGTAGTCGATAGCGGTGACCGTGCGTTTGCGCCTTACGCCGCGCGGACCTTGGCGAGGAAGCCGTCCACCGCGTTGCGCAGCGCGCCGGACTGGCTGTCCAGCTCGCGGGCGTTGGTCAGCACTTCGCCGGCCGCACTGCCGGTCGCTTCCGCGGCCGAGGTGACGCTGCCGATATTGGCGTTGATCTCGCTCGAGCCGGCCGCGACCGACTGGATGTTGCGGGCGATCTCGCGCGTCGCCTCGCCCTGCTGCTCGATCGAGGCGGAGATGCCGGCCGTGATCTCGCTCATCTCGGCGATGGTCTGGGTGATGCCGCCGATCGCGGCGACCGCATCGCTGGTCGAGGTCTGCATCGCCGCGACCTGGGCGGAGATTTCCTCGGTCGCCTTGGCGGTCTGGTTGGCCAGCGCCTTGACCTCGGAGGCGACGACGGCGAAGCCGCGGCCGGACTCGCCGGCCCGTGCCGCCTCGATGGTAGCGTTGAGCGCGAGCAGATTGGTCTGCGCCGCGATCGAGTGAATGAGCTTGACCACCTCGCCGATCTTCTCGGCGCCGGTGGAGAGTTCCTGCACCGTGGCGTTGGTGCGTTCGGCGTCGCTGACCGCGCGGCTCGCGACTTCGGTCGAGCGCGTGACCTGGCGGGAGATTTCCGCGACCGAGCTCGAGAGCTCTTCGGCGGCGGCGGCGACGGTGCCGACATTGCCGGAGGCCTTCTGCGAGGCGGCACCGACGGTCGCCGCGCGCGAGGAGGCATCGCTCGCCGTCGCGGTCATCGACTGCGCCGTGGTCTGCATGCCGGCGGCGGCCGAGGAGACCGAGCGGACGATGCCGTTGACGCTGCGCTCGAAGTCGTTGGCGATCGCTTCCATCGCAGTGCGACGTTCCGTCGCGGCGCGATCCTTGGCGTCGGCCTCGCTCTTCTCGATCTCGCGGATGCGGACCGCATTGTCCTTGAATATCTGGACGGTCGAAGCCATCGCACCGATCTCGTCGCCGCGGCCGACGCCGGGGATGTCACCATCGAGCTTGCCGTCGGCGAGATCCTTCATGCGGGCGCCGAGCAGCGCCAGCGGACGGCTGATGCTGCGGCCGATCATCCAGGCGACGCTGCCGGCGACGATGACGATGCCGAGCATGGCAAGGCCGAGCAGCCAGTAGACCGGCCCCATCTTGGCGTCGATGTCGCTGAGATAGGCGCCCGTGCCGAGATACATGTCGAAACCGGGAACCGCGACGGCGTAGCCGATCTTGCTGATCGGCGTCTCCTGGCCGGGCTTCACGTAATCATAATAGAGCAGGATCGAGCCGTTGGCCTTGACGCCTTCCATCAGCTCGATGGACAGCTTGCGGCCGTTGGTCACGACGTCCATGCGGTTGGTGCCGATCTGCTTCGGATCGGGCGCGAGCTGCGTGATGCCGTCATAGGACGTGCCGAACAGATAGCCCGAGCCGTTGTCGTAGGTCATCGCGTTGCCGTAGCGGCGCAGCTCGGCCATCGCCGCGTCCTTCGTCAGCTCGCCGGCATCGACGCGCTTCTTCAGCGCGGCCGCGTAGTTGCGGCCGAGATCGACGATCGACTTGGTCTGGTCGATGCGCGCATTCACCATCTCGCGCTTCATCAGATAGCCGGCGAGAACTCCGGAGATGCAGAGGCCGAACAGGGTGACGCCGACAAGGATGCCAAGCTTGGGGGCGATCTTCAGGTTGCTCAACACGGGATGGCTCCGGAAAAAAGGGATACGGGCACGCGAGTGAATCGATCGAAATTGAATCAACTTTTAGTGTGAGACCCCTTAGCAAGTTACTTACGTGCCTCCGTAGAAGCCCGGACGATGCCGCCGAAACCGGCAATAATCATCACGGTGGACAACCGGGAATTGTACGCGCAGACATCGATTTCGCGTAAAAGACGCAAAGGCCCGCCCGAGAGGCGGGTCACAACAAGAAACCAAATCGGGAGCAGGACATGCCGAAATACAGGGTGGTGACGCCGAAGGGCGCGAGCTTCACGGTCGCAGGCAGCGATTATTCCTACGAGCGCGAGGCGCTCGATCCGATCGATGCCGAAATCGTCGAGGCCCCCGCCAACGAGGCCGAATTCATCGCCGCCGCCAGGGATGCCGACGCCATCTACGCCAAGGGCATCCCGATCTCCAAGACCATCATCGACAGCCTCGAGAACTGCAAGGTCATCACGCTCGGCTCCGTCGGCGTCGACAGCGTCGACGTGAAGGCCGCCACCGCCCGCGGCATTCCCGTCACCAACATCCCCGATACGTTCATCGAGGAGGTCGCCGACCACGCCATGATGCTGCTGCTCGCCGGCTTCCGCCGCCTGGTCGAGCAGGACCGCATGGTGCGCGACGGCCGCTGGGCCGAAGGCCGGCCGGCGCTGCTCAAGATCCCCCGCCTGATGGGCCAGACGCTCGGCTTCGTCTCGTTCGGGCGCGTCGCGCGCGCGGTTGCGAAGCGCGCCGCGCCGTTCGGCCTGCGCATGATGGCCTACGATCCCTTCATCCAGGAGACGCTGATGTACGACCACGGCGTCATCCCCGCGACGCTGAACGAGGTGCTGTCGCAATCCGACTTCGTGTCGATGCACGCCCCGGCCCGGCCCGAGGTGCATCACATGCTGACCGAGAAGCACTTCCGGCAGATGAAGAAGGGCTCGGTCTTCATCAACACCGGCCGCGGCGCCACGGTGGACGAGGAGAGCCTGATCAAGGCGCTGCAGGAGGGCTGGATCGCGCACGCCGCCCTCGACGTGCTGGAGAAGGAGCCGCCTTCGCACAACAATCCCCTGCTCCGCATGGAGAATGTGACCCTGACCGCCCATGTCGCCTCGGCATCGGCACGGTTCGACGAGGCGCGCAAGCGCCGCGTGGGCTACGAATTGTCACTGGTGCTTCAGGGGATGTGGCCGGTAAGCTGCGTCAATCCGTCGGTGCTGCAGAACACCGCGCTCCGCCGCTGGCAGCCCGTCAGCATGGATCGCGGACCGAACAGCTAGGCGGCCGGCGCATCAAGCGACGGAACCGGCAAAAGAACGGAACGGCCCTTCACCGGCGATCAACGCCGGGAAGGGAACACATAGGGAGGTACTGATGAGGAACGACATCACACGTCGTGATGCCTTGGCGCTTGGCCTGTCTGCTGCAACGCTCGCGGCCACCGGTGCTGCAGCGCAAACATCTGCTATCAAAGCTGCCGATGTTGCACCGCCCAAGCTCGAGATCGAGAAGGGCGCCAGCTTGCGCATGCTGCGCCCGGTGCGCTTCGTGCAGGCCGACGAGGACGTCTTCCGCGCCAATGCAGCGAAGTTCACCAAGGAGACCGGGGTCGAGGTCAAGGTCGACTTCGTCGGCTGGGAAGACATCAACCAGCAGACCGCGGTCACCTCGAACTCCGGCGCCGGTCCCGACATCATCATCGGCTTCTCCGACGCGCCTCATATCTACATCGACAAGCTGATCGAGCTCACCGACGTCGCCGACTACATCGGCAAGCGCTATGGCGGCTGGCTGCCGCTGGCGCAGCGCTACGGCAAGAAGAACAAGAGCGAGTCCTGGATCGGGCTGCCGTTCGGCGCCACCGCCGGTCCCCTGATCTACCGCAAATCGGCGCTGCAATCGGTCGGCTTCGACAAGGTGCCGGAAGACCATGCCGGAATTCTCGACCTGTGCCGCAAGCTGCACAAGGCGGGCAAGCCGGCCGGCTTCGCGCTCGGCAACGCCAAGGGCGACGGCAACGGCTTCGCCAACTGGGCGCTGTGGTCGCACAACGCCGCCCTGCTCGACGAGGAAGGCAACGTCGTCATCAACAGCAAGGAGACCATCGCTGCGCTGAACTGGGTCAAGGAGGTCTATCCGACCTTCATCGCGGGGACGCCGTCGTGGAACGACGTCAGCAACAACCGCGCCTATTCCTCGCAGGAGATCTTCCTGACCGCGAACGGCGTCTCGCTGTATTTCTCGCTGAAGAACGATCCCGCGACCAAGGCGATTGCCGAGGACAGCGAGCATCAGCTGCTGCCGAAGGGCCTCGCCAAGGTCTCTCCGATGGCCGGCCTGACGCTGAACGCCATGGTGTTCAAGCACAGCCCGTACCCCAACGCCGCCAAGGCCTTCCTGCAATACATGCTGGAAAAGGACCAGTACGAGCCGTGGCTCAATGCCAACTCCGGCTACTGGTCGCAGCCGCTGGCTGCCTATGCCGACGCCGCCGTGTGGTCGCAGGACCCCAAGGTGAAGCTGTTCAAGGACACCATGAACAGCACCTATTATGACGGCTACAAGGGCCCGATCTCGACGGCGACCGGCGCGGTCAGCGCCGACTACGTGCTGGTCCAGATGTGCGCGTCCGTCGCCACCGGCGCGGCCACCCCGGAAGCCGCGGCCGCCGAAGCCGAGCAGCGCTGCAAGCGCTACTTCCGGCGGCAGGGCCGGTAAGGGGCGACGACCAAGCAACCGTCATTGCCAGCGAAGCGAAGCAATCCAGACCCGTTCCCGCAGCGACAGCCTGGATTGCTTCGTCGCTTCGCTCCTCGCAATGACGTGGTGAAAGCCTAGAACAGGACAACAACCTAATGTCCGTGACCACCCTCTCCTCTCCCGCACTGGCGCAGCGGCAGCCGAACTGGATCGTGCGGTTGTTCGACTACAAGCCGTTCCTGATCGTGATGTGCCTTGCGCCGGCGCTCGGGCTGCTCGCCGTCTTCCTCACCTATCCGCTCGGCCTCGGCGTCTGGCTCGCCTTCACCGACACCACGATCGGACAGCGCGGCATCTTCGTCGGCTTCGAGAACTTCCAGTATCTCTTGACCGACCCCTTGTGGTGGAACGCGGTGTTCTACAGCGTGTTCTACACGGGCGTCGCGACCTTCGGGAAGTTCGCGCTCGGCTTCTGGCTGGCGCTGCTGCTCAACAACCATTTCCCGTTCAAGAGCCTGCTTCGCGCCATCGTGCTGCTGCCCTGGATCGTGCCGACGGTGCTCTCGGCGCTGGCGTTCTGGTGGATCTACGATCCGCAGTTCTCGATCATCTCCTATCTCCTGGTCGACGTGCTGCACTGGAGGTCGAGCAATATCGATTTCCTCGGCTCGCCCTGGCCGGCGCGGTTCTCGCTGATCGTAGCCAACATCTGGCGCGGCATCCCCTTCGTCGCGATCTCGCTGCTGGCGGGCCTGCAGACCATCTCGCCCTCGCTCTACGAGGCCGCGATGCTCGACGGCGCCAGTGCCTGGCAGCGCTTCCGCTACATCACCTTCCCGATGATGATGCCGATCCTGGCCATCGTCATGACGTTCTCGATCATCTTCACCTTCACCGACTTCCAGCTCGTCTACGCCATCACCCGCGGCGGTCCCGTCAACTCGACGCATTTGCTGGCGACACTGGCGTTCCAGCGCGGCATCGCCGGCGGCGAGCTCGGCGAAGGCGCAGCGATCGCGGTGTCGATGATCCCGTTCCTGGTGTTCGCGACGCTGTTCTCCTATTTCGGCCTGGCGCGCCGCAAATGGCAGCAGGGGGAAGCCAATGACTGATACCGTCGCGCAAACCTCGACCGTCGCCGACACGAAAGCGCCGCCCGACACCATGGCCTGGGATTCCGGGCTGCGGCGGCTGATGATGATCTATCTGCCGCTCGGCTGCTTCGTGCTGATCCTGCTGTTCCCGTTCTACTGGATGGCGATCACCTCGTTCAAGCCGAACGCGGAGCTGATGAATTACAAGGAGCACAATCCGTTCTGGATCTCCTCGCCGACGCTCGCCCACATCAAGCACCTGCTGTTCAACACCTCCTATCCGCAATGGCTGAAGACGACGATGATGGTCGCGATCGGCTCGACCACGCTGTCGCTGATCGCCAGCACGCTGGCGGCCTATGCGATCGAGCGGCTGCGCTTCCGCGGCAGCCCCTATGTCGGCCTCGGCATCTATCTCGCCTATCTCGTGCCGCCCTCGATCCTGTTCATTCCGCTCGCGACCGTCGTGGTGCAGTTCGGCCTGTTCGATTCGCCGATCGCCCTGATCCTGGTCTACCCGACCTTCCTGGTGCCGTTCTGCACCTGGCTGCTGATCGGCTATTTCAAGTCGATCCCCTACGAGCTCGAGGAATGCGCGCTGGTGGACGGCGCGACGCGGCTGCAGATCCTGCGCCGGATCACGCTGCCGCTGGCGGTGCCCGGCCTGATCTCGGCCGGCATCTTCTCCTTCACGCTGTCCTGGAACGAGTTCATCTACGCCCTCGCCTTCATCCAGAGCGGCGCCAACAAGACCGTGCCGGTCGCCATCCTGACCGAGCTCGTCACCGGCGACGTCTACCAGTGGGGCGCGCTGATGGCGGGCTCGCTGCTGGGATCGCTGCCGGTCGCGATCTTCTACTCGCTGTTCGTGGACTATTACGTGTCCTCGCTGACGGGCGCGGTAAAGGAGTAGCAGCGTCCGCGCGATCACGGCTTATCGTGCTATCGTGGTAGATCGCTTGCCTTCCTTGGTGCTACCAGCCGTCCCTGCGGCCGGTTCGATCATTGGCGCCGCCAATAAGCATCGAGGAAAGCGAGCATTGCATGGGATCGCCAGAACTCCCTTCATTGTCCCGACGGGGCTTTTGTCTGTGCTGCGTCGGCGGCACCTTTGCCGCCACAACGGGTTGGCTCACGCCGCGACAGGCCTACGCAGAGGCGCGCGGCCTCGTCAGCGTGATCAAGGACAGTGCGGCAACGTCCCTGATCACGACCACCAAGCTGCGTAACAATATCAGCGTGCTGGAAGGATCCGGCGGCAATATCGCCGTCCTCACGGGGCCTGACGGCAAGCTTCTGGTCGACGCCGGCATCGGCGTCTCGCGCCCGCGGCTTACCAACGCGCTGGCCGAGCTCGGCAAGGAGCCGATCGCGCACCTCATCAATACGCACTGGCACTTCGACCACGCCGACGGCAATGAATGGCTGCAGGCGGCCGGCGCCAAGATCATCGCCCACGAAAATACCCGCAAGCACCTCTCCGTCGTTCAGCGGGTCGAGGACTGGGACTATAATTTCCTCGCCCTGCCCGCGAGCGCCGTCCCGGCCCAGGTGTTCGCCAGGGAGCATCAGCTCAAGGTCAACGGCGCATCGATTGCGATGAAGTACTACGGGCCGGCACATACCGACGGCGACATTTCGGTGATGTTTACCGAGGCCAACGTCCTGCATGTCGGCGACACCTACTGGAACGACATCTATCCGTTCATCGACTATTCGACCGGCGGCAGCATCGACGGCATGATCGCGGCCTCCGACGCCAATCTGGCGGTGGCCAACAACGACACCATCATCATTCCCGGTCACGGCAAGCCCGTCAGCAACAAGGCGGAGCTGCAGGCATTCCGCGACATGCTGGTTACGATCAGGGACAATGTCGGCAACCTCAAGAAACAGGGGAAGTCGCGCGACGAGATTGTTGCCGCCAAGCCCACGGCCGCATTCGACGCAAGGTATGGGCAGTTTCTCGTCGATCCCGGCTTCTTCACCAGGCTCGTCTATGAAGGCGTGTGAAGCGGTATGCGAATAGCCGCCCTGCGGCCTTTCGCCCGCTTTCACAAAACTGCAACACGCAATCCGCATAAGGCGTCGTCCGCTAACAGGAGACGCACATGCGCGCGACTTTTCTCAGCACCGTCGCAACGATCATTCTTACCGCGAGCACCGCGCTCGCGCAGAGCGAGGGCGAATTCCCGGCCAAGCTCGCCGGCCACGTGGTAATGCCGGCCGCCACCTTCATCGACGCGCCGGCCGACGCCCCCGCCGATCTCAAGACCTCCGGCAAATACACCACCGGCAAGCGCGTCGACGCGCTCGGCACCGTGATGGGCAAGTCCTATGAGCGTCCGACCGGCGTGTCGCTGCCGTTCAAGGGCCAGCCGCTGCAGGGCCACTCCGGCATCAAGCACATGCCCGACGGCAGCTACTGGGTGATCACCGACAACGGCATGGGCGCGCGCGCCAACTCGCCGGATTCGATGCTGTACCTCAACCGCTACAAGATGGATTGGGCGAACGGCAAGATCGAGCGCCAGGAGACCATCTTCCTGCACGATCCCGACAAGAAGGTGCCCTTCCGCATCGTGCACGAGGACACCCAGAAGCGCTACCTCACCGGCTCCGATTTCGACACCGAGGGCTTCCAGATCATCGGCGAGAATTTCTGGATCGGCGACGAGTTCGGCCCCTACATCCTGAAGGCGGACAAGACCGGCAAGATCCTCGGCGTGTTCGAGACGGTTGCCGACGGCAAGCCGGTGCGCTCGCCGGACAACTGGGCCGTCGCGACGCCCGGCGCGCCGGGCGCGACCTACACCAACGTCAACCTGCGCCGCTCCAAGGGCTATGAGGGCTTCGCCGCCTCGAAGGACGGCAAGTTCATCTACGGCCTGCTCGAGGGCCCGCTGTGGGATGCCGACAAGAAGGACTGGGAAAAGGTCGACGGCAAGGAAGCCTCCCGCATCCTCGAATTCGACGTCGCCGCGGAGAAGTTCACCGGCCGCTACTGGCAGTATGTGTTCGAGCAGAACGGCAATGCCATCGGCGATTTCAACATGATCGACCCGACCGCCGGTCTCATCATCGAGCGCGACAACGGCGAAGGCACCGCCGACAAGGCCTGCCCGCAAGGGACTCGCGGCGAAAATTGCTTCCCGGATCTCGCCAAGTTCAAGCGCATCTACAAGATCGAGCTCTCGGACGCCAATGTCGGCAAGCCCGTGCGCAAGATCGGCTATATCGACCTGATGAAGATCCAGGACCCCGACAAGAAGGCGCGCAAGCCGCTCAATGACGGTGTCTACACCTTCCCGTTCTTCACCATCGAGAACGTCGATCGCGTCGACGACACCCACATCATCGTCGGCAACGACAATAACCTGCCGTTCTCGTCCAGCCGCGATCCCAACAAGGCCGACGACGACGAGTTCATGCTGCTCGAAGTCGCCGACTTCCTGAAGGCGAAGTAAGGCGGCGCGCTCACAACTCCCTCCCTCTCCCCGCTCCTACGGGAGAGGGTTGGAAGCGACCACGGCGCCTCATCCTCCGTCATTGCGAGCGCAGCGAAGCAATCCAGAATCGTTCCGCGGAGACAGCCTGGCTTGCTTCGCTGCGCTCGCAATGACGAGGATAGAACTCAGTTCCCGCACTCTCGGTGCGTCCGCGGGGACTGCTCCTCGCCCCGCCCCCCCCCGCGGTGAAGGGCTTCGCTACCGGATCGCAAACGAGATCGGCACGGAGAAGCTCATCGTGGCGTGCGTGATCTCGGGCGGGAATGCCGGGAATGGCTGCGCACGGCGGACCATCGCCATGGTCTCGGCGTCGAGCGCCGCATAGCCGGCCGAACCGGAAAGACGGCTGCCGAGAACCTGGCCGCTGCGGTTCAGCGTAAAGCTCAGGCGCGACACGCCGTGCTCGCCGGCCGCCTTCGAGGCCGGCGGGAATTGCTTGAAGCGCTGCAAATGCGCGGCCACCATCTGGTTATAGGAAGCGATCGCTGCCGCCGACGCGCCGGTACTCACCGCCGATGCGGCGGGCGCCTGCCGCTCCGCACGCGGCGAGGCGGTGGTGCGCGGCGCAGGCGTCGTGTGACTGGGCTTCCTGGCGTCGGGACGCACCACTTTCGGCTTGACCGGCTCGGGCCTGGTCTCGGCGACCGCCTTGGCGGGCTCCGCCTCGGCCGGCTTCAGCTTCTGTTCGGGCGGCGCCACCACGTCAGGCTTTTCCTGCGGCGGCGTCGGCGCGATGGTCTCCTCGACGGCCTGCGGCACGGACTGATCCGGCGGAGAGGCGTCCGCCTGCTCCATCACCGGCCCCGGCGCGAGGTCGAGCGGCGTCGATTGCGGGGCCGACGTCACGGGCGACATGTCGACCATGATTGCCGGCAGGCTGACGCCCTGCTCCGGCTGCGACTTGATCCAGCTCATGGCCAGCACCGCGGCGGCAATATGCAGCGCCACGATCACGCCCGCCGAGACGCCCCAGCGCGCGGCCTCGCCCTCGCCGAGCGGCTCGTGCAGGGCAAAGGCGTTCGCGGCGGCCATCAGCTGCGTCCGTCGAGGCCGACGAGCGCGACCTTGAGATAGCCGGCATTGCGCAAAGTGTTCATCACCTCCATCAGGTCGCCGTAGCTCACCGCCTTGTCGGCGCGCAGATAAATGCGCTCGTCCTTGCGCCCCTGGGTGGCGGCTGCGAGTGCGGCGGCAAGACCGTCGCGCGCCATCGTGTCCTCGCCGACGGCAACGGTGAGATCCGGCTTCACCGTCACGAAGACAGGCTTGTCCGGGCGCGGCGCAGGTTCAGCCGCGGTCGCGGGCAATTCGACCCCGATGTCGACGGTGGCGAGCGGGGCTGCGACCATGAAGATGATCAGCAGCACCAGCATCACGTCGATGAACGGCGTGACGTTGATCTCGTGGGTGACGTCGAGATCACCGGGGTCGCCGCGCCTGAGCGGCGATCCCATGCGTGCACCGAGCTTCGCGCCCATGGCCTACTCCGCCGCCCGTGCCAGGCGAAACTCCCTGTGGTCGCGCTGGCGGCTGACCAGCAGCATCAACTGGGCCGAGGCGTCGCCCAGCAATGCGCGGTAATTGGCGATGCCGCGGACGAGATGGTTGTAGATGACCACCGCCGGAATCGCCGCCACGAGGCCGAGGGCGGTGGCGAGCAGCGCCTCCGCGATGCCGGGCGCGACCACGGCAAGGCTCGTGGTGTGGCTCTCGGAGATGCCGATGAAGGAATTCATGATGCCCCAGACCGTGCCGAACAGGCCGACGAACGGCGCGGTGGCGCCGATGGTCGCGAGCACGCCGGTGCCGCGCGCGATCTGCCGCGACATCGCCGCCTCGACCCGCTCCAGCCGCAGCGCCACGCGCTCCTGAAGACCGTCATCGACGACGCCGCCGGAAAGCTCGGCTTCCTTCGCGCAGGACTGGATGAGCTGGGCAACTGCATCGTGCGCATCCCCGATCCGCTCCGCCGCCTCCGCCAACTTCATCCTGCCTTCGAGCGCGCGGGTGCGCTGGACGGCGAGCGTGCCCTTGCGGCGCAGCTCGATGGTCTTGGCCAGCCACACCGTCCACGTCACCAGCGAGGCGATGGCGAGCCCGATCATCACCGCCTTCACGACGATGTCGGCGCCCAGGAACATACCCCAGGGCGACAGATTGCGCGGCAACAGCGCCTCGTCGATCGCGAAGGCCGGCGCCGGCGCGAGCGTCAGGGCAGTTGCCAGGATCACGTGCCGAAGCTCAACTTTGCTTTGCATCCTGATCTCCCGACAGAAGAGAAGCTACGCCGCGATCCGGTCCGCGAGCTGACGGAACCGCAGCAGCTGGTCCGCGCGCAGCGCCCGGGCCTCGTCGCGACCGACGAAGACCTTGAACATGATGCCGCCATCGGCGTTGACGAAGGCGACGAAGGCCGACGTCTTGCCCATGAAGGGACGCTCGACGAAAGCGACGGCCGCGCAGCGCTCGTGCCTGAGATGGCCGTGCAATCCCTTCGGCTGCATCAGGTTGAAATAGCCGCGGCCGATCTCGCCCGCCGGCACCGCCCCGGTGAACTCGAAGATCGCGTCATCGGTGTGGACGATCAGCGTGACCTCGCCCCATTCCGCGATGTCCTGCATGGCAGCGGCGAAATGATCGCCGCCACCGATGCGCACCATGGACGACGGCAACGCCTCGATCACCGCACGCGCGGTGACCCTGCGCTCGCGCGCGACGTCCTCGATCACCGCGCCGGGATTGTCGGCCATGTACGCCTTGAGATCGGCGAGATCGGTGTTCAGCATGTCCGTATCCCTTTCGTGATCAGCCGAGGCCTAGGCGGCCGCGTTCGTCTTGCGCTCGGTCATGATGACCTCGAACCCCTCGAACTTGGGGTGGCCGAGATAGAGGCTCTCCCCGGTCTTGTTGTCGGCGCGCGCATGGGCGCGGCGGAATTCGTCCGACTTCGTCCAGGCCTCGAAGGCGGCCTTGTCGACCCACACCGTGTGCGAGGAATACAGCGTGTGATCCTCGAGCGCCGGCCCCTTGAGCAGGTGGAATTCGACGAAGCCGGCCATGCTGCCGAGATAGGACTCGCGGGTGCGCCAGACGGTCTCGAACGCGGCTTCCGAGCCGAGCTTCACCTGGAAACGATTCATCGCGATGAACATGTGAGGTCTCTCCTTGCTCTCAAATCGAAAACGCGCCGAAGCCGCGCTGGAGCATCAGCGCGGCCCGGCGGAAGTGGATGGTGTTGCGGTGCCTTTGGCTCACGCGCCTCCGAAGTGGATCTTCATGCCGGCCTTGTAGACCCGGCCCGGTCCCGGGCTCGACCACAGCACGTCGTTCTGCGAGGTGCCGTCGGTGGAGCTGCCCGGAATGGCGTAGGGCCGGTAGTACTGGTTCAGGAGGTTGTCGATCGAAGCCGTGAACACGATGTCCCTGGTCGCGTTGTAGGTCATGTACAGATTGACCAGCTCGTACCCGGTCGCGGGCAGATAGCCGGCGGGCACGTCGTTGTTCGGACCGTACGAGGCCCACTGCGCCGACAGGACCAGCGAGCGGTCGAGCAGCCGGACGCCGCCGGTGGTGACGACCTTGCGCGGGGTGATGGTCGCGAGCCCGACATTGGTCACGGCGTTCTTGCCCTGGATGTAGTGGCCGGCGACACCGACGAACCAGTTGCCGGCATCGTACATCGTCTCCGCTTCGAAGCCCTGGATGCGGGCCTGCGCGATGTTCTGATACTGGTAGTACTGCGCGAACGAGCCGACGCCGGGGAAGGTCACGAAGCCGAACGAAACGAGGTCGATGTAATCGCTGACGTCGTTGCGGAACAAATTGATCTTGCCGCGGAACGAGTCGTTGGCGCTGAAGATGTTGTCGTACTTCAGATTGAAGCCGACTTCCTTGTTCTTGCCGATCTCGGGACGAAGGTTCGGGTTGGGCAGGAAGCAGAACAGGCCGACGGTGCCGTCCGGGCAGGGGAAGAGCGCCGGTCCGCCGCCGGTCGCGTGCGCGCCGGAGATCACGGTTTCGGTGATCGACGGGGCACGGTAGCCTTCGGCATAGCTCACATAGGGCTGGAAGCCGGGAACGGGCGTGACGCCGAGGGTGATCTTCGGCGAGAAGCGGTCGCCGCTGCCGTTGGTCTTGCCCGATTCCAGGTCGTAGCGATCGTAGCGGATTGCACTCACGGCCTCGAACCAGGTGCTGTAGTTCTGCTTCAACTGCAGGAATCCGCCCGACACCGTGCGGATGCCGCTCGGCGTGGTGATGTTGGAATTGCCACGGCTGTCGGTCGTGATCACGTCGTCCTGGAACGCATCGAAGCCGACGGTGAGCGCGTTGCGCCAGTCGCCGACATTGAAGCGCGTGGTGTTGTTGGCATCGATGCCGAACGTGTTGAGGACATAGCCGCGCTTGTCGCCGACGCAGCCGGAGATGTTGTTGCCGAAATTGCCGGTGCCGCACAGGGCCGCACCCGAGGTCGAATAGTGGTACGTCTTGGTTTGGTCGTTATCGACGCGGTTGCCGTAGACCGACACGTGCGAGTCGAACAGATTGTCGCTCGGCAGCGAATAGTTCCAGGTGATCGTGCCGGTGTAGTTCTTGGCGTCGGACGCGTAGACCGACGAGCCCTGATAGAGCGCGCGCTGGGCTGCGGTCGCGACCGGCCCCCTGTTGAACTGGCCGATATCGTATTGATAGTCCTGGAAGACGGCGCCGAACTTGACCTCGTGGCCAAGGGCGGGACGGACCGTGAGCTTCAGCAGTCCGGCCTCAACCTGGTTGCCGGTGTTGCCGATCTCGGTGCCGTTGCCGTCCTTGTAATTGCCTTGCGTGCGGTAGACCGCGCCGCCGAAGATATCGACGTCGGGCGTGGCGCGCACGCCGCCGAATACCGAGCCGAGACCGCGATTGTTGTTGGAGCCGTAGGAGCCCGAGAGATCGACACCCCAGCGCTCGCCGGGACGCACCACATCATCGATGTCCTTGGTGCGGAACGAGACCAGGCCGCCGATGGCACCGGAGCCGTAGATGTTCGCGGTCGGGCCCCGCACGACGTCGACGCCGCCGATCAATTCAGGATCGAGGAAGAAGGAGCCGTTGGCGTTGTGACCGGTGCGCTGATAGTTCTGCCGCGCACCATCGACGACCACCGCAACGCGCCCGAACTCCTGCAGGCCGCGGATGTTGATGACGGTCGCGGGATCGTCGCCGCGCTCCTGGAACGACACGCCGGGCACGGCATAGAAGATTCCCGACAGCCGGTTCGGCTGAATTCCCTGGATCTGGTCGAGCGTGATCGAGCTGACGGGCGCAAGCGCGTCGATCGCACGCTCCTTGGTCTTGGTCGCGGCGACCGTGATGGTGTCGAGCACCTGAACCGGCGCCGTGCCGCCGGCCTGGGCGCGCGCGTTCAACGCGTCAGGCGTCGCCTGCTGCGCGGCTTGCGGCCTGGCCGGCTTGCGCTTGGCCTGCTTTGGTGAGGCGCTTTCGCTCTGTGACGAAGCGGTCTGCGCAAAGCCGCTTGCCGGCATCACTGCCGCGATTGAAACCACCGACGCGCCCAAAATCAGGGCGCGCGAATACCTAGCCCCGTCAGCCATAACCCCAACCCAATCATCATTGTCTTAGTTTGGCTGGCGTGCGCCGCACGAGGCGAGCGACTGGCTGGCTATTTGTGGTGCGGGCTCCCCGGCCCGCTGCCTTATTTGGTTACGTGGCAACACTCTGACGGTCAATGACGCCAGGTTGCAGTTTATATCAATTGTAAATCGCCGCCGTTGGAATGCGCCTGATGCCGCCTGTACAAGCAGGCAGTATCTGAATTTACGAAAGCGCATCACACTCACAATGCCAGCGACACCGGGAGACAATGGCGGCGATGCGGCAGGACCTGCACAAAGTCCTTCTGCGGCAACGAGAACTCTCACCATGCGGGGGAGCCGGATCGACAGCCGCGAGCTGTTTGCGCATGAGCGCGAGATCATCATCGCACATGGCGAGGACAGCTATCGCCTCCGTCTCACCTCGCAGAACAAGCTGATCCTGACGAAGTAACCTGTAATGACATTTTGTCGCACCCTCGCAAACCTCGTGCTGTCCGGCGCCATCGCGCTTGCATCGAGCGCGCATGCGGCCGGCGTCACCGTCCACGACGCGCGCAATCGCGACGTCACCGTTGCCGACTTCGCGCGCACGGTTTCGATCGGCGGCGCGATCACCGAGATCCTCTATGCGCTCGGGCTGGAAAGCCGGCTGGTCGGCGTCGACACCACCAGCCTCTATCCGGCGGCGGCGCTGCACGACAAACCCAATGTCGGCTACATGCGCCAGATCTCTGCGGAAGGCGTGCTCGGCCTCAACCCCACGCTGATCCTGGCGATCCAGGGCTCGGGTCCGCGCGAGACCATGGACCTGCTGGAGACGGCGAAGGTGCCGCTGGTGCTGGTGCCAGAGACCTTCTCCGAGGACGGCCTGCTCGAGAAGATCAAGCTGGTCGGTCACGCCATGGGCGTCGATGCGCGCGCCGCGTGCCTCAGCGCGGCGGTCGGCGCCGATCTCGCCCAGCTTCGCACGCTGCGCGCCAAGGTGACGAAGCCGGTGCGCGTGATGTTCGTGATGTCGCTGCAGAACGGGCGCGCGATGGTCGCGGGCCACAAGACCGCCGCCGACGAGATCATCCAGCTCGCCGGCGCCACCAACGCGGTCGACGACTATGACGGCTACAAGGTCATCGGCGACGAGGCGATCGTGGCCGCGAAGCCGGAAGTCGTGCTGTCGATCGAGCGCGGCAAGGACTCGCTGCAGGCCGACGCGGTCTACACCCATCCCGGCTTCGCGCTGACGCCGGTCGCGGCCAACAAGAGCTTCATCACCATGGACGGGCTCTATCTGCTCGGCTTCGGGCCGCGCACGGCCGCGGCCGCGCGCGACCTCTCCGTCAAGCTCTATCCGGCATTGGCCGATGGCGGCGCCTTCAAATCGGCGCTGTCGGCGGCGAACTGCCGGCAATGAGCGTGGCGGCCAGGACGGAGCCGCGGAGCCTGCGACGAGCCGGCGCGGGACGCCGGTTCGTGCCGGTCGCGATTCCCGCCCTGCTCGTAATACTGGTCTGCACGGCCATCGTTGCATTGACGGTCGGCGCAGCCGGCATTCCCCTTTCCCGGCTTCCGGCGGCGCTCGGCTTTGCCGGCAACGCTACTCCCGATCCCATGACGGCGCGCGACAAGCTCGTGCTGTGGTCGATCCGCATTCCCCGCATTGCCGCGACCGCGATGGTCGGCGGGCTCTTGGCGGCGGCCGGCGCGATCATGCAGGGCCTGTTCCGCAATCCGCTCGCCGATCCCGCGCTCGTCGGGGTCTCCAGCGGCGGCGCGCTCGCGGCCGCCAGCGCGATCGTGTTCACGGATTCGCGCTTCGGCGAGACGCTGCGTTTCCTCCAGACCGAGCTGCTGCCGCTCGCCGCCTTCGCGGGCTCGCTGGCGACGACCGCCATCCTCTACGGCATCTCCAGCCGCGCGGGGCGCACCTCGATCGCGATCTTCCTGCTCGCCGGCGTCGCCATCACCGCCATCACCAATGCCGGCATCGGGCTGCTGGTGTTCATCGCCGACGACCGCCAGTTGCGCGACATCACGTTCTGGATGCTCGGCTCGATGAGCGGCGCGACCTGGACCAAGGCGGCCGTGCTCGCGCCGGTCCTCCTGATCGGGCTCGCGGCCTGCGCTTTCATCGCGCGCGGCCTCGATCTGCTGGTGCTCGGCGAAGCCGACGCCTTTCACGGCGGCGTCGACGTCGAGCGTCTCAAGAGAATCTCGATCGTCATGGTCTCCGCCATGACCGGCGTTGCGGTCTCGATCAGCGGCGTGATCGGCTTCGTCGGCATCGTGGTGCCGCATCTGCTCCGCCTCGTCATCGGACCGGCGCATAGGATGCTACTGCCGGCGTCCGTGCTGCTCGGCGCGATCCTGATGGTCGGCGCCGATACGCTGGCGCGCACCATCGTGGCGCCCGCGGAGATGCCGATCGGCATCTTGACCGCCGCCGTCGGTGCACCGGTCTTCCTCGGCATCCTGCTGCGGCAGCGCGGGCTCGCCGCGCTATGAGCGCCGTGATCGAGGCAAGTGGCCTGATCAAGCGCGCCGGCCGCGCGACGTTGCTCGACGGCGTCAGCGTGACCGTCGCGGCCGGCGAGATGGTCGCCATCATCGGCCCGAACGGCGCCGGCAAGTCGACGCTGCTGCGGCTATTGTCCGGCGATCTCCGTCCGAGCGAGGGCGAGGTGCGGCTGAAGCAGCGCGACATCGGCAGCTACACGCCGCGGGAGCTCGCAGCGCGCCGCGCGATGCTGTCTCAGCACATCAATGTCACCTTCCCCTTCACGGTCGAGGAGATCGTGCTGATGGGCGCCGGCGAGCGCAGTGCGCGCGAGGCAGGCAGGCTGGTCGAGGCCGCGCTGGACGAGGTCGGCCTGTCGCATTTCCGCGAGCGGCAATTGCCGACGCTGTCGGGCGGCGAGCAGCAGCGCGCTCATTTCGCCCGCGTGCTGGTGCAGCTCGCCTGCGGCGAGGTCGAGCATGGACCGGGACTTCTTCTGTTGGACGAGCCGACCTCGAGCCTCGACCTGCGCCACCAGATCGACCTCGTCGAAGCCGCCCGCCGCCGCGCGAGCAGCGGCACGGCCGTGATCGCGATCCTGCACGACCTGAACCTCGCGATCCGCTTCGCCGACCGGATCGTCGTGCTGAACGGCGGCAGGCTCGCCGCCGACGGCCCGCGCGCCGAGGTCGTCACGCGCGAGACCATCCGCGATATTTTCGAGATCGACGCCGTCGTCCATCAGGCCGACGGCGTGCCGTACGTGCTGCCGCAGTCGATGCGGGCGGCGGGGCCGCCGCCAAAGCTTTGACGAGATTTCGTTGCTTCGGCAGAGGCAGTGCGCTCCCTCCCCCGCTTGCGGGGGAGGGCTGGGGAGAGGGTGTCTCCGCAATGGGACAATCCCCTAGAGGAGAGAGCCCTCACCCCAACCCTCTCCCGCACGCGGGAGAGGGGGCGCACCTCGTTCGTGGCCGGTAGCCTACCCTGCCGGCACGATCACCATGCCCTTGTCCTTCGGCCAGCGGATGCGCCAGGCGAAGTTGATGTCGCGGGCCTCGCCGGGCTTGGCGTCGAACGACCATTCCAGCACGCCGCGCTTGTCGCGGATGTTGCTTGCGGTCGGCGGCGTGGTCGCGGGCAGCATCTCGACGACGATGTCCTCGCTCTCGCTCACCGGCAGCTGATCCTCGATCGCGACCTTGATCGGGAAATCATGACCGTTGCGGACGGTGGTCTTGAACGTGCGCTCGTCGGTCTTCGACGTCGTCACGAGGAGGCCGGCCGAGCCCTCGTTGCGCTTGATCACGGCGCGCTCGATTTTGACCTTGTCGTCGGCGCCGAAGCCGAGCCGCACGATGTCGTCCTTGGCGGAGGCGGAAATCTTGCCGCGGCCGACGAAGACGCCGTCGCGGTAGATCGCGACCTTGCCCGGCAGCAGCGTCGCCTCATCCGTCTGCTTGAAGCTGGCTTCGAGGAAGGCGGTGGGATCCAGCACCGGCGCCGCGCGCACCGCGAGATCGGCGGTCACGGTCGTGGAAGCAATGCGCAGGCTCTTCGCACCCTCGGCGGCGCCGAGGCTGACGCGGCCGGGAATCTTGAAGGTAGCCTGGAAGTCGCCGATCTCGGCGACGGCCTGCTGCTCGTCGGCGCGCTCGCGCGGCTCGGCCGCCTCGGCGACCTTCGACATGGACTCGACCTGCGCCGAGCGTTGGCGCGATACGGGTGCGGGCCTTGCCAGGTCCGAGGCCGCTCCAAGTGCCATCGGCTTCGGCGGTTGCGGATATTGCGCGACGAGCGTGTTCAGCTCCGGCGCGCTGCCGCCACGGTTGATGCGGACCGTGGAGACGCCGAGCGTGACATTCGACCAGTCCTCCCCGGTCGATTGCGTAATCTCGGCGCGGCGGACCAGCTCGAGCTGCGGCTTGCGGTCCTTGGCGCCGGTGTCGAGCCGGGCGTCGTAGAGCGGCAGCCAGCGCGCGTTGCGCACATTATAGGTGACCCGGAGCGTCGCCTTGGTCGCGGCCGGCGCGGCGATGTCCATGCGGACCTCGAGCTTGCTCGGCGGCTTGGCCTTGCGCTCGACGTCGAGCTGGGCGATCTGCCGGTCGATCTCGCGGATCTTGCGCGTGGCCTCGCGGATGGCGGTGTCGGCGCTCGCGATTTCGTCGCCGACTGCGGTGAAGGCCGTGCGCCATTCGGCGATCGGCCGCGCCTCGCCCTTCTCGCCGATACCGACGGGGGCCGCTTCCGCAAAATGCTCCGCGAACTTGCGCCGGGCATTGGCCGAGTCGATCGAGCCCTGCAGATCGGCGCGCTGGTCGTTCAGGGCCTCGATGCGCTTGTCCAGCTCCGGCAGATTGACCGGCGCCGCGCGCGGCGGCCGCGCATCGATGGTGCCGATGGTGAGCTTGGCGCCGCCCTCACCCTCCACCCGGATGGAGGAGCTATCGAGACCGAGCGGGAAGTCCTTGGCGACAAGCGTCGAGTCACCCGACGGCAGATCGATCGAGATGATCCGGGTCACGGTGGCGCCATCGGGATAGACGGTGACGGTATCGATCGTCGAATTGGCGTCCAAATCGGCGGCCCATGACGGCGATGCCATCGCCATGGTCACAAGGACCAGGCTCGTCGTTGCCAAATATCTTGCGGTGATGCGCATAAGATCCCTCCTGCCGGTATCGCCGCGCCGCCAGCCGGACGCGTGCGATCGAATGCCTCGCCAACATGGTTGGACGCGGCAGGGAAGGAACTGGTTCGATTGGGGTTTCCGTGGGGCGCCGCTGCGGCGGCAGCAAGGCCGCGGAACGCATCGGCGTCCGCGGCGGAGATCGTCAAGCCTGGGTGGGCGCGCCCTGGCCGAAGATGCGGCGGAGCAGATCGGTGACGTTCTTGGCGCCGGCCTTCTTCAAGACGCTGGCGCGATAGCCCTCGACCGTCCGCGCGCTCAGATGCATGCGACGGGCGATCTCCTTGTTGGTGAGGCCGGCGGCGAGATGCTCGAGCACGTCGCCTTCGCGGCCCGTCAGGGGCTCGCAGCCGGGCAGCCAGCGCTGCCGGCTCGCGCCAGGCTGCGCGAACTCGTCGATGGCCGCATCGATCCGGCCGACGATGTCGTGGGTGCGGAACGGCTTCTCGATGAAGTCGGCCGCGCCGCTCTTGATCGCGTCGACCGCCATGGCGATGCTGCCGTTGGCCGACGTCACCAGCACCGGCGCCATGCAATTCTCCTCGCGCAGCCGCTTCAGCACATCGAGGGCGGAGCGATCCGGCGGCATCTCCAGCAGCACGCAGGCCGGCATCCGCGTCCTGGCTTCCGACAACAGCGATGCGCCATCGGCGAAGCAGATCACGTCATAGGCGCTCTGTTGGAGCGCATTGGAGAGTTGTTCGCGGGAGGCTGCGTCAGTGTCGATGACGAATACCTCGCCCTTGGAAAGCGTGTTCCCCGGCATAATCCCGATCCAGCAATGTCTTGGTCAAATGAAACGAGACGGCCGGGGGCTCCGTCGCGCCCCGCCGTCAATCAGCACCGCATTCACGCCGGTGCTTCGCTTTCACTTATGTATGTTCCACCCAGTTCCCGGATTTGACGGATCGGGACAGAAACTTTACATTTCGGGACATCTGCGGGAATGGCTGGCAGGAACGGTTCGCATGACGGACCTCATTCGCAGCGCAGGCTTGAGCTATTACCCGGAGGTCGCCCGGTCGGTCGGGCTCGATCCCAGACAGATGATGCGCAAGGTCAGGCTGCCGCTGGCCGTGCTCGACAAGCCGGATACGCCCATTGCCGTGACCAGCCTGCGCCGCCTGCTCGAATTGTCGGCAGAGGCGTCCGGCGCCGAAGATTTCGGCCTGAGGCTCGCGGAGCGTGGCGGGCTGACCAATTTCGGCGCGGTCGGCCTGATCGTGCGCGAACAGGCGACCGTCGGCGAGGCCATCGAGGCGTTCTCGCGCTTCATCCATGTTCATCACGACGGGATGAAGCTCGACGTCGTCAGGGACGGCAAGACCGTGACCCTCACCCTGCACCTGCGCGGCCGGCAACCAAGCGCGCCGCGCCAATCGATCGACATGGCGCTCGGCAGCATCCACCGCATCATCCAGTCGCTGTTCGGCAGCGACTGGCGGCCGCTGGAAGTGCATCTGCATTATCCGCCGCCGCACGACCGCAAGCGCTATCGCGACTTCTTCGGCTGCCGCGTCACGTTCAATGCCGGTGAGGATGCGATCCTGCTGTCGGCGCACGACATGGAGCGGCGGATTCCGAGCGCACATCCCCTCATCGCGAACTACCTGCGCAAGCGGATCGAGGCGATCGAGACGCGGCCGACAAGCTGGGAGGGGAAGGTCGACGAGGTGGTGCGGATCCTGCTCGCCAGTGGCGACTGCACCGTGGAGCGCGTGGCCGAGCATCTCGCCTGCACCCGCCGCACCATCCACCGCCACCTCGCCGCATCGGGCACCAGCTTCTCGGCCATCCTCGACGCGCAGCGCGCCGATCTCGTGGTCCAGCTGATCGACGATCCCGGCCGGCCGCTGGCCGATATCGCCACGCAGCTCGGCTTCTCGGCGCAAAGCGCGATGGCGCGCTGGTTCCGCGGCCGCTTCGGCTGCACCATCACGGCATGGCGCAAGGGCGTGCGGCCGCTGCCGCCGGCCGGTCTGCCGTCGGCCACAGCGGCTTGAGCTCATACGCAATTCAGGCGTGCTCGAACGGACCGACCTCGCGGATGACCTTGCAGATCTGCAAACGGCCGCTGGCATAGAATTCGGCGTGCCCCCGTTTCATGGCCTCGATATGCTCCGGATGCGTGCGCCAGGCCTCGAGCGCCTCTTCCGAAGCAAATCGAAACACGGTCAGTTCCTCGCCATCGTCGGCCTTGAACGACTTGACCGACAGGAAGCCCGGAAGGCCGCTGACGATCTCGTACATGCGTTCGCCGAGTCGTTCGTACGCCTCGATCGAGACGCCATCCCGCAAATTCAGGCCGCCAATCACCACGACTTCGCCGATCATCGATCCGTTCCTCGATCGTGTTGCCACGCCAGCCTAGCAGCAGGCGCAGCTCGAACGATAGTTTCGGATCGATGACGGTGCTTGTTACGCCCCAGCGGAATATTTCAGCGTGCCGGGGCCGGCACGCCCATGATGGCGAGGGCGCGCCGCGGGCTGCCGGCAAGCAGCGGGCCGAACGCAATGGCAAAGCCGAGGAATGCGACGATCCAGCCGCAGGCCGCGATGTGCAGCAGCAGATCGCCATGCGCCGGCAGCACCACCGCGCCGACCCGCGCCAGCGCCGCGATGATGATCGCGGCATAGATGCCTTGCGTCGCCGGTGCCGCCGTCAGCGCCTGGCCGGTGTGGCCGAGGCTCGCGCGGGTCATCACCGCAAGCGTCATCGTCCCGGCCGCGCCCGCCATCCAGGCATGAATGCCCGCGCTCGGCGGCAGCTCGCCGAAGGCGGCCAGCGCGTTCAGGATGAAGCCGAGCGGCACGAAGACATAGCCGACATGGAGGATCAGCAGCAGCCGCTCGCGCGTGGTGCGATCGCCGGCCCAGCGAGCCATCCGGATCAGGTGCAGCACGCCGACGAGCGCCATCACGACGCCGGTGATCATGTTCAGCGGCGCCGCGATCCACGCGATCAGCGCCAGCGCGCTCGATCCGATCACCGCGCCGTCGAAACGTCCGAACGGCACCGGCAGGCGGCCGGGGTTGAACTTGACCAGCCAGTTGCGGGTGAAGCTCGGAATGATGCGGCCGCCGATCAGCGCGATCAGCAGCATCACCACGCCGATCCCGAGCCGGATGCTGACATCGGCCGCGCCCGCGTAATGGGCTTCGAGATGGAAGCCGACATTGCCGGCGAGCAGCACGAGCACCAGCACGACCACCGGCAAATTGCGCCAATTGCCGCCCGCGATGATCTCGCGCGTCGCAGCGGCGACGACCAGCGCCAGGAAGGCGGCATCGACGACCAGCGCGAATGCCCAGCCGACCTCGGCCGACAACGTCACCGCAGCGCGTCCGGCAAGCCAGACCACCAGCAGCGCGCCCAGCGACGTGCCCTGGATCGGCAGCCGCCCGGTCCAGTTCGGGATCGCCGTGAACAGAAAACCGGTGATGACGGCCGGCAGGAAGCCATAGAGCATCTCGTGGACGTGCCAGTCGCGCGGCGCGAAGGCGGAGCTGACTGACAGCTCGCCGTAGAACATCGGCAGCCAGGCCAGGATCGAGAGCCCCGCCTGAATGGCGGCAAGCAGGAAAAAGGGCCGAAAACTGTTCGCAAACAGCGGCCAGCCCTCAAAATTACGGGATCGGGCGCCAGCCATGGGGCAACTCCTGTCAATTCCAGACCGTTACTTGAATAGTCACTTGGAAAAATACTGCCGTCCCGGGTGCCCGGTTTTGCGCTATCGCAAACTGCAAGTCGATTGCAGGTGCCATCACACTCCCTGATGCCAAGGAGGCAGAATGGCCAAGGTCGACACATCGCTGGTTGCGCATTTGCCGCTGTTCGCCGGGGTCAAGCCGGAGGACCTCGAGGAGATCCTGCGCGAGGCACGCTCGGCGCGCTACCCGAAGAACACCGCCATCTTCGAGCAGGGCGCGGACGCGCAGTCCTTCTTCCTGCTGCTGCACGGCCATGTCCGCGCGGCCAAGACCACCCCGACCGGCGAGCAGATCGTGGTGCGCTATGTCGCCCCCGGCGAAACGTTCGGGCTCGCGATGGCGATCGGCGCCGCGCGTTACCCCGCGACGGCGATGGCCGTCGACGACAGCGTGGTGCTGATCTGGCCGAATTCGGCCTGGCCGCGGCTGGTCGAGCGATTTCCGTCGCTCGCCGCCAACACGCTCCAGACCGTCGGCGCACGGCTTCAGGAGAGCCACACCCGCATCCTGGAAATGTCGACCCAGCAGGTCGAGCAGCGCGTCGCGCATGTGCTGCTGCGGCTGGCAAAACAATCCGGCAAGAAGCTCGACCACGGCATCGAGATCGACTTCCCGATCAGCCGCCAGGACATCGCGCAGATGACCGGCACCACGCTGCATACGGTGAGCCGCATCCTGAGCGGCTGGGAGAGCCAGGGCCTCGTCGAGAGCGGCCGCCAGCGCATCATCCTGCGCGATCCCCACAGGATCGTGGTGCTGGCCGAGCGGACGGCGGACAGCGGGCCGGCGTGACGTATTCCCTCTCCCCGTTCTTACGGGGAGAGGTTTAGGGTGAGGGGCTTCTCTCCGCGCGTCAGATCGTCGAGAGACCTGTACCCCCTCACCCGGATTGCATCTAGCGGTGCAATCCGACCTCTCCCCGCAGGCGGGGAGAGGTGAAGAGGCACCGCCTCATCCTTTGAAATCAGGGGTGAGGACGCCTGCGCTTACGGCGGAAGTCCGCCCTCACCCGGGAATCCGCGCGCCCAGCGCGAACTCCGGCCCCTCTCACGCCGGCACGCATTCGCACAGCGCAGCGAGGAATTTATCCTGGTCGATGCCGTGCTCGCGGCAGGCGTCTTCCACGGTGTGGAAGGTCGCGATCGGACAGCCGACACAGGCCATCCTGAACGCGAGGAACACGCGGATCGTGTGCGGCGCCGTACGCATGATGTCATCGACCAGATCGTCGGATCGAAAGGGCATGGACAACTCCGTTCGAGACGCGACGATAGCGGAGCGGAGCCGGGTTTCTTTGTTGGAGCGCAAGCTGGTTCATGCTTCGAGGACGTCATGACCGGGCTTGTCTCGGCCATCCAGCCTCGCAACGCGGCGCAAAGAACGTCGATGCCCGGGACAAGCCCGGGCATGCCGACCTCTCGGCAATGAACTACACCGCCCGGCTGTGCAACTGCTTGCCGGGATCCAGATGCGCATCGAATGCAGCGGCGACGCTGCGGACCAGGAAGCGCGAGTCGTTCGCCACCGCAAGCCGGTCACCGTCCAGCCGCACGATACCGTCCGAGATCAGCGGCTTCAGGCGCGATGCCGATTTGAGCATCGCCTCGGGCTCCGCGCCATGGCGCGCGCAGATGTCGCCGAGATCGGCACTGAACTCGCACATGATGCGCTCGATGATGTCGGCCCGCAGCCGATCGTCGTCGGTGAGCCCATAGCCCTTGGCGGTGGCGAGCCGGCCGCTCGCGATGCTCTGCGCATAGGCCCCGACCTGCACCTGGTTCTGGACATAGCCTTGCGGCAGGTGCCCGATCGCGCTCGCGCCGAAGCCGAGCAGAACTTCGCCCTTGTCGGTGGTATAGCCCTGGAAATTGCGCCGCAGCGTGCGCTCGTTGAAGGCGACGGCCATGGCGTCGTCGGGACGCGCAAAATGGTCGAGCCCGATCTGCACGTAGCCGGCCTCCTTCAGCGCATTGGCGATCGCGCAGGCCTGGTCGTGACGCGCAAGACCGTCGGGCAGGACCGCCTCGTTGATCATCCGCTGGTGCTTCTTGAACGCGGGAACGTGCGCATAGCCGAACACCGAAAAGCGGTCCGGCCCGAGCTCGAGCGCCTGCCGCACGGTATCGAGGCAGGAGGCGACGGTCTGGTGCGGAAGCCCGTAGATCAGGTCGAAATTGACGCCCGCGATGCCGGCGCCGCGGAGCATGTCGACGACAGCCGCCGTCTGCTCATAGCTCTGCACGCGGTTGATCGCGCGCTGCACGACCGGATCGAAGCTCTGCACGCCGAGGCTGGCGCGGTTGACGCCGGAGAGCCGCATCGCCTCGACCATCTCCGATGTCAGCGTCCTCGGATCGATCTCGACCGCGATCTCGGCCGAGGGCAGCACGAAGAACGACTGGCGCATCTGCGCCATCAACTCGGCGAAAGCCTCCGGCGCCATGATCGTCGGCGTGCCGCCGCCGAAATGGATATGCTCGACCTTGATACGGCGGCCGATGGTGTCGGCGACCTCTGCGATCTCGCTGCGCAGCGTCCGCTGATAGGCCGCGATCAGACCGTCGCGCCGCGCGATCTGGGTATGGCAGCCGCAATACCAGCACATCTCGCGGCAGAACGGCACGTGCAGATAGAGCGAGGCGCTTGCGGCCGCGGGAAGCTCGGACAGCCACCTTGCGTAGGTATCGGCGTTGATGGCCGGCGAGAAGTGCGGCGCGGTCGGATAGCTGGTGTAGCGCGGCAATCTCTCTTCGCCGTAGCTCGCTGCGAGATCGAATCTCATGTCTTACCCATTCGTAAATCGAGCCGCGGCGTGGCACGGCAAATCCCGGATGGCACTGGATTACCCGCTTTCGGGCGAGCGACCTTGCGCTTGCTCAAAGTCCGGGCGCCCGATTTGGCCGATCATGCGTTTAATCATTGCTCTCCTGGAGATAGGCCATGGCGTCGCTCGCGCTCGATCTCGTTCTCTGGCTCGCCGGCATCCGCGGCCACATCCCGCGCTTCGACGATTTCCAGCCCGCCCCTGCCGCGCCCGCGACCGGCGCACATTATCTCGTGCGCGTACTGGCCATCATGGCGGCCGTCTTTGCCGCGCTGTCGCTTGCGGTCTGGGGCACAGTCTGGATCGCGATACGCCTGCTCTGATCGCGCGAATATTCTCGCGGCCGAATGCAACTGAACATGCGAACGATTTGCCGCTTGGCGCGCTTGATGCGCTCGGCATCGGATTCATCGCACCGGCGGTCCGGCCTTCGTCACACCTCTTAAGGAATTCACCGGAGGCGAATCCGGCAAAAGCTTGTCGCAGCGCAAACACACTTGCCGCAACAGGCGCACACTGCATCCGTCATCAAAACCCTTTCAGATGAAGGATGCTTCCGATGTTCACCCGCAGAGCCGCATTGATCAGCGCCGCCGCGACCGCCCTGATGCTGGCGACACCCGCCTTGGCTGCCGACGATCTCAAACTGCCGCGCCAAAAGGTCGAGCTGGTCGCCCCGCCCTTCGTGCACGCGCACGAGCAGGCGACCAAGCAGGGCCCCAAGATCATCGAGTTCAAGCTCACGATCGAGGAGAAGAAGGTCGTGATCGACGAGAAGGGCACCACCTTCCAGGCGATGACCTTCAACGGCTCGATGCCGGGCCCGCTGATGGTCGTGCATGAGGGCGACTACGTCGAGACGACGCTGGTCAATCCCGCGACCAACACCATGCCGCACAACATCGACTTTCACTCCGCGACCGGTGCGCTCGGCGGCGGCGCGCTCACCTTGATCAATCCCGGCGAGCAGGTCGTGCTGCGCTGGAAGGCGACCAAGACCGGCGTGTTCGTCTATCACTGCGCGCCGGGCGGCCCGATGATCCCCTGGCACGTCGTCTCCGGCATGAACGGCGCCGTGATGGTGCTGCCGCGCGAGGGACTGAACGACGGCAAGGGCCACGCGCTGAAATACGACAAGGTCTATTATATCGGCGAGCAGGACATGTACGTGCCGCGCGACGAGAAGGGTAATTTCAAGTCCTACGACTCGCCGGGCGAAGCCTTCACCGAGACCGAAGAGGTGATGAAGAAGCTCATTCCGTCCCATGTCGTGTTCAACGGCAAGGTCGGCGCGCTGACTGGCAAGAACGCACTGACCGCCAATGTCGGCGAGAACGTGCTGATCGTGCACTCGCAGGCCAATCGCGACAGCCGTCCGCACCTGATCGGCGGCCATGGCGACTATGTCTGGGAGACCGGCAAGTTCGGCAATGCGCCCGAGGTCGGGCTCGAGACCTGGTTCATCCGCGGCGGCTCGGCGGGAGCTGCGCTGTACAAGTTCCAGCAGCCCGGCATCTACGCCTATGTCACGCACAATCTGATCGAGGCCGCCGATCTCGGCGCCACCGCGCACTTCAAGGTCGAAGGCAAGTGGAACGACGATCTGATGATGCAGGTGAAGGCACCTGCTGAAATACCGGCCGCGACCAACTAGACGCGACAAGGGGCCGGTGATCACCGGCCCCTTCTTCCTTTCGGGGGACGACCATGCTGATCGCATTCAAGCTGAAACTGCTGCTGGCCTGCGCCGCCGGGCTCGCGGGCCCGATCGCGGTGGCGCCCCTGGTCTCGGACATGACCGTGCGCGGCACGGCGACGGAGCCGGCCATGATCAGGATCGCACCGGCCGACTTCTCCTATCGCGAAGCCGGCGACTTCACGCGCGGCGGACAGCAGGCGGAGGCGCCGCTGCGCGCGATGCGATTCACCAAGCCGCTGCATGTCATGCGCAATCAGGTCTCGTCAGCGGACTATCAGCTTTGCGTGCAGGACGGCGGCTGCCGCGCACTCGATCGCGGCGTGGCGATCGCGATCGATCGTCCCGCGGTACAGGTGAACTGGCACGATGCCGAGGCCTATACCACCTGGCTGTCGCGCAAGACCGGCCAGCACTACCGCCTGCCGAGCGACGCGGAATGGGCCTTCGCCGCGGGCTCCAGGTTCAAGGACGACGGCGCGCCGGTGGACGCGGACAATCCTTCGACGCGCTGGATCAGCCGCTACGAGCGTGAATCCGAGCGCGACCCGTTCGACACTGCGGCCCATCCGTTCGGCAAGTTCGGCGCGAACGAGCACGGCATCGAGGATCTCGCCGGCAATGTCTGGGAATGGACCTCGACCTGCTTCGTGCGCTCGCGCACCGACGTAACAGGCAATGCCGGCCGGCCGACCGTGAATTGCGGCGTGCGCGTCGCCGAAGGCGCGCACCGCGCCTATGTCACCGACTTCATCCGGGACGCCCGCGCCGGCGGCTGCGCGCAAGGCGTGCCGCCCGCCAATCTCGGCTTCCGCCTGGTGCGGGAGGAGCCGTCATGGGTAGCGAGCGTGTCGGCAAGGTTGGGCAAGGTGTGGGCGAGGTCGTAGCCGCCCCTACTGTCATTGCCCGCGAAGGCGGGCAATCCAGTATTCCGAGACGGTGGTGATTGAATCGAGAAGCCGCGGCGTACTGGATTGCATGATGTGGCTCCATCCGCTCAGGATGGGGCGCCGGCGGACCTTCGAGTACTGGTTT
>NZ_JAFCLT010000014.1:0-153136 GCF_018130885.1 Bradyrhizobium sp. KB893862 SZCCT0404
GTTCCGGCGGGCCAGATGCGTGATGGGTTTCGCTTCGCTCTACCCATCCTACGAGTGCATGTCGGAGAACTGCAGTGCTGCCAAACACTCCGGCATCGTAGGGTGGGCAAAGCGAAGCGTGCCCACGACTTTGCGTATCGTGACCGGCACGTGGGCACGGCGCTTTGCGCCTTTGCCCACCCTACGGCACCGTCGTCGCGGAGACACTCTGGATTGCTTCCGCCTTCGCCAAAGGCTTCGGCGGACAAGTCGCTACGCTGGCAATGACGCGGAGGAGAAAGCGAGCGTCCCACCCCACTCTCGTGCCCCGGAGCAGCGCATCACGTAGTGGTGCGCTGCAGAGCCGGGGCCCATGCATCGGCCTCTTCCCGTTCCGCTGTGGGTCCCGGCTCTGCGCAGCAGCGTTGCACGCTGCAGCGCGTCCGGGACACGAGGGCGGGTGGCGTGGCGACAGAAGCGTCCCATCCCCCAATCACAACTCCGTGTCTTTATTCGGAAACGATCATTCCCTATTATCCCGCAATGCAAAAAGTCGCCCGCCGATCGCAAGCTGTCGCCCGTCCGCCCGGTCGTCCCCGGGAGTTCGACATGGACACCGCGCTTGACCGCGCGGTGCGGGTGTTTTGCGAGCGCGGCTATCATGCCACCTCGATCGGCGACCTCACCGCGGCGATGCGGCTCGCCACCGGCAGCGTCTACAAGGCTTTTCGCGACAAGCAGGCCGTGTTCCTGGCCGCGTTCGAGCGCTACGCCACGGTGCGCCGGGAGCAGACCCGCAGCGCGGCTGCGCGGGGCGCCAATGGCCGCGAGCGGCTGCGCCATATGCTGCTGTCCTATGTCGAGCACTCCCAGGGCATCGAGGGGCGCCGCGGCTGCATCGTGGTCGGCGGTGCGGTCGAGCTCGCCGCGCTCGACCCGGAAGTCCGCGCCCGCGTCAACGCCCAGCTCGAGACCAACGAAAGCTTCATCGCCGGCCTGATCCGCGAAGGACAGGCCGACGGCTCGATTCCCCGCCATGTCGATGCGGACGATACCGCGCGGCTGATGATCTGCATCACGCAAGGGATGCGCGTCGTCGGCAAGGCGCGCCTGCCGCTCGACGGGGAGCGTCTGGTCGGCGTCGCGCTGAAGCTGCTCGCCTGAATTTATGTCATATTAGGGAATGAACGTTCCCGATCTTTCGGAGACTGTTTGAAATGACGATGAATGCCACCATCGAGACCGCACCCGAGCCGGATGCGGTGTCGCAGCGACTGACCTTCGTGCTTGCCGCGGCCTGTGGCATGGTCGCCGCCAACATCTATTATGCCCAGCCGTTGATCGCCCCGATCAGCGCCGCGCTCGGCCTGTCGCATGCGGCGGCGGGGCTGATCGTGACCATGACGCAGATCGGCTATGGCGTCGGGCTGCTCTTCATCGTGCCGCTCGGCGATCTCGTCGAGAACCGCGCCCTGATCTGCTCGGTCATCATGCTCGGCGCTGCGGCCCTGCTTGCGGCCGCGTTCTCGACCCATGCGCTGCCCTTCCTGGCTGCCGCGCTGTTCATCGGCCTCGGCTCGGTCGCGGTGCAGATCATCATTCCCTATGCGGCGCATCTGGCGCCGGAAGCGATCCGCGGCCGCGTCGTCGGCAACGTCTCGACCGGCCTGATGCTCGGCATCATGCTGGCGCGTCCGGTGTCGAGCTTCGTCACGGCGGCCTCGTCATGGCATGCGGTGTTCTTCGCCTCCGCCGCGCTGATGATCGTGCTCGCGACGGTGCTCTGGATGACGCTGCCGCGGCGCAAGCCCGTCGCGCGCATGCATTACGGCACGCTCTTGCTGTCGATGCCGCATCTGGTGCGCACCACGCCGCTGCTGCGGCGCCGGGCGCTCTACCAGGCGAGCCTGTTCGGCTGCTTTACGCTGTTCTGGACGGTGGCGCCCCTCCAGCTTGCCGGCGCATTCGGCTTCTCCCAGCAGGGCATTGCGCTGTTCGCCCTTGCCGGCGTCGCCGGCGTGTTCGCAGCGCCCATCGCCGGCCGGCTCGCCGACCGCGGCCACAGCCGCATCGCGACTCTGGTGGCGATGCTGCTGGCGGCCCTGGGCTTCCTCGCGACCTATATCGGCGCGCCCGGCTCGATGCTGAACCTCGCCTGCCTGGTCGTGGCCGCGATCGCCATCGATATCGGCGTGCAGGGCAACGTCGTGCTCGGTTTCCGCGCCATCTTCGTGCTCGGGCACGAGCAGCGCAGCCGCCTCAACGGCCTCTATATGGCGACGTTTTTCGCCGCCGGCGCCGCCGGCTCCGCGGTCGGCGCCTGGGCCTTCGCACAGGGCGGCTGGACGCTGGCCTCGGCCATTGGCCTTGCTCTGCCCGTGGCGGGACTGCTCTATGCGGTAACCGAGTAACCGCCCGAAGGGGGGATTGCGCGACGCGGATGTTTACCAATCCGCGGAGACCCAGCCCCGCCGGGCCTTCGGGGGTGCAATTTCCATCTCGCGGCCGGCCCGCGCTTGTAGTACTTTCGTCGCAAGCGGACCTGGTTAACGGGCTGGCAGGGGGAGGCTGATGAGGCGTGCGGGGCTGTTTGGCGTACCGCGGGTACGACCATGGTCGTGGCAGGCGTTCCTGCTCGGATTCGTCGTCGTTGCAATGTCGGCCCTGCTCCAGGGCGTCTGCGTCGCGCTCGGCGCGAAGCTCTATTTCGCGGCGTTTCTGCCTAGCCTGTTCGTGCTCGCATTGATCGCGGGCGCGCCGGCGGCGGCATTCGCCGCGTTGCTCACCATTCCGCTGGTGTGGTGGGCATTCATACCGCCCTTCTTCCAGTTCGCCCCGCTGACCAGCGCGAATGCCGATTCCGTCAACCTGTTCTGCCTGCTCGCCGTGCTGCTGATCGGGCTTGCCGATCTCTGCCGCGAAACGATGTCGATGATCAGCCGCGGCGGGCTGAAGCCGTCGGGCGAGAGCGCGGCAACGAATTCGCAATAGATTCGGTGTTGCGCGAGCGTGCGCGTTGCGCGCGCGCAACAGTCCGGCAACCATGCGCGAGCATGCCGTGCGCCGCTAACTTTTCGAAAAAGATTTGGCCGCACTTTCTCCCCCGGGAATGACGAGGGAGTTTTGAGACATGAACGGCCAGATCAACGGACACGCCATCCTCGAGAACGTGCGCCGCTATCGCGGCATCGCATCGCTCTATCGCCAGACCGCTGCATTCCGCCCGGGCCAGAGCTGGTCGCTGCTGGAGCAGGCGAGGGATTGGGAGGAGCGGGCGCTGTCGGAGCTCGAAGCCTATTTCGCTGCGCGCATGGACTATGCCGCACCGCTCGCGGCCTGATCGTTAACCATCGCAGCGCTGCGCGCGAACGGCCGCAGAGACGTCCGCGCCCCCCGGTCAGAACCGGTAGCTCGCCTGAACCCTCACCGTGCGGCCCTGGCCGGGAGAGATGTTGTTGTTGCCGTCGGCGGACGCCCAGTAGCCGCGATTGAAAATGTTCTCGACCGTCAGCTGGGCACGCCAATTGGCATCGATGGTGGCGTAGAGACCGGCATCGAAGCGAACGAAGCCCGGCAGCCTCACGGTGTCGTCCGACGACGCGAACGAATCGCTGAAATAGATGATGCCGAGCGCCGCCGCCCACATCGGTGTGAACTGGTACTTGTTCCACCAGGCGAACTGATTGTACGGCACGAGTTGCACGCGATTGCCGGGCACCACGGTTGCCGACGTCGCGCTGGTGATCTTCGCATCCGTATAGGCGTAACCGAGCGAGGACTGCCATTGATCGGTGACGTAGCCGACGAGGCTGGCCTCGAAGCCGCGCGTCAGCGTGCTGCCTGAGGGCAGGAAGAAGCCGGGTCGGTTGCCGTCGGCAATCGGCTGGTTGGTGCGGTTCAGATTGTAGATCGCGGTCGAGAACAGCAGCTTGGGATTGACGTTCCACTTCATGCCGACCTCGGTATTCTCGAACTTTTGCGGCTGCAGGATCAGCGTGCCGTCGTTAAGCGAGGAGAACTGGTCACCGGAGGCGGGCAGATAGGAAATGCTGTAGGCGGTATAGAGCGACATCGCCTCCATCGGCTTGAGGATCACCGCCGCCTGCGGCGACACCAGATTGTCGGTGCGGTTGCGGTTGATGTTGGTGTTCATGTCCAGCGCCGACATCTCGAAGCGGTCGAACCGCGTGCCGACGATGAGCTGGAGCGCGCGAGAGAATTCGACGGTGTCGCGCAGGTAGCCGGACGAGACGTTCAACGCGTATCTGCTGTTGGAATCCGGCGTCGTGACGCCGTCGGTATTGGTGCCGGTGAAGTGGTGAACGAAGGTGACCGGCCCGAAATAGGTCGGTGCGAACGGATTCTGGACGATGGTGTTGGTGCCGTTCGGGAAGACGCCCGTGTTGCGGATGTCGACACCGGTCTGGCGGCCGAACTCGGTGCCGAAGCCGAAAGTGTGCGCGATCGGACCGGTCCAGCCCTTGTAGGTGAAGTCGGTCTGGTTGAAGACGTTGTCGCGGTTGGTCGTGTGTTGATAAGCGCCGAGATTGACCGCGGTCCCGGCCGGATTGACGGCGCCGGCAAGCGGCCCGCCGGTCGGATAGACGTTCTGGTAAAATTTCTGATAGTCGGCCGCGATCGTGCCGTTGCGCACCGACAGGCCGTTCTGGAAGTCGTGCTCGATGATCGCCATGCCGGTCTGCACGGTGGCCTGCGCGGTGTTGAGGCTTGGGCTGCCGAAGAAGGTCTGAAGATTGCCGTTCGGCGCAAACGGCGTGGTCGGATTGAACCGGGTCACGCCGCCGGGAAGGCTCTGGGAAGGATTGCCGCGATCGGCGGTGCGGCCGTCGTGGTAGTATTCGTAGGAGAGCTTGATCCTGGTGAAGTCATCCGGCTTCAGCGTCACGGTCGGGTTGATGCCGTAGCGCTCGAGATGGTTGAAGTCGCGGAAGGCATCGCTGCCTTCGTAGAACACGTTCAGCCGCGCCGCGACGTTGTCGTTGATGGCCTGTCCTGCATCGAGCGTGACGCGGCGGTCGCCCCAGGATCCCGTCTGCGCGCTTGCCTCGTAGATGCGCCTGCCGTCGGCCTCCTTGAGGGTACGGTTGAGCACGCCGCCGCCAGCGCCGCGGCCGAAGGTGAGGGCACTCGGGCCCTTCAGCACCTCGATGCTCTGGGTGTTGTACATGTCGCGGAAATACTGCACGTCGTCGCGAAACCCGTTGACGAAGAAGTTCGCGCTGGAATCGACGCCGCGGATGACGAGCTCGTCGCGGTTGCCCTCGCCCTGGTGGATGGCGACGCTCGGGACATAGCGCGTGACATCCGTTAGGCCCTGGTAGTTCTGGTCGCGGATCTGCTCCCTGGTGATGACCGCGAGTGATTGCGGAATATTGACGATGGGCGTGTTGGACTTGGTCGCGACCGAGGTGCTGTTCGCGAAATAGCCGACCGTGCCGGTGCGGGCGTCCTGCGAGGGCGTGAACGGTTGAGGCGCGGGCGCCGTCTCGGGCCGCCGCGCGGTCTGTGTCCGGCGGGTTCGCGTGCCGCCCGACCGTCGCGCGGCCGAAGATGGATTGGAGCGCCGCTGCGCTTCGGGTGCGGTCACGGTGATCGGGGGAAGCGTGGCGCCTTGTCCGGGCGAGGATTGTGCAACTGCCTGCGGGGCAATGAGGAATGCGCCTGAGGTCATCAATGTGGCGAGCAGGGCGCGCGCGATCCCCCGAACCTCGCGCTTGGAAAGACGTCCGTCAGCAGACAAAAGCTCGCCGTTGGCTGCGATGCCGTTCATCGCGCCCTCCATACGTTTCAAGACTCGCCCGAATTCCCCTGGGATGCGGCTGGACGCGGGGCAAGACGCGACCGTGCACGCGAAGTCACTGCGTGGATGAACACGGCGGGCGGCCGGCAATTCCGGGACATCGGATTTGAATCGTTCGAAACATTTCGGGTTCCGGCAAGCTTCGGCCGCGCGCGGGACCCGGGTCGACTACGGAGTTACCCGGCCGGTGCCGTATGCTAGCAAGCCCCGGGATTTCCTTACGCAGGCCGGGGGCGAGCGATGACCACCTTCAACCGCATCTTCACGACCGAGCGCCTGCTTCAGATCATCGTCATTCTGGCGGCGACGATCGCGATGAAGCTGATGGCCTGAACGCCGGCTGCCTACCGCCCGCCGAACTCGGGCACGTCGGGCAGATAATTCGACCCTTCCGACCCCAAGAAATCGAACATCGCCTGCGCCGGCGGCAGCAGCACCTTGTCGCTGCGGCGGATCACGTACCATTGCCGCACGATCGGCAGGCCGGCGACGTCGAGCACGATCAGCCGGCCCTCCGCGAGCTCATGCGCGACCGTGTGGGCCGAGATGAAGGCGATGCCAAGCCCGGCGATCACCGCCTGCTTGATGGTCTCGTTGCTGCTCATCTCCATGCCGATGATCGGCTCGAGGTCCGACCTCTGGAACATGCCCTCCATCAGCGTGCGCGTGCCCGAGCCGGGCTCGCGGGTGAGGAAGGTCTCGTGCACGAGGTCGGTCAGGCTGAGGCCGGAATCCTTCTCCAGCCAGTGCCCCTTGCGCGCGACGATGACGTGCGGATTGCGTCCGAGCTGACGGACGTCGACGCTGACGTCGGCCGGCGGCCGACCCATCACCGCGAAATCGAGATCGTAGCCGTGCATGGCCTCGCGGATCTCCTCGCGATTGCCGATGGTGAGCTTGATCTCGATCTTGGGATGCCGCTTCGAGAACGCCGCGATCGCATGCGGCACGAAATATTTCGCGGTGGAGACCGCGCCGAGATGCACCGTGCCGCCGGTCCGCCCCGCGAGCAGGTCGAGCGCGCCCTGGCAGTCCGTGATCGCGGCCTCGACGCGCTCGGCGAGCGCCAGCACTTCCTTGCCTGCCTCCGTCAGCAGCATGCCGTCGCCGGTCCGCTGCACCAGCGGCAGGCCGGCGAGGTCCTGAAGCTGCCGGAGTTGCTGGGTCACGGCCGGCTGCGTCAGGCCGAGATGGCCGGAGGCCGCCGTCACGCTGCCCTTGGCCGAGAGCGCCGCAAGCGAGCGAAGCTGCCGGATCGTCAGATGCCGGAGCTGGACCGCCGCATGGCCGGAGCCATTATAAGAAAAATCTTTGGCACTCATTATGATTAGAAATTTTCCTTATTAAGTCGCGCCTGTCAATCTCCTGATGCCGGGACTGACCGCACCGACCTCCACGTGGAGGGCAATGGATGCGGCGCCGGCCCAGGGGATGGACGCAGATGACCGGGCAACTCAGGCTGGACGACCACCTTCAACGGTATTCAGAGACCGCGCCCCACGCGCTGGCGGTGGCGGCCGCAGTCGATGCCATCGCGGCAGCGGCGATCGAGATCGCCGAGCTCATCGCCACCGGCGACCTCGCCGACGCCTCGGGCCTGACTACGGGCCGCAACAGCGACGGCGACGTCCAGCGCGATCTCGACGTCCAGGCCGATGCGATCCTGCGCCGTTGCCTCAGCCGGCTGCCGGTCGCGGCGCTGGCGTCGGAGGAGATGCGCGAGCCCCAGACCGGCGACCGCGCGGCAAAGATCTGCGTGGCGATCGATCCGCTCGACGGTTCCTCCAACATCGACATCAACATGACGGTCGGGACGATCTTCTCGATCCTGCCCGCGCCCGACGATCCCGCGCTCGCCTTCCATCAGCGCGGATCAGTGCAGCTTGCGGCGGGCTTCGTCACCTACGGGCCGCAGACATCGCTGGTGCTGACGCTCGGCGACGGCGTCGACATCTTCACGCTCGACCGCAAGGCCGGCTGCTTCCGCCTCGCGCGCAGCGGCGTGCAGATCTCCGAGGCCTGCGAGGAGTTCGCCATCAACGCGTCGAACCGCCGGCACTGGGAGCAGCCGGTGCGTGCCTTCGTCGACGAATGCCTCGCCGGCGTCGAGGGGCCCGCCAACCACAATTTCAACATGCGCTGGATCGGCTCGCTGGTCGCGGAGGCCTATCGCATCCTCACCCGCGGCGGTGTGTTCCTCTATCCGTCGGACGCGCGCCCCGGCTATGGCGACGGCCGCCTGCGCCTCGTCTACGAGGCCCACCCGATGGCGATGATCATCGAGCAGGCCGGCGGCTCGGCCTCGACCGGGCGCGAGCGCATCCTCGACCTCTCCGCGCAGAGCCTGCACCAGCGCGTGCCGCTGATCATGGGCTCGAGCAACGAGGTGCGGCGCGTTGAGGAGTTGCACTGCGACCCGTTGCTGGTCGCCAGCGTCTCCGCGCCGCTGTTCGCGCGGCGCGGCTTCTTCCGGCTCTGAGCGAGGCGTCCCATGTCCAGGAAGCATCCCATCATCTCCATCACCGGCTCCTCCGGCGCCGGCACCACTTCGGTCAAGAAGACGTTCGAGCAGATCTTCTTCCGCGAGAAGGTCAACGCCGCCTACATCGAGGGCGACGCCTTCCATCGCTACGACCGTGCCGAGATGCGCACGCAGATGGCGACGGAGGCCGAGCGCGGCAACAAGCATTTCAGCCATTTCAGCCCCGAGACCAATTTGTTCGAGGAGCTGGAGCGCGCCTTCCGCGACTACGGCGAGACCGGCTCCGCGGTGACGCGGCACTACGTCCATGATGCCGAGGAATCCGCGCTGCATGGTGCTGCGCCCGGCACCTTCACCGATTGGAAGCAGTTGCCGGAGAACTCCGACCTCTTGTTCTACGAAGGCCTGCACGGCGCCGTCGTCACCGACAAGGTCAACGTCGCGCGCTATGCGGACCTCAAGATCGGCGTCGTACCGGTCATCAATCTCGAATGGATCCAGAAGCTGCACCGCGACCGCAGCGCGCGGGGCTATTCGACCGAGGCCGTCACCGACACCATCCTGCGGCGGATGCCCGACTACATCCACTACATCTGCCCGCAATTCACTGAGACCGACATCAACTTCCAGCGCGTGCCGACGGTGGATACCTCCAATCCGTTCATCGCGCGCTGGATCCCGACGCCGGACGAATCGATGGTCGTGATCCGCTTCAAAAATCCGCGCGGCATCGATTTCCCCTATCTGCTCTCGATGCTGCCGCAGAGCTGGATGTCGCGCGCGAACTCGATCGTGTGCCCCGGCGCGAAGCTCGATCTCGCCATGCAACTGATCCTGACGCCGCTGATCATGCAGCTCATCGAGCGCAAGCGCAGCTTGAAGTGAACGAGGAGAGACCCCGATGAACATCTCCGTCCACGCCGAAGCCGACCTCTATGCCGTCGCGCACAGCGATCTCGCCAATGCGGTCCGCTTCCTCGCAGTCGACGCCATCGAGACCTCGCAGTCCGGTCATCCCGGCCTGCCGATGGGCATGGCCGACGTCGCAACCGTGCTGTTCTCGCGTTTCCTGAAATTCGACTCGGCCCATCCCAACTGGCCGGACCGCGACCGCTTCGTGCTCTCGGCGGGGCATGGCTCGATGCTGCTCTATGCGCTGCTGCATCTCACCGGCGGCGATGTCAGCCTCGACGACATCAAGGCCTTCCGGCAGTGGGGCTCCAGGACGCCGGGCCACCCTGAGTATGGTCATACGCCCGGCGTCGAGACCACGACGGGACCGCTCGGGCAGGGGATCGCGACCGCTGTCGGCATGGCGCTCGCCGAGCGCATGGCCAATGCGCGGCATGGCGACGGGCTCGTCGATCACTTCACCTATGTCATCGCCGGCGACGGCTGCCTGATGGAAGGCATCAGCCAGGAGGCGATCTCGCTTGCCGGCCATCTCGGGCTCGGCCGCCTGATCGTGCTCTTCGACGACAACGGCATCTCCATCGACGGTCCGACGTCGCTTGCGACATCGGACGACCAGCTCGCGCGCTTCGCCGCCTCCGGCTGGTCGGTGCGCCGCGTCGACGGGCATGATCCCGAAGCTGTCGCTCGGGCGATTGCGGAGGAGCGCGAGACCGCCAGGCCGTCCTTGATCGCCTGCCGCACCATCATCGGCTATGGCGCGCCCGACAGGCAGGGCACCGAGAAGGCGCATGGCGCGCCGCTCGGCACCGAACAGACCGCCGCCGCGCGCCGCGCACTCGGCTGGGACTATCAGCCCTTCGTGGTGCCGATCCCCGTCGCGAAGGCTTGGCGGATGATCGGGCAGCGCGGACAGGTCGATCGTCTCGCGTGGCTCGATCGCTACGAATGTGCGACGCCCGAGCAGCGCGATATGTTCGTCGAGGGCAAGGCCGTCGCTCTCCCGGCGGCCTATGCGCTGGCCGCGGCGAAATTGCGCGAACGCTTTGCCAGCGAGCGCCCGAAGCTCGCGACGCGGCAGGCCTCGCAGCAGGTGCTCGATGCCATCGCCGGGACAATTCCCGGCATGGTCGGCGGCTCGGCGGACCTGACCCATTCGAACCTGACGCATGCCAAGGCGCAGGCGCCGGTCAAGAGCGGTGCCTTCGCCGGCGACTACATCCATTACGGCATTCGCGAGCACGGCATGGCGGCTGCGATGAACGGCCTCGCGCTCCACGGCGGCTTCCTCCCCTATGGCGGCACCTTCCTCGCGTTCTCCGATTACAGCCGGCCCGCGATCCGCCTTGCGGCCCTGATGCGGCTGCGCGTCATCCATGTGATGACGCACGATTCCATCGGCCTCGGCGAGGACGGCCCGACGCACCAGCCGGTCGAGCATCTTGCGGCGCTGCGGGTCATTCCGAACCTGCTGGTGTTTCGTCCCGCCGACGCGGTCGAGACGCTGGAGGCCTGGGACTGCGCGCTCGAAGCGGAGGATCGCCCCTCGGTGCTGTGCCTGTCGCGACAGGCGCTGCCGGCCTTCCGCAGCGATGCCCGCGGCCGGAACCGCGTCGCGCGCGGCGCCTATCTTATCGTCTCGCCCGACGGCGGCCGTGACGTCACGTTGATGGCGACCGGCTCGGAGGTCTCGATCGCGCTGGACGCCGCTCGCCTGCTCGCGACCGAGCACGTCCGTGCGGCTGTGGTCTCCGCACCGTGCTTCGCGCTGTTCGAGGAGCAGCCGGACGACTACCGCGCCGCCGTGCTCGGCTCCGCGCCGCGCGTCGGCGTCGAGGCGGCCGTCGCCGGCGACTGGCATCGCTGGATCGGCGCCGACGGTGAATTCGTCGGCATGCGCGGCTTCGGCGCTTCGGCACCGGCACCGGTGCTCTACCGCGAATTCGGCATCACGCCGCAAAGCGTGGCCGAGGCCGCTCGCAGGGCAATCGCCCGCGCGCGCAAGCAATAACAGGAGGATCTGACGTGGCACGTATCACCCTTCGCCAACTGCTCGATCACGCTGCCAGCCACGGCTATGCCGTGCCGGCGTTCAACATCAACAACATGGAGCAGGGCATCGCGATCATGCAGGCCGCGGCCGAGGTCGACGCGCCCGTCATCATCCAGGCCTCGCGGGGCGCGCGCAGCTATGCCGGCGATCTCATGCTCTCGCACATGATCGACGCGCTGGAGCGGACCTACCCGGACATCCCGCTCTGCATGCACCAGGACCACGGCAATGACGAGGCGACCTGCGCCTCCGCCATCGCCCATGGCTTCACCTCGGTGATGATGGACGGCTCGCTCAAGGCCGACGCCAAGACGGCGGCCGACTACGACTACAACGTCGCGATCACCCGCCGTGTCGTCGATCTCGCCCATTGGACCGGTGCCTCCGTCGAGGGCGAGCTCGGCGTGCTCGGCTCGCTCGAGCATGGCGGCGGCGAACAGGAGGACGGCCATGGCGTCGAGGGCAAGGTCAGCCACGACCAGTTGCTGACCGACCCGGACCAGGCCGTCGATTTCGTCCGCGCGACGAAGGTCGATGCGCTGGCGATCGCGATGGGCACCTCGCACGGCGCCTACAAGTTCAGCCGCAAGCCTGATGGCGACATCCTGGCGATGCGGGTGGTCGAGGAGATCCATCGCCGGCTGCCGAACACGCATCTGGTCATGCACGGCTCCTCCTCGGTGCCGCAGCCGCTGCAGGACATGTTCAACCAGTTCGGCGGCGAGATGCCGCAGACCTGGGGGGTGCCGGTCGAGGAGATCGTGCGCGGCATCAAGAGCGGGGTGCGCAAGGTCAATATCGATACCGACTGCCGCCTCGCGATGACGGCGGTGTTCCGGAAAGTCGCCGCACAGACGCGCTCCGAGTTCGATCCGCGCAAGTTCCTCAAGCCCGCGATGGACGCGATGCGCGAGCTCTGCCGCGATCGCTTCGAGCAGTTCGGCACCGCGGGTCATGCCAGCAGGATCAAGGTCATTCCGATGAGCGAGATGGCGCGGCGGTACCGCGCCGGCGAACTGGATCCGCGCATCGGCGCCCGCGAGCCCGTAGCGGCCTAGTCAATCAGAGAGAGAAGAGCAGGAGAGAGCCATGAATGCACATGCAGGAACCGTCCGCGGCAAAGAGCGCTATCGATCGGGCACGATGGAATACGCGCGCATGGGCTATTGGGAGCCCGACTACACGCCGAAGGACACCGACGTCATCGCGCTGTTCCGCGTCACGCCGCAAGAGGGCGTCGATCCGATCGAGGCATCCGCCGCGGTTGCGGGCGAATCCTCGACCGCGACCTGGACGGTGGTGTGGACCGACCGCCTGACCGCCGCCGAAAAATACCGCGCAAAATGCTATCGCGTCGATCCGGTGCCGGGCACGCCGGGCTCGTATTTCGCCTACATCGCCTACGATCTCGACCTGTTCGAGCCGGGTTCGATCGCCAACCTCTCGGCCTCGATCATCGGCAACGTGTTCGGCTTCAAGCCGCTGAAGGCGCTGCGTCTCGAAGACATGCGCTTCCCCGTCGCCTATGTGAAGACCTTCCAGGGACCGGCGACCGGCATCGTGGTCGAGCGCGAACGGCTCGACAAGTTCGGCCGGCCGCTGCTCGGTGCGACCGTGAAGCCGAAGCTCGGGCTCTCGGGCCGCAACTACGGCCGCGTCGTCTACGAGGCGCTGAAGGGTGGGCTCGACTTCACCAAGGACGACGAGAACATCAACTCGCAGCCCTTCATGCACTGGCGCGACCGCTTCCTCTATTGCATGGAGGCGGTGAACCGCGCGCAGGCCGCCTCCGGCGAGGTGAAGGGGACGTACCTGAACGTCACCGCGGGGACGATGGAGGACATGTACGAGCGCGCGGAGTTCGCCAAGGAGCTCGGATCATGCATCGTCATGATCGACCTCGTGATCGGCTACACCGCGATCCAGTCGATGGCGAAGTGGGCGCGCCGCAATGACATGATCCTGCATCTGCACCGCGCCGGTCACTCGACCTACACGCGGCAGAAGAGCCACGGCGTGTCGTTCCGCGTCATCGCCAAATGGATGCGGCTCGCCGGCGTCGACCACATCCATGCCGGCACGGTTGTCGGCAAGCTCGAAGGCGATCCCAACACCACGCGCGGCTATTACGATGTTTGCCGCGAGGAGTTCAATCCGACCAGGCTCGAACACGGCATCTTCTTCGATCAGTCCTGGGCGAGCCTGAACAAGATGATGCCGGTCGCCTCGGGCGGCATTCATGCCGGCCAGATGCATCAGCTGCTCGACCTGCTCGGCGAGGACGTCGTGCTGCAGTTCGGCGGCGGTACCATCGGCCATCCCATGGGCATTGCGGCCGGCGCGATCGCCAACCGCGTGGCGCTGGAAGCGATGATCCTCGCTCGCAACGAGGGCCGCGACTACGTCCACGAAGGCCCGGAGATCCTGGCCAAGGCCGCGCAGACCTGCACGCCGCTGAAGTCCGCGCTCGATGTCTGGAAGGACGTCACCTTCAACTATCAATCCACCGACACGCCGGACTTCGTGCCGACGGCGCTGGAAACCGTTTGAGGAGTTTTGAGATGAAACTGACCCAGGGCTGCTTCTCGTTCCTGCCTGATCTCACCGACGACCAGATCACCAAGCAGGTGCAATACTGCCTCGCCAATGGCTGGGCGGTGAACATCGAGTTCACCGACGATCCGCATCCCCGCAACACTTATTGGGAGATGTGGGGGCTGCCGATGTTCGACCTCCAGGACGCCGCCGGCGTGATGATGGAACTCGCCGAGTGCCGCAGGGTGTACGGCGACCGCTACATCCGCATCAGCGGCTTCGATTCCAGCCATGGCTGGGAATCGGTGCGGATCTCCTTCCTCGTCAACCGGCCGCCGCAGGAAGCGGAATTCGAGCTGGTCCGGCAGGAGGTCGGCGGCCGCGCGATCCGCTACACCACGGTGCGGAAGCCCGCCCACGCCACGCAATAACGGTTCTCCCTCCGCGCGGAGCACTCCCTGCTCCGTTTCCTTGGCGGACCACTGCTTCGCCGCTCCCCCGCGGCGAAGCTCTTTTCTTCGAGGTACCCATGCTGGATGTCCCCCACGCAACCACGGCCGAACCAGGCGAGACCCAGTTCGATCTCCGCAAGGAGGCCGAGGCGGCCGGTATAACCGAGACGTTGCAACAACTCGATCAGGAACTGATCGGGCTCAAGCCGGTGAAGAACCGCGTGCGCCAGATCGCTTCGCTGCTGCTGATCGAGCGCATCCGTCAACGCGCAGGCCTCGCCGCGGCGCCGCCGACGCTGCACATGTCGTTCACGGGCAATCCCGGCACCGGCAAGACCACGGTGGCTCTGCGTATGGCCAAGATCCTGCATGGGCTCGGCTTCGTACGGCGCGGGCAGGTGATCTCGGTGACGCGTGACGATCTCGTCGGCCAGTATATCGGCCACACCGCGCCGAAGACGAAGGAGATCCTGAAGAAGGCGATGGGCGGCGTGCTGTTCATCGACGAGGCCTATTATCTGCATCGCCCCGACAACGAGCGCGACTACGGCCAGGAGTCGATCGAGATCCTGCTCCAGGTGATGGAAAACCAGCGCGAGGATCTGGTCGTGATCCTCGCAGGCTATGGCGAACGGATGACGAGCTTCTTCGCATCCAATCCCGGATTCCGCTCGCGCATCGCTCACCACATCGAGTTTCCCGATTATGCGGAAGCCGAGCTGCTCGTCATCGCCGAGCTGATGCTGAAGGAGCGGGGCTATCGCCTCTCGGCGGCGGCGCGCGAGGCATTCGAGAAATATATCGCCCTGCGCCGCACCCAGCCGTTCTTCTCCAACGCGCGTTCGATCCGCAACGCCGTGGACCGCATTCGGCTGCGGCAGGCCGATCGCCTGGTCTCCGACCTCGACCGCATGCTCGATGTCGCCGATCTCGAAACCATCGACCCCGCCGATGTCCTCGCAAGCCGTGTCTTCAGCGGCGGTGCCGACTTAGGGAGTGCAAAGCCATGACGCGGGAGATCCTCATCGCCCCCTCGATCCTGGCTGCGGATTTCGCGCGTCTCGGCGAAGAGATCGCGGCGATCGACGCGGCCGGCGCGGACTGGATCCATTGCGACGTCATGGACGGACATTTCGTCCCGAACATCAGCTTTGGCGCCGACGTGATCAAGGCGATCCGGCCGCTGACGAAGAAAGTCTTCGACGTGCATCTCATGATCGCGCCGGTCGATCCCTATCTCGAAGCGTTCGCGAAGGCGGGCGCCGATGTCATCACGGTCCACGCCGAAGCGGGACCGCATCTTGATCGCTCGCTGCAGGCGATCCGCGCACTCGGCAAGAAGGCCGGCGTCAGCCTGTGTCCTTCCACACCGGAGAGCACGATCGACTATGTGCTCGATCGTCTCGACCTCGTGCTGGTGATGACGGTCAATCCGGGTTTCGGCGGCCAGGCCTTCATCGAATCCCAGCTCGAAAAAATCCGGCGCATTCGCAGCATGATCGGCGACCGGCCGATCCGGCTCGAGGTCGATGGCGGCATCACGCGCGACAACGCTGCGGCGGTTGCCGCCGCCGGTGTCGATACGCTGGTGGCGGGTTCCGCCGTGTTCCGCGGCAAGAGCAGTGCCGACTACGCCGGGAACATCGCGGCTATCCGCGTCGCTGCGGAGGCGGCGCGGGTTCCAAAATTGCAGGATAGTTCCGTGCATGCGCTGCGTAGCGGCGAGACGGCGCGCCTCCGGTAGATTACGGAGGTGCGGTACGCGCCCGCGACGTTTCTCCGGGCCGCTACGGGGAATTGATCGCGAATTCGCCGTCACCTTCATGCCGGGGTAACCAACGGTCGCAAAGCCGCGCCTCGATTAACACCGGCGCAATGCGCTGCGTCACAATCTGTGGTTCAAGTGCCGCGGAGACGCGTGGGATGCACATTCAATATCTTCACTGGAATGCGGCCCATGGCTGGCGCGGAGCGGATGCCCTGCGCGAGCCTGCTCAGCTCGTGCTCTACTTCGGCGGCCGGGAGGCGCTGGCGGACGGCGAGCGTTATCGCGAGCTGCGCGGCCTCCATCCCGAAAGCCACATCGTCGGCTGCAGCACCGGTGGCCAGATCCACGGCGACGATATTGCCGACGACGTAATCGTCGCCGTCGCCCTGCATTTCGCGCGCACGCAAGTGCGGGTCGTGAACGAGACGATCGAATCCCGCACCGCCTCGCGGGCCTGCGGCGCCCGTTTCGCCCGCCAGTTGGCGGCTCCGGATCTTGCGGGTGTGTTCGTGCTCTCCGATGGATTGAACGTGAACGGCAACGAGCTGATCGCCGGGATCAGCGACGTGCTGGGACCGGGCGTGCTGGTGACAGGCGGGTTGGCGGGCGACGGCACCAAGCTCGAGCAGACATTGGTTGGCGCCGATGGCGAGGCATTGCCGAACCGCATCGCTGCGATCGGATTCTATGGCGCGTCCTTCCGCTTCGCACATGGCTGTGCCGGAGGCTGGGACGTGTTCGGTCCGCGCCGCAAGGTGACGAAGTCGGAGGGCCCCGTGGTGGTCGAGCTGGATGGCGAACCGCCGCTCGATCTCTACACGCGTTATCTCGGCGAGGAGGAAGCCGCGGCGATGCCGGGCTCGGGTCTCGCCTTTCCCTTGCGCATTCACGACGAGGCCGCGCCGGATCGGCAGATCGTGCGCTCCGTCTTCGCAGTGGATCGCAACGCCCGCACGCTGACGTTCGCAGCGGACATTCCGCAAGGGTGCACGGCGCAGCTGATGCGCGCCAATTTCGACAGTCTCGCCGCCGGCGCCGGCGAGGCGGGCAGGCAGGCACGCACCGCGCTCGCGGACGGGGTTGAAGGCGACAAGCTCGCGATCCTGGTCAGCTGCACCGGCCGCCGCAGGGTGATGGGGCAGCGCACGCAGGATGAGCTGGACGCGGTCGCTGCCGAGCTCGGCGACGACGTCGTCCGCATCGGCTTCTACTCCTATGGCGAGATTGCTCCGCCGGTCGCATCCGGCCGCTGCGAGCTGCACAACCAGACCATGACGGTGACCATGATCGCGGAGGCGGCCGCGTGAGCGTGCACCGCCTGCTGGCAAGACAGATTCGCCAGGCGACCGACGAAGCCGGGCAGGTCGATCTGACCAGGCTCGGCGAGCTCGTCAGCGCGGCCTATGAGGAGAGCGATCGCGATCGCCGCCGCACCGACCGTGCGATCAAGCTGATGATCGAGGAGCTGGAGCAGACGCACAAGCGCGCCGAGCAGGATCTGCTCCGGGCGCGCGAGTTCCTCGACAGCATCATCGAGAACATTCCGATCGCGGTCTTCGCCAAGGACGCGAAGGACTCCCGCTACGTCCTGCTCAACCGCGCCGGCGAAGAGTATTACGGCATGCCGCGCGAGGAGATGCTGGGCAAGACGCCGGAGCAGATCTTTCCGCGGGAGGTCGCCCGCGTCGTCAGCGAGCAGGACCGCCGCGTGGTCGACAGCGGCACCCCCATGGTGCTGGAGGGGCATTCGCTCGAGATCGGCGTCAAGGGCCATGATCGCCTGGTCAACTCGCGCAAGCTGCTGGTTCGCGACGGTAACGGCGCGCCGCAATATCTCGTCGGCGTCATCGAGGATATCACCGAGCGGATCACCAACGAGGCGCGGATCAGCCATCTGGCCCACCACGACGCATTGACCGACCTGCCGAACCGCAGCGCCTTCAACGCGGCGCTGGACGAGCGGCTGGAGCGGGCGCAGGAGGGCTCGACCAGCTTTGCGGTGCTCAGCCTCGATCTCGATCGCTTCAAGGAGGTCAACGACGTCTTCGGCCATCCCGTCGGCGACATGCTGATGCGGGCCGCGGCGGAGCGCATTGCTGCCGAAGCCGACGACGCCTTCGTCGCCCGCATCGGCGGCGACGAGTTCATGATCCTGATGCCCGAGGACGCCAGGCGCGAAGACGTGCTCACGCTCGCCGAACGCCTGGTCGAGGTGATCGGCAAGGAACTCGAGATCGACGACTATCTCTCCCAGGTGGGCGTCAGCGTCGGTATCGCCGTCTATCCCGACGACGGGGTGGATGCAGCGACGCTGCTCGCCAATGCGGATTCCGCGCTGTACCGCGCCAAGCGCGAGGGCAGGGGGCGGGTCTGCTTCTTCGAGTCCGAGATGGACCAGGAGCTGCGCGATCGCAGGCTGCTGCAGCACGATCTGCGCCAGGCGCTGGAGCAGAACCAGTTGCTGGTCTATTTCCAGCCGCAGGCGCGGATGGACGGCGAGGTGATCGGCTTCGAGGCGCTGCTGCGCTGGAACCATCCGACGCGGGGCTTCGTGCCGCCGGACCAGTTCATTCCGCTCGCCGAGGAGAACGGGCTGATCGTCGAGATCGGCGAATGGGTGCTGCGCGAGGCCTGCCGCGAGGCGGCGTCCTGGCCGCGGCCGTTGCAGGTCGCGGTCAATCTGTCGCCTGTCCAGTTCCAGACGGGCGATCTCGAACGCGCGATCCACCAGATCCTGCTGGAGACGGGCCTTTCGCCGACACGGCTCGAGGTCGAGATCACCGAGGGCGTCCTGATCGGCGATTTCACCCGGGCGCTCACTCTGCTGCGGCGGCTGAAGGCATTGGGCATCCGCATCGCGATGGACGATTTCGGCACCGGCTACTCCTCGCTGTCCTATCTGCAGTCGTTTCCGTTCGACAAGATCAAGATCGATCGCAGCTTCATCTCCAATCTGGAGGCGACGCCGCAATCGGCCGAGATCGTCCGCGCGGTGCTGAGTCTCGCCCACGCGCTGAATATCCCCGTCGTCGCCGAAGGGGTGGAGACGGAGGCGCAGCGTACCTTCCTGGCGCACGAGGCCTGCGAGGAGATGCAGGGCTATCTCGTCGGCCGGCCCGAACTGATCGAACGCTATCTCGAGCTGGTCGGCGTGGCCGTGGAACGCCGGCTCTACGCTTAGCGTCGTCGAGGGGCGGAGTTCCACGCGGCGATCTGGAACTAAATTGCCTGTCGACGTTTGCCCAAAATTAACCGATGCTGGCCGCGTGGCGCCCGCAGCAAATGTTTTGCACAACCGCCATCGGCCTGACGCAAAATCAAGGCATTAAGCCTGTGCACGCGAGGGAGGGTCTCATGGAGAACGTACGTCGCTACCGGGCGCTGGCGTCCCTCTGTCGCCAGCAGGCGGCCTACAGGCCGCTTCAGAACTGGGAACTCCTCGGCCAGGCCGAACATTTCGAACATCTCGCCGAGGTCGCGCTGAAGGCGCATTTCGACGCGTGCAATGCGCAACGTAGCGATGATGCGATCGCCCCCGCGACATGGGAGGCACCCGTCGCGGCGTGAGAGCGCCGGGCCGTCTTCGCTAATGCGACATCAGCGTCGGCACTGTCATCGCCTCCAGCATGGCGCGGGTCACGCCGCCGAGGAAGCGTTCCTGCCAGCGCGCGTGACCGTAACCGCCCATCACCAGCAGATCGAGGCCTTCGTCGGCCGCCAGCGACAGGATGGTCGGCTGAATCTCGGAGCGTGCCGCTGACAGGCCGACCCTGCGCGGCGTGAGCCCGCGCCGGCCGAGATGCCTCGCCAGCTGGCTTGCCGACACTTCGCCCGGGACCGCGTCGGCCTCGTTGATCGAGATGATCACGATCTCCTCTGCCCGCGCCAGGAACGGCGCTGCGTCGCGCATCGCGCGGGCGGCGAGGCGGCTGCCGTCCCAGCAGAGGCCGATCCGCCGCGCCTTGAAGGGGCCACGGAAGGTATAGGGCAGGAACAGCACCGGGCCGCCGGCCTGGAACAGGATCTCGCCGGGCACGTCGTTGTCGAACGAGCCTTGCGCCGGATCGGGCTGGAGCACGATGCTGAGGTCGTGCAGCCGCGCCATCTCGCCGAGCGCGCCGGCTGCATCCGCGGGAATCGCACCGAGCGGATGGCAGGCGTAGGAAATGCCGGCGTTCACGGCTTCGCTCTTGAACACCTCGAGCGCCGCCTCGGCCCGCTCCACCGCGCGCTCACGCTCCAGCTCGAACACGGCCGCCACGGCGGCGCCACCATCCAGGACGTAAGCCGCGCTGCTTGCGACATAGCCGGCCGCGACCGCATCGAGATGGGCGTTGAGGTGCTTCGCGAGCGAGATCGCGCCGTCGATCACGGGACGCATCGGCCTCTCGGTCGGGATGTGGACGAGAATGTCTTTGTACATGGCGCTGCCTCCGATCGATATCGTTCGGTGGCCGCAGTTTTTCACTGACCGAGGGCGCCGCGTTGAGCTGCATCAAATGTCGATTGGCGATTTTTCGCGAGCCGCCGCCGGCTTCGGTACCTTTGCCAAGATTTAATCGTGTGGACGGGACGCCGTAAGGTGCGAACGCCCATGTTGGATGCAAGGCGACACCTGACCCAACATGGACATTTCGACATGAACGATCGCGTCAATTCCGACACCACCACGTCCCGGACAATCCTGAGGCCGCGCCGGCTTGCGCTGCTCGGCACCGTGGCCGCGCTTGGCGTGGCCGTGCTTGCTGCTTCCCCCGGCTCTTCGCCCTTCGGCATGACCTCCCTGGTCACGCCTGCGCATGCTGCGGAAACCGCCGCCTCCACCCCGCCGGGCTTCGGCGACCTCGTCGCCAAGGTCAAGCCCGCCGTCATCTCGGTGCGGGTCAAGATCGACCGGGACAACGACAAGAGTGCGATGCTGCAGCAGAACCGGATGGATTCGGACGAGGATTCTTCGCCGCTCGACCAGTTCTCGCGCGAATTCGGCTTCCGCTTCCCGGAGGGCAGGAACGGTGGCATGAACGGCATGCCGCGCCAGCGTCATCAGGTGATCACGGGCGAAGGCTCCGGCTTCTTCATCTCGCCTGACGGCTATGCCGTGACCAACAACCACGTCGTCGATCACGCCGAGTCCGTGCAGGTCACCATGGACGACGGCACGACCTACACCGCCAAGGTGGTCGGCACCGATCCGAAGACCGATCTCGCGCTGATCAAGGTGGACGGCAAGAAGGACTTCCCCTTCGTCAAGTTCGCCGAGCAGAAGCCGCGCATTGGCGACTGGGTGGTCGCGGTCGGCAATCCCTTCGGCCTCGGCGGCACCGTGACGGCCGGCATCGTCTCGGCCAGCGGCCGCGACATCGGCAACGGGCCCTATGACGACTTCATCCAGATCGACGCCCCCATCAACAAGGGCAATTCCGGCGGTCCGGCCTTCGACATGAACGGCAACGTGATCGGCGTGAACACCGCGATCTTCTCGCCGTCGGGCGGTTCGGTCGGCATCGGCTTCGACATCCCGGCGACGACCGCCAAGCTCGTCGTCGCGCAGTTGAAGGACAAGGGTGCGGTGATCCGCGGCTGGCTCGGCGTGCAGGTGCAGCCGGTGACCGCCGAGATCGCCGACAGCCTCGGCCTGAAGGAGGCGCGCGGCGCGATCGTCGACAATCCGCAGGACGGCAGCCCGGCGGCGAAGGCCGGCATTGCGGCGGGCGACGTCATCACCGCCGTCAACGGCACCGCGATCAAGGACTCCCGCGATCTCGCCCGCACCATTGCGACGCTGGCGCCGGGCACGTCCGTGAAGCTCGACGTCTACCGCAACGGCACCAGCAAGACGATGACGCTGGCGCTCGGCGAGTTGCCGAACGAGAAGCAGGCCCAGGGCGGCAAAGCCGACGAGGGCAAGGCGCAGCCGGGCACCCCGCGTCTCGGACTGAGCCTGGCGCCCGCCGCCGAGGTGCAGGGCGCCGGCCAGAAGGGCGTCGTCGTCACCGAGGTCGACCCGCAAGGACCGGCCGCGCAGCGCGGCATCCAGACCGGCGACGTCATTCTCAACGTCGGCGGCAAGGCTGTCGCCAATGTCGGTGAGGTCCGCGCTGAATTGGCGCAGGCCAAATCGTCCGGCAAGAACAGCGTGCTGCTCCAGGTCAAGAACGCCGAGGCGACCCGGTTCGTCGCCGTGCCGCTCGCGTAAGTCTCTCGTCTTCAACAGCAATTCAAAAGGCGGCCTGCGGGCCGCCTTTTTCGTGCGCGTCTGGAAGATAGCGCGAAGGCCGCCGATAACATTCTCGTCAACGGCAGCATTGGTGACGGGTTCGTCCGAAAAAGCCGCGTTCACTCGTCAGACTTTGGACTCATATATGACCTGCAGGGGGTGGAGTTCCGAACGTCCGGCCGCTTAGTGGAACCGGCCGGTGTTCGCATTTGATCGGTGCCGACATGGATCGATTGAAGCTTTCGCTGAGACGTGCGCTGCTCGTGGCGCCCCTGGTGCTGTCGGCTGGAAGCGCGCTGGGTCGCGACGACGGCCGTTACGCCGATTCGCCGCTCAAGCCGTGGTTCGACAGTCTGCGCAGCCATCTCGGCCCGTGCTGCTCGGACGCCGACGGCTTTGCGGTCTCCGACCCCGATTGGGAGTCGCATGACGGACATTATCGCGTGCGTCTCGACGGTCAGTGGGTGGATGTGCCGGATGAAGCCGTCATCACCGAGCCGAACCGGGCGGGGCGCACGATGGTCTGGCCGGTGAAGACGGCGTTCGGGATTTCGATCCGCTGCTTCATGCCGGGCAGCATGATCTGACGCCGGTTGGCATCACCGCTTGCTGGATTTGCGCTTCGACGATTTCCTTGTCGTCTTCTTCTTGGATGTTTTCTTCGCCGTCTTCCGCTTGGAGGCCTTCTTCGGGACCTTCTTGCCCTTCTTGCGGGCCTTGGACAGTCCGATGGCGATTGCCTGCTTGCGACTCTTCACGCGTCCGCCGCGACCGCCACGGCCGCTCTTCGCGGTCCCCTTCTTGTAGCGGCGCATTTCGCTTTCGACATCACTGCCGGCGCTGCGCGAGTAGCGGCGCTTCTTTGCCTTGCGTGCCATGCATGTTCTCCCTTCGCCGGAAGAAACCGCCCGACACAGGCATCGTTCCGAAATTGCGTCAGCAAAGCTGCGGAAGTGCGCGCGGCCTAGAACGAGTTTGCGAGATCGATCTCCGCCTCAAGCACCCTGATGCGCCGCGCGGCTTCGGCAAAGGACAGGTCCCGCGCATATTGTGCGGGCTGATACGTCTCTTCGCTCAGCCGCTTCAGCTTCAGCCCCTGCGCCCGGGTCATCTGCTCCATCAGAAAAGCCTTGGCGTCGTATTTGCCCTGAACCTGCATGTCCGCTCTCCATTCTGAAATCGTGACTTGACTATATGTTCTTATTTTGTTCTAACAAGCCATGGACAACAGAATTAATCAAATCCGACGTAAAATCAGTGCCTTGAGGCTGGAGATGGCCGGCGTCGAGGCGACTGTGCGCGACCTCGTCAACCGCGATCGCGACTGCACGGAAAAGGCCCTGGCGCAGATGGAGCTGCGCCAGAAGATCAATCTGCTGATCGGCGAGTGGAAGGCGGCTGGGGGTAGCGATGTGCTGCCGGATGTCCGCGATCGTGTCCGGCTTCGTCCCCTCAAGAAAGTAGATCCGGTGCGCGTGATCGCGCGCCGCTGAGAGCCTTGGGAGCGCGCCATGGAGGAAGACCCGGACACGTACCGGATCCTGAAGCTGCGCGCCGAGATTCTCGAACTGGGCTCCGCGATCCGCCAATTGCAGCGCGAGGGGCTCGACGATGCTGCGGCTCAGCTACTGATCACGCGCAAGCGGGCGCAGCTCGACCATCTCGTGAAGATGAATTCCGCGAACGGCGCACTGAACATCACCACTGCGCAACGCGGCTAGCGTGTGCGCGGACGACGTGCCGTCAGGCGCATTGTGTCGAACACCAAAGTACGAAGGCCCCGCAGATGCGAGGCCTTCGACAATTGCAGCGCCTTACTTCGCGGTGCCCGTGCCTTTGGTCATGGTGCCGCCCTGATCGGAGCCGGGGCCGGAGCCGCCCTGACCGGAAGCATCGGGGCTCTTGGTTTTCGTGTTGGCGCCCGTGGTCTGCGATGATGACATCGAGGATCCGTGTTTCGCCTTGTGCGACTTGGCCTGCGCGGCAAACGGAGCGGCGGCAAGGCCGGTTGCCAACATCACGGCGAGAGCGAGCTTGGTCGTCTTCATGCGCGGGAACTCCCTGGGTTAAATTGACGCAGGCAGCCAACTGCCGTTTGTCACAGGAGTTCCCGACAAAGTCGCCCGCCGGATTCACGCGCGCTTCAAGATTCCTTGTCCTCGTCGATGATGAACACGAGGCCTGTGAGCGTCGCGCCGATCGCGAACGTGGTCACCAATGTGAGAGTGAAGACCAGCATCGCCTGGCTTCCGCCGTGATTGAGCAAATTGGCGACCGCCGGATTGGACAAGGTGAGCGCGAGACCGAATGCGAGCCCGAGAGCCGCGCCCATCATCGCATGGGTCACGAGTTTGATGACGCCAGTGGCAGAGATCAGGCTCGTCGGCTTCTTGGGTGTCTTGTTCGCACGCATGGAACCAACCCTCGATTGCACATGCAACGCGCATGGTGGCCGCGGGTTCCATTCGCATGAAGGAATTGTCATCGGCGGCTTCATCCGACGTTCATGCCGGGCTTGCGAGGATGAAGGCCATCAACACGGGAACATTCGCTATGGGTAAGGTCGTCTATCTTTACCGTTCGCTGGCGTACCGGAATGCGGCCGCAGACATGTTGCGCAAGGCGCGCAAGCTGCCCCGCGGAGCCGAGCGTAGCGCCGCGCGCCGTTATGCGAAGGCACTACGTGATCTCGCGCGAACGGAAGCCTGGCTCGAAGGGCGGGTCGCTTGCGAGCCGCGATCGCTGCAGCAGATGACGACGGCCGCGTCCGGCTAACCGGATGCGCGCTGCAATTCGTCGGAGCCGGCCGCCTCGAATTTGTCCGACGTGCTCGTCGCCGCGCTCTTTCGGATCAAGGGCACCTCAAGGCGGCACAACAGGCCCTCGGCGCGCCAATCGAACTGCGCTTGGCCTCCGAGCTGGGACTCCACGCTCGCAAGCAGGCTCCGCGTGCCGAAGCCGCGAGACTTCGGAGTCCTCACCAGCGGACCTCCGGACTCTTCCCATGTCAGCGTGAGATGGTCGTCCTCGACCTGCCAGCCGATCAGGAGCCGGCCTGACCGCGTCGAGAGCGCGCCATACTTGGCCGAGTTGGTGAAGAGCTCGTGCAGCGCGAGCGCCAGCGTCTGCGCCGTCGCCGGCACCAGCTGAACCTCGGGACCTGCCAATCTGATCTGGCCGCCGAGCGAATAGGGCGCGAGTTCCTCGTCGATCAGCTTGGAGAGCTCGGCGCCCTGCCAGCTCGACAGCGACAGGATCGTGTGCACGCGCGCCAGCGCATTGATGCGCCCTTCGACAGCGTTGACATAGGCCTTGACCTCGTCGGCGCGGGTGAGGCGCACGATCGATTGCGCCAGCGCCAGCGCGTTCTTGGCGCGATGATCGACCTCCCGCGCCAGCAGGTTCTGCCGCTCCTCGGCGCGCTTGCGTTCGGTGATGTCCACGGTGACGCCGCTGACGCGCACTACGCGGCCGCTATTGTCGACCGTGGCGGCGGCCGTGCCGACACACCAGCGCACATCGCCGTCGGGCCTGATGATGCGGAACTCCGCCTCATAGGCGCGCGTGCCCTTGTTGAACTCGGCGACGGCCTTGCGCAGCTGATCGACGTCGTCGGGATGCAGCAGGGCCTGGACATTGGCGGGGTTGACCTCGAAATTCTCCGGGCCGACGCCGAAGATGCGGTACTGGCCCTCGTCCCACATCCAGTCGCCGGTGATCCAGTCCCAGTCCCAGGACCCCATCTTGCCGGCGGCGATCGCCATGCTCCGCCGTTCTTCGCTCTCGCGCAGCTTTGCCGTGGAGTTCTCCAGTTCCGCCGTGCGCGCGCGGACGCGATCCTCCAGATCCCGGTTCAACCGCTCGAGCTCGCGGGTCTTGCGGTAGAGCTCGGCAAACACCTTGACCTTGGCGCGCAACACCTCGGGAACGACGGGCACCGGCACGTAGTCGACCGCGCCCATCTCGTAGCCGCGCAAGCGGTCGATGTCGCTGACTTGGATGGCCGAGATGAAGATCATCGCGGTCTTCTGAAAGCGCGGATGCTCGCGGATCATGGCGGCGAGCTCGAAACCGTCGAGCTCGGGCATGCAGACGTCGACCAGGATGACGGCGATCTCGGTCTTGAGCAGCACCTCCAGCGCCTCGCGCCCCGACGAGGCGATCACGAGGTTCTCGCCGAGATCCTTCAAGATCACCTCATAGGCGAGCAGCTTGGCCGGCTGGTCGTCGACGAGGAGGATGTTGACCTTTTCGTGGTCCATTCGCGGATCCAAACTCAGCGATGCAGCCACATGCGGATCGCAAGCAGCAATTGATCGGTGTTGACGGGTTTGGCGAGGTAGTCGGACGCGCCGGCCTCCAGGCATTTCTCACGGTCGCCCTTCATCGCCTTGGCGGTCAGCGCGATGATCGGAAGCCGGGCGAAGGCCGGGTTCTCGCGAATGACGCCGATGGTCTGATAACCGTCCATCTGCGGCATCATGATGTCCATCAGCACGATGGCGATTTCCGGATTGGATTCGACCAGCGTCACCGCCTCGCTGCCGGTGGTCGCCGTCAGCACCTTCATGCCGCGCCGTTCCAGCACGCTCGACAGCGCGAAGATGTTCCGGGCGTCGTCGTCGACGAGCAGGGCGGTCTTGCCGATCAGATCCTCGTCGGAACTGTTCAGCTTCTCCAGCATGCGCTGCTTCTCGACCGGGAGTTCCGTGATCACGCGGTGCAGGAACAGCGCGGTCTCGTCGAGCAAGCGTTCCGGCGATTCCACGCCCTTGACCACGATGCTGCGCGCCATGGTGTGCAGCTCCGCGTCCTCTTCCGCCGAGAGCTCGCGGCCGGTGAAGACCACGACGGGAACGTTCGACAGGGCCTCGTCATTGCGGATCTGGTCCAGCACCTCGAAGCCGCTCATGTCGGGCAGGCGGAGGTCGAGCACGACGCAGTCGCAAGGCGCCTCACGCAGCATCGTGAGTGCGCCGGCGCCGGTGTCGGTCGCTACGATCTCGATGTCGTCGTGATGTAATAGCTCCCGGATCGACATCTGCTCGGCTTCGTTGTCCTCGACGATGAGGAGCCGCTTGCGTCTGGGACGCGCATATTCCTTGATCTGCGTCAGCGCCGCCGCGACGCCTTCGGTCGTGGTCGGCTTGTTGACGAAGGAGAAGGCACCGCGCGCCAGCGCGTGCTGGCGGTCCTCGTCGAGCGTGATGATCTGCACGGGGATGTGGCGGGTCAGCGGATTGTGCTTGAGCTGGCTCAGCACCGTCCAGCCGAGCATGTCGGGCAGGAACACGTCGAGCGAGACGGCGCGGGGCTGGTACTGCTTGGCAAGCTCCAGCGCCTCCGCACCGCGTGCCGCCACCAGCACCTTGAAGCCCTTGTCGCGTGCGAGATCGACCAGGACGCGCGCGTAATGCGGGTCGTCCTCGACGATCAACAGGATGGTATCGCCGGGTTCGAGGTTGAGCCGGTCGTCGGGCAGTTGCTCGATGACGCGCTGCTGCTCCGGTGCGGACGGCTGCAGCGCCGGCGGCTGGCTGTATTGTTGCGGCGAGGGCGCGCGCGGCGCCAGCGTCGGGCCGGAATATTTCAGCGGCAGATAGAGCGTGAAGGAGGAGCCCTTGCCCGGCGAGCTGCGCAGATGGATTTCGCCGCCGAGCAGGCTGGCGAGCTCGCGGCTGATGGCAAGGCCAAGGCCGGTGCCGCCATATTTGCGGCTGGTGCCGGCGTCGGCCTGCTGGAACGCCTCGAAGATCAGCTTCTGCTTCTCCAGGGGAATGCCGATGCCGGTGTCGGACACCTCGAATGCGATCACGGCCGGTGCGGAGTTCAGCACCGGGTGATCCGTTCCCCAGCCGCCGACGGCGGCGGCGACCTTCAGGCGGACCTCGCCTTCGGCGGTGAACTTGAAGGCGTTGGAGAGCAGGTTCTTCAGGACCTGCTGCAGGCGCTTGGAGTCGGTGACGATGCTGCGCGCGAGGTTCGGGTCGACGTCGATCTTGAACGAGAGGCCGCGGTTCTCCGCCTCGTGGCGGAACGGCCGGCCGACGGTCTCGAGCAGGTTGGCGGTCAGGATCTCCTCGGCATCGACCGTCACCGTGCCGGACTCGATCTTGGAGAGATCGAGAATGTCGCTGATGAGGTTCAAAAGATCGGTGCCGGCGCCGTGGATGGTGCGGGCGAATTCGACCTGTTTGCCCGTGAGGTTGCCGTCCGGATTGTCGGTGAGCTGCTGGCCCAGGATCAGAATCGAGTTCAGCGGCGTGCGCAGCTCGTGGCTCATATTGGCGAGGAATTCGGACTTGTACTTCGAGGTCAGCGCCAGCTCGGTCGCCTTTTCCTCCAGCGCGCGGCGGGCCTGCTCGATCTCCTGGTTCTTGCGCTCGACCTCGACGTTGCGCTCGGCCAGCTGCTGCGCCTTCTGTTCGAGCTGGTCGTTGGTCTGCTGCAATTCGCGCTGCTGGGTCTGCAGCTCGCCGGCGAGCTGCTGCGACTGCTTCAGCAGGCCCTCGGTCTGCATCGTCGCCTCGATCGAGTTGAGCACGATGCCGATGGAGTCGGTGAGCTGCTCCAGGAAGGTCATCTGCGAGGTCGTGAAGGAGGTGAGCGAGGCGAGCTCGATCACCGCCTTGACCTGGCCTTCGAACAGCACCGGCAGCACCACGAGGTTCTTCGGGGCGACGCGGAACAGCGCGGAATTGATCGGCACCACGTCCGTCGGAATGTCTGCGACCACGCGCGGCCGCCGGTCGAGCGCGCACTGGCCGATCAGGCCTTCGCCGAATTGCAGCACGCGCTGGTAGGGATAGATGCCGTCGCCGGCGTAGGAGGCGAGCAGCAGGAGCTGCGGATTGTCCTCGCTCTCGATCTGGTAGATCACGCCGGTATGGGCGTTCACCAGCGGCGACAGCTCGGTCAACAGCAGCCGGCCGACGGTCGCGAGGTCACGCTGGCCCTGGAGCATGTTGGTGAATTTGGCGAGGTTGGTCTTCAGCCAGTCCTGCTCGGTGTTCACGTCCGTCGTGAGACGGAGATTCGTGATCATCGTGTTGATGTTGTCTTTCAGCTCGGCGAGTTCGCCGCGGGCGTCGACCTGGATCGACGGTGTCAGATCGCCCTTGGTCACGGCGGTCGCCACTTCGGCGATCGCGCGCACCTGCGAGGTGAGGTTGGCCGCCAGGAGGTTGACGTTGCCGGTGAGGTCCTTCCAGGTGCCGGCCGCGCCGGGCACGTCGGCCTGACCGCCAAGCCGTCCCTCGACGCCGACTTCGCGCGCCACCGACGAGACCTGGTCGGCGAAGGTCGCGAGCGTCTCGGTCATGTTGTTGATGGTGTCGGCGAGCGCCGCGACCTCGCCCTTCGATTTCACGGTGAGGTTCTGCTTGAGGTCGCCGTTGGCGACCGCGGTCACCACCTTGACGATGCCGCGGACCTGCTCGGTGAGGTTCGCCGCCATGAAGTTGACGGTGTCGGTGAGATCCTTCCAGGTGCCGGCCACACCGGGCACCTGGGCCTGGCCGCCGAGCTCGCCTTCGGTGCCGACTTCGCGCGCCACGCGCGTGACTTCGCCGGCGAAGGCGTTGAGCTGGTCCACCATGGTGTTGATGGTGTTCTTCAGCTCGAGGATTTCGCCCTTCACGTCCACGGTGATCTTGCGGGACAAGTCGCCGCGCGCCACGGCCGTGGTCACTTCGGCGATGTTGCGGACCTGCGTGGTGAGGTTCGCCGCCAGCAGGTTGACGTTGTCGGTGAGGTCCTTCCAGGTGCCGCCGACGCCGGGCACGACGGCCTGACCGCCGAGCCGGCCTTCGGTGCCGACCTCGCGCGCCACGCGCGTCACTTCGGCCGCGAAGGAGCGAAGCTGCTCGACCATGGTGTTCAGGGTGTCCTTGAGCAGCAGGATCTCGCCGCGGACGTCCACCGTGATCTTCTTCGAGAGGTCGCCGCCGGCGATCGCGGTCGCGACCTCGGCGATGTTGCGGACCTGGGCCGTCAGGTTCGAGGCCATGAAGTTGACGTTGTCGGTGAGGTCCTTCCAGGTGCCGGCGACGCCGGGCACCTCGGCCTGGCCGCCGAGCTTGCCTTCGGTGCCGACCTCGCGCGCAACGCGCGTCACTTCGCCGGCGAAGCCGTTGAGCTGGTCCACCATGGTGTTGATGGTGTTCTTGAGCTCGAGGATTTCGCCCTTCACGTCCACGGTGATCTTGCGCGACAGGTCGCCGCGCGCCACCGCGGTGGTCACTTCGGCGATGTTGCGGACCTGCGCGGTCAGGTTGCCCGCCATCGAGTTGACGCTGTCGGTGAGGTCCTTCCAGGTGCCGGCGACGCCGGGCACGTTGGCCTGGCCGCCGAGGCGGCCTTCGGTGCCGACCTCGCGCGCCACGCGGGTCACCTCGCCCGCGAAGCGGTTGAGCTGGTCGACCATCGTGTTCAGCGTGTCCTTCAGCTGAAGGATCTCGCCGCGCACGTCCACCGTGATCTTGCGCGACAGGTCGCCGCCGGCGATCGCGGTTGCGACCTCGGCGATGTTGCGGACCTGGGCGGTGAGGTTGCCCGCCATCGAGTTGACGTTGTCGGTGAGGTCCTTCCAGGTGCCGGCGACGCCCGTCACCTGGGCCTGGCCGCCGAGCTTGCCTTCGGTGCCGACCTCGCGCGCGACGCGCGTGACTTCGCCGGCGAAGGCGTTGAGCTGGTCGACCATGGTGTTGAGCGTTTCCTTCAGCTGAAGGATTTCGCCCGACACGTTCACCGTGATCTTCTTCGACAGGTCGCCCTTGGCGACCGCGGTTGCGACTTCGGCGATGTTGCGGACCTGGCCGGTGAGGTTCGAGGCCATCGAGTTGACGCTGTCGGTGAGGTCCTTCCAGGTGCCGGCAACGCCGCGCACCTGGGCCTGTCCGCCGAGCTTGCCTTCGGTGCCGACCTCGCGCGCGACGCGCGTGACTTCGCCGGCGAAGGCGTTGAGCTGGTCCACCATGGTGTTGATGGTGTCCTTCAGCTCGAGAATTTCGCCGCGCACGTCCACGGTGATCTTCTTGGACAAGTCGCCGCCGGCGACCGCGGTCGTCACCTCCGCGATGTTGCGGACCTGCGCCGTCAGGTTCGACGCCATCGAGTTGACGCTTTCCGTCAGGTCCTTCCAGGTGCCGGCGACGCCGAGCACGTTGGCCTGACCGCCGAGCCGGCCCTCGGTGCCGACCTCGCGCGCGACGCGCGTGACTTCGCCGGCGAAGGCGTTGAGCTGGTCGACCATGGTGTTGAGCGTTTCCTTCAGCTGAAGGATCTCGCCCGAGACGTTCACCGTGATCTTCTTGGACAGGTCGCCGCCCGCGATGGCGGTCGCCACATCGGCGATGTTGCGGACCTGCGCGGTCAGGTTCGAGGCCATGAAGTTGACGTTGTCGGTGAGGTCCTTCCAGGTGCCGGCGACGCCGGGCACCTGGGCCTGGCCGCCGAGCTTGCCTTCGGTACCGACCTCGCGCGCGACGCGCGTCACTTCCGAGGCGAAGGAGTTGAGCTGGTCCACCATGGTGTTGATGGTGTCCTTCAGCTCCAGGATCTCGCCGCGCACGTCCACCGTGATCTTGCGCGACAGGTCGCCGCGCGCCACGGCCGTGGTGACGTTGGCAATGTTGCGGACCTGCGCGGTGAGGTTGCCGCACATCGCGTTGACGGAGTCGGTGAGGTCCTTCCAGGTGCCGGCGACGCCGGGGACGATGGCCTGACCGCCGAGCTTGCCGTCGGTGCCGACCTCGCGCGCCACGCGCGTCACTTCCGAGGCGAAGGAGCGGAGCTGGTCCACCATCGTGTTGATGGCTTCCTTGAGCTGAAGGATCTCGCCGCGGACGTCGACGGTGATCTTCTTCGACAAGTCGCCGTTCGCCACCGCGATCGTCACCTCGGCGATGTTGCGAACCTGGTTGGTCAGGTTGTTCGCCATCGAGTTGACGCTCTCGGTGAGGTCCTTCCAGACGCCGGTCACCTCGTGCACCTGGGCCTGGCCGCCGAGCTTGCCTTCGGTGCCGACCTCGCGCGCGACGCGCGTCACCTCGGAGGTGAACACACCGAGCTGCTTGATCATGGTGTTGACGATGTTCGCCGACTGCAGGAACTCGCCGCGGAGCGGCCGGCCGTCGACGTCGAGCTTGACGGTCTGGAGCAGGTCGCCTTGGGCCACCGCCGCGACCGCCCGCGTCACCTCGCGCGTCGGCCAGAGCAGATCGTCGATCAGCGTGTTGACCGACCCTTCCATGTCGGCCCAGGAGCCGGAGGCGAGGCCGAACTTGACGCGCTGCCGGGTCTTGCCTTCGCGGCCCACCACCTGGCCGACCAGCTCGAGCTGCTGCGCCATGCGCTGGTTGGCGGCGATGATTTCGTTGAAGGTGTCGGCGATCTTGCCGTCGATGCCGAGATAGTCGCCGCTCATCCGCACCGAGAAATCGCCGCTGCGCATCGCCTGGAGCGCGAGCAGCAATTCCGGCCGGGAGTCCGGGTCCGACATTCCGTTGGTTTTAGGCTTTGGGACGCGACGACCGGACCGTGATGCAGTTCCGGGATCGAGGTCGCTCATACTGATTCCCCCGCAAGCGTCGGCCGAATCCGCGCCACGACGCAATTGATCAAACTAGAGCGTCAGCCAAATTCGAAATCAAGCGCCAACGTTGCGGCGCTTCGAAATGGAACCCTCTGCTCAGCCCGGCCAAATTAACTGCGCCCGTTCGCGTTGGTTCCATTCGGGGCCCAAAAAGTTTCCGCCTTGGCTAAGGGTTCGTTGCCGCCGATCTCGACTCCCGGGGACGGAACGGAGCAACAGGCCCCCGGTTAGCAGGGACAGGGAGAGCGCCATGCATATGAAAGCAGCATTTACAGCGATCGCGACCATCACCTTGCTCGCCGGTCCGGCCTTGGCACAGGGTGGCGGGCCCAGCGGCCGCGGCTCGGTGACCGGCGATCCCGCCGCAAGCTCCGCCACCCCGCGGGCGGATACGCCGACCACGGGGGCAGCGACCCGGTCGAACCCCAGCGGCAGCGGCACGTCGACCTCTGGAGGCAAGGACGACAATGGGGACGCGGGCCGGGACAAGATGCCGGAGAGCAATCGCACGGTGCGGCCCGAGAGCCAGCAGCATCATCCCAACGACAAGTGAGGGCGGCTACTTGTCCGCCATGGTGCGCTCGGCGTCCTTGACCTGCGCGCGCAGCACCGGAAGCTGCTCGCGTGCAAAGGCCGCGAGCGTCGCATTGTCGGGCCCTTCAGGTAGCGTTCGAGCAGGGTGATGGCGGTCTCGTATTCGGGGATCTGCGCGGCATAGAAGGTGCGTATGTAGGCGGGGCCCTCTGAGGAGTCGGGCTCGGCGAGGCTTGCGCCCGCGGCCGTCTTGCCGACGTGCGGCTCGGCGCCGATCGCCGCCTGGATCTCCTTCAGCGTCTTGTCGCGTTTGGCCGCCTCCTCGGCGCGCAAGGCGGCAAGGTTCTTCACCTCCGCATTGCCCTTCAGGTCGGTGCTCTCCAGAAGGCCCTGCTGAAAGCGGCTGAAGGCATAGAGGCCACTGATGACATCGGTGGCCGTCGGCGCACGGCCGTCCGGCCTCTGCTCGCCCGTGTTGTCGGCAAGCGCGGCGGTGCTGATGAACATCAGGACGATCGCGACGAGAACTCGCATCCCTGACAATGACCGATGCCGTGCGAAGTTCCCCTGATGTTACGATGCGGTAAGGGCGGTTGCGATGCAGGAGTTCCGACCCCACGTCTTATCGATGAAACAGTCTGACATTTTCAGGGATAACGCCGACAACTGCCTGCAGCTTGCCGAACGTGCCGAAGGGCAGCCGGCCTACAAGCGCTACTCGCGCATGGCTGACGCCTGGACGGCGCTCGCGGCGGAGCAGGACTGGCTCGACGGTGAAGTCCCGCCCATGAAGGTCCGTATCCCCCAGGAGCAGGAGGCATAGGCGATCCTGCCGCCGTGAATCCGCGTGTGAGGCCGCGCACGGACTAGAAGTGACCGATCCAGGATCATCCGGGAACAAGTCAATCGTGCCGATTTGCGATTCCAGAAGGAGATTTTGCAATGGCTCCGCGTCTCGCTCTTCTTTCGCTCATTCTCGCCTTCGGCGTCTCGGTCGCGTTCGCGACGGTGACGACGGTGCGGCAGGTGCATCTCGAGAACGCATCTGCCGCGGTCCATGCGGCACATAGCTAGCGCCGGACCTCGCGCGCGCCGGAACGTTCGACGGTCCTGCGCGTAAACGCCTCGAGAGATTCAGAGAGGCGAGAGGACATCATGGCGAATTCGCATCATGGTATCGTCAGGGACGAACGCGGCGAGGAGCAGCCGCGTGACAAGCAGCGCGCCCAGACCGTGCACAAGGCAGATCCGAAGGGATCGCCGTCGCGCGAAGCAACGCGCGATCCCAAACTCACCGACAAGAGCAAGACGCCGGGCTCCGGCGTGATGCCGGACGATTCCGGCGACGCTCCGACGGGCTAGCTCCGGCAAAGGAACGAATCCGCGCGCGACGAGTCGACGGGTTGCTTCCGGTTGTCATGCCCCGGTGCGCCGGAAGCAATCTCCAAGGACGGCCCTGGCACCCACCGTGCCGGGGTCGTTTTGTTTTTGCGGGATGTTGGGATCAGTCCTCTTTACCCTCTTCCGGCTCGTTTTGCGTATGGCCATCGGGGCCGCGGCCGAACACACCGAAGCTGCTCGACTTCACGCCGGCGCCTGCATCTACGCCTACGGCCGCCAGCCCGAACTTGAGCAGCTCGCGCACCGCCGCGGCGCGGGTCGGCATGCGGTGCCTGAACCGGAAATCATCAACTGCGGCCAGCTCTTCGGGTGAGAGCATGACCTGAAGGCGCTCGGCGCGGAGGTCATTCATGGTCGGTCACGCAAAATGAGTAAGATGAGTAGTTTGCTCAACAATCTCATTGGGCGGGAGTTCCCCAAGAGTCGGAAAAATACCCAAATGAGTAAAAAAGTACAGTAAAATCAATAAGTTATTGAAACGAGTCCAGCGCTGGCGCATTCTCTTGCAAAGGGAGATTGGCCATGACGGAAGAGGTCAGGTTACCCCGCAAGCTTTCCGATGAGCCTGAAGCGCCGAAGCCTGTGCGACCGAGCCACCAGAAGGTGATCGATCAGGTCGAGCGCTGGGCCAACAGCCCGGGCCTGCAACCGCCGAGGACAGATGATGCGAAGACGCTCTGAACCCCACACTTTCGAACAGCGGCTCGACGCGCAGAGGCTGCGGCTCGAACGCGAGCTTGCCAGTCTGCCGGTCGGCGTCCAGCGCGACTCCGTGGCCGCGCGCATCGAGCAGCTGCAAACCGCCGCCGAGATGTTCGAATTCCTGAAGCTACGGGACGCTCCTGCGGTGCGCTGATCGCCAGGAATTGGACGAGCGGCGGTGCGAGACCGTGCGAAACTTCCGCCTTGACCACCACGCTGAGACCGACACCACAGCCCAGGCAAGGATAGCAACGGCAAAGGCCGCTGCGCTGTTCACGGAAACCGTGACGTAGAAGACGGCGGCGAAGGCGACAAGGCCGGCGCTTCCGAGGGCCGCGCCGGCGGCGTCCAGCGCCGCGGCTTCCCGTCCACGCCGGCGGCCGTCGAGCCCTGCCTTCTCCTTGCCGCGTCGCTCGTGACTTTCGATCAGCGTTGCGCTGGCGCAGAAGATCGCGGGAAGGGCCAGAAAGAGGCCGCCGACGGCGGTGCCGAAGCGCGCGCCCATGGCGCCTGCTAGTACCGTCGCCAGTCCGCCCAGCACGAAGCGAATGCCGTACTCGTACCAACGCGTCTGCTTCAGTGCCGATGGCGACATCTGGACCAGCATCAGGCAGCACCTCCGAAGCTCGCGAGCAGGGCGAAGGCGACGGCCAGCCAGGCCGCAAAAGCGAGAATGGTGGCAGGCAGCGCGGTGAGACGAAGCCGCATCAGCAAATGGCAGACGACGATGCTGTAGCAGGCAAGCGCGATCGCGCCGTAGATCATGGTCCAGCTTTCGGCGGCCGCATACGGGGTGCCGTGCTGGACGATCGCGATGGCGAGCGTGGCGAGTGCGACCGAGGGGGCCGCGCCGAGCAGTCCGGCAAAACTCTTCGGCCGCAGCATGTCGCCAAGGATCGCGAAAGCCGAGACGATCACGCCGCCGGCAATGAAGCGCACCACATATTCGGTCATGGCCGTGCTCGCTGGTGTTTGCTGCGCCGGCGTCCCGTCAGCGTGAGTGGCCTGATCAGCCGCTCGACGACAATGCCGAGCGAGAAGCCCGCGACCACATCGCTCGGCCAGTGCGCCAGCAGCGCAATGCGCGTCAGTGACAGCGCGACGGTAATGGAGCGTACGAGGCGGCGCGGCCCTGCGGGCAAGAGCCCCGCCGCGGAGGCAAGCGCGCCCATATGCATGGCGTGGCCGGACGGGAAGGCATCACGGGCCCGTCCGGAGATCGGAACGCCATGACGATGGCCCTCGATCGTCACACGATCAGGCCTGATCTGGTCGAACACGGATTTCAGCAGGTGCGGCAGCATCGCCGTCGCCACTGTGACCGCCAGCACATGATTGGCAGCGGGACGTGCCTGAGGTCGTGCCCATCGAGCGTACAGCCACCCTGCCGCGGCAAGCGCAAGAAGCACATGTTCGTCGGCCGCCCAGGTCAGCGTCTGCGCTGTCTCCTCAAGTCCTGGGTCGGTGTGGTCCGCGATCTCGTTGGCGATCGCCGTATCGATCCGAGTGGGTTTGACTGTTACGAGTGCCATCGGTCCGCAGGAATGTTCTCCGTGACATTCCTGTAAAGCTTGGTGACGATGATCGTTCCTGCGGTTACGGCTGCCCGGATCCGCCTGCCGAGCCGTAGACCTGGCCCGTCGCGTAGCTCGCATCGGCTGCTGCAAGCTGTACGTAGATCGAGGCGAGCTCGGCGGGCTGGCCGGGACGGCCAAGCGGCGTCATGCCGCCGAACTTCTCGAGCTTCTCCATCGAGGCGCCGCCGGAAACCTGGAGCGGTGTCCAGATCGGACCCGGCGCCACGCCGTTGACGCGGATGCCTTTCGGACCGAGCTGCTTGGCCAGCGACTTGACGTAGTTCATCGTCGCGGCCTTGGTCTGCGCGTAGTCGTAGAGTTCCGGAGAGGGGTCGTAGGCCTGCTCGGATGTGGTGCCGATGATGCACGCGCCCGGCTTCAGATGCGGTAGCGCCGCCTTGATGATCCAGAACGGCGCATAGATGTTCGTCTTCATCGTCGCGTCGAAATCCTCCGACGAAACATCGAGGATCGACTCGCGGCTCTGCTGCCGCGCGGCGTTGCAGACGACGATGTCGAGACCGCCCAGGCCTTGCAGGGCCTGCTCGACCAGCTTCCTGCAGAACGCTTCGTCGCGGAGGTCACCGGGAATTGCAAGTCCGGTGCGTCCCGCCTTCTTGATCAGCGCAATCACCTCCTGCGCATCGGGCTCCTCGTTCGGAAAATAGTTGATGGCGACATCGGCGCCCTCGCGGGCATAGGCGATCGCGGCGGCCCGGCCCATGCCGGAATCGCCGCCGGTGATCAGCGCCTTGCGGCCGGCGAGGCGGCCGGAACCCTTGTAGCTGGTCTCGCCATGGTCCGGCGGCGGTTCCATCTTGCCGGCGAGGCCGGGCCAAGGCTGCGTCTGCTTCTTGAAAGGCGGTTTCGGATAGCGGCTGACGGGGTCCGTCAATTTTTGTTCGGCCATGGTCGTGTCTCCTTTCGCTGCCGAAGACGTCAGCGAAGCTGCGGCAAGCGTTGCGCTCGCCGCCTGGACGACGTGCCGGCGGGATGGTGAGGTCTTGTCCTGATGCGCCATGATGGTCTCCGCGTCTGCCATCTCAATGCGCGGAGACGAGGGGCGTTGCTAACGGGAGGACGCCGGCGGACCGGCGTCCTCTGAAGTGCTACTTCGACTGCCCGACGCTCGGCGCCTTGCCGAGCTCTTTCGCCATCTGCAGATGATGCTTGAGTGCGGGCAGCGTCTTGCCCGCCCAGTCCTTCAGTTCGGCGTTATCGCCGCCCTTGGCGTAACGCTCGAACAGCGACACTGCGTCTTCGTGCGCGCTGGTCTGGTAGGAATCGTAGTCGGAGCTGAAGTCCTTGCCGCTCGCGGCCTTGAGCTTGTCGAGCTTGCTCTGGTGCGAGCTGTCGAGCGCGGCCGGCAGCGTCGCCGGGACCTTGCCATTGCCGACCAGACCCTTGAGCTCGCTGCTGGTCTTGGTGTGGTCGGTTACCATCTGCTGCGCGAACGCCTTCTCCTGGGCGTTGCCCTTCTGCTCGGCGAGCTTGCTGGATTCGATCTCGAACATGTCGCTGATCGCGACCTCCTTGACGAAGTCGGCAGTCGCGGGCGCGACGCCGAGCGCCGAATTGACGCCGGTCTTCTCGCCGAGCGACTGCGCGAGCGCGGGCCCTGCGAGGAGCACGCAGGCGAAGGCGATGACGGTACGTTTCATGGTCCGATCCCTCTGAATTGGCGGCGAGGCTGTCTGCCGCGCGACATTGCGCCGACCAACCCCTGCGCCGGGACGGATGTTCCTAATCCGTCGGATGGCGACCGGTGCGCGGATTGACCGGATCGGTCGGCTTGCGCCGGAGCCTTTCCGGCAGGAACGGCTCGTCCGGCGAAGCCGTAGGCGCGGCGCGCACATCGGCATGGCGCTGCGCGCGCTCGTGCGGTGTCTTGTTGTCGTTGAAGTGCCGCTTCACGTCGACGCCGTCGACGGGGTCGTTGACGCCGTGCTGGATGTCGCGAAAATCGCTCATGGTTCACTCCTTTCCTGGCAGGATCGCCTCGAGCACTTGCCGTGCCGCGCCCTTGATGACGCTGGTTTCGTTCGGATCGCCCTTGAGCAATGCGAGCGAGAAGTTTCTGGCCTGCTGCAACGTGATGTGCGGCGGCAATGGCGGCACCTCGGGGTCGGTCTTCACCTCGAGCACGACGGGCATCTCGCATCCCAGCGCCTGCTCCCAGGCGGAGCCCAGCAGCTGCGGGCTGTCGACATAGATGCCGCGGAGCCCGACCAACTCGGCAAAGCGTGAATAGGACACGTTCGGGATGCGCTGGGATGCCTCGAACTTGGGATCGCCATTGATGATGCGCTGCTCCCAAGTCACCTGGTTGAGATCCTCGTTGTTGAACACGCAGACGATCAAGCGCGGATCGTGCCAGGAGCGCCAATATTTGGCGGCCGTGATCAGTTCGGCCATGTTGTTCATCTGCATGGCGCCGTCTCCGACCAGCGCGATCACGGGACGGTCCGGATGGGCGTATTTTGCCGCGAGCGCGTAAGGCACCGCCGCGCCCATCGAGGCGAGGCCGCCGGAGAGCGAGGCAATCATGCCGCGTCGCATCTTCAGGTCCCGTGCGAACCAGTTGGCGCAGGAGCCGGAATCGCAGGTGACGATGGCGCGGTCGGGCAGGCGCGGCGACAATTCCCAGGCGACGAGCTGCGGGTTGACCGGTGCGGCGGGTTGATGCGCGCGCTCGTCGAGCGTCCTCCACCATCTCGCGACGTCGTCCGCGATGCCTTTGCGCCATGCGCCGTCGCTCTTGGGTTCGAGCCGCGGCAGCAGCGCACGCAGGGTTTCGGCGGCATCGCCGACGAGGCCGACCTCCATGGGAAAGCGGATCGACATCATGCTGGCGTCGATGTCGATCTGCACGCCGCGCGCTGCGCATTCTTTCGGCAAGAACTCGGCATAGGGAAAGGCCGAGCCGACCATCAGCAGCGTGTCGCAGTCCATCATCATGTTGTAGCTAGGCTCGGTGCCGAGCAGGCCGATCGAGCCGGTGACCCAGGGCAGATCGTCGGGCAGCGCCGCCTTGCCGAGCAGCGCCTTGGCGCAGCCGGCCGACAGCCGGTCGGCAACCGCGATCACTTCGTCGGTAGCGTGGAGCGCCCCGGCGCCGACGAGGATCGCGACCTTCTTGCCGGCGTTGAGGATCTCTGCGGCACGGTCGATCTCGGTCTCACGCGGCACAATGCGTGGCGCGCTGTAGCCGACGCCGGAATGAAGCGTGCCGTGCGCGCGGGGCGGGGCTTCGTATGGTTCTTCCTGGAGATCGTTGGGCAAGATGAGCGCGGTCGGGGTCCGCCGGGCGAGCGCGGTCCGGACGGATCGATCGATCAGGTGGCGCACCTGCGCGGGCGAGGATGCCTGCACGACGTAGGCGCCGGCGACATCCTTGAACATTGAGACGAGATCGAGTTCCTGCTGGTAGCTGCCGCCGAGCGCATTGCGTGCCTGCTGGCCGACGATCGCGAGCACCGGCTGGTGATCGAGCAGCGCATCGTAGAGCCCCGTGATGAGGTGTGAGGCACCGGGGCCGGAGGTCGCGATGCAGACGCCGAGCTCGCCGGAGAACTTCGCATAGGCGGTCGCCATGAACGCCGCCATCTCCTCATGCCGCGCCTGCACGAAGCCGATCTTGCCTTCCGCCCGGTTCAGCGCGCCGAACACGCCGTTGATGCCGTCTCCGGGATAGCCGAACAGGTGGCGCACGCCCCATTGATGCAGGCGCTGGACGATGAAGTCGGAGACGGTCTGGGACATCGCGCACGGCCTCGGTTGTACGAAAGTCAGAACCACGCGTTCTCCGCGTTGTTCCTGCCCCGTGACGTTCCTGATCTGCCGCTGGAACATGATCGGAACGATCGCCGGGCTGTCCGGGTTGGTCTTCACATTGGCTGAGTGGAGAACTGCAATGTTGAATCAAGGCGAGCTGGATCGCAGCGAGATGGGCCGGTTGATCGGCAGCGACAAGGTCGAGGGAACATCGGTGTACGGTGCCGACCGCAATCGCATCGGTTCAATCGAGCGCGTGATGATCGACAAGGTCAGCGGCAAGGTGTCTTACGCCGTGCTCGGTTTCGGCGGATTTTTGGGCCTCGGTAACGACCACTATCCCTTGCCCTGGCAATCGCTGAAATACGACAGGGAGCTTGGTGGCTACGTCACCGGCATCACGGCCAAGGAGCTGGAAGGTGCGCCGAAATACGGCGAGAGGAGCGATTGGAACTGGGGCGACGACGCCGCCGTTCGCGGCATCAACTCGTACTACGGTGTTCCGTTCGCGTAAGGAGATCCCATGAGCAAGGAACGGCCCAACGACGATCCCCGGCAGCAGAGCGACTGGGGCTCCCACGCCCAGACGGACAAGCCCTGGAAGGGCAATCCGGAGAAGGAGCAGGGATCGGGCAAGGTGAAACCCGATCTGGAGAAATGGCACGAGACCAAGACGCACTGAGCGAAGTGCGCTGATGACGACAATCCGGGCGCGGCACGATGAGTGCCGCGCTTGTTTTTTGAGCGATGCAATCACGAATGGCGGTGTGCTGCTTCAACGCCGGAACCATGCCGCGGCGCTACGGTTGGCATCGCGGCGCGCGAGCTGCGTCTGGCCGCTCCGCCGCCGGTTCTGTCCAGAGAGAGGTGTTGTACCGTGGATGCTCAGACACGGCAGCGCGGCCCGTCTGCGGAACAGCCGCAGAAGGCAAAGGAGGCGCCGAATGCCGCGCCTCAGCCGCGCGATGCCAGGGATCCGGACAAGCCGGCCGAGACGCCATCGCTGCGCGACCGGCTTCGTGAGCACTGGTTGCTCGCGACGGTCGGCGCCGCCGTGCTGGTCGCGGCCGTTGTCGGCGGGGTGCTCTACTGGCTGGAGGTCCGTCACTATGAATCCACCGACGACGCCTTCGTAGCGGCGCGCAGTTTCTCCGTGGCCTCCAAGGTCGGCGGCTACGTGACCGACATTCCGGTCACCGACAACCAGCACGTCAATGCCGGCGATCGCCTCGCCAGGATCGACGAGCGCGACTATCGCATCGCGATCGATCAGGCCAACGCGCAGGTTGCGGTCTCCAAGGCGAACATCGATAACGTCGAGGCGCAGATCGTTTCGCAGCAGGAGCAGATCAAGCAGGCCGAAGCGCAGCTCGAACAAGCCCAGGCCCAGCTTCAATTCTCGCAGGAAGAGTTCAAGCGCGCCGAGGATCTGGTCGAGAAGGGCGCCGGCACCGTGCAGCGCCAGCAGCAGACCCGTTCCGATCTGCAGGCGCAGCAAGCCAACACCGAAAAGGCCAAGACGGCCGTCACGGCCGCACAGGTCGGCATCAAGACCCTGCAGGCGCAGCTCGAAGGGGCCAGGGCACAGCTCGCGCAATCGCAGGCGCAGCTCGATCAGGCCAAGCTGAATTTGCAGTACACCAATGTCCTCGCCGCCCAATCCGGCCGCGTCGTCAAGCTCTCGGGCGCCAAGGGCACCTTCGTCACGGCCGGACAGAGCCTGATGATGTTCGTGCCCGACGAAGTCTGGATCGTCGCCAACTACAAGGAAACCCAGCTGAACGACATGCGGCCCGGCCAGCCGGTCGAGATCCGCATCGACGCCTATCCTGGCCGCAAGCTCACGGGCCATGTCGATTCCGTGCAGCCGGGCTCGGGCACCGCGTTCAGCCTGCTGCCGGCGGAGAACGCGACGGGCAATTACGTCAAGGTGGTGCAGCGCGTGCCGGTGAAGATCGTGGTCGACAACTGGCCGGCCGATCTGCCCGTCGGCCCCGGCATGTCGGTCGTGCCCTGGACCAGGGTGCGATGACGGACACCACGCAAGACGGCGCCGGCGGCTGGTCGCCGGAGCGTTCGGCGGCAGGCGGACACAATCCCTATCTGATCGCCTTCGTCGTCTCGATCGCGACCTTCATGGAGGTGCTCGACACCACCATCGCGAATGTCGCGTTGCGCCACGTCGCCGGCAGCCTCGCCGTCGGTATCGACGAGAGCACCTACGTCATCACCAGCTATCTCGTCGCCAACGCCATCGTGCTGTCGATCTCCGGCTGGCTGTCGACCGTGATTGGTCGCAAGCGGTTCTACATGATCTGCGTCGCGACCTTCACGCTGGCCTCGCTGCTCTGCGGCTTCGCGTGGAATCTGGAATCACTGGTGCTGTTCCGCATCATCCAGGGGCTCGGCGGTGGCGGCATGGCGACCAGCGAGCAGGCGATCCTTGCCGACTCGTTCCCGCCGCACAAGCGCGGTCAGGCCTTTGCCATCTACGGCGTCGCCGTCGTGGTCGCACCGGTGATCGGTCCGACGCTCGGCGGCTGGATCACCGACACCTACACCTGGCACTGGGTGTTCCTGATCAACGTGCCCATGGGCCTGCTCTCGCTGTTCCTGGTCGGCTCGCTGGTCAAGGAGCCCTCGGGCGCGGAGGAGGAGCGGGAGAAGCTGCTGAGCAAGGGGCTGCGGGTCGACTATGTCGGCTTCCTGCTCGTCGCGATCGGCCTCGGCTCGCTCGAATTCGTGCTCGACGAAGGCCAGCGCAATGACTGGTTCGGCTCGAACATGATCATCTTCTTCGCTGTGCTCTCCGCAGCTTCGCTGCTCGCGCTGATCCCGTGGGAGCTGACGCGCGAGGATCCCATCGTGGACCTCCGCCTGCTCGGCCGCCGCCAGTTCGGCGCCTGCTTCCTGGTCATGCTCGCCACCGGCGCGGTGCTGATCTCGACCACGCAGCTTTTGCCGCAACTGCTCCAGACCGAGCTGAACTACACGGCCATGCTGGCCGGCCTTGCGTTGTCACCGGGCGGCCTCGCGACCCTGGTGCTGATGCCGGTGGTCGGCCGGCTCGTCAGCATCGTGCAGCCGAAATATCTCATCATGTTCGGCGCTGCGATCGTGGCGTTCTCGATGTGGCATCTCACCGGCCTGACCGGCGACATCACTTATGGCTATGCCGCGCTGTCGCGCATCTTCCTCGCGATGGGCTTGCCCTTCCTGTTCCTGCCGGTGACGACGGCGTCCTATGACGGTGTGCCGCCGGACAAGACCAACCAGGCCTCCGCGCTGATCAATGTCGCCCGCAACATCGGGGGATCCATGGGTGTCGCGCTGGCGCAAACCGTGCTGGCGCAGCGCCAGCAATTCCATCAAAGCCGCCTGATCGAGCACGCCGCGCCGTCCGATCTCGGCTATCAGCAGACCATCGACGCGATGACGCGCTATTTCCAGGCGCAGGGTTCAAGCGCGAGCGATGCGGCCTCGCAGGCGGTCGCCTGGGTCGGCCGCACCTTGCAGCAGCAGGTCGATTTCCTCGCCTATATCGATGTGTTCTGGACGCTTGCGATCGTCGCGGTGCTGATGATCCCCACCGCGGCCGTGCTGCGCCCGATCAATCTCGGCGCGCCCGCGCGAGGGCATTGAGAACGTCGTCGTTGTCGAGTCCTTGCGCAGGAGCACACTGCGCTCCCTCCCCCCTTGCGGGGGAGGGCAGGGGAGAGGGGTGGCCCAGCAAATGGTGCCAGACGCTCTACGTGCTGCCATCAACAACAGCTCGCGTTGTCGGTACTAAGGTCGAGAGAGTCCTGGTGGGATACCCCTCTCCCTAACCCTCCCCCGCAAGGGGGGAGGGAACGCAGCTGTGCGCGTGGCAAAAGCGAGACTCATCCCACCGCTTCCTTCCGTCCTGGCCCCGCATGCACATGCACCTGTTTCGCATCCAGCACCTCGCCGCATTCCGAGCACACCATCACGGGATCGAACAGCTTGCCGCAAGTCTTGTGCTCGTGCAGCAGCGGGCGCCCGCGCTCGTCGCCCATGTGGGTGTCGCCCCAATGCACCATCGCCATGATGATCGGGTAGAGGTCGAGACCCTTCTGCGTCAGGATGTACTCGTAACGCTTCGGCGCTTCGGAATAGGGGACGCGGCGCAGGATGCCGAAGCGGACCAGCTTCTTCAGCCGCTCCGAGAGCAGATGCCGCGTGATCTGGAGCGAGGACTGGAACGCCTCGAACCGGCGCACGCGCAGGAAGCACTCGCGCAGGATCAGCAGCGTCCAGCGATCGCCGACCACCGCGACGGTGCGGGAGAGCGAGCATTGCTCCTCGTCCAGCGTGTCCCACTTCATCATCCGGTCTCCGGTCAACGTCAGTCAGAAAAAGGAACTGACTTGAACAATCAGTGCAATTCGGGGCCAAACCTAGCATTTAGCCCAAGAGTTTGACAGTTCTATTTTAGAACTGTAGCCTTCCCCCCAATCACACGCTCACCGGAGGAGGCGACTTTGCCCAAGCGAAACGCGACAGCCGCTGTGATCGGGGCCGGCGATTTCATCGGCTCCGAGATCGCCAAGAAATTCGCCGCCGAAGGCTTCACCGTGTTCGCCGGTCGTCGCAACGGTGACAAGCTGGCGCCGTTGGTGAAGGACATCGAGGCGGCCGGCGGCGAGATCCATGCGCGTTCGCTCGACGCGCGGAAGGAAGAGGAAGTCATCTCCTTCCTTGGCGATGCCGACAAGCACGCGCCGCTCGAGGTCTGCATCTTCAACGTCGGCGCCAACGTCAACTTTCCGATCCTCGACACCACCGAACGCGTATTCCGGAAAGTCTGGGAGATGGCCTGCTATTCCGGCTTCCTCGCAGGCCGCGAGGCGGCGCGGCTGATGCTGCCGCACGGCGGCGGCAACATCTTCTTCACCGGCGCGACGGCGTCCTTGCGCGGCGGCAGCGGCTTTGCCGCCTTCGCCAGCGCCAAGTTCGGTTTGCGCGCGGTGGCGCAGGCGATGGCCCGCGAGCTCGGGCCGAAGAACATCCACGTTGCCCATCTCATCATCGATTCCGGCGTCGATACCGAATGGGTGCGGCAGCGCCGGCTCGAGGCGCTCGGGCCGAACGCGCTCGACAATCCCGACCTCCTGATGCCGCCCGCCTCGGTCGCGGATGCCTATTGGCAGCTCTATCAGCAGCCCAGGAGCGCCTGGACCTTCGAGATGGAGATCAGGCCGTTCGGAGAGAAATGGTGACCGCGGCCGAAAACTCCGGCTAGACTGATCGCAACATCAAGCAAATTCCGGGAGGTATTTAAGTGAAGACCGCGATCACCGAACTGTTCGGCATCGAGCACCCCATCATCCAGGGCGGCATGCATTTCGTCGGCTTTGCCGAGCTTGCCGCCGCCGTCTCGAATGCCGGCGGACTCGGCATCATCACGGGCCTCACGCAGAAGACGCCGGAGCTGCTCGCCAAGGAGATCGCGCGCTGCCGCGACATGACCGACAAGCCGTTCGGCGTGAACCTCACCTTCCTGCCGACGTTCGCGGCGCCGCCCTATCCGGAGTATATCGCCGCCATCGTCGAAGGCGGCATCAAGGCGGTGGAGACCGCGGGCCGCAGCCCCGAACAGTACATGCCGGCGCTGAAGGCGGCCGGCATCAAGGTGATCCACAAATGCACCTCGGTGCGCCACTCGCTGAAGGCCGAGCGCATCGGCTGTGATGCCGTCAGCGTCGACGGCTTCGAGTGCGGCGGCCATCCCGGCGAGGACGACATTCCGAACATGATCCTGCTGCCGCGCGCGGCGGAGGAGTTGAAGATCCCGTTCGTTGCCTCCGGCGGCATGGCCGACGGGCGCAGCCTCGTCGCGGCACTGTCGCTGGGCGCGGCCGGCATGAACATGGGCACGCGCTTCATCGCAAGCAGGGAAGCCCCGGTGCATCAGAACGTGAAAGACGCGCTGGTCGCCGCTACCGAGCTCGACACCCGCCTGATCATGCGCGCGCTGCGCAACACCGAGCGCGTGCTGAAGAACGCCAATGTCGATCGCCTGCTCGAGATCGAGCGCGAGAAGGGCGCCAAGCTGACCATCGACGACATCCACGACCAGGTCGCCGGCGTCTATCCGAAAGTCATGCTGGACGGACAGATGGACGCGGGTGCCTGGAGCTGCGGCATGGTCGCAGGGCTGATCCACGACATCCCCACCTGCAAGGAACTCATCGACCGCATCATGGGCGAGGCGGAACAGATCATCCGCAGCCGCCTGCTGGGGTTCCTGGAAGGTACGGGCACGGCTAGAAAAGTCGCCTGAAACCGCCAAACTTCTTAACCACGGCGGCAATCGGCCGCTGGAAATGCGCGCGACGCCTCCTAAATAGGGGTAAATTACCCCTTAATAATTCAATTTCAGGAGGCGTCCGTGGTCCTGAAAAGCGTTCCTTTTGCAGTTGCCGTCGCCCTCGCTGTGGCGTGCGGTAGCATTGCGCGCGCTGACGACTACAAGCCTGACGAATATCTCGGTCTCGATCTCTCCAAGGCAGTCCTGTCGCCAAAGCGGCTCGGACCGGAGACGCAATTCGCCCCGGTCGCGCTCGAAGCGAAGGGCGGCAACGAGGCGCAGGCCCGCGCCGAGCCGATGGACGTGCCCAGGAAGGTCGCTGCCGAGCGCGTGCACGTGGCCGAGCCGAAGGTCGCGCATACCACCAGGAGCCCGCAGCCGCGCGGCGCCGCCCGCGCCAAGCTCGCCCATCGCCACGGCAATCCGCTCGACGCGCAGGCGAGGGATACCCGCATCCAGACCTGGCCCTGCCGTTCCGGCGGCATCTGCAACTGGCAGCGTTAGGCCGTAGCTGATCTCACCTAAATCGAGTGCGATGTTGCTTCACCTCTCCCCGCAAGCGGGGCGAGGGCGTGCTCCTTTTTCGCCGCGCGCTCGTCATCCCCGCGTCGCAAAACCGTAGGCTCCGAGTCAAGAAACCGTCAGGGTAGCCGTCAACCGGCGCAGGCACCTTCCGTCGCGATTCGACGAAGGTCTCCTGAATGGCAACGCTCCGCGCCCAGCGCGCATGGACCCGGCGGCAATTCCTGGTCCGCTCCACCTCCAGCCTCGCCGTTGCCTCGCTCGGCACGCTCGCAAAGCCCCGCATCAGCCGTGCCGCCGACCGCCCGCAGATCGCGGGCGGCATCCAGTCCGGCGACGTTTCGGATGGCTCTGCCGTCGTCTGGGCCCGCGCTGACCGGGCCGCGCGGATGCACGTCGAATGCTCGACCGTCGAAAGCTTCAGGACCATCGTCGCATCGGCATCGCGCGACGCCTTGCCCGATTCCGACTTCACCGCAAAGCTGCAGCTCCACGACCTGCCGGCCGGGCAGGACATCTTCTATCGCGTCCGGTTCGACGATATCGCGACCGGCATCGCCGGCGAAAGCCGCATGGGTCATTTCCGCAGCGCGCCGATGGCTAACCAGTCGATCTCGTTCGTGTGGTCCGGTGACGTCGCGGGGCAGGGCTGGGGCATCGACATCTCGCGCGGCGGCTATCGCAGCTATCGCACCATGCTGGACAACCGCCCCGACTTCTTCATCCATTCCGGCGACCACATCTACGCCGACTGCACGATTCCATCGGAGCAGAAGCTCCCGAACGGCGAGACCTGGCGCAACATCGTCACGGAAGAGAAGGCCGAGGTCGCGCATACGCTGGCGCAGTTCCGCGGCAATTACAAATACAACCATCTCGATGAACATTTCCGCGCGTTCCACGCGGAGGTGCCGATGGTTGCGCAATGGGATGACCACGAGGTCACCAACGATTGGTCGCCGGCCGGCAGCTATGACGATGCGGGCTTCGAGGACGACGGCACGCCGCGCCTGATCGCGCGCGCCCGCCGCGCCTTCTTCGACTTCATGCCGATCCGCGACATCGGCACGCGGCAGGGCCGCCTGTACCGCAAGATCGCCTACGGCCCGCTGCTCGACGTCTTCATGATCGACATGCGCAGCTATCGCGACGACAAATGGAACAAAGGCGACGATCACCGCGGCTGGATTCTCGGCGCCGAGCAGCTCGCCTGGCTGAAGCGCGAGCTTGCCGCCTCGCGCGCGACCTGGAAGGTGATCGCGGCGGACCTGCCGATCGGCCTCGTCAGCCTCGACGCCGTCGCGCTCGGCAATGGGGCGCCCGACCGGCGCGAGCACGAGATCGCCGATCTGCTGTCGTCCATCAAGCGCGCGGGCGTGCGCAACATCGTCTGGCTCACCGCCGACATGCACTACACGGCCGCGCACTACTACGATCCGAACAAGGCGCAGTTCCAGGATTTCGAGCCGTTCTGGGAGTTCGTCTCCGGCCCGCTTCATGCCGGCACCTGGGGCCCGGGCGAGCTCGACAATACGTTCGGTCCGGTCGCGATGTACCAGAACGGCTGCAGCGGGGCGCAGGGCGAGAACCTCGCGCCGTGCTTCGGCCTGCAATTCTTCGGCCGCGTCGACATCGATGGCGCGAGCGGCGTGATGACCGTGACGTTGAAGGACGTCGACAACCGCGACCTTTGGTCCGTCGACATCGTGCCGCAGCCGCAGCCGCGCCCGGCCGTGGTGGCGCAGCACTCCTGAGAGCCGCAGTCGTCATGCCCGGGCTTGTCGCGGGCATCCACGTTCTTCGCGCCGCGCAGCAAGGCGTGGATGGCCGGGACAAGCCCGGCCATGACGTCGGGGATGCATGGTGCACCCCAAAGCTAACTCGATCTTGATTGGCCGCGCCTGCGTCTTCCGCGCTATACTGGCCGTTCCCGCCACCTCTTTTCCATCACCGAAGAGTCTGTCCCCGCGGCCTCACCGCGCGTCCGGCGGGTTGAATGACGTCAGGAGCTTACCTATGGACAATCTGAAGACACAGGGCATCAGCATGCCCAAGCTCGGCCTCGGCACTTTCCGCATGCAGGGCGATGCCTGCCGGGCGGCGGTCGAAAGCGCGCTTGCGATCGGCTATCGCCACATCGACACCGCCGAGATGTACGCCAATGAAGAGCCGATCGGCGCCGCGCTCGCCGCGGCCAGGCTGCCGCGGGGCGAGCTGCACGTCACGACCAAGGTCTGGCACGAGAACCTCTCTCCGGACGCCATCCGCCGTGCCTTCGACGCCAGCCTGACCAAGCTGCGGCTCGACCATGTCGATCTCTATCTGGTGCACTGGCCGTCGAAGTCGGCGAATTGGGGTGCGGTGTTCGAGACCTTGATGAAGCTGAAGGAGGAGGGGCGCACGCGGGCCATCGGCGTTGCGAATTTCACCACGGCGCTGCTCAAGATCGCCGTCGAGGACGTCAAGGCGCCGATCGCCTGCAACCAGATCGAATATCACGCCATGCTCGATCAATCGAAGGTGCTGGCCTATCTCAACGCGAAGTCGATTCCGCTGGTTGCCTATTGCCCGCTCGCGCAGGGGCGCATTGCCTCCGATCCCGTGCTGACCGAGATCGGCACCAAACACAATGCAACGGCCGCGCAGGTCGCGCTGAAATGGCTGCTCGACCAGAACGGCGTCGCGGCGATCCCGAAGGCGTCGCGCCGCGAGAGTCAGCAGGCCAATCTCGATGCGCTCAAGATCACGCTCGACGATGCCGATCGCAAAAAGATCGCCGCGCTGCCCAAGGACAGGCGCTGCGTCAATCCGGGCTTCGCGCCGGCGTGGGATTGACCAAAGGCGTATCGCAAACGCAAAGAAATGGCCCCGTGAGGGGCCATTTCCATGGTGCGTTGCGCATTAGTCCCAGTGGTGACGATGGCTGCGCTTGATCACGACGACCCGGTCGCCATGATGACGCCAGCCACGATGCCAGCCGTGGTCACGATGCATGCCGTACTCGGCACGCGCCGCATACGGGCCGTGGTGATGACCGCGCTTGATCACCACCGTCTCCGCGCTGGCGAGCGTAGGCGCCGCGATCGCGAGAGCGCCGAGGGCTGCAACCACATAACCAAGCTTCTTCATGATGTCCTCCTCCAATCGAATGCCAATCTAAACGGCGCATTCGCGTGAACGTTCCGGAGGAGTCGCAGGAGAATTCTGAACGCCTGTTCAGACAGAGTGCGGTGTGAGCAGGCGCGAACCGAATCTTCGCAAGATCGCGCTCAAATCACGGCCTCTCATCGCAGCGTTGCTGCGCCGGTGTCGGCGCGCCGGTCGCGACGTATTTGCCGTCCCTGATCGTGTACTCGCCGCGCTCGCTGCGATTGTAGATCGCGCGCAGGCTGCCGTCCTTCAGGAGCAGCAGCCCGAACTCGCGGGTCTGATGCAGCGAAGGGAAGTACACCATCACATTGAGCAGGCCTTCGGCATTGATGGTGGCGGACACCACCTCGTTCTCGTCCCTGGCGTCGCCGAAATTGCGCCGGTACATCACCCTTCCGTCCTTCCGGATCTCGTAAGTCAGCAGCGCGCCCCTGTCGCGGTCGGGCCGCGCCGCGCAATCGACCGCCCATGAGCCAAGCAGGCCCCATTGCTCGACCGTCGCCGCAAGCGTCTCCGCGCGCACTGAAGGCACCAAGGCAACCCATAGCAATGCAGCCGTGGTCCAGCGGCTCAAACAACGCGTCATGTCCTGAAAAGCCCCGCCTCGAAGAATTCCAAAGTGTAGCATCCCGCCGGCGTCCGTCCACGGCCGCCGCCGATCGCGCGCGAATTTGATCCGCGTCAATGAGGCCGGGCCGGGCAGGGGTAGGATGGCCGCTCCGAAGGCGAACGTGGATAGACCAATGCTGAATCAAGTCATGGATTTTGCGGGCGAGGTGCTGCCGGGGAGCTGTGCCGTGCCGCCCTATTCGGAGACCGCGTTTCTGGCCGAGCTGGGCGACCGCCTGAGATCCTCCCGCACCCGCTGCGACCTGTCGCGCCGGGAGCTCGCCCGCCGCTCCGGGATTTCCGAGCGCTACATCGCCCAGATCGAGGCCGGGAAGGGCAACGTCTCGATCGTGCTGCTGCTGCGGCTGGCGTCCGCGATCCACAGCAGCCAGCCTCAGGCGGCTTGAAAAATCGGCGTAAGCGAGCCTCAGGCCCGCTTCTCGACATTGGCGCTGCGGGCCGGGACGCCGAACTCCTTGCGGCACACTTCCGCCAGCACGGCGACGCCTTCGCGGATCTGCTGATGCGTCGGGCTCGCAAAGCAGAGCCGCAGGCGCGAGCTGGAATGGCTCTTGCTGGTCGACCATTCCGGCCCCGGATTGATCGAGACGCCGGCGGCGAGCGCGGCCTGATAGAGCTTTAGCGTATCGACCTGGTCGGGCAGCTTGACCCACAGGAAGATGCCGCCCTTGGGCTCCTCGAACTCCGCCGCCGTTCCGAACTGCTCGTTGAGCGCTTCCATCAGCGTGTCGAGCTTGGTGCGCAGCGACTTCGTCAGCGCCGGCACGTGGGTCGCAAAATGCGGCTTGCAATAGGCCGCCAGCACCATCTGCTCCAGGGCGCCGGAGCCGGCATCCGTCTTCAGCGACAGCATCCGCGACATCACATCCCAGGGCGCGACGATGAAGCCGACGCGCAGCGCCGGCGCGATCGACTTCGAGAACGAGCCGATATGGATCACGCCGCCGCTCGGGCTCATCGCATGGATCGCGGGCGGTCGGTGTCCGGACCAGACCAGGTCGGCATAGCAATCGTCCTCGAAGATCGGCACGCCGTATTCGCTCGCCAGCCGCACCAGCTCGGCGCGGCGGCTCTCCGGCATGATGCTGCCGGTCGGGTTCTGCACCGTCGGGATGGTGTAGATGTATTTCGGACGGATGCCGCGGCTCTTCAGGTCGGCGAGCGTCGAGGCCAGCACGTCCATGCGCATGCCGTCGCTGTCGAGGGGGATGCCGACCACGTTGACGCCAAGCCGGGCGAGGCGGTTCAGCGAGCCCTGATAGCTGTCCTGCTCGAAGATCACGGTGTCGCCGCGCGTCAGCAGCGTGTTGTTGACGAGGTCGAGCGCCTGCAGCGAGCCGGAGACGATCAGGAGATCGTCGACCGTGCAATTGATGCCGGCGTCGCGCTTCAGCTTGGTCACGAGGAATTCGCGCAGGGGAAGGTAGCCTTGCGGCCCGTGCGCCAGCCCGTAAGTGGCGAGCGAGCGGCCCTCGCGCCGCAACACAATGTTGGTGGCCTCGATCAGCTCGTCGAGCGGCACCTGTTCGGAATCATTGTTGCCGCCGACGAAGCTGTATTTGGCCAGGCCCGTCCAGCGCGCAGTCGGGGCCGGCAGCCCCGCAGGAAACAGGGGGGCGAAATCGAAGCTGGACGTCATGGGAGCGTTCCTCGTTTTGTTCTTGTCGAGCGGCCGGCTTTGCACCGGCCTTGCGTCTTGGGGCCGTCCGGGGTGGACGGTCCTATTTCCTTCCGGCCGTCCGGGTCGGACGGCCCTGGCTGATGAAAGCGTAATGCGCATTGGCGACGCCGCCAACCATCAAGGCTTCGACCACCGGTTCGGAGATGTCGCCGGTTGCGGCCCAGTCGACGATGAAATTGGCTCCGGTGCCGCCGCGCACGTCGTCGGTCGGAACGAAGATCGAGACGGTGGCGAGCGGCTTCAAGGCCACCGGCGCCTTCAGATAGCTCTCGACCTGCTTGCCTGAGGTGTCGAAATAGGCGATGCGTTTGACCACCAGTGGCTGGGTCTCGGAGGCGTTGTGGACGCTCAATGTCACCGAGAAATCGACGCGCAGCTTGCCCTGGCTCATCGCAACGCTGGAATAGGCCGGCACGTAGAACCCGCCGGACACCGCGAGTTCCTCTTTCGGCAGTGCGGTGAGCGAATCGGCAAAGTTTTGTTCGATATTGACCTTGGATTGCGCGGCTGCGGGCGCGGCACAGGCAAGGGGACATAGCAGCAATGCTGCGAACAGCCCCTTCCGCATGTGACGAATTGCTCGCTTGCCGCGCCGCAACCCGCCTCTAGGGTGCGGCGAAACGGACCAATTTGGTATGCACGAGCTCATTCGCGACATCACTCTCTGTATTCTGTTTGCCTGGATGCTGGGCCTGCTCGCCCATTTTTCCCGGCAGCCGCTGATCCTGGCCTACCTTATCGCCGGCTTTTGCATAGGTCCATTCGGTGCCGGCTGGGTCCATTCGCAGGAATCGATCAGCGTCATCTCCGAGCTCGGCCTGATCTTCATGCTGTTCATGATCGGGCTCGAGATCGACCTGAAGAAGATCGTGCGGGCGGGCAAGGTGATCCTGTTCGCGGCCGGCGGCCAGTTGCTCGGCGGCTGCCTGCTCGGGGTGCTGTTCTTCGTCGGCATCGGCCTGTCGATCGGCGGCGGGCACTTCGACGCCGTCTATCTCTGCGTCGCCTGCGCGCTGTCGAGCACGGTCATCATCGTCAAGGTGCTCTACGAGAAGCGCGAGCTCGACACGCTGCCGGGCCGCATCACCCTCGGCGTGCTGGTGCTCCAGGACATCTTCGCCATCCTGTTCCTGGCGGTGCAGCCGAGCCTTGCCAATCTGGAAGTCACCGTCATCCTGCTCTCCATCGCCCGTGTCGCGGTACTGGTCGCGGCCGCGCTGCTGGTCAGCCGCTATGTGCTGCCGCGCGTGTTTCACCAGATCGCCCGGCGGCCGGAGCTGATCCTGCTCGGCGCGCTGGCCTGGTGCTTTCTCGTTGCCGAAACCGCCGAGCGGCTGTCGCTGTCGCGGGAGATGGGGGCGCTGATCGCCGGCGTCTCGCTCTCGACCTTTCCCTACGCGCTCGACGTCACCGCCAAGGTCACCACGCTCCGCGACTTCTTCATCACCCTGTTCTTCGTCGCGCTCGGCATGACCATCCCGGTGCCCGGCCTCTCCGTGATCGGGCTTGCCCTGATGATCGCGGCGTTCACGGTGGTGAGCCGCCTCGTCACCACCTTCACGCCGCTCTATTTGATGAGGCAGGGGCTGCGCGCCAGCCTGCTGCCGGCCCTCAACCTGGCGCAGATCTCGGAATTCTCGCTGGTGGTGATCCAGACCGGCGTCTCCGACCACCACATCGCGGCCGAGACGGCGAACGCGGCCTCCTTCGCCTTCGTCGTGCTCGCCGTGCTCTCGACCTTCGCCATGAGCCGCAGCGACGAGATCACCCGCTGGGCGATCGGCCCGTTGAAGCGGATCGGCCTGCGCGATCTCGACCATGGCAACGGCCATGCCGAGGAGGGCCACGAGGCCGGCCATGGCGAGGCCCGCCGCATCGTCATCCTCGGCTTTTTCCGTGCGGCGAGCGCGCTGCTGGCGGAAATCGAGCGGCAGGCCCCGGTGCTGCTGGAGCAGATCACGGTGGTCGATTTCAACCCCAATGTGTACCAGACACTGGTTTCACGCGGTCTGCACGTGATCTATGGCGACATCAGCAGCGCCGATACGCTGCTCCATGCCGGCGTCGGCAAGTCCGAGATGATCATCCTCAGCGTGCCGGATTCGCTCCTGAAGGGCGCCAGCAACGAGAAGCTGGTCCGCCACGTCCGCACCCTCAATCCGACCGCCATGATCGTTGCCACGGCCGATCTCCTGTCGGATGTGGGCGAGCTCTATGCGGCGGGCGCCAGCTACGTCACGGTGACCCGGCTCAGCGATGCTCATGAGCTGTTTACCGTGATCGAAGCCGCCCAGGCCGGTCTGCTCGCCGACAAGCGCGCCGAGCTCGACCAGCGGCTCGGCGAGCGGCGCGAAGTGCTGCCCTGACGCGGCCGGCCGTCTTCCGTCCGGGGCCTTCGCGCCTATATCCCTGGTATCTTCGGTGCAAGCCTGAGGCGCGCGGGCCGGCCCGCCGTCAGGCATATGCGGTTGCGTCCAGGACACTAGCGCTTGGGCCCAAGTCCGGCTAAGGCGTCCGGCAAGCCTCCGGCCCCTAACCGATAGAGATTGGGACATGCCCGATACCGTCCAGGAAGTCTTGCAGGCCTTTGCCAGGGGCGAGCTCGTCGTCGTGACCGACGACGACGACCGCGAGGGCGAGGGCGATCTGATCGTCGCCGCCTCGCTCTGCACCGCCGAGAAGATGGCATTCATCATCCGCCATACCTCCGGCATCGTCTGCGCCCCCGTGACCACCGAGGATGCGCGCCGGCTGCGGCTCGATCCGATGGTGGCCCACAACGACTCCGCGCACACCACCGCGTTCACGGTCTCGATCGACTACAAGCCCGACGGCGGCACCGGCATTTCCGCCGAGGAGCGCGCCTCGTGCTGCCGCGCGCTCGCCAATCCCAATGTCGGCGCCAACGATTTCGCCCGGCCCGGCCACATCTTCCCGCTGATCGCCAAGGACGGCGGCGTGCTGCTGCGCTCCGGCCATACGGAAGCCGCCGTCGATCTCTGCAAGCTCTCCGGCCTGCCGCCGGTCGGCGTCATCAGCGAGCTGATGAACGACGACGGCAGCGTGATGAAGGGCGAGCAGGTCGCGCAGTTCGCTGCCAGGCACAAGCTCAAGCACGTGACCATCGCGGACATGATCGCCTACCGCCAGGCGCGCGAGAAGCTGATCGAGCGGGTCTCGACCTTCGTTACCGAGAGCCCGATCGGACCCCTGCAGGGCTATGCCTACCGCTCGCCGTTCGATTCCATCGCCCACGTCGCCTTCGTCTACAACGGTGTCGGCGACGGCAAGAACGTGCTGACGCGCTTCCACAAGCCGAACATCGTCAAGGACACCTTCACCGGCCACAAGCGCATGGCCGCCGTGCTCGAGCATTTCAGGAAGACCGGCCGTGGCGTGCTGGTCTATCTGCGCGACGGCGCCGCCGGCGTGCCCGTGTCCCCGCTTCCGGACGAGTCGTCCACGGAAGCCGACCGCAACCGCCAGTGGCGCGAGATCGGCGTCGGCGCGCAGATCCTGCGCGATCTCGGCGTCACCTCGATCCGGCACCTCACCTCCTCGGTGCACGACTACAAGGGCCTGTCAGGCTTCGGCATCGAGATCGTCGCCAACGAGCAACTCGAGATCTGACCGCATTGTCGTTCCGGGATGGCGCCGAAAGCGCCAGACCCGGAAGCTCGAGGTTGTGGACCCAGAAATTCCGGGGGCGCGCCGGGTGCGCGATCCGGAACGACCGAAACCAGGATGCAATTGCACTTGTTGCCGCGGCGCTTTAATTTGTCGGGCAATTTTTAGACGGAACCAGACGCGAAAGGACGTTTCATGAGCGTGCGCCCTCAGACCAAGGACAAGCCGGCTGCGGCTTCCTTCCAGTGGGACGATCCGTTCCTGCTCGACGAGCAGCTGACCGAAGACGAGCGCATGGTGCGCGACACCGCGCGCGCCTATGCCCAGGACAAGCTGCTGCCGCGCGTCACCAAGGCCTATCTGGAAGAGAAGACCGACCGCGAGATCTTCAACGAGATGGGCGAGCTCGGCCTGATCGGCATCACGCTGCCCGAGGAATATGGCTGCGCCAATGCGAGCTACGTCGCCTATGGCCTCGTCGCGCGTGAGATCGAGCGGGTCGATTCCGGCTATCGCTCGATGAACTCGGTGCAGTCCTCGCTGGTGATGTATCCGATCTACGCCTATGGCGACGAGAACCAGCGCAAGAAGTACCTGCCGAAGCTCGCCAGCGGCGAGTGGGTCGGCTGCTTCGGCCTGACCGAGCCCGACGCCGGCTCCGACCCGGCCGGCATGAAGACCCGCGCCGAGAAGGTCTCGGACGGCTATCGCCTCACCGGCAGCAAGATGTGGATCTCGAATGCGCCGATCGCCGACGTGTTCGTGGTCTGGGCCAAATCGGCCGAGCACGACAACCAGATCCGCGGTTTCGTGCTGGAGAAGGGCATGAAGGGGCTGTCCGCGCCGAAGATCGGCGGCAAGCTGTCGCTCCGCGCCTCGATCACCGGCGAGGTCGTGATGGACGGCGTCGTGGTCCCCGAGAGTGCGCTGCTGCCCAATGTCTCCGGCCTCAAGGGCCCGTTCGGCTGCCTCAACCGCGCCCGCTACGGCATCTCCTGGGGCGCGCTCGGGGCTGCCGAGGACTGCATGCATCGCGCCCGCCAGTACACGCTCGACCGCAAGCAGTTCGGCAAGCCGCTTGCCGCGACCCAGCTGGTGCAGAAGAAGCTCGCCGACATGGAGACCGAGATCGCGCTCGGTCTGCAGGGCTCGCTTCGAGTCGGCCGCCTGATGGACGAGGGCAAGTTCGCGCCCGAGATGATCTCGATCATGAAGCGCAACAATTGCGGCAAGGCGCTCGACATCGCCCGCGTCGCCCGCGACATGCACGGCGGCAACGGCATCTCGGCCGAGTACCACGTGATGCGCCACGTCCATAACCTCGAGACGGTCAACACCTACGAGGGCACCCACGACGTCCACGCCCTGATCCTCGGCCGCGCCATCACGGGCATCCAGGCATTTTTCTGAGTGCTCGAGAATAAGAGGCAGGAGAACTCTCCTACGTCATGGCCGGGCAAAAGCGCGAAGCGCGTCTTCGCGCTAGATGTCCCGGCCATCCACGTCTTAGGCGACGCGAAGAACGTGGATGCCCGGCGCAAGGCCGGGCATGACGAAGTCAGCAAGGTACGAGCAAGCCATGTCCGACAACGACGACGTCCCGTTCAACCGCAACTTTCCGCTCAAGCCTGGAATCGTCGAGGAAGTCCGTCCCGGCGTGCGGCGCGTGCTCTGTAACAATCCGAGCCCGTTCACCTTCACCGGCACCGTCAGCTACATCGTAGGCCGAGGCAACGTCGCGATCATCGATCCCGGTCCTGACGATGCGGCGCATGCGGCCGCGCTGCTCGAGGCCGCGCGCGGCGAGACCGTGACGCATATCTTCGTCACCCACACCCACCGCGACCATTCGCCGAACACGGCGCGGATCAAGCAGGCGACCGGCGCGCCGGTTTACGCCGAAGGCCCGCACCGCGCCTCGCGGCCGCGCTTCGAGAGCGAGAAGCACGATCCGGAATCCGGCGTCGACCGCGATTTCGCGCCCGACATCCGGATTGCCCATGGCGACGTCGTCGAGGGCGACGGCTGGCGTCTGGAGGCGGTGGCGACGCCCGGCCACACCGCCAACCATCTCGCCTTCGCCTGGCCGGAGCGGAAGTTCAACTTCGTCGGCGACCACGTCATGGGCTGGTCGACCTCGATCGTGGCGCCGCCCGACGGCTCGATGATCGACTACATGGAGTCGCTGGACCGTCTGGCCGGACGCGAGGAGGATCTCTACTTCTCCGGCCACGGCCCCGAGATCCCGGATGGCCCGCGCTTCGTGCGTTTCCTGATCCGGCACCGCAAGGCGCGCGAGGCCTCGATCCTGCATCGCCTCGCCAAGGGCGAGACCGACATCCCGACCATGGTGCGCGCGATCTATATCGGCATCGACCCGCGCCTGACGACGGCCGCAGGCTATTCCGTGCTGGCGCATCTGGAGGACCTCGTTGCGCGCGGCGTGGTGGCGACGGATGGCGATCCCGTGATCACGGGCACCTACAGGATGGCGGGCTAGGCCCTGTCGTCATTCCGGGGCTCGCGAAGCGAGACCCCCGAATCTCGCGCTACAATATCGAGATCCCCAGGTGCGCAATTTCGCACCAGAGTTCGCCGCGCTGTGGCGCCCCCGCGATGACGCCAGCGCGTCACTTCTTCACCGTCTTCGCAGGTGCCTTCGGCGGCGCCACCGGGGTCTTCTTCACCGGCTTGAGTGCATCGGCATCTGCGGCGGTGTTGAGGTCGTCGATGAATTTCGTCACGCGCGCGGCATTGCTGCCGAGGTCGCTGTCGAAATAGCGCGAGGCGGAGCGGATATCGACGCGGGAATCCTCGCCGTCGGGCACGACCCTGATGGAAATGTCCTCGCGCAGACCCATGATCGGCGTGCGGGCCACCGCCTCGATGCGGCCGATGCGGCGCGGCGGCTGCGGTGCGCGCTCGTCGATGACGAGCCATTTGCGCTTGTTGACCAGCTGAAGCGCGATCGCATAGGCGCGATCGACCGGGATCTCGAGCTCGATCGGCTCGATGTCGGGATAGAAGTGGCGCTGCTGCTCGGCCGAATAGAGGCCGGCATAGACGGCGCTATTGGCGCCGTCGCCGGTGCGCAGGCGGGCGAGGGCGTCGAAGCGCGGCGGGTCGATCGGGTCGGTGGTGATGTCGTGGATCGCCGGCAGCTTGCGGTATTGCAGGGCGAGATAGGCGGGGTAGGCGAGGATCGCGCCGTCGATCAGGAAGGCGAGCAGGATGCGCGCCATGCCGCGCGAGCCGTTCTGCCAGATCGCGGCGAAGCCGGCGAGGCCGAACAGGATTGAGAGCCCCGCGATCGCAAGGCCGCCGAAGAAGGTGACGAGGGCAGGCTTCGGCTCAAGGAAGCCGAAACGAACGACGAGGATCGACACCAGGACGGCCACCACCGCGAACACGGCGAGATTGCGCGCCCAGCTGGCGAGGCTGGACACGGGCTCCGTCTGGTAGGGAGCGGAAAACCTGCGGGCCATGCTGTTCCATCACCGGTGTGAGTCGCCGGGCGAGGGGACGGGCGACGGGAGCAAGCTGACCTAGCGCATTTTCCGCAGCGCTGTGAAGCGGTTTATCCCGGTTCTGAGCCGGTGAAAGTCCGGGGACATGGCGGTCGAACCAACCGCCCGCGACGCGCCACATAGGTGTGTATTGCGGTTCGCGGGGAAGGCCATGGAGAAGCCAGGGAGGACCGGCAAGGAAGGTCGTGCGAAGGATGCCGGCGCGGCCCTGTCGCGACGGCTGTTTCTGCTCCGGTTGACGATCCTTGTCGCGTTTTCGATCGGGCTCGCGATGTCCCCGGGACTATGGATAGGGCCCCGGTCCTATCCCGAGGTGCCGGTCTGGTCGCTGCTGCCGCCGATCGAGGGTACCGTGGCGGCGGCGCTCTATGGCGCACTGTTCGTGCTGGCCGGGATTGCCGCGATCGTTCCACGCGCGCGCTGGCCGGTTGCGGGCTTCCTCGCCGTCATCGTCGCGTTCTGTCTTGCCGACCAGACGCGGTGGCAGCCCTGGGTGTTTCAATACAGCTTCCTGCTCGCGGTCGTCGGGCTCGCGCGCGGTCGTCGCGTGGCGTCGGCCGACGATCTCCAGACGCTGAACATGGCCCGCCTGGTCATCGCCTTCACCTACGTCTTCTCCGGGCTGCAGAAAGCCAACCTCAACTTCATGGAGAATGAGTTCTCCTGGATCATCACGCCCATCACCAGCCTGCTTCCGTCGATGGCCACCCCTCTCGATGCCCTCGGCTTTCTGGTCCCCTTCGTTCAGGTGGCGTTTGGTCTCGGCCTGCTGACCCGGCGCTTCCGTCGCGCCTCGCTCGCGGCCGCGGTTGGCATGCACATCTTCATCCTGGCGATGTTCGGTCCGTTGGGCTTGAACTGGAACGACATCGTCTGGCCCTGGACCGCGGCCATGGCGCTGTTCGACGTGCTGCTGTTTTCGGGTCGCGATGACTTCACCTGGCGCGACATCGTCTGGAACGTGCGCGACCTTCGCCATGGTGCGGCGATGGCGCTGTTCGTCGTGCTGCCGGCGCTGAGTTTCTTCAATCTCTGGGATTCCTATCTGTCCTCGGCGCTCTATTCCGGCAATCTCACCGAGGCGCAGATCTATCTCAGCGACCTCGGTGCGGCCTCGACGCCGGACGGCGTCCGCCGGTATCTGGTCCATACTTCGGAGAATACCAACGTGCTCAATCTGCAGCGCTGGGCGATCGCGGATCTCAACGTGACGCCCTATGCGGAGACGCGCGTGTTCAAGACCATTGCCGGAGATCTGTGCCACGCCCTGGGCGATCGCAACCAGCTCGTGCTTGTGGTGAAGGAGCAGCGCCTGTTCTTCAGCCGCCCCGAGATCGGCTTTCGCTGCTCGCAATTGTAAGCGGCCCCAAAAACAATGCGGCCCCGCGAGGGGCCGCATTGCCGATGTCGTTGCGGTGTGGGGCTCAAGCCGCCGCGTTCGGGAAGCGGTAATCCTTGAACTGGTCGCGCAGCGCCGTCTTCAGGATCTTGCCGGTGGCGGTATGCGGGATGCCGTCGACGAAAGCCACGTCGTCGGGCATCCACCATTTGGCGATCTTGCCGTCCATGTATTTCAGGATGTCCTCGCGGCTGGCCTGCTGGCCCTGCTTGAGCTGCACGATCAGCAGCGGCCGCTCGTCCCATTTGGGGTGGAACACGCCGATCACGGCGGCTTCCGCCACGGCAGGGTGACCGACCGCGAGGTTTTCGAGGTCGATCGAGGAGATCCACTCGCCGCCGGACTTGATCACGTCCTTGGAGCGGTCGGTAATCCGCATGTAGCCGTCCTCGTCGATGGTCGAGACGTCGCCGGTGTCGAAGAAGCCTTCTTCGTCGAGGATGTTGGCATCCACGCGGTAATAGGCCTTGGCGACGGCGGGCCCCGAAACCTTGAGGCGGCCGAAGGTCTTGCCGTCCCAGGGCAGTTCCTTGCCGGCATCGTCGGTGATCTTCATCTCCACCGCGAAGGGCGCATAGCCCTGCATCTGCAGCACGTCGAGCCTGGCGTCGCCGGTCGCGTTCTGGAACGGCGGCTTCAGCGCCGCGACGCTGCCGATCGGGCTCATCTCGGTCATGCCCCAGGCGTGGCGGACGTTCGCGCCCATGTCGAGGAAGGCCTTGATCATCGAGCGCGGCATCGCCGAGCCGCCGCAGATCACCATCTTCAGGTCCGGCAGCTTCAGATTGTTGGCGGTCATGTGCTGCAGCAGCATCAGCCACACCGTGGGCACGCCGGCGGTATGCGTCACCTTCTCGGTCGAGAGCAGCTCGTAGACCGAGGCGCCGTCGAGCTTGGCGCCGGGCATGACCAGCTTGGTGCCCTGCGAGGGCGCGGAGAAGGCGATGCCCCAGCTGTTGGCGTGGAACAGCGGCACCACCGGCAGCATTGTCTCGGAGGCGCTGGTGCCGAGCGCGTCGACATTGTTGGCCATCAGCGCGTGCAGCACGTTGGAGCGATGCGAGTACAGCACACCCTTCGGATCGCCCGTGGTGCCGGAGGTGTAGCACATCGCGGCTGCCGTGTTCTCGTCAAAGTCCTTCCATTTGAAATTGCCGTCGGCCTGCGCGATCCAATCCTCGTAGGCCATCGCATTCTTCAGCGTGGTCTGCGGCATATGCGCCTTGTCGGTGAGCACGATGAAGCGCTCCACGCTCGGCAGCTTGTCGGCGATCTTCTCCAGGATCGGAACGAAGGTGATGTCGGTCATCACGATGCGGTCCTGCGCATGGTTGATGATCCAGGCGATCTGCTCGGGGAAAAGGCGGGGATTGACGGTATGGCAGATGGCGCCGATGCCCATGATGCCGTACCACACCTCGAGATGGCGCCAGGTGTTCCAGGCGATCGTGGCGACACGGTCGCCGAGCTTGATGCCGTCGCGCTCCAGCATCTGGGAGACCTTGAGCGAGCGCTTGTGGATCTCGGCATAGGTGGTGCGATGGATCGGTCCCTCGACCGATCGGGTGACGACCTCCTGCTTGCCATGAATCCTGGCGGCGTGTTCGATGATCCGGTGGCAGAGCAGGGGCCAATCTTGCATCAAACCAAGCATTCCGACGTTCCTCCGAGAAGTCGCTGGGCGCGTTATCGCTCTCAGCGTTGGGCCAAAGAATTGTCATGAGTTTTAGCCTGCCGGACTTTCGCCGCAAATGGTCTTGTCGCGGCTATATGTCCGCCCGCGCGGCAATGGTTACCGTCGCGCTGGGGCTGTCGCTTGTGCTCGCCGAGAAGGCAGAGGCGCGGAAATATGCTGCGCCGCTCGATATCTTTGGTCTTGGAGCACCGCCGAGGCCGCGCACAGCAGTTCATTCCAGCAAGATACCGCTACCAAAGCCCCGTCCGGAGGAAGCCCCCAAAGCAACCGACGAGGCCGCGCCCGAGACCGAAGGCAAGCCTGCTCCCGACAAGCCGAGCGGCAAGCCCGCCGAGGCCGCGCCGCCGCCCGAGAAGCAGCTCTCGGCCTGCCGCCTCGCGCTGACCGAGGAGATCGCGGTCGCGCCCTCCATTCCCGACATCCGCGGCCCCGGCGCCTGCGGCGGCGAGGATCTGGTGCGGCTCGAGGCCATCGTGCTGCCGGACAAGCGCAAGGTGGCGGTGAAGCCGGCGGCGATCCTCCGCTGCACCATGGCCTCCGCGATCGCCGATTGGGTACGCAAGGACATGGTGCCGCTGGCCACAAGCCTCGGCACGACCGTCAGCGATCTCGACAATTTCGACAGTTTCGAGTGCCGGGGCCGCAACCGCATCGCCGGCGCGATGCTGTCCGAGCACGGCAAGGCCAACGCCCTTGACGTCCGCGCCATCAAGCTCGCCAACGGGCAGTCGATCGGGCTCACCGACCGCACGCTGTCGCGCGAGGTGCGCGAGCGCGTGCTGCATTCGGTCTGCGCGCGCTTCTCCACGGTGCTCGGCCCGGGCTCGGACTGGTACCACGAGGACCACATCCATCTCGATCTCGCCCAGCGGCGCAACGACTACCGGATTTGCCAGTGGAACGTCTGGGATCCCCTGCCGCAGGTTGCGCCGCTCTTGCCGGCGGAGCGCCCCGAGGAGGCGCCGCCGCGCGAGGTCGCGGCAAAGCCCGATGCCAAGGAAGGCGCCGACGACGAGGCGGCGGAGAAGTCTTCTCCGCCCGAGGACAAGCCGGTGTCCGGGAAGAAGGATCAGCCGCACAAGCCGGCAACAAAAAAGCGCCGGTGAAACCGGCGCTTTTGGATCTTTGCGATCAGGAACTGATCAGTAGCTGCCGGCCTGGCCGGTCTGGCTGCCGCCGAGCGCGAGGCGCGAATTGTACGGCGAGTCGCCATGCTTGGGCTCGAGCACGACCACGATCGTGCCGACCTTGACGCGATCATAGAGATCGATCGCGTCCTCGTTGGTCAGGCGGATGCAGCCCGACGAGATCGAGGCGCCGATATATTCCGGCTGGTTGGTGCCGTGGATGCGGAACAGCGTGTCTTTCCCGCCCGAATAGAGGTAAATCGCGCGAGAGCCCATCGGATTGTCCGGGCCGGGTGCGACATAGGTCGGCACGCCAAGGCGCGAAATTTCGCCGGGGGTGGGGTGCCAAGCCGGCCACTCGGTCTTGCTGCCGACCTTGGCGATGCCCGACCAGGCCATGGCTTCTTCGCCAACGGTGATGCCGTAACGGATCGCCTTGCCGCCATCCTGCACGTAATAGAGGTAATGGTTGTCGGAATCGACCACGATCGAGCCGGGGGACTCCTTGCGGTGGTAGTCGACGATGGCGCGGCGGAACGGCTCGGCGACCGGGGTGTTCTCGTACCGAACCTTGGCAAGGAGTTCCTTGTCCTTCGGCTTGAATGCCTTGGTGTCCGTCGCCTCGAAATGCGTGGCCTGCATGCAGCCCGACAGCATCAGGCCAGCGGCCAAAATTCCCAACTTAACTTTCAGCGACGACATGGTTTGGTTCCAATCAAACAAATACCGTGCGGAAGGCCCGAGCCTAGCGCCCAAGTTCCTCGACTCCGTTAATCCCATTATCGTTGAAATCTGCCACAATTCCAGCACTGAAGGCCTTATCCCGCGCTGCGAGACCCAAGCTGTGGCTTTTCTGCCGCAAGTTTTGCGTTGCTGTGGGGGTTTTAGGGCAGGGATGGCCGGGACTGTCGATTCCGTGCCACAGTTGGGCCATCGCGGCGCCACAAATGCAAACTCTCCGTTAATGCAGTTGTCATCGTGATCCTGTCAGAATCGCGCTAAGGGCTGTCATTCTGACGCAGGTCCTCTGGAGTCGTTCATGTTTTCGGTGTTTGTTCCCTCCGAGGGCTCCCTCAAAAAGGCGGTCATCGACGATCTTGCGGCGCTGCCGGAGAACGCGGTCTGGATTGACCTCGTCAATCCCTCGGCCGTCGAGGACAAGGCCGTGGAGCGGCTGGCGGGCATCGCCATCCCGACCCGGGAAGACATGCAGGAGATCGAGATCTCCAGCCGGCTCTATATCGAGAACGGCGCGCGCTACATGACCGCGACGCTGATGTGCCACTCCGATACCGACATGCCCAGGACCACGGCGGTGACCTTCATCCTGGGCGACCACCGCCTGGTGACGGTCCGCTACGACCTGCCGAAGCCCTTCGCGCTGGTGGAGGCCAAGCTGGCCCGTTCCTGCACGCCCTCCATCACCGGCGAGATGGTGCTGATGGAGCTGCTGGACGCCGTGATCGACCGCTGCGCCGACATCCTGGAGCGCTGCGGCGCCGAAATCGACCAGGTCAGCCACGACATCTTCGAGCCCGAGAGCGAGCGCCACGGCCACGCCAAGCAATACTCCCAGATCCTGATCTCGATTGGCCGCAAGGGCGACCTGACCTCGAAGGTTCGCGAGAGCCTGGTCTCGATCGGCCGCGTCGTCACCTTCCTCTCCGCCGTGGTGGAGGGCGTGAAGTGGTCGAAGGACATGCGCGAGCAGCTCAAGACCATGCAGCGCGACGTGGCGTCGCTGACCGACCACGCTTCTTATCTCTCCAACAAGATCACTTTCGTGCTCGATGCCATGCTCGGCGTCGTCAATCTCGAGCAGAACAACATCATCAAGCTGTTTTCGGTCATGGCCGTTGTCCTGATGCCGCCGACGCTGATCGCCTCGATCTACGGCATGAACTTCAAGGCGATGCCCGAGCTCGAATGGGCGCACGGCTATCCGATGGCGCTCGTGATGATGCTGGCCGCCGCCATTGTTCCGTACTGGATCTTCAAATGGAAGAAGTGGCTGTGATCCCGGCCGCTCTCGGAAAATAGTGACCGAGACCTTACGCCGGTCGCAGAGACAGGGCGCATCGTGTCGCAGAATAGAGCGGGATTGCGGCGTCGCGGTGATGTGTGCGCGCCGCCCCAATTCCTCCGGTAAAATTTGAGCGGTGGGCTGAACGTTTGCGCGAAACTTGTCTGCGATAAGCAGTGCGTAGCCGCGAGGAACAGCCATGGTTGAAAAACACATAACGTCGCCCCGCAACGTCATCGATCTGGCGAACTATCGTCAGGTCCTGGCGAGCGGCAAGGCGTCGTCGATGTCGGCGCGCATGTGCCGGCACTGTGGTGCTCCGCTGCTCGATGGCGAGAATGACGACGACTGCTCGACTGCATTCAATGCCGCAGCTCCAAATGCTGCGACGTCGAGGCTGCGCGACCGGTCGCGTCGGATTCGAGTCGATTGAGGAACGGAAGGAAGGGCGGGCGATCCAGGTCTTGCGGCGGCGTTGTCTGGATCGCCTTGCTTCCCTTGTTCGGCAATTTCAATAGCGCTTCACGATCTGCGCCGTCGAGACGATGGTCTCGGCGATGCCACCGTCGCGGCTGAAGGGCGCGAGATGCTGCCCGACATCGCGCAGCATCTCATCGACATTTTCGCCCAGCGCTTCCGGCGATGACGACGAATAGGTGAGCGTGCGTTTCGCCAGATCATGCAGGCCGACCAGGTGGCTGGTCTCGACCGTGACCAGTTCGGTGGGCTGAAACGAGCTGCCGCGAAAGAAGGTGGGGAGATCGCGGTGTGTCCGCGTGCCCCGGCCGGCCTCCTCCCACAGCTTCGCCGGCGACCATCGGCGCCGGATCTCGTTGTAGCCGTCGAGCCAGGGGTTGCTGCCGTCGGCGGCCGAGAACGAGGCGCAGATCGCAATTGCACCGTCGTGCGCGACCAGCTGGTCGAGCCGCGCAAGCGTCGGCTCGCGATCCATCCAGTGCAGGGCGCGCCCGATCGTCACGATGTCGAAGCTGCCGATATCGGCAGCGAGCGTCTCGGCCTTGCCATCGATCAGCGTGACATGTCGACCCGCGCGCGAAGCGGCAAGCCGCGCGGAGTCGAGCATCGCAGGCTCCGGATCTACGCCGACGACACGGCCGACATAAGGGCCGAAGCCCAGCGCCAGCAGCCCGGGTCCCGTACCGAGATCAATCAGGCTGCTCTGTCTGGTGAGACCGAGCCGATGCGCCACGCTGCGGAAAAATTCCGCCGGGTAGGGCGGCCGCAAATACTCATAAAGTGACGCCGTGCTCGCGAAACGGCCCATGCTTGCGTCGTTCTGGCCTAGACGTGCTGGCCGCCGTTGATGTGGATCTCGGCGCCGTTGACGTAGGAGCTGGTGTCCGTGCACAGCACGTAGATGATCTTGGCGACCTCGTCGGGCGTGCCGAGGCGGTGCATCGGGATCTGCTGGTCGACGATCTTCTCGGTGCCCGGCGACAGGATCGAGGTGTCGATCTCGCCCGGCGCGATCGCGTTGACGCGCACGCCGACGCGTCCGAAGTCGGAGGCCATCTCGCGCGTCAGCGCGGCAAGCGCGGCCTTCGAGGTCGCATAGGCGGCGCCCGCGAAGGGATGCACGCGCGAGCCCGCGATCGAGGTGACGTTCACGACCGAACCCTTGGCCGCCTTCAGTTCCTCGATCAGCCCGCGCGCGATCATGATCGGCGCGAAGAAGTTGACGTGGAAGACATGCGTCCAGGTCTCCAGGTCAGTGTCGACCGATCCGAGCCGGGAGCCGCCGGGGCCCTTCGGCGAGATCGCGGCGTTGTTGACCAGCGCATGCAGCACGCCGCCTTCGAGCCGGTTGCGGATCTCGGAGATGGCGCGCGCGGTGTCCTCGGGATCGCCGAGGTCGACCTGGATGTGGTCCTCGGGGCCTGCATCCCACGGACAGTCCTCGGGGAAGGCATGCCGCGAGCAGGTGATGACGCGCCAGCCCGCGGAGGAGAAGCGGATCACGGTGGCGTGGCCAATGCCGCGGCTCGCGCCGGTCAGAAGCAGCGTACGACGCGGCAGGTTGGACGAATGCGGCATGGACATCTTTCAGGTCGATCCGAAGCGCGAGACCAGGTTCGGGACAGGGCTCAAGGATACATCCGCGTCTTGGACCACTTCTGGCCGGCGGCGTCACGACGAAATTCGATGCGGTCGTGCAGGCGGAATGGGCGGTCGTGCCAGAACTCGATGCGGGTGGGCGTGATGCGCCAGCCGCTCCAGCCCGGCGGCCGCGGCACCTCGCCGATGACGTGTTTGGCCGCGACCTTTGCGATCGCCTGCTCGAAGGCGAAGCGGCTCTCCAACTCCTGCGACTGCTTGCTCGCCCAGGCGCCGATCTGCGCCTGCTTCGGCCGCGTCGCGAAATAGGCGTCGGCCTCGGCGTCGGTCACCGGCGTCACGTTGCCGCGGATGCGGACCTGACGGCGCAGCGACTTCCAGTGAAAAAGTAACGCTGCCTTAGGATTTGCGGCGAGTTCGCGGCCCTTCTGGCTCGCGATGTGGCTGTAGAAGACAAAACCCTCGGTATCGAAGCCCTTCATCAGCACCATGCGCACGTCGGGAAGCCCATCGGGATCGACGGTTGCGAGCGCCATGGCGTTCGGATCGTTCGGCTCGCTCTTGATCGCCTCGTTCAACCAGGCCTCGAACAGCGCAAAAGGCTCGTCGGCGGCGGTGAAATCACCGGATGTTAAGGGTGTCTGGTGTTTCATCGAGGTCGTGTCGGTCATGTCCGGAGTCCGAGTTGCGTCCCGCGGCCCAAAACGCGTTGTTGTCCGCTACCGCCCTATATAGGGCATGGGGACGCGTTGGCCTATCGGCGATCCGGCCGTCCAGCCTTGTCACGACGATCATTTTGATCGGGCTCGGCGCCGGCGGCTGCAGCTTTTCCCGTGGCGACAAGAGCGCCTATGCCAAGGCCGAGGACAGCGACCTCACCGGCTCGATCGCGCGGCCGGCGAAGGACGCCGCGCCGACGGAGACCGATCTCGCCTTCGCCCGCAACGCCGCCACCGACGTGCTGAGCAAGGGCGACAAGGATTCCAGCCAGCACTGGGAGAATCCGGAGACCGGCGCCCGCGGCTCGGTGACGCCGATCGCGCAATCCTATGCCGCCGAGGACGGCCGCAAGTGCCGCGATTTCCTGGCGAGCTACGTCAACGGCAGCACCGAGAGCTGGCTCCAGGGCGCCGGCTGTCAAAGCAGCCGTGGCCGTTGGGAGATTCATACGCTAAAGCCGTGGCGGAGCTAGGATTCGGCTAGCCTGACTAGTTGCAAAAATGCCACTCCCACCCCACATGGATCGCAGATGGGGGCGGGGAGCCCTTTGAACAATTCGAATTCCTGAAGGAGACGTGACGGATGCGCGACCCCTATGAGGTCTTGGGGGTGCCGCGGAGCGCCAACGCTGCCGCGATCAAGAGCGCCTATCGCAAGCTTGCCAAGAAGCACCATCCCGACAGCAACAAGGACGACCCGAAGGCTGCCGAGCGCTTCTCCGAGATCAACTCGGCGAACGAGATCATCGGCGACGAGGACAAGCGCAAGCAGTTCGACCGCGGCGAGATCGACGCCGACGGCAAGCCGCGCTTCCAGGGCTTTCCGGGCGGCGGCGGGCCTCGCGGTCGCGGGGGTCCCGGCGGGTTCGAGAACTACACGTTCCGGAGCGGTGGCACGGGCGGGCCCGGCCAGGGCGGAGGCGCGTTCGAGGACATCCTCAACAGCATGTTCGGCGGCGGGGTGCGCGGTGCGCGGCCCGGGGCCGGCGGCGGTGCCCAGTTTGAATTCGACACCGGCGGGATCGGGCTCGATCTCGACGTCAATGTCGCCATGTCGGTCTCGCTGGAAGAGTCGGTCAAAGGCGGCGAGAAGCGGGTCCGGCTGCCGAACGGCAAGGAGCTCAACGTCAAGATTCCGGCCGGCGTCACCGAGGGCCAGCAGATCCGGCTGCGGGGGCAGGGCGAGAGTGCCCAGGGCCATCCGCCCGGCGATCTCCTGATCACCATCAGCATCGCGCCGCATCCGCACTTCAAGGTCGAGGGCGCGGACTTGCGGATCGATCTTCCGGTCACGCTCTACGAGGCCGTGCTCGGCGCCAAGGTCCGCGTCCCCACCCTCGGCAATGCCGTGGAACTCTCGGTCCCCAAAAACACCTCCAGCGGCCGGACCTTCCGTCTCAAAGGTAAGGGCTTGCCGAAATCCGGCGGAACCGGGGATCTCTTCGTCACTATCAGGATTATGCTACCGGACGGGAACGACGCCGAGCTTGAAGCATTGATGGAGAAGTGGCGGGACCAACACCCCTACAATCCACGTAGCGGGCTTGGTTAGGGCGGCGAGAACTGAAGGGGTTTTTCCTGAAGGCGTAGGGCATCTTCGAGGAGATGATGCTCATCATACACGCGAGGCGTGGTAGCGCTTCGACTCGACGTGTCGGCTGTCCGGCGGGGCAGCCGATAAAAAGGTGCGGCCTCGAGAGGGGGACCAGCGCGGTACCAAAAACCCCAATCGAGGCCGCCCGCGTCGATCGGCGGATCGAACGCACCTCATAATCGCGTGAACACCCGGTGCGATAATGAGACGCATGCATGTCTTGATTCCAAATTTTCAATGACGGAATCAGGGCACGGCGTTTGCGCGGTTGTTTAGCCGCCGTTTTTCTCTGCCTGGTCGTAGACCGCCTGCGCGACCTTGGTCAGCCGATCGCGATCGCTGCCGCCGCCGCTGACGACGTAGCCGACGCCGCGCTCGGCCCAGAACAACGCGCCATCCTTGTCCGTCCTGGCGTAACGCATTTGCGTCGCACCATTCTCGGTCTTGGCGGAGTAGATCGTGTATCGCTCGCCAGAGGCGCCCTCATACATCAGGAACGACGCCGGCCCGCTCGGTCCCGGCAGCAGCCGGCCGCCGACCAGCTTCAGCCCGCTCGCCTCCAAATTCGGCGCGAACACGGTCCAGCCGCAGCGCCTGGTCAGCCAGGCCTGCAAATGGTCGCGCTCGTTGCCGCCGACCTCGACGGGATGGCGAACCTCGACGACGTAGAGGCGGTGGGCGTCGAGCGCATCCGCCGTGAAGCTCTGGAAGGCCGAGGGCGCGTTGGCGGCGCCATGCGCCACCCAGCCGGCGGTGCCGCCGGCGACGAAGGCCACGAGCACGGCCGCGGCCGCCCCATAGAGCCATTGCCGGGGGCGGCGCTCCAGCCGTTCGAGCTCGAGCCGCGCCGGTACCGGCTCCTGGACAACCGAATCGTAGCGGGCGTGCAGCATCTCCGCCATGGTCCGCCAGGACTGCACCCGCTCGGCGTCCTCGGGATGGGCGGCAAGCCAGGCCTCGACGTCGGCGCGTCGCTCGGCCGGCAATTCGCCGTCGACATAGGCGTGCAGTTCGTCTTCGGTCACGGGAATATTGCGGTCGTTCATATCGGTCGTCTCTGGCTCTGCGGCCCAAAAAATCTTACGCGGTTCAACTGCGCTGCTTCTCTCTCAGTGCAGGGGACGCGGCTTGCGCGATGCATCAACCCTGCCATCATTTCACCCGTCTGAGCGCCGGGCGCTCACCCTCCAGGGACGCTTTAACGTGTGCGCGGGCGCGCGCCAGTCGGGACATTACGGTGCCGATCGGCACGCCCTGGATGTCGGCGACCTCGCGGTAGCTCATGCCCTCCAGCATCACCAGCAGCAGCACCGAGCGTTGCTCCTCGACCAGCGTCGCCAGCGCCTTCTCGATGTCGCGCCCCTCGGCCTCGGTCCCGCTGGCGTCGGGATTGTTCTCCGTCAGTTGCGTGAATTGCGGGCGCCGCGCCAGCGAGCGCCGCCGGTTCTTGTTGAGGTTGGTCAGGATCGTGTACAGCCAGCTCCTGACGTCGCCTCCGAGAAACAATCGCTCCGAACGGAGCGCACGCACCAAGGTGTCCTGCACCAGATCGTCGGCCGCATCCGGATCGCGCGTCAGAGCGCGGGCGTAGCGGCGCAACGCCGGGATCATGGCTTCCACACTCTGGCGAAACGCACTCATTGCCGTCTTGACGTCCCTCGCGTTCGGCGCATGCGCCTCTACGATCATAACACCCGAATGGAACGGCTATTCCGGCGCTCGAAACAGCGTTAACGCCGCGTATTAGGGCTGTACCGCAGGGGAGGGCTGGTGTACCTCCAGACCTCAACGAGAGCTCGACGGGACGTTCAAAAATGGCGCAGAATTCAGGTCTGATGCAAGGACTGATGCAAGGCAAGCGCGGGGTGATCCTCGGCCTCGCCAACAACCGTTCGATCGCCTGGGGCATTGCCAAGGCATGCCACGCCGCGGGCGCCGAGCTCGCCTTCACCTATCAGGGCGATGCGCTGAAGAAGCGCGTCGAGCCGCTCGCCGCCGAGATCGGCGGCCTCGTGCTCGGCCATTGCGACGTCACCGATGCCGCCACCATCGACGCCGCCTTCGCGGTGCTGAAGGAGAAGTGGGGCAAGATCGACTTCCTGGTGCACGCGATCGCCTATGGCGAGCAGCTCGACGGCCGCTACGTCGACACCACGCCGGAGAACTTCTCCAAGTCGATGCTGATCTCCTGCTATTCGTTCACGGCCGTGGCGCAGCGCGCCGAGAAGCTGATGACCGACGGCGGCTCGCTGATCACGCTCTCTTACTACGGCGCCGAGAAGTGGATGCCGCATTACAACGTGATGGGCGTCGCCAAGGCCGCGCTGGAAGCCAGCGTGCGCTATCTCGCCGCCGATCTCGGCGAGAAGAATATCCGCGTCAACGCCATCTCGGCAGGTCCCATCAAGACGCTCGCCGCATCCGGCATCGGCGACTTCCGCTATATCCTGAAGTGGAACGAGAACAACGCGCCGATGCGGCGCAACGTCTCGATCGAGGACGTCGGCGGTAGCGCGCTGTATTTCCTCTCCGATCTCTCGCGCGGCGTCACCGGCGAGGTGCACCACGTCGATTCCGGCTATCACGTGCTCGGCATGAAGCGGCCGGACGCGCCGGACATCTCGTTCGGCAGCAAGGACTGACATCTCACCCGGAATGCCCGTGCCTACGATCTATTACCTTCGCCACGGCGAGACCGAGTGGAATGCGCTCGGCAGGCTTCAGGGCACCCAGGACGTTCCGCTGAACGCGCGCGGGCGCGGCCAGGCCGCGCAGGCAGGCCTCGTGCTGGCCGATCTGTTCAGGCGCGACGGCCGCGACAAGGCCGCGCTGCCCTATGTGTCGAGTCCGCTCGGCCGTGCGCGCCAGACCATGGAGCTCGCCCGCGGCAAGCTCGAACTGCCGCCTGCCGATTACGCGCTCGACGACCGCCTGCGCGAGATCGGCTACGGCAAATGGGAAGGGCTGACGCTGGCGGAGAGCGAGGCCGCCGATCCCGACGTCTATGCGAGGCGCCTTGCCGATAAATGGACGGTGGGTCCCGCGGGCGGGGAGACCTACGCCGACGTGCAGGTTCGCGTGCGCGCCTGGTACGACCAGCTCAAGGCCGATACCGTCGCGGTGGCCCATGGCGGCACCTGCCGGGCCCTGATGGTGTCCCTGGGCCTTGAGACCCCCGCCAGCGCCGCCGAGCTCTATATCGAGCAGGGCGCCGTCTACGTGTTCCGCGACGGCCGGCTGGAGAAGTTCAGTTAAGCCCCACACGCCGTCATTCCGGGGGCGCCCGCAGGGCGAACCCCGGTGCGCCCCGTGCGCACCTGAGAATCTCGAGATTCCGGGTTCGATGCTGCGCATCGCCCCGGAATGACGGAACGGGGTTGAACGCAGTGTTCCCGGGCGCTACCACAAGTCAGAACTGACTGACGAGCTAGAGACGCATGTCCTTCAACACCTTCGGCCATATGTTCCGCGTCACCACCTTCGGCGAGAGCCACGGGGTGGCGATCGGCTGCGTGGTTGACGGCTGCCCGCCGATGATCCCGCTCACCGAGGCCGACATCCAGCAGGACCTCGACCGGCGCCGTCCCGGGCAGTCGCGCTTCACCACCCAGCGCCAGGAGCCGGACCAGGTGAAAATCCTGTCCGGCGTGATGGCGCATCCCGAAACCGGCGTGCAGGTGACGACGGGTACCCCGATCGGGCTGCTGATCGAGAACACCGACCAGCGCTCGAAGGACTATTCCGAGATCAAGGACAAGTTTCGCCCCGGCCATGCCGACTTCACCTATGAGGCGAAGTACGGCCTGCGCGACTATCGCGGCGGCGGCCGCTCCTCGGCGCGCGAGACCGCGATGCGCGTTGCCGCCGGTGCCATCGCGCGAAAGGTCTTGCCCGACGTCAAGGTGCGCGGCGCGCTGGTGCAGATCGGACCGCACAAGATCGACCGCGAGAAATGGGACTGGGACGAGATTGCGAAGAATCCGTTCTTCTGTCCGGACAGGGACAAGGCCGCGTTTTTCGAGACCTATCTCGACGGCATCCGCAAGAGCGGTTCCTCGATCGGTGCGGTGCTCGAGATCGTCGCCGAGGGCGTGCCGGCCGGCCTCGGTGCACCGATCTACGCCAAGCTCGATTCCGATCTGGCGGGCGCGATGATGACCATCAACGCGGTGAAGGGCGTCGAGATCGGCGCCGGTTTTGGCGCGGCCGAGCTCACCGGCGAAGAGAACGCCGACGAGATGCGCACCGGCAATGACGGCACGCGCTTCCTGTCCAACCATGCCGGCGGCGTTCTGGGCGGCATCTCCACGGGCCAGCCGATCGTGGTGCGTTTCGCTGTGAAGCCGACCTCCTCGATCCTGCAGCCGCGCCTCACCGTCGACCGCAAGGGCGCCGACACCGAGATCTTCACCAAGGGCCGCCACGATCCCTGCGTCGGCATCCGCGCCGTCCCCGTCGGCGAAGCCATGATGGCCTGCGTGCTGGCCGACCATTTCCTGCGCGACCGCGGGCAGGTCGGGCGCTAGCGCCGGGTAGGGCGTCGTGCCGCGGTACTAGCCCACCGCGCGGCTTGACGTCCGCACAACTTCGTCCGCAAATGCGCGCATGGAAAGCTCCGAGCTCCAGCGCATCACCAACTGGCTGATCGACGGCGCGAGGTCGTCGGGAACCCCGACCGAGATGATCGCCGACGTCTGCGAGCGTCTGGTCGAGGCCGGCCTGCCGCTGGCGCGCTTCGGCATCTTCATCCGCACGCTGCATCCTGAAATCTTCGGCCGCAACTTCATCTGGCGGAGGGGCCAGGAGGTCGAGATCGGCACGGTCGATTTCGAGATCCTGGAGACGCCCGAGTTCGCCAGGAGTCCCTTACGGATCGTGTTCGAGCAGGGGATCGAGGTCAGGGGCCGCATGGATGATCCCGCCAGCAGGCGGTTTCCGTTCCTCGACGACATGCGTGCCGAAGGCGTGACCGATTACATCGCCGTGCCGATGCCCTTTCTCGACGGTTCAGTGCATGCGACGAGCTGGGTCACGCGCGATCCCGGCGGCTTCAGCGACGACGACATCGCGGCGATCCGCTCCATCGTAACGCCGCTCGCGCGCGTGGCCGAGATCATCAGCCTGCGCCGCACCGCCGAGATGCTGCTCGACACCTATGTCGGCAATCGCGCCGGCGCGCGCATCCTCGGCGGCCAGATCCGCCGCGGCCACAACGACACCATGCAGGCCGCGATCTGGCTCTCGGATCTGCGCGGCTTCACCGCGCTGTCGGACCGACTGCCGGCCGAGACCGTGGTCGAGATCCTCAACCAGTATTTCGACTGCCAGGTCACCGCGATCCGCGGCCATGGCGGCGAGGTGCTGAAATTCATGGGCGACGGCCTGCTCGCTGTGTTCCCGATCGACGAATATGTCGGCGATGCCGCCCATGTCTGCGGACGCGTGCTGGAGGCCGCGCGCGAATCCCGTGCCAGCGTCGAGACGCTCGCCTTTCCGGTCGGCGAGATCATCGAGCGCTTCCGCTTCGGCGTTGCGCTGCACGTCGGCAACATCCTCTACGGTAATATCGGCGGCGGCAACCGGCTCGACTTCACTTGCATCGGCCCCGCCGTCAATCTCGCCGCGCGGCTGGAGAAGATCGCAGGGAGGCTCGGCCGCACCGTCGTGGTCTCGGAAGTCTTCGCCAACGCCTGCCGTCACGATTGGCGCGCGCTCGGCGAATTTCCGATCGCGGGATTTTCCAAGGCGCAGCGCGTGTACGGGCTCGGCGAGGAGACGCCGCTGGTGATGGCCTGAGGGCGTTCAGTCCGTTCGTTCCAGATTGTCGCGCACGCGCCGCTTCAGTGCATCGATGTCGATCTGATGCACGCTGCCGCTGCCGGCGAGGTCCAGCGCGTGCGCAGCCGCTGCGCCCATCGCCATGCAGGGGCCCATCACTCGAACGCTGGAGAGCGCGGCCTTGTCGGCATCGATGCAGCGGCCGGCAGCGACGATGTTATCGGCCTCCTGCGGCGTCAGGCTGCCGAACGGCACATAGTGGACGTGGTCCTTGTCGAAGACATGCCAGTGATGGCCGGAGCCGTGGTCGTGCAGTTCGATCGGCCACGCGGTGCGGCCGATTGCGTCTTCGAACTTGGTGCCGGCGCGGACATCGTCGACCGACAATTGCTGGCGGCCGACGATCCAGCGCGTTTGGCGGATCCCCGGAAAGCCATAGGCGCGGATGCGGGCGTTGCCGAAGCAGGCGGGGAATTCGTTCCTGAGAAAGGCGAAGGCGCGGTCGGCCTGGTCCTTCCCCTCGATGCCCTTGCGGCTTGCCTCCAGCGGCTCCAGCGGCGTCTCGACATGGGTCATGTTCATGGCGGCAACGCCGCGGCCGGGAATGACGAAGGACAGGCCCTCGCGCCGCAACAGGCCGTAGTCGCCCGCTTTCTCTCGCATCCGCGCCGGCAGCTCCTCGCGGCTCGGCACCTTGCTCTCGTCGATATTCTCCACGATCAGCATTTGCGTGCCGTAGATCGGGCCGTCGTCCGGCTCGCGGCAGGCAAAGCCCGCCTGCCACACCAGCGCGGCGTCTCCGGAAGCGTCGACGAAGCCGTTCGCCTCGACCTCGACGTCGCCGTAGCGGGTCGAGAGATCGATCCCGGTCACGCGCCGGCCGGCGACGCGGACGTTGCGCATGACGGCGCCGACGATCACGGTGACGCCGGCCGCAAGCATCGCCTTCTCGACCCAGCGTCCGAGCGCGACCTCGTCGTAATAGACCACGGTGGTGTGCGGTCCGCGGCGGTAGAACAGCGCGTTTTCCTGCGCGCCGAGGTCGCCGAGGAGATCGTCGGCGATGCCGTGGGTGAACTGGTAACCGTCGCTGCCGTTCGAGAACAGGCCGCAGAAGGTGCCGATGATGGAGTTGACCGCTTGGCCGCCGAGCGCGGGCAAGCTGTCGACCAGCACCACCTTGCGTCCGGCGCGCGCGCCCTCGATCGCCGCCGACATGCCGGCCGCGCCCGACCCGACCACGCAGATGTCGGCGACAACGCGCGACGGCTTCTGGTTCGGGGCACGCCGGACGATCCTGGTGCCTGCCGTGACTTCGCTCGCGCTCATGGGTCGCTCCGTGTTCTTGTTGTTGTCGTCGTCGGTCATTTCGGCGTCGTTGGCCGGTCCGGGACGAAGGATTTGTCGATGATCTTCTCGGCGTCGACGTCGGGTTCGACCATCTTCTGGCGCTTGAACCAGGCAATCTGACGAGCGATGTCGGCGCTGTCGAGCGCGGGATCGACGACCGAGAGCCCGATGCGTAGCTGCTCGACCTTCTGCTCCGTGTATTTGGAGATGATCGCAAGCATCGCGTCGCCTTCCTCGCTGCGGACGAATTTCCCGTCTGCATCGCGCTTCAACAGCACGCGCGCGTAATCGTCGGCGCCGCGGCGATAGGCGGCCAGCACCTTCTCGACCAGCTTGCGGTCCTTCTCGATCGTCGCGGTCGAAGCCACGACGCAGCCGAGCATCCAGGGCGTCTCGTCGCCGACGAAGCCGAGAACGATTGCGTCACCGGAGGCGACCACCGGGCTGATCGTGGTCGTGGCGGTGAGTGCTGCATCGAGCTGGCCGCCCTTGATGGCAGCGGCGACATTCGGCAGGGATTGCAGCGGAACGACCCGGACAGAGGTCAAGTCGAATTTCAGCCTGTCGGCGATCAGGCCGAGCGAATAATGGAAAGTCGAGCCGATCTGCGTGATGCCGACGGAATGGCCGGGCAAATCCTTGAGCGTCTTCAGGCCGGATTCATATGCGCGCTTGGAGGCAACGTAGGCGGTGTTCTGGAAGCCTTGTGCCTCGCGCGCCGTGCCGGCAATCACCTTCAGTCCGCCCTTGCCGGCGAGGTTGTAGAATGCGGCGGTGAAGCCGGTGAAACCGATGTCGATATCGCCGGAAACGCTGGCCACCGCGATCGGCACGGCGGCGTCGAAGAATTTCAGATCGGCCTCGATGCCTTCCTGCTCGAAATAGCCGCGCTCCTTGGCGAGGAACAACGGGGCGGCGGAGGAGAGCTTCAACAGCCCGATGCGGACCCGTTCGGCCGCTTGCGCCATGCCGCCAGCGAGGAAAGTGATCGCCGCCAGCGTCAGAACCAGACGGCCTGCCGTCACGAAGCTTCTTCCTGATAGGCCCACTTCCGTCGTTTCCCCGCTTGCTTATTGTCCGGCGCACGCCGCTTTTGCGGCATTGTCGGCGATATCAGGCAGGAATGCAAAGTCGGAAAAGCGCGGACGACGTCAAGAGCTGCGCAACATTTTTGCGATCAGCGCGCCGCACGCGAGAGCATGGCTCACTAAGCGACCTTCATCGCCAGCGTCGCGATCACGATGGCGCCGCCGACACGCCCAAGCCGGTGCGCCCGCGTCGCGGCCGCGTTCGAGCGCCTCACTCCTCCGGCTCGGTCGTGAACAGCAGCGGATAGCCCTTGGCGCGGCCGGCATCGGTGGCGCGCGTCGCCTTGGTCTCGGCGACGTCCCTGGTGAACACGGCAACCACGCAGGCGCCCAGCTTGTGCGCGGTGATCATCACCTTGTAGGCCTGATCCTCGGTCATGCGGAATTCGGCCTTCAGCACCATGGTGACGAATTCGCGCGGCGTGAAGTCGTCGTTGATCAGGATGACCTTGTGCAGCCGCGGCCGCTCGACCTTGGTCTTCGTCCTGGTTTTCGGCTTGGTGACGGTATCGTTCATTCCGCCTCCTGGATACGGCGGGCTCTGGTTTCCGGCCGGGGCGATCAGCCCGCGGCCTTCTCACCATATTGCAGGACCTGCACCTTCTCCAAGGTGATCAGCCCGCTCGACATCATGCCGTCAAGGATGGGCAGGAATGCATTGATGTTGTCCTCGCTGTCGACGATCTCGATCAGCAGCGGCAAATCCTCGGAGAGCCGCAGGATCTTCGAGGTGTGCAGCCGGCTCGACTTGCCGAAGCCCATGGGGCCGCGCAGCACGGTCGCGCCGGCGAGGTGCAGCTCGCGCGCCCTCATCACGATCGCTTCATAGAGCGGCTTGCCCTGGAAATGGTCGCTCTCGCCGATGAAGATGCGGAGCGAAACAGCCTGATTGGGAATTTGCATGGTCAGCTCCTTTTCAAGCGGTTGTAGCGGCTCGCCAGCATATGCCCGGCCCATACGGACACCAGCCAGCAGACGACGGAGGCCGCGACATAGGCGAGCGCGGTGTATTTCATGCCGCCGTGGAACAGGCGGAAGGTTTCCAGGCTGAAGGTGGAGAAGGTGGTGTAGCCGCCGCAGAACCCGGTCATGACGAATTGCCGGTGCTCGGGCCGCGCCAGCAGGCGGCCGTCGGGGCCGGTCAGCGTCGCGTAGAAGCCGATGATCAGCGAGCCGGTGGCGTTGATGAACAGCGTCGCGGTGGGAAAACCGGGCCCGGTATCGAGCGCGAGCCCGACCAGATAGCGCGTCAACCCGCCGACGATGCTGCCCGCGGCAACCCAGGCATAGAGAACCGCGCTGCGCCAGCGTTCGGCGGAGGAGGGGACGTTCATATGCGATTACCCTCCAATCCTGTCGGCAAGCAGGAAGCCGCAGGTCACGGCCGTGAGGCACAGGCCGACCGAGAACACGATATTGCCGAGCGCATGCAGGGGCTCGCCGTTGCGGGCGAGCGTCAGCGTCTGCAGGCTGAAGGAAGACACCGTGGTGTAGCAGCCGAGGAACCCGGTCACCGCGAACAGCCAGGGATTGGGCGCGGCGAACAGCGAGCCCGGGTGGGTCGCCAGCGCGCCGAAAATGCCGATCAGGAAGGCGCCGGTGACGTTGATCGTCATGGTGCCCCACGGAAACGTCTCGCCCAGCCGCCGCGCGATGGCGCCGGAGACGAAATAGCGCGCGCAGCCGCCGAGCACGCTGCCAACCACGATTGCGATCACTCCGCTCAACACGATGAAGAATCCCCCGCTCTCATTTGCCCTCCGCTGCCAGCCCGTTGCCGATCGCGAGCAGTCCCACCAGCGACACCAGCGCGAAGCCTAGCCCGGCCAGGAACGTGCCTGCCGGACCATAGGCGTCCCACAGCGCGCCGGCGATTACGCTCGCGGCCAGCAGCGCCAGGCCGGTGAACAGGTTGAAATAGCCGAACGCGGTGCCGCGCAGGCTCGGCGGCGCCGCATCGGCGACAAGTGCCGAGAGCAGGCCCTGCGTCAGTCCCATATGCAGGCCCCACATCACGACGCCGATCGCGAGGCCGCCGAGGCTCGGCAGCAGCGCGAGCGCGAGGTCGGCGGCGGCGAGGAAGGCGAGACCGAGCGCGAGCAGGCCGGTGCGGTTGATGCGGTCCGACAGCACGCCGGCCGGATAGGCCGAGAGCGCGTAGGCGATGTTCATCAGCACCAGCACCGCCGGCACCCACATCGCATTGAGGCCGATGTTCTGCGCGCGCAGGATCAGGAAGGCCTCACTGAAACGGGCGAGCGTGAACACGACGCCGACCGCGACGACGCGCCAGTACACCGGTCCTAGCCGCCGCATCGCGGCGGTGTTGAGCGGATTTTTCGCAGGCGGCCGGCTCGGGTCCGGTGCCGGCTCGTGCACGGCAAAGGCGATCAGGCCGAACGAGAGGAAGGCCGGCAGCACGGCGAACCAGAACACCAGCGTAAAGTTGTCCGCCGTCCACCACATCAGGCCGATCGCGACCAGCGGGCCGAGGAAGGCGCCGACGGTGTCGAGCGACTGGCGCAGGCCAAAGCTCGCGCCGCGCAAACCCACCGGGGCGATGTCGGCGATCAGCGCATCGCGCGGCGCGCCGCGGATGCCCTTGCCGACGCGGTCGATGAAGCGCGCCGCCACCAGCCAGGCGACGCTCGGCGCGAGCGGGAACAACGGCTTGGTCAGCGCCGCAAGTCCATAGCCGAGCGCGGCGAGCAGCTTGCGGCGGCCGAGCCAGTCCGACAGCGCTCCGGAGAAGATCTTGGTGATCGAGGCGGTGGCCTCCGCAATGCCCTCGATGAAGCCGACCGTGAGCGTGGACGCGCCGAGCACGGTGACGAGATAGACCGGCAGCAGCGCGTGGATCATCTCGGAGGAGATGTCCATCAGCATCGAGACGAAGCCGAGCACCCAGATCCCCCTGGGCAGCCGGCTACGCGCAGCATCCGATGTCGTCGTCACGCCTTCTCCTTCCTTCAGGCAACAAAAAACCCGCCATCGGCGGGTTTGTCCATGCTCCCGCCAAAGGCGGAGGCTCGTGATTGCCCCACCTCAAGCAGGAGTCATCAGCCCACTACGGTCAAGCCGCCGGGCGGTTGTCGGGGGACTCCATCCCCATCTGTACGGCCAGCCTAGCATGGAAATCGCCCCGGACAAGTGGGCGGGGGGAGCGTGCCCACCAACGCCGTCATGCCCGGGCTCGCGAAGCGAGAACTCTGGCGCGCCCTTGCGCGCCTGAGAATCTCGAGCATCCGGGTTCGGCTCTTCGAGCTGCCTCGGAATGACGGTGCCTGTGAGCGCGCATGTTCCGGGTGACGCAAGCGCGGCAACAAGGCGGCAGCTTTGCGCGAGGTACGTAAATTCCTAACTCGAATGTGAAGCACAAGCGATCTTCGCGCTTTGCGGCAAGGCGATTGCATGTCACCATCGCGTCATACGACGGGAGACTGCGATGCGATTGCTGTTCTCGATCGGGGCTGTGCTGGTGGCCGGCGTGCTTGCCGGGGGGGACGTCGCGGGCATCGCGGCACCAGGGCCGAAGTTTGAACCGCCGGGACATCAGCCGCAGCGGCTGGCGGCCGACAGGGATGCGCAGACGGTCGATGTCGAGCTGATCCTGGCCGTCGACGTATCCTACTCCATGGACATGGACGAGCTCGCGATCCAGCGCGAAGGCTATGCGCAGGCGATCCAGTCGAAGGAGTTCCTGCAGGCGCTGAAGCTCGGGCCGAACGGCCGGATCGCGGTGACCTATTTCGAGTGGGCCGCCTCGACCGACCAGAAGATCATCATTCCCTGGCGGCTGATCGATGGACCGGAGACTGCGGACGCGGTCGCCGCCGAGATCATGAAGACGCCGATCCGCCGCGCCTCGCGCACGTCGATCTCCGGTGCGATCACGTTCGCGATGCCGCTGTTCGATGAGGATCCCTATCGGGGCCTGCGCCGCGTCATCGACATCTCGGGCGACGGCCCCAACAACAATGGCAGCCCGGTCACGGTGGCGCGCGATGCCGCGCTCGAGAAGGGCATCGTCATCAACGGCCTGCCGATCATGGTCAAGGAGCCCTCCTACTCGACCATGGATATCGACAATCTCGACTACTATTACGAGGACTGCGTCATCGGTGGTCCCGGCTCCTTCGTCATCTCGATCAAGGACCGCGAGAAGTTCAAGGAAGCGATCCGCACCAAGCTGCTGATGGAAGTCGCAGGCCGCATGCCCGAGCGCCCCGTGGTGCGCGTAGCCGACAAGGACAAGGAGCCGCGCGTCAACTGCATGATCGGCGAGAAGATCTGGTCGGACCGTTGGGGACGCTAGCAGCGCGCGCCCCGGTGAGACCTTTTGCCCGTCACGTCCGGTGGTTGAATTTAACCGCTCGTTAACCGGCCTGCGGGCCTAATCGGATTGTTTCTGCTCGTTTCCGCGAGCCGAAGGCGGGCGTGTCAGCCCGTGTCCGAGCAACCCAATGGCCATCGTCACCTCGAGCACCAGCCAGATATCGCCCGCCAACGAGCGGGTGTTCCACCAGAGCCGGCTGGTCGGTGAGTGGAAGGGCAATTGGGTCGGCAACAACCAGGATGTCAGCTTCAAGGTCGTGAACATCCGGGGGGCGCGGGCGCAGGTCGAGTACACCCATAACGGCCACACCGAGCGCGGCTTCGGCGAGGTCCAGGGCTCGCTGATCACGTTCGGTGGGGTCACGGTCGGCACCAAGGACGGCAAGAACATGGTGCTGCTGTTCTCGGTGGGCGGTGCCGGCAGGCAGACCGCGAACCTCGAGAAGCAGGACCCGCCGGCGTCCGACAGCCGCCTGATGGGAAGCTGGGGCGGCTATTCCAGCGACAACGGCAAGAGCGCGAGCTTCAAGGTGCTCTCCGTCGACGGCAAGGAGGCGCAGGTCAGCGTCACCACCGACGGCGTCACCCGGCAGGGCACCGGATACGTCTACAAGAACGTCATCATGTTCGGCCAGGCGCAGATCTCGACCGACGACGGACAGAACGGCAAGATCATCTACCAGGTCGGCACCAAGTCCTTCCTGGTGCCCGTGACGAAATATCCGCCGGCGGATTCATCCTCTTCGGTCGACAAGACCGCCTGAGGGCGTCGCGCGCCCGGCGCTCCTCACCAATTCGGCGCCCGCTTCTCCACGAACGCCCGCAAGCCTTCCTGAGCCTCGTCCGACGTCGCGACGTTGCAGAAATCGTCCACGGCGCTGGCAATGCTGCGCCGGTAGTCGAGATCGATCTGCCGCATGAAGGCGGCGCGGCCCATCCGCAGCACGGCGGCCGATTTGGCGGCGAACTGCGCTGCGAGCTTGTCGGTCTCCGCCTCGAGCTCGGCATCGGCGACGACACGGTTCACCACGCCGAGCTCGCGCGCCTCCGCGGCGCTGAACACGCGGCCGGTGAACAGCAGCTCGAAAGCGCGGTGGCGCCCGACGATGCGCGGCAGATGCGCATAGTGGATGGCGGGAATGACGCCGACGTCGATCTCGGGATAGCCGAACGTCGCGCTCTCGGAAGCCAGCACCACGTCGCACGACACCGCCATGGTCATGCCGCCGCCGCGCGCCGCGCCGCCGACCGCGGCGATCGACGGCTTTTCGAGCCCGTATTGGGCGTCATAAAGATCGATATAGAGCGCCTGGAGGAATTCGCGGATCTGGGCGCCGGGCTTGCCGAGCAGGATGTCGAGATCGAGCCCCGCCGAAAAGCGCTTTGCGATCGCGCTCGCCAGCACGACCGCGCGTGCATCGGTGTCGTCGGCAGCCCGCCGGAGCGCGGCCACCACCGCGCGGATGACCTCGAGGCTCAGCGCGTTGACCGGCGGACGGGATAGCGTGATGCGGGCGATATTGCCGACGCGCTCGTAGGTGACGGGATTGTCTGAAGTCACTGGGGTCTCCTTATTTCAACACTCAGCCGTGGCGGTTGCTTTCCGTCATCCCGAGGTGCGAGTGGCGCGATGCAATAGCAGCGCGCCGGGAGCCTCGAAGGATGCACGGCCCCGATGCAGCCGGGCCGTCGCCCTTCGAGGCTCGCCGAAGAGGCGAGCACCTCCAGCGACAACGGCTTCGCCGTTGCGCGGGGGTGACGGGGATAGAACTGCGCTCGACGGCCCGACGTGGTGCCTCTACTTCGCCGCCAGCGGGGGCAGCGGGGGCACGCTGTCGTTCGGGGCTTCGGCCTGCATCGTGATCAGCGTCATCGAGACCAGGTCGTAGTAGCCGATCAGGCCGATGATATCCATGATGCCGCGCTCGCCGAACTTCTGCTGCGCGGCGCGGTAGACCTCGTCGGACACCTTCTTGTCGCGATAGAGCGCCATTGCAAGATCGTAGAGCGCGGCCTCGTCGTCCTTCATCGTCTGCGGCCGCACACCATTGGCGACTTGCGGATCGAGTCCGGCCTTCATCGCGAGCGGATAATGCGCGAACCATTCATACTGCGCCGTCCACTGCCTTGCGGTGATCAGGATGGCGAATTCGCTGAGACGCGCCGGCAGCGACGAATTCCAGCGCAGATAGTCCGACATCGCCGAGAGCTTCGGCGCGAGCTCGGGATTGCGGATATAGGCGCGATAGGGCGGATTGATGAATTTGGCATTGCGCGGCGGCACCGCGATCGCGTCCGCCCATTCCTTCTGCGGCGGCGTGAGCTCCTCCGCCTTGAGCGGCGTGAAGCGGGTCGGCTCGGCGGCGCGGCCGGCGTTCGAGATCGTCACGGCGAACAGCGCGACCAGCGCCAGGCCAACATATCGCATCGTCATCCTCCCGTTACGGCGGACTCGCGCCGCCTTGTTCGCCGGCAGCTTACGTTGCGGCCCGGCCCGTGCAATACCTTGCGCGCGCATGCGAGGCTGCGCGGTGGAGATTGCTCGCGACATGGAGAGGCTGATGACCGATGACCCCCCGATGATGGCCGGCACCGCCACCGTCTTCGTCGTCTCCGACATCGCCGCGAGCCTCGCCTACTACCGCGACGTATTCGGCTTCGAGGTCGCCTTCGAAGACGGCTCGCCCCCGGGCTATGTCTGTCTCTGCCGCGAGGAGGTGAACCTGCACCTGCTGGCAGCAAGCCGCACGAAGCGATTGCCCGGGCAGGGCGGTCTCTGCGTCTTCGTTCGGGATGTGGACCGGCTTTACGCCGAGTTGTCGGCGCGCGGCGCCAGGCTGCTGAACCGGCCGGAGGACCGCGACTACGGCATGCGCGATTTCGACGCCGTCGATGCCGACGGCAATCAGATCACCTTCGGCATGGGGACGGACGCCGCGGCCTGACGTCGCCGCCGTGGCGTCCGTGCCGGGTCAGATCCGCGCCTCCAGGATCAGGTTGAAGGGCGTCTCCGCGGCGCGGCGGAAGCGCGACAGGCCGCCTTCGGCCGCGACCTTGCGCAGCCTTGCTTCGCCGGCCTGGGCGCCGAGCGCGAGGCCGACCTCCTGGTCGAGCGAAGCGGGCGTGCAGATCATGGTCGAGGCTGCATAGTAGACGCGGCCGACCGGATTGAGATTATCCTCGAGACGATCGCCCGCGAACGGCTCGACCAGCATGCAGGTGCCGTCCTTGGCCATGGTCTGCCGCACATGGCTGATGGCGCCGACGGGATCGCCCATGTCGTGCAGGCAATCGAAGAAGCAGACGAGATCGTAGCCCTCGGCCGGATAGGTCTTGGCCGAGTGAACGGCGAAGGAGACGCGGTCGCCGAGCTTCGCCTCGCTGGCTGCCTTGCGCGCGGCCTCGATCGAGCCCTCGTGATAGTCGAAGCCGTAGAAGCGCGAGTTCGGAAACGCTTCCGCCATCAGCCGCGTCGAGACGCCATGGCCGCAACCGACATCGGCGACCTTGGCGCCACGCTTGAGCTTGTCCACGACGCCGTCGAGCGCGGGCAGCCATTCCTGCACCAGATGGTGCATATAGCCGGTACGGAAGAACCGCGCGGTGCCGCAGAACAGGCACTCGCTGCGCCGGTTCCAGCCGACGCCCTTGCCGGACTTGAACGCCTCCGTGATCTTGGGCTCGTCGAGAAACGCCGCTGCAATGACATTGCCGACCGCGCCGAGGAACACCGGGCTGTCCGGGTCGGCCAGCGCCATCGCCTGCTCCGGCAGCATCGAGAATTTTCCTGAAGCGGTATCATATTCGACGTAACCGGACGCCGCCTGGCTCGAGAGCCATTCGCGGACATAGCGCTCGGTCGTTCCGGTCGCGCTCGCGAGCTCGGCGGAATTCATCGGCCCCTTGGCGGCGAGGGCGCGGTACAGGCCGAGCTTGTCGCCCAGCAGGACCAGCGATGCGTTCATCGCCGCCCCGACCTCGGTGATCATCTTGCCCATAAAGGCATTCAACCTGTCGGCATTGACCTCCATGACAGCCTCCATGCGATGGCATTTTCAAAGGTGTTCGGAGCAAGGCAAGCGCGTAGCTTGCACGTCCCCTTAAATGGGTCCGTCCGCCCCCGGGCAGGTTCAACGCGTCAGGAAAAGGTGATTGGAACTGGGTGGGGACCGCGTGGCTGGCAATCCTGCGGTCCTGCGGCTATGATCTCCGGAGTTCTGACGGTTACACGAATGCCAGGCTTTGCTTCTTCACGCGCGCTCGCGACCCTCTTTGCCCTGCTTTGCTGCTGCGGTGCCCCCGCTCAGGCACAAGTCGCGCCTCTGAGATATTGGATCCCGGGCGGGCCTTTCGGTCTTGGCGGCAGCGACGGCCAGAGCGCCGACACTTACGGCAATTTTGCGGGCTTCAATGCCGGCGACGCAAGCTCGCGCACCAGCTTTGCGAACGGCTTCTTCGTCGGAAGCCAGCGCGGCGATCTCAATTGGAGCGGCCTCAGCCAGACTGGCCTTGCGGGCAATTTCAGCGCGCTCTCCTATGACAGCACGCAGTTCGGCTACAACACCAAGACGGCGGGTGGCTTGCCCGTCACGTTCTTTGCCGGTTTCGACACGCTGAAGTTCGGCAACGGCATCGGCAGCTCGATTGCGCCGCTGACCTCCGGCGCCGCACCGGGATACAGCGCATTCGCCGGCGTCGAATTCAAGCCGACCTCCAACCTCAGCCTGTCCTTCGGCGCCGGTTTCACCCAGCAGGACTCCGGCCGCATGGACAGCGATATCAGGTCGAACATGCTGCCCGGTGAATCGCCGGCGCTTGGCGGGCTGCGGCGCTAAGAAAATTACCGCGTGAACTTCGCCACCAGCTCGACATGCGGCGTGTGGCGGAACTGGTCGACCGGCACCACGCTCGTGATCTTGTAGCCGCCGTCGATCAGGAGCCGTGCGTCGCGGGCGAAGGTCGCGACGTTGCAGGAGACCGCGACAATGACGGGCACCTTGCTCGCGGCGAGCTTCAGCGCCTGAGCCTGCGCGCCCTGGCGCGGCGGATCGAACACGACCGCATCGAAATCGCGCAGCTCCGGCGGCACCAGGGGGCGGCGGAACAGGTCGCGGGGCTCGGCCTTGATCGGCTTGAGCCCCGGCGTGCGCGCGGCTTTCGCCAGCGCGGCGATCGCACCGGCATCGCTGTCGTAGGCGGTGACGCGCGCCTTCTCGGCGAGCCGCAGCGCAAACGGTCCGACGCCGCAGAAGAGGTCGAGCACCTCCTTGGCCTTGCCGACGCGCTCGGCCACCAGCGCAGCGAGCGTCTCTTCGCCCGCGACGGTGGCCTGCAGGAACGAGCCCGGCGGCAGCGTCACGTCCGCACGGCCCATCTTCACGATCGGCGCGAGGCGCTGCAGCACCAGTTCGCCATGTCGCGTCAACCGGGCCAGGCGATGCTGCTCGGCAACGCGGGACAGTGCGGTCACCAGCGGCGTCGGCAGCGGGCCGGAGCCGCGCACGTCGACGTCGAGACCGTTGACGGTGGCGGTGACCTGGATGTCGAGCGGCTTGGTCACCGGCATCTTCGATGTCAGCGGCTCGGCGATGGCCCAGGCGGCATCGAGCGCGCCCTCCAGCGCGGGATCGAGGATCGGGCAGCGATGAATCGGGATGACGTCGTGCGAGCTGGTCGCCGAGAAGCCGACCTTGAGGATGTCATGTGTGCCGAAGCGACCATGCAGCGTGACGCGCCGGCGCCCCGCGCCATGGGCATCGACCAGCGGCGCGACCTCGCATTCGATGCCGGCCTGCGCGAGTGTCTCGACCACGATGCCGCGCTTCCAGGCGTGATAGGGATCGGCGGCCCAGTGCTGGATCGCGCAGCCGCCGCAGACGCCGAAATGCGGACAGAACGGCTCGATGCGTTCGGGGCTTGCGATCTCCACCGCCAGCAGCTTGCGACGGTCGGGATGATGGCCCGCGACGTGATCGACCTCGACGGTCTCGCCGCCCAGCGTGTAGGGCACGTAGACCGCATCGCCCGCGGTGAGCGAGACGCCGTCGCCGCGATGGCCGACGTGATCGATGGTCAGGCGTTCAACCACGTCGCGCGCCCAGGAAGAATTCGACATTGCCGTCGCCGCCCGTGATCGAGGAGGGGAACACCTCGATGTCGGTGCAGCCGAGCGAGGCCGCAAAGCTTGCGATGTCGTCGCAGATCTCCCGGTGCACGGCGGCGTCGCGGATGATGCCTTTCTTGTTGTGCTTCCTGTCGGCCTCGAATTGCGGCTTGATCAGCGCCAGCAGGCTCATCGGCGCGGCGGCCAGCGACAGCGCCACCGGCAATACGATCTTCAGCGAGATGAAGCTGACGTCGATGACGACGACGTCGGGCCGCGCCGGCAACCGCTTGCCCTCATAGCTGCGGATGTCGGTCTCCTCCATCGACACGATCTTGGGATGGCCGCGCAGCGAGGGATGCAGCTGGCTGGTGCCAACATCGATGGCGAAGACGAGACTGGCCCCGTTCGCCAGCAGCACCTCGGTGAAGCCGCCGGTGGAGGCGCCGACGTCGAGGCAGACATGATCCTCGATCTCGATCGGGTAGCGCTCCAGCGCGCCGGCGAGCTTGACGCCGCCGCGCGAGACATAGGGGTGTGCAGGCTCGGCCCGGATCACCGCGTCCTCGGCGATGGTCTCCGACGGCTTTGCAACCTGCTTGTCGTCGGCCGTGACGAGGCCGGCCTCGATGGCCGCGCGCGCCCGTGCCCGGCTCTCGAACAGGCCGCGCTCGACCAGCAGAACATCCGCGCGCTTGCGGGCAGGGGACATCGATTTCTCCGGAAGGCGACTGAGCGCTTATCTAGCGATCAATCGCGCGGCCGCCATCCGGACGCAAGTCTCGAACGCGGCAAGATCGTGCCAGACATCGATTGGCATTTGCGCCGGCGTCACCAGCGGGCAGCCGTGCAGCTCCAGCGCATGGATCATCATGAGATTGTCGACGAGACCGAAGTCTTCGACCGTCAGGCCCTGCGCATCGACCAACCGCCCGTCCTCGGACGTGACCTCCATGAAGCGACCGACCCGGTCGGCATAGGCGGCGCCGTCGTTGGAGTAGGCGAGACAAAACTTGCGGCGGCCGGCCATGTAGCCGAGCTCGTAGACGGTGCCTGGATCGGCACCGGCGCCGCGGAACGGGGTGAGGTTGGCAATGATGGCGTCGGCCGCGTCCATCATCGCCTCGTTGCCGCAGAAGATCTGCCTGGAGGCGTCGGGTGCGGCGAGGTCGATGACGTTGTCGAGGGGATAGAGGCCGGTGAGGCCATGGGCGGCGCAGATCTCGACCTTGCGCCGGCCGATCTCAACGGCATCCGGCAGGAACACATCGGGACCTGCCAGATAGATTTTCATGATGTGAATGCTCTGAAGAAATCTGGCGAGCTATTGGCCGCGGCGAAAGCTGCGCTCCCTCCCCCCGCCTGCGGGGGAGGGCTGGGGAGAGGGTCTCTCCACCAGGGAGAACCCCCAAGAGGCGAAAGCCCTCACCCGGATCGCTTCGCGATCCGACCTCTCCCGCAAGCGGGAGAGGTAACTCACCATCAGGCGAGCTTGACCGTCTCGGCCTTCACGTCCTTGCCGAGCGCTTCGAACACCTTGGCGACGATGCCCTTGGCGTCGAGACCGGCGCGGGCGTACATCGCGGCCGGCGTGTCGTGGTCCTGGAACACGTCGGGCAGCACCATCGTGCGGAACTTGACCATGCCGGTGTCGAGCACGCCCTGGTCGGTCAGGAACTGCGCGACATGCGAGCCGAAGCCGCCGATCGAGCCTTCCTCGACCGTGATCAGCACGTCGTGGTCGCGGGCAAGCTTGAGCACCAGCTCGGTGTCGAGCGGCTTCATGAAGCGCGCGTCGGCGATCGAGGTGGAGAGGCCGTGCGCGGCGAGCTCGTCGGCCGCCTTCTCGCACTCGGCGAGGCGCGTGCCGAACGAGAGCAGGGCGATCTTGTTGCCCTGGCGGATCATGCGGCCCTTGCCGACTTCCAGCGGAATGCCGACTTCGGGCATCTCGATGCCGCGGCCTTCGCCGCGCGGATAGCGCAGCGAGCTCGGACGATCGTCGATCGCGACCTGCGTCGCCACCATGTGCACCAGCTCGGCTTCGTCCGCCGCCGCCATGATCACCATGTTGGGCAGGCAGCCGAGATAGGCGTTGTCGAACGAGCCGGCATGCGTCGCGCCGTCGGCGCCGACGAGGCCGGCGCGGTCGATGGCGAAGCGGACGGGGAGGTTCTGGATCGCGACGTCATGCACGATCTGGTCGTAACCGCGCTGCAGGAAGGTCGAGTAGATCGCGCAGAACGGCTTGTAGCCCTCGCTGGCGAGACCGGCGGCAAACGTCACCGCATGCTGCTCGGCGATGCCGACGTCGAAGGTGCGATCCGGGAACGCCTTGTTGAAGATGTCGACGCCGGTGCCCGACGGCATCGCCGCGGTGATGGCGACGATCTTGTCGTCCTTCTGCGCTTCCTTGACGAGGCTCGCACCGAACACGTTCTGGTAGGCCGGCGCGTTCGGCTTGGCCTTGGCCTGCGTGCCGGTCGCGACGTCGAACTTGACGACGGCATGGTATTTGTCGGCGGAAGCTTCCGCCGGGCCGTAGCCCTTGCCCTTCTGGGTCACGACGTGGACCAGGATCGGGCCTTCCTCCATGTCGCGCACGTTCTTCAGCACGGGCAGGAGGTGGTCGAGGTTATGGCCGTCGATCGGACCGACGTAATAGAAGCCGAGCTCTTCGAACAGCGTGCCGCCGTCCATCATGAAGCCGCGCGAATATTCCTCGACGCGGTTGGCGCGGTTGGCGATGATCTTGGGCAGCCGCTTGTTGATCTGCTTGGCCGCATCGCGGAGCGTGCGATAGGTCTTGCCCGAGTAGAGGCGCGACAGATAGGCGCTCATGGCGCCGACCGGCGGCGCGATCGACATGTCGTTGTCGTTGAGGATGACGATCAGGCGCGAGTTCATTGCACCGGCGTTGTTCATGGCTTCATAGGCCATGCCCGCCGACATCGCACCGTCACCGATCACGGCGATAACGTTGTTCTTGCCGCCGGAGAGGTCGCGCGCCACGGCCATGCCGAGGCCGGCGGAGATCGAGGTCGAGGAATGCGCCGCGCCGAACGGATCGTAATCGCTCTCGCTGCGCTTGGTGAAGCCGGACAGGCCGCCGCCGGTGCGCAGGGTGCGGATGCGGTCGCGGCGTCCGGTGAGGATCTTGTGGGGATAGGCCTGGTGGCCGACGTCCCAGATCAGCCGGTCGCGCGGGGTGTCGAAGACGTAATGGATCGCGGTGGTGAGCTCGACCACGCCGAGGCCCGCGCCGAAGTGGCCACCGGTCACCGAAACGGCATCGATGGTTTCCTGCCGCAGCTCGTCGGCGACCTGGCGAACCTGCTCGACCTTGAGCTTGCGCAGGTCTTCCGGCGTCCGGATGGTGTCGAGAAGCGGCGTCTTACTGTATGCGTTCACGGCGATTTCCAATTTGTCAGCGCCGGAAGATCGTTCCGGTGCGCGATGGGTTTGCACAATATCGGCGCAGCGCGAGTCCTAAAACCGTCGGAGCCACCTGCCTGGGGCAAGGCCCCGTCTTCAAGCTTAGGTGAGCCTAAGTGCGCTCCGGTTCAGTCTCTGTGATCCCTGTCACTTAGATCGGCTTCGTCCGTCCCAGCCAATTTCATTAGCAGTTTGAAGCGCTTGTCGTTGGTAATCGGTCCCCACGTCAAGGCTAACAAAAAGCCACACTGCGCGCAGCTTTACACCAAACCTTGGCCCAAAGCCAACCCGCTGGACCGATTACAGGCATACCAGTGCAACCCGCGGGCCAGAGTGGTTAACTGCGGGGCGGGCGGAGGCGTTCCAGTCTTGCCCGGTTCCCTAGCAGGATTTTGGGCGGGAGTGAGGCTTTTTTGGATGGATTCGGCAGGCCCGGAGGCCTCCCGACGGGTTCCCTTGGGCCTCGTGGGGAATGCAGGGCCGCGGCAACGGAATCAGCGGCGTGCGATCATGAAAAAATGCAGCCGGCCGATGCTTGGAACGGGCGGCTTGGACCGGCCCTACTGGACGTCGAGCGGCGCCGTTCCGGCGGCCTGGCCGCTGGCATCGGTGGTGATCTTGTCGACCCGCGCCTCGGCTTGGCGCAGCAGTTCCTCGCAGCGGCGCTTCAGCGCCTCGCCGCGCTCGTAGATCGTCACGGATTCCTCGAGCGGCACCTTGCCGTCCTCGAGCCGCTTCACGATCGTTTCGAGTTCCTCGATCGCGCGCTCGAAGGTGAGCCTGGAGACGTCGACTTGAGTGTTTTCGGCCATATCCGCTTCCGATTGCCCGATTCGCTTTCCCTGGAGTGAAGGCGGGTTTTGCGGGCTTAATGTGGCGAGTACTTCAGGCGCCCATCAGGGCGCCGACATGCGCCGTAACAGATTCTTTCAATCCTTGCAGGTCATAGCCGCCTTCGAGCACCGAGACAACGCGGCCCCCGGCGGACTTGTCGGCGAGGTCCATCAGCTTGCGCGTCACCCAGGCGTAGTCTTCCGCGCGCAGGTTCAGCGAGGCCAGCGGGTCGCGGTAATGCGCATCGAAGCCGGCGGAGATGATGAGCAGCTCCGGGCTGAATTTTTCGAGTTGCGGCAGGATCAGATTCTCGAACGCCGAGCGGAATTCCGGTCCGCCGTCTTCGGACGCCAGCGGCGCGTTGACGATGGTGTCGTGGTCGCCGCGCTCGCTCTTGGCGCCGGTGCCCGGAAACAGCGGCATCTGATGCGTCGAGCAATACATCACCGTCGGGTCGGACCAGAAGATGTCCTGCGTGCCGTTGCCGTGATGCACGTCGAAATCGACGATGGCCGCGCGCTTGATGCCGTATTTGCGCTGCGCATGGCGTGCGGCGATCGCGACATTGTCGAAGAAGCAGAAGCCCATCGGCTTGCCGATCTCGGCGTGGTGGCCGGGCGGGCGCACCGCGACGAAGGCGTTGCGGTGCTCGCCGTTCATCACCGCTTCGGTCGCCGCCACCGCGCCGCCGACGCCGCGCATCACCGCTTCCCACGTGCCCGGGGACATCGAGGTGTCGCCGTCGATATAGACCTGGCCGCTGGTCGGTGCGATGTGGCGCAGCTCGGTGACGTAATGCTCGTTGTGGCAGAGCGTGACGAGGTCGAGATCGCCTTCCGGCGCCTGGTCGCGCACGAGAAACTGGAAACGCTCGTGCGACAGCGCTTCCTCCACCGCGCGCAGCCGATCGGGCCGTTCAGGGTGTCCCGGCGGCGTGACGTGGTCGAGGCAGGCCTTGTGGGAAAGAAGAAGCGTGCTCATCAGGTCGGCCTCATGGGATGCGGGCTCTTGACGTCGCTTGGCGCATCCGGCGCCAAAACGCAATGCCAAACGCAATCTATGCGCTTGGGTACAATTGGCAAAGGGTTGTCCCGTTCCGGCCGGTTTGATCCGGATCAATTCACGCGCAGGATGCGGCTCAGCGGCAGCGGGCCGATCGGCCCGTGCGCCCGGAAGAACGCGAACAGCGCATCGGCGTCGTAGCCGCCATATTGCGGCGCCGCCCCTTGCTTTGCGACCGTGAAGCCGTCGCCGCCGACGGCGAGATAGTCGTTGAGGGTGACGCGATAGCCGGTCCCGGCCTCGATCGGCCTGCCGCTCAGCGTCATCTTCTCAAGGCTGACACGTTCGCCGCTCGGCTTCGACGCATCCCAGCTGTAGCTGAACCCGTTCGACACCTGGAGGATCCGCGGCCGCTTCGGATCGAGCCATTGCTGCTCCAGGAGATCCTTGAGCTGGCTGCCCGTGAGCGTCATGGTGACGAGGCGGTTGCGAAACGGCTGACTGGCGAACACATCGCCGAACGTGATCGCGCCGTTCTCCTTGGGAACGATGTCGGTGCGGATGCCGCCGGGATTGGTGAGCGCGATGACAGCGCTGCCATCCTTGGCGTCTCTGGTCGCGGCGAGCTGCGCGTCCGCGATGATGTCGCCGAGCGCGCTCTCGCCGGCCTCGTTCGGCACGCGCGACAGCGTCTGCGTCACCGATCCCGCCGGCCGGTTGGCGATCGGCGCAGAGACCTTGTCATAGGCCTCGATCAGCGCGGTCTGCTCGGGATCCCTGGCGAGCGATGCGTTGGCGACGATGACGTTCTCGGCCTTTGCGCTGACGATGTCGCGGCTCGTCGGATCGAGCTTGAGGTCGATCGCGGTGACCAGCGTGCCGTATTTGTCGCCGCTGGTGACGAGCCGCCCGTCGATCTGGCAAATGTAGGCGCGATGCGTGTGACCGCTGACGACGACGTCCACGGCACGATCGAACTTCTTGACGATGTCGACGATGGGCCCGGTGATGGCAGGGCATTCGTTGTAGTCGCCCGCGGGCTCGCCGCCCTGGTGGATCAGCACCACGATTGCCTCGACGCCGCGCGCCTTCAGCTGCGGCACGAGCGCGTTTACCGTCTCGGCCTCGTCGCGGAATTCGAGCCCGGCAATGCCCGATGGCGAGACGATGCCGGCAGTCTCCTTCAAGGTCAGCCCGATGAAGGCGACGGGGATGCCGTCGAACTCGCGGATCTCGTAGGGCGGCAGCACGCTCTTGCCGGTCGCGGTCTCGATCGTGGAGGCCGCGAGATAGTGGAATTTGGCGCCGGTGAAGGGATGCGGTCCCTGGCAGCCGTCCACCGGATGGCAGCCGCCGTTCTGCATGCGCAACAGCTCGGTCTTGCCTTCGTCGAACTCGTGATTGCCGACCGAGGTGATCGCAAGTCCCATCATCGAGAGCGCCTCGACGGAGGGCTCTTCGTGGAACATCGCCGACAGGAACGGGCTTGCTCCGATCAGATCGCCGGCGGCAACGAAGATCGTGTTCCTGTGTCCTTCGCGCAGCTGCTTGACCAGCGTCGCCATGTATTCGGCTCCGCCGGCGGCGACCATCACCTTCTTGGCTCTATCCTCGGGGTCATTGATGCGGATGCCGCCCGGCGGCGGCCGCAGATTGCCGTGGAAATCGTTGATCGCGAGAATGCGCAGCTCGACCGGCGCGGCGGTCTGGGCGGAGGCGGGCAGGGCGCAGATCAGCGCGAGCGCGGCAAGGATGGATCGGTATGGCATGGAACCAGACTAGACGTTCCGCGCGAAGATTTCACGAAGCATTGTCGTGAACGCTGCCCCCCGGCCACAGTATCGTAGGGTGGGCAAAGCGGCTTGTCCGCCGTAGCTCGAAGAGCGAAGGCGGAAGCGTGCCCACCATCGGACTGTGATCGAAGAAAGTCGTGGGCACGGCGCCAGAGCGCCTTTGCCCACCCTACGATACCGGACTCGCGGAGGCGGCTCTCACTGTCTCATCCCTACCGCTTCTTCCGGTTCGCAAACGCGTTGAACGCGGCCACCGCGTCGTCCGATTTCAACCGCTCGCCGAACAGATGGGCCTCCTGGTCGATGCGGCGGGTCAATTCCTCCGGCGGCGTGCGCAAGAGCTTGCGCGAGGTCGCGACGGCCTCGGCGGGCAGCCGGCAGATCTCGCGCGCGACCTTGCGCGCCTCGACCTCGGTATGTCCCGGCGAGACCACGGTGTTGACGAAGCCGGAAGCGTGCGCCTCCGCCGCGCTGAAGGTCCGCCCCATGATCAGCATCGCGAAGGCGCGCTGATAGCCCATCGTGTTCGGCATTAGGAGGCTGGACGCGCCGACCGGCACCAGCCCGAGATGAATGTAAGGTGCGGAGAAGGTCGCCGCGTTCGAGGCGAGCACGTAGTCGCAATGAAACAGCATCACCGTGCCCATGCCGATCGACGCGCCGTCCACGGCGGCAATGATCGGCTTGGTGTTGAGGGCGAGCGAATAGAGAAACTTGGCGCCGTTCGACAGCGTCTCAGGGCGCGCCGTGTCGGCGTGAAGGAAATCGTCGATGTCATCGCCCGCCGTGAACACGCCGGAGCCGCCGGTGATGATCATGCAGCGGATATCGGGATTGTTCTGCGCAGTGTCGATCGCGTGGCTCATCTCCCGGTACATGTCCTGGGTGATCGCGTTCTTCTTGCCGGGGCGGCGCAGGGTGATCACACGCGTTCCCCGCTCTTCGGTGACCACGATATTGCCGTTCGGCATGAAATTCCCCCTGCGTCGCTGCGGGTCTCGCGCGCCTCAGCCTACATCATCTTGTTGACGTGCCAATGCGTCCGCTCGACCTTTTCCAGCCTGAACTCTGCGTGACGGCGCCCATGGCGCGTCACATTGCCCGTCACGCGCTGTTGCGCGTCGCAACAAATGGCTACAATGTTTCATTTGAAAAACCAGTGGTTGTAGGGCACGATCCTGCCCGGTTCCATCTGGCGACGGCTCGATTGATGATCGCCGCAACTGGCGTTGACGAATCTTCGCTGTCCTATCGCGGCTGGCGCGTCGTGCTGGCCTGCTTTCTGATGGCTTTCTTCATGTTCGGCTTCGGCCTCTACGGCCAGGGCGTCTATCTCGCCGAGCTGCAGCGCGCCCATGGCTGGCCCGGCACGCTGGTCTCCGCGGCCAGCACCTTCTCGTTTCTCCTCACCTCCGTCCTCGTCATCTTCACCGACGATCTGCTCGACCGCATCGGGTTGCGGTCGCTGATCCTGTGCGGGCTTTCCGCGCTGGGCGCCTCGACCGTGCTGCTGGCCCTGATGCAGACGCCCTGGCAGCTCTATCTCGCCTACGCGCTGATGTCGGTCGGCTGGACCGGCATGGGCACCGTGGTGATCGCGACCGTGCTCAATTCCTGGTTCGACCGGCGCCGCGGCCTCGCGCTCAGCCTCGCTTTCAACGGGGCGACCTGCGGCGGCATCGTCCTCGTTCCGCTGCTGCTGTCGCTGACCGGCAGCATCGGCTTTCGCTCGGCGATGCTGGCGGCCACCATCGCGATGGTGGTGCTGGTGTTGCCGGTGGTCGTCGGCTTCATCGGCTGGCCCGCGGGGACATCACTGGCTTCAGGGAAACGTCAGTCCGGCGGCGCGATGGCCCGTCCTGCGCATTCGCGCCGCGCGCTGCTCGCCAATGCCGCGTTCTGGACCATGGTGCTGCCGATCGCGATCGCGCTGCTGGCGCAGATGGGATTCATCATCCACCAGGTCTCGTTTCTCGAGCCGCTGATCGGGCGCGCCAGCGCCGGTCTGGCCGTGACCCTCATGGCGGCGATGGCGGTGGTCGGGCGCCTGTCGCTCGGCCTGTTCGTCGACCGGCTTGATCCCAGGCTCGCCTGCGCGGCGTCGATGACGAGCCAGGCCGCCGCTCTCTTCGTGCTGCTGCAAAGCACCAACCCGACGGTGCTGCTGGTGTGCTGCGCCGTCTACGGCTTCTCGATCGGCAACATGATCACGTTCCCGCCCTTGATCATCCAGCGCGAGATCGGATCCGCCGCCTTCGCCGCCGCGATGGGATTGGGCACCTCGATCAGCGGCATCGTCAGCGCATTCGGCCCCGGCATCGTCGGCCTCGTGCGCAGCTTCACCGGCAATTACACGACGGCGTTTGCGATGTGCGTGGCGCTGGATCTGGTGGCCGCGGGCGTGGTGCTGTGGCGGCCGGGGAGAAAGGCCGAACAGTCGCGCAATCTCTCACCGTCACCCTGAGATGGCTACTTCTTCAGCGGCCCTCGAAGGGCGACGGCCCGGCTGCTGCATCTCGGCCGTGCATCCTTCGAGGCTCGCTCTGCGAGCACCTCAGGATGACGGGATCAACAGCGGGCCAGTCATCCCAACAACACCGCATCCGCCGCGGCAACCGACTCCGCACTCTCGGTCACGGTGCGTTCCAGCGCGCCGGCCTGCACACTGATGTTCTCGGCAAAGAAACGCGCCAGCGAGACGTAGCGCGCGGCATCTGCAGTGCCTTCGGCCTTGGCGGCGAGCGCTTCGGAGGCCAGCATGCAGCCGCCGAGCGTCGATCCGAACTGCTGCAGGTAAGGCGTCGCGCCGGCCAGCGCCTCGTTCGGCGCGGAGGTCACGCGCTCCAGCAGCCATTTGCTGGTGCGCGTCAACGCCTCCAGCGCCTCGCGCAGTTTTGCGCCCGTGGTGCCGAAGGCCGGATCGTTCGAGGCCTCCACCTGCTTGACGGTTGCCGCGAGCTCGTCGATCAGCGCCCACACCGCAGCGCCCCCATTGGCCGCGAGCTTGCGCGTGACGAGGTCGATCGCCTGGATGCCGTTGGTGCCCTCGTAGATCGCGGTGATGCGCGCGTCGCGATAATGCTGCGCGGCGCCGGTCTCCTCGATGAAGCCCATGCCGCCATGCACCTGCACGCCGAGATAGGCGACCTCGTTGCCGATGTCGGTGGAATAGCCCTTTGCCATCGGCGTCAGCAGCGCGGCGCGTGCGGCAGCGTCCGCACGCACCTTCGGGTCCTTGGCGCGCGTGGAGACGTCGATCGCCACCGCGGTGGCGTAGCAGATGGTGCGTGCGGCGGCGGTCTGCGCCCGCATCCGCATCAGCATGCGCTTGACGTCGGGATGCACGAAGATCGCGTCCGAGCCCTCGCCCTTCTTGCCGACGGCGCGGCCCTGCTTGCGCTCCTGCGCATAGGACAGCGCCTGCTGATAGGCGCGGTCGGCGACGCCGACGCCTTCGAGGCCGACGCCGAGGCGGGCCTGGTTCATCATCGTGAACATGCAGCGCATGCCCTGGTTCTCTTCGCCGATCAGAAAGCCGATCGCGCCGCCATGGTCGCCCATGGTCATGGTGCAGGTGGGCGAAGCATGCATGCCGAGCTTGTGCTCGACGCCAGAGGCAAAGATGTCGTTGCGTGCGCCCAGCGAGCCGTCGGCGTTGACCATGAATTTCGGCACGAGGAACAGCGAGATCCCCTTGGTGCCCGCGGGCGCGTCCGGCAGGCGCGCCAGCACGAAATGAACGATGTTGTCGGTCATGTCGTGCTCGCCATAGGTGATGAAGATCTTCGTCCCCTTGATGCGATAGGTGCTGTCGGCCTGCTTTTCGGCGCGGGTGCGCAGCGCGCCGACGTCGGACCCGGCCTGCGGCTCGGTGAGCTGCATCGTGCCGGTCCAGGCGCCGGAGACGAGCTTTTCGAGATAGATTGTCTTCAGCTCGTCGCTGCCATGCGCATCGAGCGCCTCGATTGCCGAGGCCGTCAGCAGCGGGCAGAGGCCGAAGGCGACGTTGGCCGCGCTCCAGATCTCGGTGCAGGCCGCGTTGATGGCGAGCGGCAGGCCCTGGCCGCCGAAATCCTCCGGTCCCGACACCGCGTTCCAGCCGCCCTCGGTCCAGCGCTTGTAGGCATCGGGCCAGCCCGGCGCGGTCGTGACCTTGCCGTCGCTAAGCTTGATGCCGTGCTCGTCGCCGACCTTGTTGAGCGGCGCCAGCACGTCGGTTGCGAACTTGGCGGCTTCCTCCAGCACGGCGGCGGTGAGGTCGGCGTCGAAATCGCCGTAATGGCCGGCGTCCAGGGCCGCCTTGAGGCCGGCGCCATGGTTGAGAGACAGCAGCATGTCAGAGATCGGCGCGCGGTAGGTCATGGCTCACTCCCGTGGACAGATATTGGCGCCGTATTCCCATGAAATGGGCAAGGTCTCAATGGCCGCGATACGGTACCGCATCGGGATTTTGCCGGGGCCTATAAAACGGAGCCCATAATTATAATAAGGTGTGGTGCGGCCGATCTCGGCTGCTGTGGTATTTTGCCCCTGCAGGCGGTTGAAATGCCGCGCCGCACCCTATAGACCGGCAGCACTCGAGGGAATCTGCGGTAGCCCGGTCTTCCGTCGTTCCCCGCTGTTGGGGCGTAGCCAAGCGGTAAGGCAGCGGATTTTGATTCCGCCATTCGGAGGTTCGATCCCTCCCGCCCCAGCCAGCGGTGGCTCCTCGAAGTCCAGTCCGGTTTCAGTGCGTCACCCGCTGTGGTCGCGTGATCGTCGAAGCACGCCCTCAGGCAACGCGGGTTTCAAATGACCAAACGGCGTTTGTCCGGCTAATCCCCGGCTTGACATAAGTCCAGGCGACGCACTGCTCTTCCTCCCTGCACTTGATTGTTGCGTGTCGGGCACGAAGATTCGCTAATGGCATCCTCTCCTTGAGGCTCATCTGCGCGAGGCGTTCGGTCGCAAGAACATCCGACCTGCGCATTGGGGCGTAGCCAAGCGGTAAGGCAGCGGATTTTGATTCCGCCATTCGGAGGTTCGATCCCTCCCGCCCCAGCCAGATTTTTTCACACAGACGGCCTGCGCTCGCATACCATGGCGTCTCACTGATCAAATCGCATTCGGCCGTGGCGGGGATGGCAGCTGGTTCAAAGAGAGCGCGCGGGGGAAGCGGCCGCGTCAAGCTCGAGGAGGTCGCCCGCAAGGCCAATGTCTCGACCGCGACGGTCTCGCGCGCCTTCAACGAGCCCGACAAGGTGTCTGAAGAGGTCAGGCAGCGGGTCAAGGACGCCGCGCGCGCGCTGAACTGGATTCCGAACGCCGCCGGACGGGCGCTGGCCTCGCGCCGGACGCATATCGCCGGCGCCATCATCCCGACGCTCGACAACGAGATCTTCGCCCACCAGATCAGCGGCATGCAGAGCGTGTTCTCGGAACGCGGCTTCACGCTGTTCCTGGGGTGCTCGAACTACGATCCGGACGAAGGCCTGAGGCAGGCCGACGCCATGCTGGCGCGCGGCGTCGAGGCGCTTGCCGTGGTCGGCGAGAGCCATCCGCCCGAGCTGTTCGAGGCGCTCAATTCGCGCGGCATTCCCTATGTCGTGACCTACTCCTACAACAAGGCCTCGCCGCATCCGTGCATCGGCTTCGACAACCGTGCCGCCTTCCACCGCATGACGGATCATTTGCTGTCGCTCGGTCACCGCCGCTTTGCCGCGATCTTTCAGCCCGACACCAACAACGACCGCGTCAAGGAAAGGCTTCGCGGCATCCGTGACGCGCTCGCGGCGGCCGGTCTGGAAATCGCCGCGCAGGACCTGATGATGGGTCCTTCGACGCTGGAGTTCGGCGCGGAAAGTTTTGCGGCCTTGATGACGCGCACGGTGGGAAGCCGCGCGACCGCGATCGTCTGCGGCAACGACAATCTGGCGCTCGGCGCGCTGATGGCCGCGCGGGAGAGCGGCCTCGAGGCGCCCCGGGATTTTTCGATCACCGGCTTCGACGACCTTGCGATCTCGTCGCGCTTCTCGCCCGGGCTCACGACCATGAAGGTCGACAATCAACAGATCGGCGTGCTGGCCGCCAACGAGCTGCTCGCCGTGATCGTGGGCGAGCAGGCGCGGGCCCAGTCCCGGGAGATCGTCCCTGTCATGAAAGTCCGCGAGAGTGCGGGCAGGGCGCAAGCCCGCTGAGGCACGCCCGCGGGGCAACAATCATCTCCTCGACAGTCCGCGCAAATGCCCCGAAAGGGGGCTCTTGACTCCCAGTATGTAAGCGCTTACATGGCCGCGTTTTGAAATGCCATGAGAGCAACCGGCGGGTGCCTCGCCGGGACGGGACGGAGAGGAAACGATAATGCGCGACAGCCTTTTGCGATGGGCCAGAAACTGCTCGATGGCGGTTTCACTGCTCTTGCCGGTGATGGGAGCGGCGAGCCCCGCAGCCGCCGAGGAGAAGCTCGTCCTCTGGTGGAACAAGGGCTACTACAAGGCCGAGGAAGACGCGCTGCTCGACGTCATCAGGAAGTTCGAGGCCAAGACCGGCGTCAAGGTCGAGCTGTCGCAATACGCGACGCAGGACATGATGCCGAAGCTGGTGGCGGCGCTCGATGCCGGCAGCCCGCCCGACGTCACCTATGCGGACACCTACCATTTCCAGGCCGCCGGCAAGTGGGCCTCCGAAGGCAAGCTGGTCGATCTGACCTCGGTGCTCGCGCCGATCAAGGGCGAGTTCTCCCCGCAGTCGCTCGACACGGTCATGCTCTACAACGAAAAGACCAAGGCGAAAGCCTATTACGCCTTCCCGCTGAAGCAGGCGACGCTGCATCTGCATTACTGGAAGGACATGCTCGAAGAGGGCGGTCTCAAGGACACCGACATCCCGAAGGACTGGAAGGGCTTCTGGTCGTTCTGGTGCGACAAGGCGCAGCCGGCCGTGCGCAAGGCCTCCGGCAAGCGCATCTACGGCATCGGCCATCCCATGGGCGTCGACGCCACCGACAGCTTCATCTCCTTCCTCGTGTTCATGGATGCCTACAACGTCGTGCTCGTTGACGACAACGGCAAGCTGCTGGTCGACGATCCCAAGGTGCGAGCGGGCCTCATCGCCGCCATGACGGACTATGTCGAGATCGCCGCCAAGGGCTGCACGCCGCAATCGGCGACGAGCTGGAAGGACCCCGACAACAACGTCGCCTTCCACAACAAGACGACGATCATGACGCACAATTCGACGGTCTCGCTGCCCGGCAAATGGCTGGACGATTCCAGCAACGAGACGCTCACCGCCGAGCAGCGCGACGAGGCGAAGAAGAACTACTACGACCGCATCCGCACCATGGTCTGGCCCAACAAGCCGGATGGCTCGCCGGTCCACACCCGCGCCTCCGTGGTGGTCGGCCTGATCTTCGAGCAGGCCAAGAACAAGGAGCGCGCCAAGGAGTTCGTCTCGTTCCTGCTGCGCGACGAAAACCTGCAGCCCTATATCGAGGGCGCGCTCGGCCGCTGGTTCCCGGTCAAGACCGCGGCGCAGAAATCCGCGTTCTGGGACGGCGACGTGCATCGCCGCGCCGTGCGCGACCAGTTCTTCGCCGGCGTCGGCGGCTACGAGATGAGCAAGAACTACAAGTTCACCACGCTCAACAACGAGAACGTCTGGATGAAGGCGGTGAACGCCATCGTCACCAACAAGGTGCCGGTCGACAAGGCCGTCGACGACATGATCGCGCGCATCAAGGACGTCGCGGGCGACTGACCGCCGGCCGCAATCGTTACGCTCACGCGCCGCAAGGCGCGTGAGCGGTCCGAGATCACCTTGCAGGCGAAGCTTCCGGGAGATCGTCGTTCCATGTCTGAGATCACCATCTTCGGTTCGATCAATGTCGACCTCGTCGCCGGTGTCGACACGATCGCCAGGCCCGGCGAGACGGTGCTGGCGAGCGGTTACGCGACGCTCTGCGGCGGCAAGGGCGCGAACCAGGCGGTCGCCGCCGCGCGCGTGTCGCCGCAGGGGCGGGTCGCCATGGTGGGCCGGGTCGGACGCGACGCGTTCGGCCAGCGCTGCATCGACAACCTCGCGGCCAACGGCGTCAACGTCGATCGCGTCACCGTTGGCGCGGAGCCGACGGGATGCGCCTTCATCAGCGTCAGCGCTGACGGCGAGAATGCCATCACGGTTGCGAGCGGGGCCAATGGCTGCCTTGCAGCCGACGCAACCGCCGAGCTGTCCGCGACAACGACCCTCGTGCTTCAGATGGAGGTCCCGTTTGCGGCCTCGCTGCTGGCCGCCCAGCGCGTCCGCGCAACGGGTGGACGCGTGATCTGGAATCTCGCGCCCGTGCCCGAACGCCTGAGCGAAGCCGAACTGCGCGCGCTGCTGGAGGCCACCAGTGTTCTCGTCATGAACGAGCACGAGGCTCTCACCGCGGCGCAGCGCGTGGGCTGGACCGGCACCGACTTCGAGGCGGCCGCCGCCGTTCTCGCGGCGGACGGCGGCGTGACCTGCATCGTGACCGCGGGACCGCTGGGCGCGCGCGCGTTCCATCCCGACGGGTCGCGCCAGACTGTTGCGGCCGAACGAATTCTCCCGATCGACACGACCGGGGCTGGCGACACGTTTGTCGGCATTCTCGCGGCGGGGCTGGACGAGGGGCGCGGCTGGCAGGAGGTGCTCGCGCGCGCCTGCCGCGGCGCCTCGCTGGCCTGCCTCGCCCACGGCGCGCAGCGCGGCATGCCCACCGCCGAGCAGCTGTCGTGAGCGCAGCCGGCGGATTTGTGCATGTGCCGCTGACCGGACAGACTAATCACCGAATTCAACGCCACCGAATTCAACGTTCTTGGAGCTGACTTGTGACTGCAACCATCAAAGGCATCATTCCCGTGATGCTGACGCCGTTCACCGAAGCGAATGCGATCGACTATGCGGGCCTTGAGAAGCTGATCGAATGGTACATCGCCAACGGCGCCGATGCGCTGTTTGCCGTCGCCCAATCGAGCGAGATGCAGTTCCTGAGCCTCGATGAGCGCGTCGCGCTGGCGCGTTTCGTCGCAAAGCAAGCAGCCGGCAGGGTGCCCGTGATCGCCTCCGGCCATGTCAGTGAATCGCGTGAGGATCAGATTGCCGAGCTGACCTCGATCGCCCGGACCGGCGTCGACGGACTGGTGCTGGTGACGAACAGGTTCGACCCGAAGGGGCAGGGCGGCAGCGTCTTCATGGACAATCTGCGCGGCCTGCTCGCTGCGCTGCCCGCAGGCCTTCCGCTCGGTCTCTACGAATGTCCCGCGCCGTTCCGCCGGCTGATGTCCGACGACGAGCTGGCATTCTGTGCCGACAGCGGCCGCTTTGCGATCCTCAAGGACGTGTCGTGCGACCTTGCGACCGTGAGGCGCCGCGTGGCCTTGACGAAGAACACCTCGCTCGCCATCGTCAACGCCAATGCGGCGATCGCCTTCGACGCCATCAAGTCCGGATCGTCCGGCTTCACCGGCGTGTTCACGAACTTCCATCCCGATCTCTACAAATGGCTGCTGACGAGCCATTCGCGGCATCCGGCGCTGGCCGATGAGCTCTCGGTCTACCTCGCGCTCGCCGCGATGGCCGAGCCGATGGGCTATCCAAAACTGGCGAAACTGTACCACCAGAGGCTCGGCACGTTCTCGTCCATCCGTAGCCGCGCCGTCGACTTCGACATCCGTGAGCGGTTCTGGGCGCTCGATGCACTGCTGGACAAGATCATGCAGGGGCAGGCGAGCTTCCGCGCCAGGATCGCGGCCGCGGGTTGATCGCGGCAATCGCCGCGCGGTGCGTTCAGAGCGAGCTGCCGCCGCAGATGACGAGCTGTTGTCCGGTAATGGCGGAAGCTTCCGTCGAAAGCAGGAAGGCCACGGCGCCTGCGACTTCCTCCGGTTGGACGAAGCGGCCGATCGGCGGCAGTTTCGGCGTGACACCGGCGCGCGCGGGATCCCTCAACATCGGCGTCTCGGTTGCGGCGGGCGCGACGACGTTGACCGTGATGCCGCGCGGTGCGAGCTCGATCGCCCAGGATCGCGCCAGCGCGACCAGCGCCGCCTTGGTCGCGGCATATTGGCCGCGGCCGGCGGCGCCCGATGCGGTGCGGCTGCCGATGAAGACGATGCGCCCGCCCTTGGGCAGGCGCGGTGCCAGCGCATCGGCGAGGCGCTCGGCGACGTCGACATGCAGCCGCCACATCGTGGCGCTGTCGTCATGGTCGAGCGATCCGAGCGTGCCGACCTTGAGCAGCCCCGCGGCATGAACGAGCGCGGTCGGCGCGAGGCCGGCAACGGCGTCTGCGATGCCCCCGATATCGTTGAGGTCGAGCGACAAATGATCGAAGGCCGGATGGTCGAACGTCGCGGGGCGGCGGCTGATCCCGGTGACCCGCCAGTCCTCGCGCAGCAGGCGCTCGACGATCGCCGCACCGATCCCCGAACTCGCGCCCGTCACCAGCGCGTGTGGCCGCTTGTCCATGACCTCAGCTCCGCAGCGCGCGCGTCACCCATGGTTCGGTCACGCGGACATATTTGATGGCGCGGCGGTGGAAGGTGAACGCGGTGTGGAGTGCGCCGTCGGAGGTCTGCTTGACGGAGGGGTAGGACAGCTCGCGATTGGTTTGGTCGCGTGAATTGTTGGTCATGCAATAGCCGTCGCCGGTTTCGACGTTACGCTTGGTCCAGCTCCGTCCGCCGTCGGTGGAAACGGCCAGCGTCATCGGCGCCCGCGGCGCGCCCCAGAACGCGGTGCGTCCATCGGCCGTGCTGCCGTCGCCCGCGAGCACGGGCGGCAGGTCGTCCTCGATCTCGTCATAGAGCGAGAGGCGGCGGCCGGTGGCGTCCCTGGCGCTGGAATCGTTGAAGATGAGCGCCAGATGTCCGTTGCCGAGCCGCGTCAGCTGGATCGAGGAATTGTTGTTGGGAAGTGCGGTCGCGACCGGTGCCGACCAGCTGCGGCCGTGATCGGTGGAGCGGCTTTGATAGATGTTGTCGGCCCAGCGGCTGCGATACATCGCAACCAGCGAGCCGTCGTCGAGACGCGCGATGCTCATGTGCACGCAGCCGCGGCTGCCGGGGACGTCGACGTCGCGCCAGGTTGCGCCGGCATCGGACGAGATCTTCACCGCGCTGGTGTCCTCGTCGCCGTTCCATTTCCGGCCCGGTGTGCTGTGACAGTAGAACACGGGCAGCAGCCAGTCGCCGTTGTCGAGCACGACGATCGGCTGCCGGATGAAGGTGCCGCGGCCGCGGTGCTCGGGAAACAGCGTCTCGATCGGGCCCCAGCTCTTGCCGTTGTCGCGGGAGAGGCGGCGGCGGATCAGGGCGGTGTCCTGGTTGCCGGCGAGCTGCGCCGTCCAAATCAGCCACAGTGTGCCGTCGGGGGCGGGGAACAGCACCGGGTTCTGCTCCGAACGTCCCTTGTCGTCGGACAGTTTTTCGGCCGGCGACCATTGCGTCGCGCCGCGCGGCAGGCGCGAAAAATACACCGAGATGTCCGACATGCCCTCCTGCGTGCCGCCGAACCAGACGCAGGCGAGGTCGCCATTGGCGAGCGGCATCAGATTGGCGGCGTGGTTCTGCACGCAGGGCGAAGGGATGAAGGCGTCGAACCTATCAGGGTCGCCGGCCGCCTGGCGGACGATGCCGTCGGCGGCGATCTCGATGTCGGGGCTCACGATCTCGGGTTCGGCGATCATGTCGAAGTCCTTTCCACGAATGCGTTGGGTTGGGCCGGCTGCGGCGTCGCGGGACCAGCCGGAGCGCGCCCCAGCGCGATGCGCTCGATCGCCATCACCACCAGCGGCGTTGCGGCCGCGACATACATGTTGTCGATGCCGAAGGGGTTGCCGAGCATGTACCAGGCGGTGGTCGAGACCGCCGCGCCGATCAGGCCGGCGGTGGCGCCCCGATTGCTGGCAAACAGCGGCAAATAGAAGCCCATCATCGCTACGATCGTGATCGACAGCCGCAGCGCCCGCGTGAAGAACGACAGCTTGAGGATCTCCGGAATGAAGAACACGAACACCAGCGGCACGATGGCGATTACGATCGAGAACACGCGGGTCATCTTCAGCTCGCGCTCCGGCGTCGGTTGCCAGTAGGGCACGTAGAAGTCGCGCACCACCAGCGAGGCGATGGCGAGCGCGACGGTGCAGACGCTGACGAAGATCGAGGCGACCAGCGAGGTCGTCACGAAGGCAGAGGCGAGCGGCGGCATCTTCTCCAGGAACACCGGCAGCGCGTAGAGGCTGTTCATGTCGGGGTAGAGATATTTGGCGGCAACCCCGATCAGCGCGAGCAGGAAGCCCAGCGGCAGGCAGAACGCCGCCGCATAGAAGGTCGCCTTGCGGGCGTCGTCTGCGCTCGGGGTCGAGGAGATCGCCTGCACGATGAACTGCGTCGAGAAGATCGCGCCGACCGTGCCGAAGGTCCAGGCGAAGATGGTCGTGAAGCCGATCTTGCCGTCCCAGGTGAAGTAATAGTCCGGAAGCTTGGCCTTGATCGGCGCAATGCCGCCGGTCAGCGACATCGCGACCGCGAAGATGATGACGATGCCGACCACCTTGAAGGCGCTGTGCAGGATCGTCACCCAGGCGACGCCCTTCAATCCGCCGAACACGTAGTAGAAGGTCGAGACCACTGCGATGATGCACATCGCGACCGGCATGCTGACATGCAGCGCGGTGGCGATCGCGGCGGCGCCGCTGACGTAATTGCCGACGTTCACCAGCAGCAGCGCGTAGATCATGATCACGGACACGGTGAGCATGGTCGACTTGCCGTATTTCTGCGCGATCGCGGCGGAGATAGTGTATTCGCCGGAATTGTAGAGCTTCTTCACCATCAGCAGGCCGAACAGCAGAAAGCCGATCGAGGCGCCGAGCACGGCCCATCCCGCGGCCATGCCCGACTGGAACGCTTCCTGCGCCGTGCCGACGGTCGACTTGGCGCCGACGAACTCGGACATCATCAGCACGCCGACCACCACCGCCGGCATGGCGCGGGCGGCGGTCATGAACTGCTCGCTGGTCCGGCTGCGCAGCTTGAGCGTGAGCCACGAGGTGAAGGCGATGTAGGCGACGATCATCGCGACGATGAGCGTGCTCTCGCCATTGAGGATGGCTTGCATCGGTGATGTTTCCTCCGGTGGCGCGGATGCGGAATTGTCCGTTCATCTCGCGCAGTTCTATAATGTTCGGAATGCGAACAATTGTTCTTTAATCTCATTAGACCCGCGCGGGCGCGCTGCGTCAAGCGCACCCGTTCCGGTCGCGCGACAGGGCGCGGCGGGCGGCCGCTATTGCCGCAGCGCGTTCAAAGGGTTCCCTGGAGGATGGGTGGCAGGGCTGCGCGCCCTATTCGGCGCTGCGTTTCCAGGCGCCGGTGCCGAGCTTGCCGGTGATCACCGCCGTCGCATCGTGGATTTCGTATGCGCCGCCATCGCTGTAGCCTGACAGGCCCTTGAGGGCACGCAACGTCCAGCGGCCGTTCGCGGCCGTGACCGTGCCTTCGTGCGCACGGGCCGAGCGCAGCGGCTCGGCGTGGAATCTGTAGGTGCCGTCGCCCATGATCTCCCAGATCCAGCGCGACTGGCCGCGGCCATTCGGCACCATGATTTCCCACGTGCCGACCAGCGCGGGATCGATCGTCGACGTGACAGGCCTGCGCGGCGGCGCAGGAGCGACGACGGCGGGAAGCGGAGCAAGCGGTGCCGCACTATCGGCACCGGCAGGCGGCGGGCCGGCGAGGTAGATCGCCTTGCGCGACAGCGAACCGTAAACGAACGGCTGCTGCTCGTTGCGGGTCGCCTCCATCACGTCGTCGCGGACATTGCGGAACATGAACGTCACCTCGACGCCGGGCGCCTCGATGTTGCGCAGCAGCGCCGCTGCAAACGGGCTGTTGCGCGCATCGCCCTCGAGCGCCGTGGTGCCGTCGCGCGCGGCATAGGCAACCAGAACGTTACCGACGGGCTCGATGCGGCCCAGCCCGCCCGTCGCGGCCGCCCGCGTGGCGATCGAGCGTTTCATCCTGGCGGCAAACGGATTGTCGCGGCAGGCGTCCAGGATGACGAGGCCGAGGCTCGTGGTGTTGGACACCTGCGACATCACGCTGTGCAGGTTGATGGCTTCGTTCGCCGCGTCCGTGTCGCGCTTCAGCTCGGCGTCGACAGGGATCAGCCAGTTCTCTCCGCTGATCTCCATGCCATGGCCGGCGAAGTACACGGCCGCCATGTCGGCGCCGGCGGCGTCGCGCCCCAATGCGATCAGGCCGCGGCGCATCTCGTCGAAGCTGGCGTTCGTGGCGAGCGAGACGGTGAAACCGAGCCGCTTCAGGGCCGCGGCGATGTCGTTCGCGTCATTCGGCGGATTGAGCAGGACGGGAACGTTCCTGTAGGCGCCGTTGCCGATGACCAGCGCGACCCGCCGGCCTTCCGCCGCTGCGGCCGCCGACGCCAAGCCGGCGAACGCGGCTGCAGCCGTCAATCCCGAAACGAATTCGCGCCGATTCATGGGATCCCGCCGGCTCGAGCCAGCGTCCATCCTAGCGCAACCGGTCCGGCGGAGCCACGGGGCGGTGCTAGTTCGCGCTTAGTGCCGTCCTGGCGACCTCGGCCATCCAGCTCGAGGCGACGGGAAGGATCGCGTCGTTGAAATCATAGCGCGGGCCGTGCAGCTCGGCGCCGTCGCGCAATTCGCCGTTGCCGATCCAGACGAAGGCGCCGGGCCGCTGCTGGAGGTAGTGGGCAAAATCCTCGCCGGCCATGCTCGGCGCGAGGTCGCGGCGCACGTCGGCCCGCACCTTCTCCGCGGCGATGCGTGCAAGCTCGGCTTCCGCCGGGGTGTTGATCACCACGCCGACGCCCATGACGATCTCTGGCGTGACCTTGACGCCGAAGCTCGTCGCGATCCCCGCGCAGGTCCGTTCGATCCCGCCGAGGATGATGTCCTTGGTGCCCTCGCGATGAAAACGCAGCGTGCCGCGGATCGTGACTCGGCCTGCGATCTGGTTCGGTGCGGTGCCGCCCTCGATCGTGCACAATGAGACCACGGCGGTGTCGAGCGGATCGACGCTGCGCGAGACGATCGATTGCAGCGCCACGATGAGATGGCCGGCCGCCATCACGGGATCGCGCGTCAAATGCGGCATGCCGGCGTGGCCCGCATGGCCCTCGATGGTGATGGTGATGCGCCCGCCGGAGGCCATGACCACGCCGTCATGGACCGCAATGGTGCCGGCCTGCAGGCCCGGCCAGTTGTGGAAGCCGAACACCTGGTCCATCGGAAAGCGCTCGAACAGCCCGGCCGCGACCATCGCGCGCGAGCCGCCATAGCCTTCCTCGGCCGGCTGGAAGATGAAATCGACCGTGCCGCTCCAGCTGTTGTCCGCGGCGAGCAGCGCGGCGGCGCCGAGCAGCGAGGCGGTGTGCCCGTCATGGCCGCAGGCATGCATCACGCCGGGATTGTTGGAGGCATAGGGCAGGCCGGTATCCTCGGTGATCGGCAGCGCATCCATGTCGGCGCGCAGGCCGACGCGGCCCTGTGCCGACCCGCGCGTCAACGTTGCGACGATGCCGTGGCCGCCGATGCCGGCCTCGAAGGGAATGCCGAGCTCGGTGAGCTTCTCCTGCACGAAGGCGGCTGTGGCCTTCTCCTGAAGGGACAGTTCGGGATGGGCATGCAGATGCCGGCGCCACGCGGTCAGTTTCTGGTGCAGTTCGGGGGTCAAGGTGGGACTTTCGTTGGGAGGGCCGGCTACGGCGAGCATAGCCGAATATCGGGCGACTGCATCAAGCACCTTGGAATGCCTCGCGTGCGGCTCCATCGTCATGGCCGGGCTTGACCCGGCCATCCACGTCTTACTTTGCAGCAGAAAAGACCGTGGATGCCCGGGACAAGCCCGGGCATGACGGCGCGCCCTACGCCGCCAGCTTCGCCAGCCCTTTCCAGTCGAAGCCGATGCCGTGGCCCGGACGATCCGGCGCCAGCGCCTTGCCATCTTCGAGCACCAGGGGATGCTCGATATATGTGTCGAGGCCGAAACCGTGTGCCTCGAGATACGAGCGGTTCGGGCAGGCCGCGAGCAGATGCACGGTGATGTCGTGCGCGCCATGGCTGGTGACGGGCAGGTTGAACGCTTCCGCGAGCCGCGCGATCTTCATGAAGGCGGACACGCCGCCGCAATTGGTGACGTCGGGCTCGGGATAGGACACCGCGCCCGCGACGATGTAATTCTTGAAGTCCCACAGCGAGCGCAGATTCTCACCCGCCGCGATCGGCACGCCGCCGGCCTGCATGATTCGAGTGTGGCCCGCGACGTCGTCGGGGATGATCGGTTCCTCCAGCCACGTCAGGTCGTAGGGAACGAAGGCGCGGGCAGCGCGGATCGCTTCCTCCACCGTCCATTTCATGTTGGCATCCGCCATGAGCGGAAAGCCGTCGCCGAGATGTTTGCGCATCGCCGCGACGCGCGCCACGTCGGATTTCAGGTCGGGCCGGCCGACCTTCATCTTGATGGCGCGAAAGCCCTTTGCGAGATTGCCGTCGGTCTGCGCGAGCAGGGCTTCGACGGAGAGATCGAGGTCGATGCCGCCGGCATAGCAGGGCACGCGCGCATCGAAACCGCCCAGCAACTGGTACAGCGGCAGCTTCGCGCGCCGCGCCTTCAGATCCCACAGCGCGATGTCGAGCGCGGAGAGCGCCAGCACGGCCGGTCCGCCGCGCCCGCCATAATGCAGGCCCCACCAGACGTGGTGCCAGATCGCCTCGGTGTCCTCGGCCTCGCGGCCCTCGACCAGCGGTGGGATCTCGCGCTTGAGAATGTCGGCGGTCGCCCCGCCATTGCGCCCGACCGTATAAGTGTAGCCCACGCCTTCGGCGCCATCGGCATCGCGGATGCGGCAGGTGATCAGCTCGAACGCCGCGATCTCGCCATGCGTGGAGTCGGACAGCGTGACGGGCAGGGGGATCCGGTAGAGGGCGGATTCGATGTTTGCGATGCGCGGCATGTGGCCTCCCGATTTTTCTTTTTGGTTCGCGGTTTCGTAGGATGGGTAGAGCGCGGCGAAACCCATCATCATCAACTTGGCAAGTCGCGATGGGTTTCGCTAACGCTCTACCCATCCTACGCTCTAGCCATCCCGCTCACCGCTTGTAAGCAAAATAGTTGATGCTGATCGAGGCCCGGTGCGGCGAGGTTCGCCACGCCGACATGTCGAGCGCATCGCCGCTGCCGGCGCCGACACGCCAGCTCGCCAGGCGATGATTGTCGTCGCTGGACGGCTTGTCGGTCCGCTCACGGGCCTTCAACGACGTTTCGATCAGCCCGGGCAGCGTCTCGGCCGAGACGCCGACGGCCGACACCGAGCAGGTCACGCTCGGAGCATCGTCGGGTCCGGCGAAATAGGCCGTCATGCTGCCGATCCTCTCGCCCCGCCTGATCAGCTTGGCCGAGTAGAGCAGGTCGATCTTGGGCCCGCGCTCCATCTCGGCCGTGATCGGGCCGCCGTCGCTGACAAAGCCGAGACCCGCCGCGATGCGCTCGACCTGGCTTGGTCTCGCCGGCTTCGGCGCGCAGACCTTCGCGAAGAGATCGACCAGCAAGGCGCTGTTATCCTCTTCCGCGCCGGCCGCGCCCGCAAGCGCCAGCAGCGCAAATCCCGCGAGCGCGAACCGGACCACGCAGATCACCGCATCGTCGCGAGCTGCACCGCCAGCGCGCAGGCGCGGTCGTATTCGTCGAGATTGATCCACTCGTCGATCGTGTGCGCCTCGTTCTGGCCGGCGCCGAACGTCACCGTGGGAACGCCGTGACGGACCATCCAGTTGGCATCGAGACCGCCGTTGGCGGTGCGGACGTTCGGGGTGCCTCCGACCGCCGACACCGCCTCGACCGCGCGCTTGATGACGGGCTGGCTGTCCTTCATGCGGAATGGGTAATAGTCGGTCTCGGCCTTGAACTTGACCTTGCCGGACTTGCCCTGCGCGTTCGTCACCTTCTTGGCGGCTTTCTCGAACGCGGCCTTGTAGGCTTTGGTGATCTCCTTGAAGAACTTCCCGTCATGGCTGCGGCTCTCGCCGCGTACATGTACGTAGTCGGTGACGACGTTGGTGGCATCGCCCGCGGGGCGGCCCTCGCCGCCGGTGACGGGGCCGACATTGCTGGTGCCCATCTTCGCGCTCGCGCCCTTGCCCTTCACCACCTTGCCGAACCAGCCGCCGGCCTTCACGTCGGCAAGCGCGAGCGCCATAATCATGGTCGACGAGATGCCGCGCTCCGGTGCCACGCCGGCATGCGAGGCGCGGCCCATGATCTCGACGGTCCAGCGGTCGGCGCCGACCGCGCCGATGATGACGTTGGAGGCCGAGCCACCGTCATAGTTGAATGCCATCACGGGCGCGCCGAGCTCGTCGAGCTTGACGTGGCGCGCGCCATAGAGGCCGCTCTCCTCGCGCACGCAGAACAGCAGCGTGATCGGCGGATGGTCGAGCTTCTGCTTCTCGAGCTCGGCGGCCAGCGTCACCAGCACGCCGCAGCCGCAGCGATTGTCGCCGCCGAGCGCGGTCTTGGCTTCGTTGACGATCTTGCGTCCGGACTTCTTCGGCTTGGCACCGGCGCAGAGCGGCACGGTGTCCATATGGGTCATGAACATGATGCGCGGCTGGTTGTGCAGCGCGCCGCGGCCGGGCAGGTCGACGATGAGGTTGCCGGTTTCCGTCGGCACCGGAATACGCGTGTTGGCATCGTCGAGCCGGATCGCCTTGGCCGGCACGCCGGCCTCCTTCAGCGCGGCGGTGAGCTCGCGCCCGATCGCCGCCTCCTGTCCGGTGACGCCCTCGATCGCGAGGAAGCGCATGAGACGATCGGTGGCGGCTTTGGTGTCGACGGGCATGGACTCGAATTCCCCTGATGCAGATGGCGGCGCAGCATCTCCTGCGGCTCCGCTTTGCGCAAGGGGCTCAGACCGGCCGCGTGTAGATCAGGAAGATCACGACGCCGAGCGCCAGCGCGGCCGCCATGAACAGCAGCACCGCGGGCAATCCTGCGAACGCGGCCACAGCGCCGGTGACGGACTGCATCAGCGCCGTGCCGAGGAAGAAGGCGAGATTGACCGCCGCGAGCGCCTTGCCCGCGACCTGCGCGTCGACGAGTTGCCGGGACATGCCGAACAGCAACGGCTGCGCCGAAGTGAAGAGGCCGATGAGCACGAACAGTGCCAGATCATAGCTCGGCGGCATGACGGTCACGCCGAACAGCCATGCGACGGCGAGGTGCGGCGCGCCCAGCGCCATCAGCGCGAGCAGCACCGCGGCGAATCCGTGCGTGCCTGCGACCAGCGCGCGCCTGCGGCCGAGCCTGCGGTCGATCATGCCGACCAGCAGCGGTCCTGCGATCATCGCCAGCGTGAACGCGCCGAGCTGGTTGCCGGCCTCGATCCGCGTCAGTCCCTTGATCTCCATCAGCCACGGGCCGCCCCACAGTCCGCGCAGCACCAGCGAGCTTGCCAGCGACACCAGCGCCAGCGCGATCAGGCCGCGCAAGGGCCGCGACAGGCCGAGCCTCACCACCTCGATCATCTGCGACAGCGCCGAGGAATCGTCCTTGTGGTCGGCCGGCTGGCTCGGCACCAGCACGAACACCGCGAGCGCGACCAGGATGCCGCCGATCGCGGAGATCCAGAATCCGGCGCGCCAGCCGTAGGTGTCGATCACGAAGGCGAGCGGGCTCGACGACAGCAGCATGCCGATATTGCCGATGGAGAGGATGGCGCCCGACCACAAGCCGAACCGCGCGGCCGACAATTGCTTGGCTGCGAGCGTCATCGGGCACATCAACATGCCCGACGTGGCGACGCCCAGCATCAGCTGTCCGACTGCAAAGCTCTGCGGTCCCGTCGCAAACCCCGACGCCACCGCGCCGAGCACGGTTCCCGCCAGCAGGCTCAGCGACACCGGGCGCACGCCGAACCGGTCCATCGCCGCGCCGACCGGGATCTGCGCCGCCGCGAAGGCGAAATGATAGACGGCGGTGAGGCTCGCCAGCGCCTGCGGCTCGATGTGAAAATCCGCCGCCATCAGATCCAGGCTCACGGCCGGTATCGTGCGCAGCAATGTCGAGAGCATGTGGCCGCAGGCAAGCGCAACCAGAGCGAAGATCAGCGCGCGGGTGGCCTCGCCCGCGTCGTCGGCAGTAGTCCCCATCAGCGTAGCGTCCCGGCAATTTTCGTGTCGGCGTTACACGATCGGGGCGACCGTGCCAAGGCAATGCCAAGGGAATACGAAGGCAAGGGCGTCGCGACATGGCACCGATGCGCGGGCGCAGTCGGGTCATGTCGCGCGCTGGCGTAACGCCCTGGTTAGCCGACTCGGGGATTGACTACGGAATAGCCCCGCAATGATCGCGCATGGATGCGGGTGGCCCGGCCGCCTGAATTGCCGTCATAGGCCATCCAGACATCGCCGCTGACATGCTGCTCGAGCACGAAGACATGTCCGTGCCGCGCGGCGACCATGCCCGGTGCGGGCTGCGTCCTTGGAAAGCGCAGCCAGTTGGACGCCAGGTTCAATCCCGGCACGATGCGGCCGAACACGCGGATCGATGCCGCGCAGCCGCAGAAGGAGTGCGGGCAGCCGGCAGGGCGGCCGCCGACGATGCGGCCCCTGTCTGCCGCACTCGCGATCTGGATCGTGGTGGCGCGTCCCGTCACCTCATGCGCGGCGTGAACGCGCAATACGGTCGCGCGCACATTCGAGCCGGAGAAGTCGCAGGGCATGGTGACGTTGCATTCGCGCGGCACCGCGAGGTGGGGTCGGAAGGGACGTGCCCCGGCGGCGGTGGATGAAATCGCGATAATGAAAGCAACACCTAACGCAACATGGCAACGCATCGCAGGTCTCCACGTTCAGGAAGCCCGCCCCGCCGCAGAGACAAAATAATCTTGGACCAAAATACGACGCTATGCCCGACCTGGCCGGAATCCGGGGCACTTTCGTCGAGTTCCACTAACCTGCGTTAAGATTCGGTGGGCCTCGCACCACGTGCGTTGCGATGCGGCGAAGGGCGGCGCCTGCGATGTTGCAAAGCAACATCGATCGCCGCGGCTCGATCATCTATCGCGATGAACACACGCAGAGGTGCTCTGCTTGGTTTCCGGTTGCATTGGCGCCTGCAAATTCAGAGAGTGCGGCCTGGAAACGCCGCGGGCGCGCCAGCGTCTGGAAGACGGCTTCCGCCTTGGGGAGAAAACATCATGATGGGTCTATCATCTGCCTCGCGCAGCCTGTTGCTGGCTGGCGTGGTCTTCACTGCGTTCACGGTTGCCGCTTCGGCGCAGCAGCCCGCGAGCCCGCCCGCCGCGGGCGCCGCACCTGCCGCGCAGCCGCTTCCGCCGGGGTCGCCGCTGATCGGCCGTCCGGACGGCGAGGCCGCCGCGAAGCTCGCTCCCGTCGCGCCGCCGCCGATCCCGGCGCAGGCCGACAAGCTGCCGCTCGCCAAGCTCAAAGTGCCCGCGGGCTTCAACATCGAGGTCTATGCATCGGGCATGGCGAATGCGCGCTCGCTCGCGCAGAGCGACAAGGGCACGGTGTTCGTCGGCAGCCGCCTCGTCGACAAGGTCTATGCGATCGCCGACAAGGACGGCAAGAAGGCGGTCAAGGTGATCGCCTCCGGTCTCTATCGTCCGAACGGCGTCGCCTTCAAGGACGGCACGCTCTACATCGCCGAACTGTCGAAGGTCTCCAAGATCGAGAAGATCGACGAGAACCTCGACAACCCGCCGAAGCCGACGATGATCTACGACAAGCTGCCGAAGGACGAGGCGCACGGCTGGAAGTTCATCGCCATCGGCCCCGACAACAAGCTCTATGTCCCGGTCGGCCAGCCCGGCAACAACGTGCTGCATGATGCCGATCACGGCCAGATCCGCCGCATGAATCTCGACGGCTCCGGCGCGGAAGTCTACGCGGTCGGCGTGCGCAACACCGTCGGCTTCGACTGGAATCCCGAGACCAAGCAGCTCTACTTCACCGACAACGGCCGCGACTGGCTGTCGGAGACGGTGCCGGAGGACGAGCTCAACCGAGTCACCAAGGCGGGCGAGGATTTCGGCGCGCCGTTCTGCTACCAGGGCAACATCATCGACCAGGAGCTCGGCTGGGGCAAGGACTGCAAGAACTACACCGCGCCGGTCGGCCTGATGGGCCCGCACACCGCCGCGCTCGGTATGCGCTTCTACACCGGCAGCATGTTTCCGAAGCAGTACAAGAACGCGATCTTCGTCGCGCGCCACGGCTCCTGGAACAAGTCGCAGAAGCAGGGCGGTGACGTCGTCGTCGTCAAGCTGAACAAGGACGGCACTGTGAAGTCGATGGAGCCGTTCCTGACCGGCTTCCTCGAGGACAACAAATATGTCGGCCGCCCCGTCGACGTGATGCAGCTCAAGGACGGCTCGCTGCTCGTCTCCGACGACTGGAACGGTGCGGTCTACCGCATCACCTACGGCAAGCAGAAGGTCGCGGCGAAGTAGGCATTGCCGACGCCGATCGGGGGCAGCGCCCGCTGCCCCCGATTTTATTTTGACATGCGAGGATCATCGATGCGCAAGCTCGCGATCACGGTGGCGCTGGCCTCCCTCAGTTTCTCCGCCGGCGCCGAAACCATCCAGGAGCGCGCCGCACCGTGCCTTGCCTGTCACGGCGAGCGCGGCACCTCCGAGACCGAGAACACGCCCTCGCTCGGCGACCAGCAGGCGCCGTACGCGTTGATCCAGCTCTTCATGTTCCGCGAGAAGCTGCGCGTGTTCGAGCCCATGAACGAGATGGCGAAATCGCTGACCGATGACGATCTGCGCACCTTCTCCGATTTCATCGCGGCGCTGCCGAAGCCCGCGCCGACGGCGGATGCCGCAGATGCTGCGCGGATGGCGCGCGGGCAGGCGCTGGCGAACCAGAACCGCTGCAATACCTGCCACAATCCCGACTATTCCGGAAAGGAGAACGTCCCGCGCGTCGCGGGGCAGCGCGAGGACTATCTCGCCAAGACGCTCGCCGAATACAAGGACAACACCCGCCACGGCTACGATGCCACCATGGCCGACGTGATGCAGACCGTCGGCAAGGACCAGATCGGCGATCTCGCCTATTATCTCGCGCGCTTCCGCTGAGAGCATAGCGTCACAAACCGCAACCTCATCTCGCCGCAACCACCGACCTCATCCTGAGGGCTCGCCGAAGGCGGGCGTCTCGAAGGATGCGTCGCAGGCAAGCTGCCAGCGACGTTCTGCTTTGGACGCGATGGCTCGTTCGACTATTCCTATCGGCCCGCTTCCGCGAGCAAGGCGGTCGGGTAGACCGGCTTGATGAAGAACTTGGCGCCATCCGGCAGGGGGCGCGGAAGCGGGCGACCGGATATCACGATGATCCGCACGGCGGAGTGCTGCTGACTGGCAAGGTGAGCCAGATCCACGCCATCCATCTTGCCGACCAGGTTGATGTCGGTGACGATCAGGGCAGGATGCTTGACTTTCAGCGCCAGCGCGGCGGTTTCTGCGTCCTCACACTGCAACACATCGAAATTGCTCTCTTCGAGCAACAGCGCGAGCATTTCGCGTTGAATGTCGTCGTCCTCGACGACGATCGCGGTCGGGCGGATCGGCTTTGACTGGCCCATGGTTGCACCTCGCTGTTCTTATCATTTGTTAAGTGCGTAGATGCCGAATCCGTTCCGGGGGTGAATATGGTTCCCCCGGATTTGCCCTTTCTCTCACGTGGGAGTGAATGCGTGACCAACGCTGCGTAGCCGGCGTCGGCTGGCTACAGCTTGTTACAGGGCGCGCAAGCCCGCCAGTTCATGCTTGCACGCCAGGCGCCGGAACGCTGTCGGTACGTCCGGGCAGTTGGCCTTTCAGCTTCTCGACGATCGAGAGGAAAGTCGGCGGGGCTCCAGTCTTTGCGTCGGCCGAAAGGCCTCCGCCGGATTCGAAGGCGCGTTGTGCGATCTCATAGCCGAGTGCCCGGTAGCTCTCGAATTGCGATTCCGAGAAGAACTGGTTCAGCGTGGTCTCGTGCGGGAAGGTCGCGTGGGCGATCGCATAGCTCAAGACGCCCATGGGCTCCGTGCCGTGCAGGCCCGACTTGAAGTACAGCAGCAACCCGTCCTGCGACTTGCCGCCATCGGCCTCGCTATAACGAATGTCGCCAATGGCCCAGTAAGGCGCTTGCTCCGCCGGGGTCGGGCGTTCCTTGAAGCGCTTCTTCAGAAGGTCAAGCCCATGCAGGTCGATGCGTACGCCGAGATCGATCCAGATCTTGCGCAACGCGTTGCCGAGATCCTCGAAGGAGTAATCGGGGTCGCAGCCGGCGTCGCTGACCACGATCACGCGGCAGCGCCGGCGCACCATCTCGTAAAGACCGAGATTTTCGAAGTGTCCGCCGTCGGTCAGGTAGACCCAGCGCTCGGTCTCGCTGGTCAGGCCGAACATCTCCATGAAGAACGGCCGGAGCGCGTTGGTTGGCTTGACCGCCGAATAATAGGGATTGTCGCCGCGCGGATTGGCGAGCCACCAGCCGAGACGCACATTGAACAGCGCCATCAGGAAGGCGACGCCCGGCGAGGAGTTGTAGCCCATGCTCGGGCTCACCGCCGCGCCTGAGATCGCCATGGCGGTTCCGAGCGTGAGGTTTCCGCCATAGGGCTGCGGCTCGTTGGCTGTCGCGTAGGTCGTCCGGTATGCACCGTCCGAAAATACCGCACTGCCGCTGCCGCAATGGAGCGGCGAGAACGTGAAGGGCGCGGCCATCCGCTCCTGCCAGGCGAGGTTCTTGGACGACACGAGGTTGAGCGCTCCGCTGATGACATGGAGCGGCTTCCAATGGGCGCCGGTCGGTTTGACATTATGATCCCAAAGCTCCTGCAGGAGTGGGCTGTCGCGGCCGTCGAAATCCGTAAAGGCGTTCTTCGTCTTGTCACGCTCCTTTTCGCTGCGCGACGCACCGAGGAAGGCACGAACCAGCCGGTTCCGGTAGAGGCCGTGAAGTGAATAGCGATTGATGCTGAGGACATGCGAGGCCGCGTAGATCAGCCCTCCAAGCAGGACGCCCACCACCAGCATGATGGTCCAGGGCATATGGCCATCCGCGCCGGAGGCAAACGATTTGAAAGCCGCGTCCCAGCCGATGGACAGCAGAGCGACCAGGACAATGGCGAAGATCGCCGCCGCGATGGCTGCGAGCGTGTTGAGGCTGAGATACTGGCGCAGGCCTGAAATCTGTTCGGCTGCGGCCTTGGTCTTCGAACTCGCTCCGAGGAGGATGGAGAGCAGGCCGGAAAGACCTCCTCCCGCTGCGAGCGTGGGAACGGTTGCATCACCAAGGTGACTCGCGATCCATCTTGCCGCCGGTGGCGCACCGACCACGATCCCGAACCACAGGAGCCAGCCGAGATAGGCCAGCGTGAAGAGACCGCTCGACCGCGCCTGAAATTCCAGTCCGACATCCACCTCCGACAGGAACTCGGCAAATGAAATATAGACCACGTCCGCGACGATGCGCGCCAGCACGATCCAGGGCAGCCCGAGTACGCAGGCAAAGCCTGCCGCCGTAGCGGCGGAGTCGGACGGGTTGATCTTCCAAAGCGCAATCAGTCCGACCGCGCTCAGCAGACCGAAAGCCGCGCCGGCGAGCACCCAGGCAACGGGCTCGAGCACGGGATGCTTGGGACGCGCCTCAGGCGGTGGCCGGGACGATCTCCCGAAGATGATGGTCCAGAGCGGCGCCAGCGCCCAGGACACCAGAAAAAAGATCATGCCAAGGATCGTTCCGCGGATCAGCACCGCCGCGGCCGGATACTCGCGGTTGAACCTCTCGATGAATTCGAAGCCGCTGGCGCGAAGCAGTTCCGTGAGCGTTTGCAGTCCGTACGGGCTTTGCAGCACGAGCACGAGCAGCGCGGCTCCGACAAGGAAAGGAGCGAGATCGCACACCAGAAAGCGGAGTTGCGCGACATTGATCCAGCCGCGCGCGGGGCGGTTCGCGACGGAGAAGGACAAGGAAACCAGCAAGCAGAGCGTAGGTATGATCATCACGACAAGGAACCATACCGACCTTGCTGTGATGCCGTGCGCATCGATGAGCGCGAAGTAGAGTGCCTTGGTGACGAGCACCGCAAGGATCATCGGCGGGACGAGCAGGATCCAGTTCAGGAACAGATTGCGCAGGACGCTGGCGACATCGCTCCACAGGTCTGGCGAAAGCGACGAGAAGCTTGGAGAGAGGAAGTGCGAGTTGCGCCGAAGGTTGGAAATCGGCTCTGCCTCTTCGTGATCTCCGAGTGGACCGCGACTGTCTCGCTCGTTGAGTGCCGAAACGACCGAGTCCGGCGTGGAGCCATGACCGGTCCCGCTCGTTTTCGCGGCTGCTCCGCGGGGAAGCAGCTTGCGTTGCTGATACAGCCACGCCGACAGCCAACTGCCGATGTATCCGCCTCCCGACACGGTCGAAAGATACTCGAACTGCCGCAGAGCCGAACCCCGCTCCTCGTCCTTGCGTTTCGACGTGACATCCAGCGCGGCAATCCTCTGCAGAATTCCGAGCGCAAACGCCGCGCTGCGGATTCCACCGCCGGACAGGCATAGCGCCCACCGGTCGTCCGCGTTGATTGTTTGGTAGACGGTGAGAAGGTCGGGGGCGGCAGCCGTCGGCGGCGACAATGTTCCTGGCGAGCCGTCGGCGGACGGTTGCGGAGCTGCTCCCGTTAGAAGGTAGGCTGGTGTCGGCGAGGGTTTAGGCGCTGGCGTCGCCGGGACTGGCGCTGCCTTGGCTGCCGGATCGTCCTCTTTCTTTGGTGGGAATGCCAGGGGAGTTCCGGCGAGAGCCCGCCGCTCTTCCCACAGGACCTGCGCAAGGTTCAATGCCCCCATGATACCCTCCCGCTATTTCACCGAGATCGCTCAAGCTTGCGACAACGGGGGCGGCGCGCGTGTGAAGCAATTCACAAACACGCGTAAATTGTCTGGGGATGGGGAGCCGAGCGGCATCGTCGCCCGGCACGCCATCACTTCAACCCCTCGAGCAGCCTTTCCGCCTCGTCGAGCAGCAGTCGATCCTGTCCCGCCTCGGCCTTGGCCGCGCGCGTGAACAGGCCGTGCGTCTGTGCATTCCGGTTTCCCCTCGGCGCCCCCGAGCGCCGCGCCCCGCCGTGCATGCGGCATCGCTCCTTCCCCTGGATGGCCGGTGCGCGGCACGTCCCGCCATCGCGGGTCCTCGCGCCGCAGCGAGGACTCGCCAGCATTGGCGCGGTGTTGCGGGGGTGGGTACCGGTCATGGGTTTGCCCCTTGCCTTGTGCCGCTCGGGCCTGTCTCGGCGACGAGCATGTTCGCATGCTGGGTGACGTTGCCGACGATCGCGCGCCCGCCGTCCTGCACGGACAGGTTCTGCACCGTGATCGCGCGCTCGTCGCTGTTGCGGTGGCGGCTGAGCGCCTCGACCTGGGCGGCGAAGGTGCGGGAGAGCCGGGTCAAGGCGCGGGTGACCGTTTCCTGCTGCGGAAGGTCGTCGGTGCAGGCGAGCCGGCAGGCGCAGCGCATCGCCGCCATGTGAACCGAGACCATCTGGGACACCAGCAGGGCCTCGATGGAATCCTTCGGCGCGATGCTCCTGATCGTCGAGATCATGAAGGCGAGATTGGTCTCATCGGGCTTCTGGCCGATCGCGCTCGCCTTGACCAATTGCCTCAGCAGGCCGTGCAGTGCGTCGCGATCGACCGCGCCGAGCGCCTCGGCCAGCAAGCGTTCACCGGCTTGCGGGTCCGGATGGCTGATCGCGATGCGGCGCTTGTAGAGCCTGACCCGCGGGGGCGCGGCGTCGCCGCTGCGATGGTTTGCCGCAAGCGGCGTGGTGATGTGGCGTTCGAGAGCGGTCGTCATGGGCCAGAGTCCTTTGCTGACGCAAGCGCGCACGCGCGAGCGTTCGCCCGTCGCGCGCGGATGCGGATTTCGGAATATCGATGAAGGGGTTATGCGCAACCAGGTCGTGACATCCAGGCCGTGCCGGCGGGGATGCTGACGCGTGTTGCGACGGTGACATTATGCCCCTGTTTTGCCCGACAACGCAAACATCGTTGCGGCGTTCGCAAGCCCTTGTCCTCTCACGGGCCGGCTACTGTGCATGGGGTTGTTTTCGAACTTTTTGTTTGGAGAGCGCCCTTCGCCTGCCGCGCGGCGGAATGCGGGGCGCGGGAGGCGCGCAAACGCGATTGCGAAATCCGGCGTGCCCGCTCATCATGCCTGCACGCACCGCACCAACAAACATGCACAAGCGGCGCGCGAGGTTGGGAGAGAACGAATGCAACGAACGGCTCGCCTGCTGGCGCTCATCGCCGGGTTATGCGCCTGCGCGCCGACGACTGAAGCCGTCGCGCAGAAATATCCGACGCGTCCGGTCAAGATCATGGTCGGCTTCAGCGCGGGCGGTCCGGTCGATGTTGTCGCGCGCATCGTCGGCGATCGTCTCGGCAACAAGCTCGGGCAGCCCTTCGTGGTCGAGAACCGCGCCGGCGCCAACGGCATGATCGCCGCCGAAGGTGTCGCGCGCGCCGACGCGGACGGCTACACCATGCTCGCCTGCAACTCCTCGACCATCACGCTGAACAAGACGCTGTTCAAGGACATCCGCTACGATCCGCAAGCCGACTTCGCGCCGCTCACCACGGTCGTGTCGGCGCCGCTGGTGCTGGTGGTCAATCCGGAGAACCCCAAGACCGCCGACATCAAGACCGTCGCCGATCTCGTCGCCGCGGCGAAGGCCAAGCCGGGCGAGCTCGCCTACGGCTCGGGCGGCAACGGCAACCTCGCCCATCTCGCCATGGAGCTGCTCGCCCAGAAGGCCGGGATCAAGCTGATCCACGTGCCCTATCGCGGCGGCGCGGCGTCCGAGGTCGGCATCCTCGCGCAAGAGGTGCTGGCGGTGTTCGATCCGCTGTCCGCGGTGCCGCTGGTGAAGGCCGGCAAGCTGCGCGCGCTCGCGGTGTCCTCGGCCGAGCGGCTGCCGTCGCTGCCTGATGTGCCGACCGTCGCGGAAGCCGGCTATCCCGGCTTCGACATCTCGTTCTGGGTCGGCTTCTTCATGCCGAAGGCGACGCCCGCGCCGATCCTTCAGACGCTGCACCAGGAGATCGTCACTGCGGCCAAGGATCCCGCCGTGGCGGACAAACTCGGCTCGCAGGGCGTCGTCAGCGTGCTGACCCCGGCCGACTACGCCGCCAAGATCGCGAAGGAGACGAAGGATCTAGCCGAGGTCGTCGCGGCGGCGAACATCAAGGCGGAGTAGCGGGCGCTACTTCTGTTTGTCGTCCGCCGAAGCCTCCACGACGTCATGGCCGGGCTTGTCCCGGCCATGACGACCTCTTGTGAAACTCACACGTCCCTCAAAGCCACAGGATCTGCTTGCGATAGGAAAGATCGTTCAGCAGCGGTGCCGCCGGCCCCTGGTGGAAGACCGCGCCGCGCTCCAGCGCGAAGACGCGGTCGGCGAGCGCGAGCACGAGGTCGAGATTGTGCTCGACGATCACGATCGACATGTGCTTGCGGAGCTGGTCGAACACGGCGAACAGCTCCAGCGTCACCGCAGGCGCGAGGCCCTCGAAGGGCTCGTCGAGCAGCAGCAGACGCACATTGCCGGACATCGCGCGGGCGACCGCCACCATCTGCTGCTCGCCGCCCGAGAGATAGTCGGCCGCGACATTCATGCGCTCCTTCAGCCGCGGGAAGGTGTGCAGGATCTGCTCCTCGTCCCAGACGACGCCGTCGCTTCCGTCGGTCTTGCGGGCGAGGCGGCCGAGTGCGAGGTTTTCGCGCACCGTCATGCCGGCGAACAGCCCGCGCCCCTGCGGCACATAGCCGACGCCGCGGCGCGCGATGTCGGGGGCTGGCATGCGCGCGATGTCGGCGCCGCGATAGTCGATGCTGCCTGACGCGGCCGGCACGAGGCCGGCGATGGTCTTGAGCAGCGTCGACTTGCCGGCGCCGTTACGGCCCAGCAGCGCGACGATCTCGCCCTCGCGCACGTCGAGCGCGGCGTCGCTCAGGATGTGGCTTTTGCCGTAGAACGTATTGACACCCTCGAGGCGCAGCACGGTCTCGTGCGCGCCGGAGTCCTCCACGCTGCGGCGATGCTCGACGGGCGGAATGCCCTTGCCGGTGTAGATCTCCTGCACCCGCAGATCGGCCCGCACCACCCTGGGGCAGTCGGACATCAGCACCTCGCCCTGGTTCATCACAGTCACCACTTGCGAGAAGCCGAGCACGCGATCGATGTCGTGCTCGACGATCAGCACGGGAATGTTGGCCGCGATGTTCTTGACGAGGTTGGAGACCCGCTCGCGCTCGGCCGCGGCGAGGCCCGCCAGCGGCTCGTCGAGCAGCAGCACCTGCGGCTTCGAGCCGAGCGCGATGCCGAGATCGACCAGGCGCTGCCCGCCATAGGAGAGTTCGCCGCCCTCGATCTCCTCGATGCCCTCGAGGCCGAGGAATTTGACCAGCGCCGCGGTCTCGGCGTGGATGTCCTGGTACGCGTCGATGTCGTTCCAGATGTTGAAGCGCATCGGTCGCCGGGCTTGCAGCGACAGGCGAAGGTTCTCGTAGATCGAGAGTCCGCGAAACAGATTGGTGATCTGAAACGATCGCGCCAAGCCCTGATGGCAGATCAGGTTCGCCGGCACGCCCGCGATGTCGCGGCCCTGCAGACGGATCGTGCCCTGGTCCGGCGCATAGAGGCCGGAGACGAGATTGAACAGCGTGGTCTTGCCGGCGCCGTTCGGGCCGATCAGCGCGTGGATCTCGCCGGCGGCAACAGAGAGGCTGGCGTTCTCGACGGCACGGATGCCGCCGAACTTGCGCGAGACACCGCTGACCTCGAGCACGGTGCCTTGCAGCGCGTCCGGCCGCAGGAAGTCCGGCAACGGCAGGCCGTGATAGATCTTGCGCCGGCTCATCGCGGCCTGCTCTTCGGCCGGAGGACGCAGGCGCCGCATGACGAGCGCGCCGATGCCGACGAGGCCGCCGGGCGAGTACATCACGAAGGCCACGAAGGTGAGGCCGAACCAGAACAGCCAGTCCGACGTCCAGATCGAGAACAGCTCCCGGAACAGGATGAAGAACAGCGCCCCGAGCGCGGGCCCCAAAAGGCTGCGCATGCCGCCGATGACGACCATCGCCAGCAGCTCGCCCGCGAACGGCACCGAGACCGCTTCGGCGGAAACCAGATAGTTCAGGAAGCCGATCAGCGCGCCGGCAAGGCCGGTGACGACGGCGGAGATCACGAACACCGCGAGCTTGTAGCGCTCGACCGGATAACCCTGGAAACCGGCGCGCAACTGGTTCTCGCGGATCGCGACCAGCACATGCCCGAACGGCGAGCGCACCAGCCGCATCAGCACGTAGAGCACGGCGAGGCCGATCACCGCGACCACGATGTAGTAGTTCAAAGCGCTGTCGAAACTGAAGGGACCGATGCCGCCGCGCTTCAATCCGCCGAGCCCGTCCTCGCCCCCGGTGAGGCTCGTCCAGCGGAAGGCGGTGGTGTAGACCAGCGCCGCAAGCGCCAGCGTCAGCAGCGAGAAATAGACGCCGCGCCGGCGCAGGATCAGCATTCCGATCGCGGTGGATGCGATGGCGACGACGATCATCGACCCCAGCAGCGGCATAAAGATCTGCCCGGGAAAGAAGCGAAGCTGGATCAGGCCGGCGGCATAGGCGCCGATGCCGAACCAGGCGCTGTGGCCGAACGAGACGAGGCCGGTATAGCCGATGCAGAGGTTCAGCCCCATGGTCGCGATCGCCAGGCCGACGATCCAGGTGCCGGTGTTCAGGGACAGGCCGAATGCCTTCAGCAGGAACGGCAGCGCGATAACGGCGATCGTCGCGATCAGCAGCGGCTGCAGCTTCGCGGCTGAGGAGGCGGTCTTCATTCGAACTTCTCGATGCGCTCGCCGAGCAGGCCGCGCGGGCGCACCAGCAGCACCAGGAACATCAGGATGTAGACCGAGGCTTCGCCGGCCGCCGGCTCGAAGTGAATGGCGATGCCGCGGACCACGCCGACGAGCAGCGCCGAGATGACCACGCCCCAGAAGCTGCCGAGACCTCCGATCACGACCACGACGAAGGCGACGGTCATGATCTCAGCGCCCATGGCCGGATGCACCGTCGTGATCGGTGCGAAGAAGGCGCCGCCGAGTGCGGCCATGCCGACGCCGAGCATGACGATCGCGGTCATGTATGGCTGCAGCCGGATGCCGAGCGCCGCGACCATGTCCGGCCGCTGGATGCCGGCGCGCACCACGCGGCCGAACGAAGTCTTTTGCAGCAGCAGCCAGATCCCGAGCAGGATCGCCGCGACCACGGCGAGGATCAGCAGGCGATAGCGCGAGAACAGGAAGTCGCCGACGATGACCGAGCCGCGAAAGCTTTGCGGGATCTCGGTCGAGACCGGCGCCGCGCCCCAGATCATGCGGATGGCCTGTTCGGCGACCATCGCAAGACCGAAGGTCACGAGCAGGCTCAGGATCGGATCGGCCGTATAGAAGCGCCGCAGGATGAAGCGCTCAAAGAGGATGCCGAGCAGAGCGACCGCGAACGGCGAGATCACCACGGAGGCGCCGAAGCCAAGGCGTTTCGTCAGCTCGACGCAGACATAGGCGCCGAGCGCATAGAAGGCGCCATGCGCAAGGTTGACGATGCCGCCGACCGAGAAGATCAGCGAGAGCCCGAGCGCGATGAGCAGGTAATAGCCGCCGAGCACGAGGCCATTCACCACCTGTTCCAGCAAGAACTCGAGCTGCATGTTGCGTCCATCGCCTTTGATGAAGAACGGCGCCGGCTGGGCCGGCGCCGTGGACGTCTATCGGCTGGGCCCGTTCGTCAGGCCTTCATCTCGCAGGGGTTCTGCTCCCTGGTCGGATAGATCGTCTCGAGCGCATCGTTGGCCACCGGCACCGCATCGCCCAGCACCAGCATGTCCCACTGGTCCTTCATCTGGTCCTTCGGCTTGACCGTGAACGGATAGGCCTCCTGCACCAGCTGGTGATCCCAGGCGCGGAAATAGGCCTTTCGCGCTTTCATGATGTCGAATTGGGACTGCTTCTCGAAATAGGCGATCAGCTCGTTGCTATCGGTCGACTTGGTCGTGTTGATCGCTTCGGCGAGCAGCTTCAGCGTGATGTAGTCGATCCAGGCGTGGTTCTCCGGCGGCTTGCCGTACTTCTTGGTGAACGCGGCGACGAAGGCCTGCGACGCCGGGTTGGCCAGCGTGTGATACCAGACCGTCGGCCAGGTGCCGCTGAGATTGCCCGCGCCCGCGGCCCAGGCATCGCCGGTGTTGAGATTGAAGCCAACCAGGGGATAGGGCAGGCCGAACTCGGCATATTGCTTGACGAGATTGGTCACCTGGTTGCCGGCGAGGTTGCAGCAGACCACGTCGGGCTTGGCCTGGCGAACCTTGAGCAGATACGGGCTGAAATCGGTCGCGTCGGTCGCGATCAGCTCGTCGCCGATCAGGTTCGCATCATGCGTGCCGAAGAACGCCTTCGCGGCCTTCAGCAGGTCATGGCCGAAGATGTAGTCGGCCGTGAGCGTGAAGAACTTCTTGCCCTTCACCATGCCCTTCTGCGACAGCGCGGTGCCGACCGCGTTGACCATCACCGTGTTCGGGATGTCGCAGTGGAAGGAGTATTTGTTGCAGTTCTTGCCGCGCAGCGCGTCCGATCGCGCGCCGGTCGAGAAGAACACCTTCTTGTTGCGCTCGGCGACCTGCATGATGGTGAGCGAGGATGCCGAGGAGATCTCGCCGAGCAGCACCACCGCGCCGTCCTGCTCCAGCATGCGCTGCGCCTTGGTCGCGGCGGTCGCGGGGTTGATCGAGTCTTCCGAGAGCAGGTCGACCTGCTTGCCCAGAATGCCGCCCGAGGTGTTGATCTCTTCCGCCGCGAGCTTCACGCCGAGCTGCGCGTAGCTGCCGATCACGCCGAGAAAGCCGGTGAGCGGCGTCAGGTGCCCGATCCGGATCCGTTCGGCCTGCGCCCTCACGATTGCGGGAAACCCAAATGCGGACGCGCCGACAAGGGCGGCGCCTGCCCGTAACACCGTCCGTCGCGGGTAGCGGATCATGTCTGTCTCCTCCCGGGTGCATCGTGCCTCTCTTCAGAACCGGGTATCCGATAATGTGAGAGATGTTCTTTTAATGCTGGAGGATAATCCCGAACGCCGTTGCCGGTGTCAACCGGCAAAATCGCCACCCGTGCGGAGGTTCAGACTTTTTGCGCGAACGCCTTGTGCGCCCGGTCCTTGGCGCCGAACTCGGCCGACAGGCGGTCGGCGGCGGCCTGCACGACCTGCGCTCCGGCGTGCAGCGCCTGGTTGGAGAGCCGCCAGATCGGACCGGAAATGCCGAGCGCGCCGATCACCTGTCCGGTGAAATCGATGACGGGCACGGCAACGCAGCGAACTTCCGGATTGAACTCGCCGTCGTCGAACGCGACGCCGGTCCGCTGCACTTCGGCGATCTCGCGCATCAGCACGCCGGCATCGGTGATCGACTTCGGCGTCGACGGCTTCAGCTCCGCGCGATCGATGAAGCGCTTGAGCTGCTCGGGGCGAAGCGAAGCCAGAATGATCTTGCCGAGCGCGGTGCAGTGCGCCGGGCGCACCACGCCGACGCGGTCGGTGAGCTGGAACGCGCCGGGGCCGCTGGTGCGCGCGATGACGACCACGGCATCGCCCATTCGCACGGCAAAATGGCTGCTTTCGCTGGTCTGGCGTGACAGCTCCTCCAGCACCGGCGTTGCGACATTGACCATCTCGATCTCGTCGAGCGCGCTTGCGGCGAGCGCGAACAGCGGACGGCCGATGCGGTAGCGCTTGCTGTCCCTCTCCTGGCGGAGGTAGCCGAGCGAGACCAGCGTCTTTGCCAGATGAAACGTCGTGGAGTTGTGCAGGCCGACCAGCTTGCTGAGCTCGGCAAGGCCGATCCCGTCGCGATGGCGCGCGACCTCTTCGAGGATCGAGAAGGCACGGCCAAGCGACTGCACGCCGCCGCCGCGCTGCTTGTCGTCGGCCTCGACGTCGCCCTCGGCGCGCGCAGCAGGGACCAGTTTGGCAACCGCGGCCTTGCGCGGGCTCGCGGGCTTTTCGCCGGTCGTCGGCTTGGTGCGCGATTTCAAGGACAAGGCCCCCTTCTGGTGAATCGTCGTAACTCCGTCGCTGCGAGACTAGCACGCAACGGGCGCCGCCGTGGGCGCGGAGCCAGGCGTTTCCTCAAACCGGCAGCCTATCACAATATAAATTGACGTACAGCATTATGAGAAATACGGTGCCCATGGCCCAGCGATGACCGGCCGCGTTCCTCCGCATCGGTCCACAAGAAGTCGTGGGCCGAGTGGGAGACGGGTTGATGTCGAAGAACATGCTCAACGGCGCGCAGGTCATTGTCGATTATCTGATCCAGGAGAAGGTGCCGCAGGTGTTCGGGCTCTGCGGCCACGGCAACATCCAGTTCATCGACGCGCTGTACGAACGTTCCCAGGAGATCAAAACGATCTCCGTGCATCACGAGAGCGTCGCCGGCTTCATGGCTGACGTCTATTATCGCGTCTCCGGCCGGCCGACCGCGACCTTCACTTCCTGCGGGCCGGGCTCGGCGAACTTGCCGATCTCGCTGGCGAACGCCTTCCTCGATTCCGTCCCGTTCATGGCGATCACCGGCAACGTGCCGACCAGCCAGTTCAACCGCGGCGCCTTCCAGGAGATGTACCGGCATCATCAGGCCGACTTTCCCTCCACGGTGCGCACGATCTGCAAGAAGGTGTTTCAGCCGACGCGCGGTGAGATGGTGCCGCTTGCGGTGCGGCAGGCTTGGAAGACGATGGTGACGGGACGGCCGGGGCCGGTCGTGGTCGACGTGCCCTTCGACGTGTTCATGGAGTCCGCGGCCGAAGAGGCGCCGAAGGCGATCGAGTGGAACGCGAACATCTCCAGCCGATGCGGCGCCGACCCTGATGGCGTGGAGAAGGCCGTCGACATGCTGCTGTCGGCCGAGCGGCCCGTGATGCTGGTCGGGCAGGGCGTGCGCTATGGCGGCGCGGCCGACGAGCTGCGCAGGCTCGCCGAGCGGCTTCAGATTCCTGTGGCCGCATCGGCGAGCGGCCTTGGCGCACTCGACGTCAATCATCCGCTCGCGCTCGGCCTCGTGGCGCGCGCCGGGCACTACCAGGCCAATCATGCAACGCGTCAGGCCGACGTGTTGCTCGCGCTTGGCGTCCGCTTCGACGACCGCACATCGAGTTCCTGGATTCCCGGCTATTCCTTTACGATCCCGCCGACAAGGCTGATCCATGTCGACATCGACCCCGAGGAGATCGGCCGCAACTATCCCGTTGCGCTGGGCTTGATGGCCGATGTCCGCACCTTCCTGCGACAGGTCCATGCCGAGCTCGACCGCCGCGACAACCTGTTCAAGAAATCCGATGCGCGCAAGAAGTGGCTGGCGCAGATCGACGGCTATCGCAAGGAGTGGGACAAGTTCGTCGCGCCCGGCTTCTCGGATGACACCACGCCGATCAATCCGCAGCGCGCGGCCGCCGAGATCGACAAGGCGCTGCCCGAGGATGCGATCCTGGTTTCCGACATCGGCGTGCACCACAACTGGCTGCTCGGCTTCTGCAAGCCGAAGCGCCCGGACTCGCTGATTGGCTCGATGGGATTTGGCCCGATGGGCTTTGGCGTCGCCGGCGTGATGGGCGCGAAGTTCGCCGCGCCCGATCGTCCCTGCGTCTCGGTGTGCGGCGACGGCGCCTTCTTCATGCATGCCAACGTGCTGGGTACGGCGGTCGAATATAATCTGCCCGTTGTGTGGGTTGTCTGGAACAATTACGCCTATGCCTCGATCCGCGGGCTGCAGCGCGGCTATCTCGGAGGGCGAGAGCTTGCGACCGACTTCAAGCACCCCGAAACAGGTGAGCGCTACAACCCCGATTTCGCGGCGATGGCGCGCTCCTGCGGCGTCGAAGGAGTTCGGGTCGATCGCGCGGGCGACCTCGGCGAGGCGATCCGCAAGGGCATCGCCGCCAACAGGCCCTACCTGATCGACGTCGATATCGCCGCCGACGTCAATCCCGCCGGTGCCGGCGTCTGGGAGCTGCCCGGCCTCGGCCAGAGCAAGGCCGGCATCGGCACGCGCTTTCAGCCGGGCTGATCCCGGACCCATCAATCAAGAACATATCGGGAGATGGAAATGACGCTCGCAGGCAAGAAGGTCGTCGTGATCGGCGGCTCCTCAGGCATCGGCCTTGCCACGGCGGAGCTTGCGAAGACGGAAGGCGCTGACGTGATCATCGCCTCGCGCAGCGCCGCCAAGCTCGATCCCGTTGCCGAGCGGCTCAAGGTGACGGCGATCCCGACCGACGTCACCAGCGACCAGAGCGTCGCGGACCTGTTCCGCCGCACCGGCCCGGTCGATCACGTCGTGCTGACCGCCGCGCAGCTTCGCACCGGACCGTTCAAGACGGTTGCGATGGAGGACGTGCGTGCGACGATGGAAGGCAAGTTCTGGGGCGCCTGGCGCGTGGCGCGCGAAGCGGAGATCCGGCCGGGCGGCTCGCTCACGCTGGTCACCGGCTTCCTCAGCGTTAGGCCGCGGCCGAACTCGGCGATCATCAGCGCGGCCAATGGCGCGCTCGAATCGCTCGCCCGTGCGCTCGCGCTCGAGCTTGCGCCGGTGCGCGTCAACGCGGTGTCGCCGGGCGTGATCGATACCCCGATCCGGGCCGCGATGCCGGAGGCGGCGCGCAAGGAGATGCTGGCGAAGACGGCTGCGGCTTTGCCGGTCGGCCGCGTCGGCATGGCCGAGGACATCGCCCGGCAGATCGGAAGCTTCATGAGCAACGGATTTGCCACGGGCTCGATCGTCTATGTCGACGGCGGCGCGCTAGTAAACTAGGGAGCACGATCATGGCCGAGGAGAGCAATGGCGCCTTCATCCGCAACATCGCCGAGGTGCCCTGGCGCGAATTCCCCAACCATTTTGGCGGTGCGCTGTCGAAACCGCTGGTGATGCCGGAGACGGCGGGCTCGCGCCGCATCGACTACCGCATCTCGATGTACCAGCCGATGGCCTATGTCGCGCGCCATCATCACAAGGTGCAGGAGCAGGTCTATCACGTGCTCGACGGCGAGGGGCTGATGGAGATCGCGGGCAAGAACCATGTCGTACGCAAGCACGATGTGATCTTCCTGCCGCCCGGAGTCGAGCATGCGATCTCGAACTCCGGTCTGACCGACCTCGTGTTCCTGGTCGTGACCTCACCGGTGACGGACGACGACAAGCCGGTGTGAGTCAGCTCGAGGATCGTTCGCGCGATGCCACGCGGATGGCGCGCATCTTCGCGCCCTTTGTCGCGCGCGCCGCAATCATGCTGCGCGCCTTGTCATGTGCCGAACCGCTCTTGCGCAGCAGGGACGCGAACCGCTTGCGTGCGCGGTTGGCCGACAGCCGTGCCGCAAGCTGCTCCGCCTTTCGCATGATGGTGACGACCGAGGGCGTCAGGTTCACCGGAACCCAGGCGATGTCCTTCGACTTCGACAGGCTTCCGATGCCTTCGCACGGCGCTTCGCGCGGCAGGTCGATCCTGATCGCGAGAGCTTCCGAACGCTCGGTCCAGTCCTCGGCCTTGGTGCCGGTGATGATGCGGACATAGTCGCGCGTCTCGCGCGGCAGCTCGCTCTCCCTGGCCAGCCATTTCTGGATGCGGCCGGGCCCTGCGTTGTAGGCGGCTGCGGCGAGACCGAGATTGCCGAAATCGTCGCGGAGCTTGCGCAGGAATCTTGCCGATGCCGGCAACGCCTTCATGGGATCGAAGGGATCGTCGAGGCCGACTTCGGCGGCTGTCTCCGGCATGAATTGCGCGACGCCTTGTGCGCCGGCGGGGCTGACCTCGTTGGAGCGGAAGCGACTCTCCTGCCAGAGCAGGCGCGCGAAGAACGGCACGGGAATGCCGCTGGCCTCGGCGGCTTCGCGCAGCGCGTAGCAGAATCTTTCGGTCGGCGAAGCCGGAGCCTGCACGATGGTCTCGACCATGCGCGGCGGCTCAATCGTCTCCTCGTAGGCCGCGCGTGCGTTCGCAAGTTCAATGGCCTGCACGCTTGCAAGGAAGAGCTCGACGAGGGGAACCAGGGAAGGCCCGCGATCGGCCTTCGGAAGGGAGTTGTCGACGTCTTCTGCGTGCCGGGACGTCGTCGAGCCGACGTCGCACATCAAGATCAGAAACGCAGCGCAAGCCGCGACGAGAAATCGCATCTCGGTAAAAGTCCTCGAACTGTGGGGGAACGACCGGCGCGACCGGTGACGAGGACTTCATTAACCGTAATTGCGGCGAAGCTGCGATTCCGCGGAAGGGCCGGTGTTAGTACGGTGTTCCCGCAGCAAGAACGAGCTGCGTCGGCCCGCGGATCTACGGGGCCGCGGCGCTATGAGCGATATTGCAGGTCAAACCGGCGGCGCCTACGCCTTCGGAAAATCCTTGCGCATCGCGATCTCGGCGGCATCGCCCGGCGACAGCACGGTCTGGTCGAAGGCGGCCTGCGGTTTGGTCATGATGTCGTAGAGCGAGATGCCCTTGATCGGCTTGCCCATGAGTTCGCGAACGCAGTCGGCGAGCGTGCCGTTGTAGACCATATAGGGCGGACCGCGGTCCTTCTGCCTCTCGCCCTTCAGCGATGGCCATTTCTTCAGCTCGGCCGGCGCGTCATAGGCGATCGGCGATCCCTCTTTGAACATGCGTTTGGCCCCGGTGGCTTGGATCGCCGGGAATCCTAGAGCCGCCGGGTAAACACACGTTAAAGAATTAGTTAAAATCAGCCGGCAACGAAGGCGAGCAGGGTGCCGTTGGCCTTGGCCGGAGGCACGCAGATCGCAGGTCCGCTTCGCACCGCGGTCGAGCCCAGCGCCTTCTCGGTCGCGGCGAGATCGCCGCTGACCAGCACCAGCGCGGCGCCGCCGCGCTCGGAGAGACCCGCGAGCGGCACGCCGGGATAGCGCTTTCCGAGCTGGTCCAGCGTCAGATAGACGAAGTCGGCGCGCTCGCCGCCGGAAGGTACGGTCGCGGCGCCGTCGGCCTCCGCCTTCGGCTCGCGGTCGATCAGCCGGCCGAGATGCGCGGCTTCCTGCGCGGGCTCGGGCGTTGCGATCAGCGTCTGCTTGATGCGCCTTGCTGCGTTGGCGTGTTTCATGAGCTCGGGGATCCAGACGGTCTCCCGGGTCTTGTGCTGGCAGGCGAAGATGCGCACGCCGCCGGGCGCCTCGGCGGTCGGCCACATGAAGGTACGGAATTTGGCCGCCGAGATCGTGCCGTCAGGCAGGGTGACGGGACGTTCGAAATCGGTGGGGCCGATCGGCGTCAGGCCGCGCGCACGGATCTCCTCGGCGCCGGCTGCGCTATCGACCGCGGTGAAGGCGATGCGTTCGATGCCTTCGCCGTGCCTGTCGACGAAGGCGCGCGCGGGCGCGTTGTGCTCGGTCGCCACGAGCACGCCGAGCAGCTCCATGTAATCGGGGTCGAACATGATGGTGTAGTTGCCGGTGCCCATATGCGCGCTATGGGTGCCGCGCGGCGAGATCGTGAAGCCGAGCTGCCGATAGTTCTCGGCGGCCTTGTCGAGGTCCTTCACCATGACCACGGCGTGGTCGATTCCGATGACGTTCTTGAGGGCCACTGTGATTTCCCCGCGGCAGATGGATTGAGCGGCACGAGTGGCCGATGTCCCTATCTACGCTGGATAATCGATCGAGTCATTTTCAAATCGGCGGGAGCTGCGGAAATTTCATTCCGCGAAAAGCCGTGCCGACACGCAATGGCATCAGCGTGCCTGCTCGATATAGGCGGCAAGGATGGCGCGCTCCTCGCTGGTCATTTCGGTGATGTTGCCGGGCGGCATCGCATTGGACCAGGCGGCGACGCGGCCGATCAGGCGGATGTTGCGATGGATGTGCTCGGGCGCGTCGAGCAGAATGCCCTTCGGCGCGGTGACGATGCCGGCCCAGACCGGTTCGGCGGCATGGCACATGCTGCAGCGGGACATCACGATCTCCTCGACATTGGCGACCGTGACCGGCGCCGGCAGCGCACTTGTCTTCGCCTCGCGCGGGCCGGCGGCGGAGAGGAAGAGGATTGCGATCACGCCGATCGCAGCGACGCCCCACACCCACCATGGCGATCTCCGCCCGGCATGACCCTCGTTGAAGAAGTGACGGATCACCGGTCCCAGCGCCAGGATGATCGCGACGATGACCCAGTTGAAGCGCGTCGCGTAGAGCAGGGGATAGTGGTTGCTGATCATCAGCACGACCACGGGCAGCGTCAGGTAGTTGTTGTGGACCGAGCGTTCCTTGCTGGCCTTGCCGAGCTTGGGATCGGGCGCCTTCCCCGCGACCAGCGCTGCCACGATCTTCTTCTGGTTCGGGATGATCAGCGTGAAGACGTTGGCGACCATGATGGTGCCGATGATCGCGCCGATCTGGTTGAAGGCGCCGCGGCCGCTCAGCACATGGGTGAAGGCATAGGTCAGCGCGACCAGGAACAGATAGCCGCCAATAGCGAAGGGAAGCTCGCGCTGCGCGAGCCCGCTGCGGCAGGCGGCCTCGTAGAGCAACCACGCCAGCGCGAGGCTGAAGAAGCTGAACAGCCCGGCCTGGAACGGCGTGAGGTCGAGGATCGACTTGTCGACCAGGAACAGATCGGCCTCGAGATAATACACCACCACCATCAGCGCGAAGCCGGAGAGCCAGGTGGTGTAGGCCTCCCATTTGAACCAGGTGAGCTCGTCCGGCATCTGGCTGGGGGCGACCAGATATTTCATGATCCGGTAGAAGCCGCCGCCATGGACCTGCCAGGCCTCGCCCTGCACGCCGTCCGGCAGGTCACGCCTCGGCTTGAGGCTGAGGTCGAGGGCGATGAAATAGAAGGAACTTCCGATCCAGGCGATCGCCGCCACGACATGCAACCAGCGGAGCAGCAGGCTGGCCCATTCCGATATGATGGATCCCCACATGATCACCCCATCAGGTGCGACATGGACGCCGCAACGTTCATGACCGCAATCGCGGCCGCTCCCTTGCAATGTGTCGCACCTATCGGCGCTGTTTTCCAGTACGATAGGCTGCGGCTCATGCACATCATGCGGGCATGAGCTGATGTGGGACGCGGCAGGTGTCTTGCCTGTCGCGGACCAATTGCGGGCGATCCGCGTTGATGCCGTGGACGTGGCAGGCCGAAAGGATGACGACGTGAAAAACAGGATGTCGACTGCTGTGTTGTCTGTCGCCGTACTGGTCGCGGGTGCGGCTATTGCGCAGGCCGAGCCGGTGCTGCAGGGCAAGGACGCCTACGGCGACTGGCAGACCGACAAGCCGGGCACTGTCAGATTGATCCGGCCGCAGGATCTGGTGCGGCCGGGCGCCACGCGGTCGGTTGCGAGCTCCGCGCGCGTGGTGCCGCGGCCGCCGGATGCCTCGCCGCAGGTGCCGGCGGGGTTCAGGATCGAGCTGTTCGCCGAGGGCCTGCGCGCGCCGCGCATCATCCGCGTGGCGCCGAATGGCGATGTCTTCGTCGCGGAGACGCGGGCGGGCAGCATCCGCGTGCTGCGCGCCGCGGAGGGCGGCAAGGTCGCGACCAGCGAGGTCTATGCCAGCGGCTTGCGGCAGCCGTTCGGCATCGCCTTCTTCCCGAGCGGCGACAATCCGCAATGGGTTTATGTCGCCAACACCGACAGCGTCGTCCGCTTTCCCTATCAGGCCGGCGATCTCAAGGCGCGCGGCAAGGCGGAGACGATCGTTGCCAGCCTGCCGCATGATGGCGGCCATTCCACCCGCGACATCGTCTTCACGCCGGATGGCAAGCGCATGCTGGTCTCGGTCGGCTCGCTCAGCAACGTCGCCGAGGGCATGGGCACGCCGCCCGGCGGATTGGAGGCATGGTCGAAGGCGCAGCCGCTCGGCGCGACCTGGGCCAGCGAGCTCGAGCGCGCCGCGGTGCTGGCCTTCACGCCCGATGGCAAGGAGCGGAAGGTTTACGCCACCGGCATCCGCAATTGCGTCGGTCTCGCAATCCAGCCGCAGACCGCGCTGCCCTGGTGTTCGACCAACGAGCGTGACGGTCTCGGCGACGACCTCGTGCCCGACTACGTCACCAGCGTGAAGGAGGGCGCGTTCTACGGCTGGCCGTGGTTCTATATCGGCGGCAACGAAGATCCGCGCCATGCCGGCGCGCGGCCGGATCTCAAGGACAAGGTGACGGTGCCCGACGTGCTGATCCAGCCGCACTCGGCCTCGCTCGGCATGACCTTCTACCAGGGCTCGCAGTTTCCGCCCGAGTATCAGGGCGAGGCCTTCGCCGCCGAGCACGGCTCCTGGAACCGGTCGAAGCGCACCGGCTACAAGGTGATCCGCATCAAGATGAAGGACGGCAAGGCGACGGGCGAGTACGAGGATTTCGTCACGGGCTTCGTGGTGAGCGACATCGAGGTGTGGGGCAGGCCGGTGGGTGTCGCAGTGGCGAAGGATGGATCGTTGCTGGTGTCGGAGGATGGCAACGGCACGATCTGGCGGGTGACAAGCACGCCGCGGTGACGCTGCACCCTCTCCCCTTGCGGAAGAGGGTGGCTCGCCGCGTAGCGGCGAAGCGGGTGAGGGGTTCTATCCACGAGTCCAACGCTCACTACAGCGCGCGGAGAGAACCCCTCATCCGGCGCCATAGCCGAAGCTTCGCTTCGGCGTCTTTAAGAGACGGCGGCCTAAGGCCGCCCATGCCATCTTCTCCCGCAAGGGGAGAAGGAAGAAAGGGACCTACCCCCTTCTCACGCTCGCCCCGCCGTCCACCGGCAGCGTCACGCCCGTGATAAAATTCGCTTCATCCGACGCCAGGAACAACGCGGCGTTCGCGACGTCCCAGCCGGTGCCCATCTTCTTGCGCAGCGGCACCTTGCTGTCGCGCTCGGCCTCGACCTCGGCGCGGGTCTTGTGCCATTCGCGCGCGCGGGTATCGACTGCCATCGGCGTGTTCATCAGGCCAGGCAGGATGACGTTGGCGCGGATACCGTATTCGGCGTTCTGGTAGGCGAGTTGTTCGGTGAAGGCGATCATCGCCGACTTCGTCGCCTTGTAGGCGACGTAAGGGTAGGTCGTGATCGCGGCCATGGACGAGATGTTGATGATGGCGCCGCTTCCTTGCGCGCGCATGATCGGGATCACCTCCTTTGCCGCGAGAACGCAGCTTTTCAGATTGATGGCGACGATGCGGTCGAACGCTTCCTCGGTGATCTCTAGCAGCTCGGCGTCGCCGCCGGAGAGGCTGACGCCGACATTGTTGTGCAGCACGTCGATCCGGCCCCAGCGCGATTGCGCGTCCGCCACCATCGCCTTGATGTCGGCAGACTTCGTCACGTCGGCCTTGAAGGCCGCGGCGGTGCCGCTCTTCGCGGCGATCATCGCGACGGTCTCTTGCGCCGACTCCAGATGATGGTCGACGCACAGCACCCTGGCACCCTCGCGCGCGAAGGTGAGTGCCGTGGCGCGGCCATTGCCCATGCCTTCGCCGGGGCTCTGGCCGGCGCCGACGACGATTGCAACCTTGTCCTTCAGGCGCATGTCAGTTCACTCCCGGGATCGGGTACTGCTGGAGTACCTCTTTATAATAGGGTTCGTTGTCGATCTTCATGGTGGCGAGCACGCGGACCACGCCGCAATAGAAGGCGATGGTGAGGACGAGGTCCACCATGTGCTCGTCGGAGAGGTCTTTCCTGATCTCGGCGAAGGTCGCATCCGACATCGCGAGCTCGCGCACCATCTCGCGGGCGCCTTTCAGGATCGCCTTGGCGAGCGGCTCCAGCTTCGAGGGCTTGCCTTCGGTCTCCGCCATCAGGCCGGCGATGTCGTCGTCGGTGACGCCGAACTCCTTGCCGATCTTCACATGATGGGTGAACTCGTATTCCGACTTCTCCAGCCAGCCGACCTGGAGGATCGCAAGCTCGCGCAGGCGCGGGTCGAGCTTGCTCTTGAAGCGGATATAGCCGCCGATGCCGTTGAAGGCGCGCGCCATCTCCGGCGAGTTGACCAGCAGCTTGTGCAAATTGGTGTTGCGCTTGAGCATGTCGCGATATTCGGGCGCGACCTGGTCGGCCTCGAGATAGGGCAGGCGTGCCATTTCTGTGTGTCCCTCGTCAGTGTTGTTGTGACTCGCGTTCCGGCGCCTGCAGCGTCACGCCGCCATCGACCACCAGCACCTGGCCGGTGATGTAGCGGGCGAAATCGCTGAGCAGGAATTTGACGGCGTGACCGACGTCCCAGGCGGTGCCTTCGGTCTTGAGCAGGGAGGCCTTGGCGCGATTGGCGCGGGCTTGCTCGCTCATGCCGCGTGCATAGACCATCGGCGTGTACATCGGTCCCGGGCAGATGCAGTTGACGCGAATGTTGTCGCGGCCGTGGTCGACCGCCATCGCGCGCGTCAATCCGATGATCGCGGCCTTGGAGGTCGTGTAGGTCGTCAGCCCGCGCGGTCGCAGCGCCGAGATCGAGGAGATGTTGACGATCGCGCCGCCCCGAGCCGTCCGGATCATGGCGGGGATCGCGTGCTTCGAGAGCAGGAACATGGTCTCGACGTTGACCTGCATGACGCGGCGGTACTGCTCGGCTGTCTCGTCCACCACGCTGCCACGGCTGCCGATGCCGACATTGTTGTCGAGCAGGTCGAGCCGGCCCCAGCGGTCGAGCGCGGCCTCGACGAGCGCCTTGCAATCGGCTTCGCTGGTGACGTCGCCGCCATGTGCTGCGGCGGTCCCGCTCTCGGCGGTGATCATGTCCACGGTGCGTTCGGCGAGCTTGAGGTCGCGATCGGCCACCAGCACTTTCGCGCCGGCGCGGGCGAGCAGGATTGCTGCAGCGCGGCCGTTGCCGATGCCATCGCCCGCAGCACCGCCGCCACTGATCAGCGCCACCTTGCCGGCGAGGCCGGCATCATCCTCGGGCCCCCGCATCTCGTTCCATCCCGCTGTTTTTTCCGACGATAGCAACGCCGTGGAGGGGAGAGAAGCCCGATGGCCCAGCGCGGATGTCATTGATATCGCGCGGAATTGCATGCCGCCGCGCGGGATCGGGCGGTTGTGAAAGACGGTTTCCGGAACCGTCCTGATACAACTGCGTTTGTTGCGGGGCGTTTCTTGCTTTACGCTTGCGCCCGGGGCTTCCCAACCGCCAGTGGCTTGCCGATGAATCTGCTCGATCCACAAGGCCCTGTGGCTGCGGCCAACAGCACCATTTTGGTCGATTCCGTCTTCATCATGCTCGTGATCGTGGTCCCGACCATTTTCGCGATCCTGGCCTTTGCGTTCTGGTTTCGCGCCTCGAACACGCGCGCGCGCTACCAGCCCGACTTCGTTTATTCCGGCCGGGTCGAGATGGTGGTGTGGTCGATCCCCGCGCTGACCGTGATCCTGCTCGGCGGCGTCGCCTGGATCGGCTCGCACCAGCTCGATCCCGCAGCGCCCGTGCCCGGCACCGGCAGCCCGGTCCGCATCCAGGCCGTCTCGCTCGACTGGAAGTGGCTCTTCATCTATCCCGACCAGCGCATCGCCACCGTCAACACGCTGACGGTGCCGGCCGGCGCCGAGCTGAACTTCCAGCTGACGTCGTCGAGCGTGATGAACACGTTCTTTATCCCGCAGCTCGGCAGCATGATCTACACCATGAACGGCATGGTGACGCGGCTGAACCTGCGCGCCGACAACGTGGGCAAGCTGCAGGGGCTGTCGGCGCATTTCTCGGGCGACGGCTTTCCCGACATGATGTTCGACGTCAACGTGATCTCGCCGCTCGCCTTTCCGGACTGGGTGGCGACGACGGCGAAGTCCGATGCCGTGCTGGACGAGGAGAGCTACAAGAAGCTGATGCAGCAGGGCATCGAGCGCGGCCGGCTGACCTTTCGTCTTGCAGACTCGCGCCTGTTCGACCTGATCGCGACCCAGCACATTCCCCCGGGGCCCGGGCCGGAGCTGCTATCGGATGCCGGCCGGCCGCACAGTGGAGGCCACGATGCTCGGTAAGCTCGACTGGTCGGCCATTCCGTTCGACCAGCCGATTCCGCTCATCGCGGGCGGGGTGGTGCTGGTCGCGATCCTCGCGGTGCTGATCTGGGTCGTGGTGAAGGGGCATCTGCCCTATCTCTGGGACGAATGGATCACCAGCGTCGATCACAAGCGCATCGGCGTCATGTACATCCTGCTGGCCTCGGTGATGCTGCTGCGCGGCGGCAGCGATGCCATCATGATGCGGATCCAGCAGGCGGTCGCCTTCCAGTCGCAGGGCTATCTGCCGCCCGAACATTACAACCAGATCTTTTCGGCGCACGGCACCATCATGATCTTCTTCGTCGCGATGCCGTTCGTGATCGGGCTGATGAACCTCATCGTGCCGCTCCAGCTCGGCGTCCGCGACGTCGCGTTCCCGACGCTCAATTCGGTCGGCTTCTGGCTGACCGCGACCGGCGCGCTGCTGGTCAATGTCTCGCTGGTGGTCGGCGAGTTCGCGCGCACCGGCTGGCTCGCCTTTCCGCCTTTGTCCGGGCTGTCCTATTCGCCCGGCGTCGGCGTCGACTATTACGCCTGGTCGCTGCAGATCTCCGGCGTCGGCACGCTGGTGGCCGGCATCAATCTCGTCACCACGGTGCTGAAGCTGCGCACCAGGGGCATGAACTATCTGCGCATGCCGATGTTCTGCTGGACCACGCTGGCCTCGAACCTCCTGATCGTCGCCGCGTTTCCGATCCTCACCGCGACGCTCGCGATGCTGCTGCTCGACCGCTATCTCGGCTTCCACTTCTTCACGAACGAAGCCGGCGGCAACGTCATGATGTTCATGAATTTGATCTGGGCCTGGGGACACCCCGAGGTCTACATCCTCGTGCTGCCGGCGTTCGGCATCTTCTCCGAGGTGGTGTCGACCTTCTCCGGCAAGGCGCTGTTCGGCTACCGCTCGATGGTGCTCGCGACCATGGCGATCTGCGTCGTCTCCTTCATGGTCTGGCTGCACCATTTCTTCACGATGGGCGCAGGGCCGAACGTCAACGCCATCTTCGGCATCGCCAGCATGATCATCGCGATACCGACCGGCGTGAAGATCTACAACTGGCTGTTCACGATGTATGGCGGCCGCATCCGCTTCGCGACGCCGATGCTGTGGTCGGTCGGCTTCATGGTCACCTTCATCATCGGCGGATTGACCGGCGTCCTGGTCGCGGTGCCGCCGGCCGACTTCATGCTTCACAACAGCATGTTCCTGGTGGCGCATTTCCACAACGTCATCATCGGCGGCGTGCTGTTCGGGGCCTTTGCCGGCTTCGAATACTGGTTCCCGAAGGCATTCGGCTTCCGCCTCGACGAGCGCTGGGGCAAGGCCGCGTTCTGGTTCACCTTCACGGGCTTCTGGGTCACCTTCATGCCGCTCTACATCGCCGGTATGCTCGGCATGACCAGGCGCCTGCAGCACTACGACGTCGCGGCCTGGCGGCCCTGGATGATCGTCGCGGTAATCGGCATGGCCGTGCTGTCGATCGGCGTGATCTGCCAGATCATGCAGCTCGTGGTCAGTATCCGCAACCGCGAGGCATTGCGCGACCGCACCGGCGATCCCTGGGACGGCCGCTCGCTGGAATGGGCGACCTCGTCGCCGCCGCCGGTGTTCAACTTCGCCTTCCATCCCGATGTCCGCGGCGAGGACGCCTATTGGGACATGAAGGTCCGCGCGCAGCAGCAATCGCTGGAGCATGAGGACCCCGAATATCACGACATCGAGATGCCCAGGAACTCGCCGACCGGCTTCGTCTGCGCGTTCTTCGCCACCATCATGGGCTTCGCGCTGATCTGGCACATCTGGTGGATGGTGATCCTGGGCGGCCTCGGCGCGTTCGCGACCTTCGTCGTGTTCGCCTGGCGCGACCACGATGAATACGTCATTCCGGCTGAGGAGGTCGCCCGGATCGACCGCGTCAATCTCGAGGAACGGCGCAGCCTCGTCAGCATGGCGGGGGCAATCTGATGTCGATGACCGCAACCGCCGGCCGCGCGCATGCCGATCCCCATCACATCGGCGTCGTCGTCGAACATCCCGGACCTGCATCGAAGCGGATCGTGACGGCATACGGCTTCTGGGTTTTTCTGCTATCCGACATCGTGATGTTCTCCTGCTTCTTTGCGGCCTATGCGGTGCTGCACGGTCAGACCGCCGGCGGCCCCAGCGGCGCGGAGATCTTCGAGCAGCGCAACGTCGCGATCGAGACGGTCTGCCTCTTGCTGTCGAGCTTCACCTGCGGCATGGCCAGCATCGCGGCCGACGTGCGCAACCGGTTCTGGTTCTATCTCGGCATGACCGTGACCTGCGTGCTCGGCCTGATCTTCCTCGCCATCGAGTTCAGGGAATTCGCCGACCTCATCGCGCGCGGCTATGGTCCGACCCGCAGTGCCTTCCTGTCGTCGTTCTTCTCGCTGGTCGGCTGCCACGGCCTGCACGTGTCGGCCGGTGTGCTCTGGCTGCTCACCATGATGGCCCAGGTCTTCGCCAAGGGCTTTCGCGCCGACGTCCTGCGCCGGATGATGTGCTTTGCGCTGTTCTGGCACGCGCTCGACATCATCTGGGTCGGAGTCTTTTCCGTCGTCTACCTGCTCGGGAGTGCCGCATGACCGATCAGACGCATGTTCATGGCGAACGCGACCTCGCACCGGGCGAGGACGAGCAACACAGTGTCGGCGAGCGGATCCTGGGTTATGTCGTCGGTCTCGCCCTGGCGCTGCTGCTCACCGCGACGTCGTTCTTCATCGCCGGCACCGATCTGGTCTGGCAGCCTTCGATCCCCGTCGCGCTGATCGTGCTCGCGATCGCGCAGATGGGCGTGCACCTGGTGTTCTTCCTGCACATCACCACGGGCCCCGACAACACCAACAACGTGCTGGCGCTGGCCTTCGGGCTGCTGGTGGTGTTCCTGGTGGTCGGCGGCACCGTCTGGATCATGTCGAACCTGAACGCCAACATGCCGCCGATGGACCAGATCATGATGCGTCAGTAGGGGATGCGCCGCGATGCGCTGCGCCGTCATGCCTGGGCTTGTACCGGCCATGACGGCCGCGGCAGAATCGGCCTTCACGTCCGTACAAAAAAGAAGAGCCGCTTGTGGATGACAAGCGGCCCAAGTCTAGGGAGGAAACGCCCGAGCAAAATCCGAACCGGATTGCTGCCAAGGAACGCTCGCGCAAGGCGCTAGCGTACCTATAGAGATGGGGCATCTCCCGCCGAAGTTCAATTCCGGATCAATACGGTCTCGGACTACCACTCACGGCTGCGTGAACCGGTTGTTCACTTTGGCCGGCGGCAGTTGTAGGCCTTGCGGAAGCCGGCAGCCTGGGCGTCGTCCTCCGAGCAGAACCAGCGGTCCGGCTTGGTCGTCGCGGGATAGCTGGGGCAGCCTCGCAAGTGATAGATGCCGATGTTGCCGGTGACGCGGGCGCGCACCGCGAGCTTGGCCTTGATGCTGCAGCTCGGCGGCATCGTCAGCTCCTCGGGAAACAGCACGGCGCGAATCTCCTTGTCGCGGTCGGAGCGGCAGGCGGCGCCCAGCAGTGCGCCGTCCTTCTTGCCGCTGCGGAAATCTTGCGGTGCAACAAAGCAGCCCTTCCAGATCCCGGCCGACGCCGACTTGGCGTCGTTCGCCGCCGGCTTGACGTTCGCCTTGATCGGCTCGCGGGCGATGGCATAGCCGAGCTTGACCAGTTGCTCGTTCAAGCTCGTCTTCTCGCCCTCGGCCGTGCAGATGGCGCGGTGGCGCTTGCCGAAGCTCTTTTCCGGGCCGACGTCGTCGCAGCGCACCGAGCGCTTGTTGATCAGCTTCGCCAGCTGGTCGCGGGCCTCGATGCCGCAGGTCCAGGTATCCGCGTGATCGTCGATGCAGACCTGGTCCAGCTCGGGTGCGTCGACGCCGTCGAGCCGGTAGGTGACGTCGCCAAGCTGGATCGAGTTGCCGTCGCGGACCGTCGCGGCGGCGGTCAGTGCGGAGGCGGGGGTCGAAATGACCGCAAAGCCGGACAGGGCGAAAAATGAAACGAGCGCAAAAGCGCGGGCGGCGGCAAAGAAATTTCGGAAGGACATAAGGTCTCGCTATCGATGGCTCGTGCGCCCTGTTCCTAGCATCCGGATGTGGCGATACCAATGGTCTGCGCCCTGCGAAGTGCGACATTCCGGCCCCACGGCTTTACTCGGCCGCGGCTCTGATCCTATCGTTTGTGCAGCCTTTCGGACCTCGAAAGGCCGAATCGCCCGGGAAGCGGCGAGGGGAGGAAAAGGTTGCGATGAAAGACCCCGTGGACGTCCTGATCATCGGTGCCGGCGCATCCGGCGCCGCGGTGGCGTGGTCGCTGGCCGAGACCAAGATGCACATTCTCTGCCTGGAGCAGGGCGGCTGGATGAACCCGGCGGAATATCCCAGCACGGGCCGGGACTGGGAGGCCAAGTTCTACGGCGAGTGGTCGTCGAGCCCCAATGTCCGGGGCCGTCCCGAGGACTATCCGATCAACGACGACAATTCGCCGATCAAGGTCGTGAACTACAATGCCGTGGGCGGCTCGACCGTGATGTACACGGCGCATTGGCCGCGGCTGCATCCCTCCGATTTCAAGGTGAAGACGCTCGACGGCGTCGCCGACGACTGGCCGCTCGACTACGACGCGCTGACGCCGTTCTTCGAAGAGAACGACCGCATGATGGGAACGTCAGGCCTGTCGGGTGATCCGCTGTCGCCGCTGACGCATCCCCCGATGCCGCAGCAGCCGATGGGATTGTCCGGTGCCATCATCGGCAAGGCCATGAACGAACGCGGCTGGCACTGGTGGCCGTCGGACACCACGGTCGCGACCATGGACTATGAGGGCCGGGCGCGCTGCATCAATCTCGGCCACTGCACGCCGGCCTGCGCGCAAGGCGCGAAATCCTCCACCGACATCACCTATTGGCCGCATGCGGTCCGTGCCGGCGTCGAGCTGCGCACCCATTGCCGGGTGCGCGAGATCACCACCGACGAGAACGGCATGGCCTCGGGCGTGGTCTATTGCGACAAGGACGGCGTCGAGCAGTTCCAGCCGGCGCATGTCGTCATCATCGCCTGCAACGGCGTCGGCACGCCGCGCCTGCTGCTGAACTCCGCGTCGGGGCGTTTCCCCAACGGCCTTGCGAATTCGTCGGGCCTCGTCGGCAAGAACCTGATGTTCCATCCCTACGCCCAGATCTACGGCTATGTGAAGGAGCCGACCGACTCGAACCGCGCGCCGCCGACCTGCCTGTGGAGCAAGGAGTGGTACGACACCGACCTGTCGCGCGGCTTCGTGCGCGGCTATGGCGTCCAGTTCGTGCGCGGGGCGGGGCCGGTGTTCGAGGCCGTCGTCAGCGAGCAGAAGGGCATTTTGCCCTGGGGCGAGGATCACCACCGCGTCTTCCGCAAGCTCAACGGTCATAGGCTCGGCTTCTCGGCGATCTGCGAGGATCTGCCTGAGGAGCACAACCAGGTCACGCTCGATCCCGTCTTGAAGGACAGCCACGGCATTCCCGCGCCGAGGATCGACTACACCATCAGCGAGAACAGCCGGAAGATGATGGAGCATGCGCTGGCGCGCGGCCGGGAGTTTCTCGAGACGGCCGGGGCAACCGACATCTGCGTCAACTCGCCGATCCCCTGGGGCGGCTGGCACCTGCTCGGCACCGCGCGGATGGGCACCGACCCCTCGCGCTCCGTCGTCAACGAATGGGGCCGCTCGCACGACGTGAAGAACCTCTTCATCGTCGACGGCAGCATTTTCGTCACCTCGGGCGGTGTGAACCCGACCTCCACCATCCAGGCCCTCGCGCTGTACATCGCCGACCAGATGAAGCAGCGCCTCGCCAATTTGTTCGACTAGAGGACCGACATGTCCGAGCAGATCACCCTCACGCCGCGGCAGCGCCAGGACTTGCGCACCATCGCCGCGATGATCGTTCCGCCGAGCGAGGAATACCGCGTCCCCGGTGCCAACGACGACATTATCCAGGCCGACATCATCGCAACCCTCGGCCGGGACGCCAGGCTGGTTGCGGCGGCGCTCGATCATCTGGCCCGGCTCGCCGGCATGCCGCTCTCCGACCTCGAACCAGCCGCGCGCGAAAATGTCGCGCAGCAGTTTCGCATCGCCGGCGGCGCGCCCGCAGCAACGCTCGTCCGCGTCGTGCTGCAATGCTACTATCGCGACGACCGCGTGCTGCGCTCGCTCGGGCTGGATCTGCGCGCGCCGTTCCCCAAGGGCTATGTGCTGCCGGACGGCGACTGGTCGCTGCTCGATCCGGTCAAGGCGAGGGCCGGCACGCTGCGGCGGGCGACCTAGCCATCCGGTCAGTCAAGCACTGGCAGCCCAGCCTTGCGCCCCGGGCGGGGCACTTGCGTGCGAGGGAACAGGCCACCATCTGTGTGAGCCTCAAGGACTCTTGCCATGCTGGATTTTACCTCAGACATCGCCGATGACGCCGCGTCATCGCGAGCGACAGTGGCTGCGCCGGCCGACGACCGGGCGCTGCTGGACGCCTATTCCAATGCCGTGATCGACGTCACCGACCGCGTCGGCCCTGCCGTCGTGCGCGTCGAGACCGGTCCCAAGGTGCCGAACGGCCGCGAGCGCGGCGGGCTCGGCTCCGGCATCGTGATCTCGCCGGACGGGCTTGTCCTCACCAACAGCCACGTGGTCGGCTCTTCGAAGGAGATCCGGCTGCGCGACGTCGAGGGTCATGTCGGCGATGCGCAGGTGCTCGGTGCCGACCCCGACACCGATCTTGCGCTGCTGCGCGCCAATGGCGTGCGCGACTTGCCCTATGCCGCGCTCGGCAATTCCAAGAGCCTGCGGCGTGGCCAACTCGTGATCGCGATCGGCAATCCGCTCGGCTTCGAATCGACCGTGACCGCCGGCGTGGTCTCGGCGCTCGGCCGCTCGATCCGTTCGGTCAGCGGCCGCACCATCGAGGACGTGATCCAGACCGATGCTGCGCTCAACCCCGGCAATTCCGGCGGGCCGCTGGTGTCGTCGAATGCCGAGGTGATCGGCATCAACACGGCCATAATCAACGGCGCGCAGGGCATCTGCTTTGCGGTCGCCAGCAACACCGCGCAGTTCGTGCTGTCGGAGATCATCCGCCACGGCTATGTCCGCCGCGCCTATATCGGCGTTGCCGGACAGACCGCGCCGGTCCCGCGGCGGCACGCGGTGCTGGCCGGCGTCGAGAACAAGATGGGCGCGCTGCTGATGCAGATCGAGCCGGACGGCCCCGCGGCCAAGGCGGGCCTGTTGCCCGGCGACGTCGTGATCAGGCTCGACGGCGTCGAGATCAATGGCGTCGACGATCTGATCCGGGTGCTCGACCGTGACCGGATCGGCCGGCGGCTGGCCATGAACGTGCTGCGGCTCGGCCGCCTGCGGGCGATCGACATCGATCCGATCGAGCGCAAGCCGGCGCGCTAGCGTTACGCGCCCGGGAAGGGGTATGACGGTGTCATGCCCCGTTTCCGGAAACCCGCCGCATGATGCCGGCGCACGAGACCTACGACGTCGTCGTGATCGGCGCCGGCGCCGGCGGGATGACGGCGGCGGCCGTTGCCGCGGCCGAGGGCCTGCGGGTGCTGGTGATCGAGAAGACCGCCTTTGTCGGCGGCACCACGGCGTGGTCCGGCGGCATGGTCTGGATTCCCGCCAATACCAAGATGAAAGAGGCGGGACTGTCCGACAGCATCACCGATGCCGTCCAATATCTGGCGGGCACGGTCCCCGAGCCCGCCAATGCCGGTTTGCGTGCCGCCTTCCTCGCGCGCGGACCGGAGGCGGTCGCCTGGCTCGAGGCCAACACCGAGGTGCGGCTCCAGCCCGTAAAAGTCTATCCGGATTATTATCCGGAGCGGCTGGGCGCAACATCGGGGGGCCGCGTGCTGGAGCCGGTGGCTTTCGACGGCACGCGGCTCGGCCAGGCTTTCGCGCGGCTGCGGCCGCCCTTGCCGGAATTTACGCTGTTCGGCGGGATGATGGTCAACCGGCTCGACATTCCGCATCTGCGGCGTGTCGGTAAATCGCTGCGCTCGACCTTGCGGGTAGCGCGGCTGGTTTCCGCCTACGCGTTGCAGCGGCTGCACTCGCCGCGCGGCACGACGCTGCATCTTGGCAATGCGCTCGCCGCGCGGCTTTACGCCTCGCTGCTGGCGCGGCAGGTCGAGATCCTCTTCAGCGCGGATGTCGAGGATCTCTCGATGCAGGGCGATCGCGTCGCGGGCGTGGTGATCCGCCATGGCGCGCGCGATCGCCTGATCGCGGCGCGCCGCGGCGTGGTGCTGGCGACCGGCGGCTTCTCGCACGACGCGAGTTTGCGCAAGCGGTTCTTTCCGCCAGCCGCCGGATTTGTCTCGGCCACGAACACGTCGGGCACGGGCGACGGGCTGCGGCTCGCGGCGACGGCTGGTGCCGCGCTCAATACTGACGCGACCAGCCCGGCCTATTGGGTCCCTGCCTCGCTGTTCCGGCGCGCCGACGGCAGCCGTGGTGTGTTTCCGCACACGGTGACGGACCGTGCCAAGCCCGGAGTGATCGCCGTCAACGCGGCCGGCCGGCGCTTCGTCAACGAGGCGCTGTCCTACCACGAGTTCGTGCTCGCCATGCTGCGCGACGGCAATGGCGAGCCGGACCGGCCGTTCTATCTCGTCTGCGACCGCGCGTTCCTATGGGCTTACGGTCTCGGCCGTATCAAGCCGTTCACGCACGGTGTCCGGCGCTATGTCGCAAGCGGCGAGTTGATCGAGGCGCCTGACATCGCGCAGTTAGCGGCGAAGATTGCCATCAAGCCTTCCGTGCTCGCGGCGACGATTGCCGGCTACAACGAAGCTGCGAAGGAAGGCCGCGATCCCGAATTCGGCCGAGGCAGCACCGTCTACCAGCGCCATCTCGGCGATGCCGGCCACAAGCCGAACCCTTGCGTCGCGCCGATCCTCCGTGCGCCGTTCTTTGCGATGCGGATCTATCCCGCCGACCTCGGCACCGCGATCGGCATGAAAGTGGATGCGCAAGGACGCGTGCTGCGGGATGACGCCACGCCGATTGCGGGGCTCTATGCCTGCGGCAACGACATGGGCTCGATCATGAACGGCAATTATCCGGGGCCGGGCATCACGCTCGGGCCGGCGCTGACGTTCGGGTATATCGCGGGACGGCATCTGGCGGAGGGTGGGGTGACCTCGGCGACGAAGCCTGCGGCCGTAGGAACTCCAGTCTAGCTATCCCCACCGCTGTCATGCCCCGCCTAGTGCGCAATTGCGCACGGGGGCGGGGCATCTACCGTGATGTTCGTCAAGAGGTCGATCAGGGGCAAGAGTGCGGCATCGTGCTCGCCGGTCAAGGCGA
>NZ_JAFCLT010000015.1:0-153088 GCF_018130885.1 Bradyrhizobium sp. KB893862 SZCCT0404
GCTACTAACCGTCCTCAACGCCATGATGCGCGAAAGGAAGCCCTACCTAAAGGCCAAGCCGACATAACAGTTGCCGGTTCGGCAGCGCATCACTGCGTGATGCGCTGCGCCCGGGACACGAGACCGGTTACGCCTTCGCGCCTTCCGCCATGAACTTCCGCCAGCCGCCATACGCCGTGATCTCCCGCGCCTCGCCCAGCACCTCCGGCTCGACGAGAAAACCCTTCGCGCTGCGGCCGTCGGCAAGCCGGATCGTGCCGATCGCCATCGGCGCGGGAATGGCATTGACGAACTTGCCGAAGGCGGCCGCCGACAGCGACCAGATCTCCAGCTCGATCGACGCGCCCGTGCCGGCCGCAACGCGCAGCAGGCCCGGCTTCGGCGGCGTGGTGTTGAGCGCATAGAGCTTGTAGTCGGGCGCGGTCTTGGTCGCCTCGATCAGCTTTCCGCTGAGTGCGGTCAACTCACCGTTCAACGCCATGCCGGAGAGATGCGCGCCGACAACGGCGATCGGGATTTCATCACCGCTGCTTGCAGGGAGCGGCGCGAGCGCAGGGTGCGCCACGCCCTTAGCGCCAACCGTCAGCTTCGTATCCGCATGGAAGACGCGGCCGATGCTCGCGAGCATTGCATCACGCCCCGCAGGCGCCAGCAGCGTGATGCCGAAGGGAATCCCGTCATTGCGCATCGACGCCGGTATCGCCAGGCCGCAGAGGTCGAGCAGGTTGACAAAATTGGTGTAGGTGCCGAGCCGGCTGTTGAGCTCGATCGGATTGGCCAGCACCTGCGCGGTCGTATAGGCCGTCGGCGCGGTCGGCAGTATCAGCGCGTCGATGTTCGCAAACGTGCGCTCGGCGATCTTGCGCAGGCCCTGCAGGCGGTAGAGCGCGGAGAAGGTTTCCGCCGCGGTCAACCGCGCGCCGGCCGCGGTGATCTCGCGCGTCACCGGATGAATCGAATCCGGCGCCGAGGCCAGCAGGTTCTTGATGACGAGATAGCGCTCGGCGACCCACGGTCCCTCATAGAGCAGCCGCGCGGTCTCGTAGAGCGGCTCGAGGTCGAACTCGACCAGCTCTGCGCCGAGCGCGGTCCAGCGCTTCAGCGCATCGGCGTAAGCGGTTTCCGCCTTCTTGTCGCCGAAGAAGATCAGCTGCCCGTTGCGCGGCACGCCCAGACGAAGGTTTGCGGGGAGAGGCGTGATCGCGCCGAGCGGCCGGTCGCGCGAGAACGGATCGGCCTGGTCGGGCCCGGCCATCACGGAGAGCGCGAGTGCGGCATCGTCCACCGACAGTGCGAACACCGAGATGCAGTCGAGCGTGCGGCAGGCCGGCACGAGGCCCGCGGTCGATATCATGCCGAGGCTCGGCTTCAGCCCGACGATGTTGTTGAGCATTGCCGGCACGCGGCCGCTGCCGGCGGTGTCGGTGCCCAGCGACAGCGGCACGAGCCCCGCGCCGACCGCGACCGCCGAGCCCGAGCTCGATCCGCCGGGGATGAGCTCCTCGCGGATAGAGTTCCTGGGGATGCCGTAGGGCGAGCGCACGCCGACGAGGCCGGTTGCGAACTGATCGAGATTGGTCTTGCCGATGATGATGGCGCCGGCCGCGCGCAGGCGCTGCACCGCGGTCGAGTCGTGTACGGGCGTATAGGAGAAATCAGGGCAGGCCGCGGTGGTCGGAAACCCCAGCGCGTCGATATTGTCCTTCACCGCGACGGGCACGCCGTAGAGCGGCAGGCTGGCTGCGTCCGCGCGCGCCGCGAGCGTCTCGGCCTCCGCGATGGCGTCCTTCTCGTCGCGCAGGCTGATGAACACGGCGGGGTCGTTGTGGTCGCGGATGCGCTGATAGGTCCGCGCGATCGTCTCGGCCGGCGTCATCGTTCCCGCGCGATGCGCGGCCACAATCGCGGCGATCGTTTCAGGCTGCTCAGCCCCCATGGTCACAAAACTCCGGCAACAGGTCTCACCCGATTGAAGCAAGCGATGTGCCATTGTGTACATTATCCGGGCAGCGCGGTCGCTCCGGATATTATCGTGAGATCATAGGCTTGGGCGAGACGCCGAGCGGCAAGCAGGCTATTGCGTCGGCGCCCGGTTCGGGGCATCTGCCCAAATCGTGGGCAGGCCGGATCAGGTGAAGCCGGCGAGGATGCGAAGCAGCTGCTCCCGGTTCTCCTTCCCGATCTTGTCCTCGACGTGCCGCTCGTGCTCGGCAGCCAGCCGCTTGAACTTCGCCAGCGCCGTCTCGCCCTGGCTGGTGAGGTGCAGCGCGTGCGAGCGCCGGTCCGCCTTCGACTTGACCCGCTTGACGTATTTGCGCTGCTCGAGGCTGTCGAGCAGATGCACCAGGCGGGCGCGCTCGATGCCGAGACGTTTTGCCACTGCCATCTGCGACAGGCCCGGATTGGCGCCGATCACCGTCAGCACCGAGTATTGCGTCGGCCGGATGTCGACGTCGCCCAGCGTCCTGATGAAGTCCTGGAAGATCCAGATCTGGAAGCGCCGCACCGCGTAGCCGGCATGACCGACCAGGGCGTCGAGGCCGATCTCGTCGGCATCGGCGGGCCGCGCGGCGCCGTTGCCGGATCGTTTGCGCGGTCGCGTCTGGGCTGCGGTGGCTGTCAATTTGTCTCTCCTGCCGCGCAACCCTAGCGCCTCGACGGCCGGAGTGGAAGATTGTTGTTGACGACAACAATTGCGGTGGACGACATTATGGCCAAGGCAGCCCGGAATGAGGCTGCGTCCGATCCGGAACGTCCGGGCGAGGAGGAAACCATGACGTCGGCCCCACGCGGCGATGCGTCGGATCTGTTCGCGGCGCCTAAAACCGTCGCCGAGCATCGCCCTGATGGCAGCATCGTGCTGCGCTCGTCCGAACCCTTGGGCGAGAGCGCGCGCTGCATCGGTGACTGGCTGGAGCATTTTGCGCGGCAGACGCCCGATACGATCTTCCTCGCCGAGCGTGACGGCGCCGATGCGCCCTGGGCCACCATGACCTATTCGGGTGCCTTGCGGCGGGTCCGTGCGGCCGCGTCGTGGATTCTGGCGCAGAAGCTCAGCGCGGAGCGTCCGGTCGTCATTCTCTCCGACAACAGCATCGATCACGCGCTGCTTGCGCTCGCCGCCCAGCATGTCGGCGTGCCTTCGGCCGCGATCTCGCCGGCCTATTCGTTGATGTCCAGGGATTTCGACAAGCTGAAAAGCATGATCGCGCTGCTTCAGCCCGGCGCGATCTATGTCTCCGCGACGAAGCCGTTCGCGGCGGCGCTCGCTGCGATCAGGCCGCTGCACAACGCGCAGATCATCAGCGGCAATGCCGGCGATGCCGATGCGCTCGCCTTCCGCGCCATCGCGGCGACGCCGGAGACTCCCGATGTCGCATCGGCCTTCGCCGCCGTGACGCCTGATACGATCGCAAAATTCCTGTTCACTTCGGGCTCGACCGGCACGCCGAAAGCGGTCATCAACACCCAGCGCATGCTGACCTCGAGCCAGCAGGCCAAGGCGCAGACCTGGACTTTCCTCGCGCAGGACCGCGACCTCGTCATCCTCGATTGGCTGCCCTGGAGCCACACCTTCGGCGCCAACCACAATTTCAACCTCGTGCTGCGCAACGGCGGCTCGCTCTACATCGATGGCGGCAAGCCTGCGCCCGGCCTGTTTGCGACGTCGCTCGCCAATCTGAAGAGCGTGATGCCGACGGTCTATTTCAACGTGCCGCGCGGCTTCGACATGCTGATCGCGGCATTGCGCGGCGACGAGGAGTTGCGTCGCCGTTTCTTCAGCGAGGTGAAGTTCGCCTTCTATGCCGGCGCGGCGCTGCCGCAGAATCTCTGGGACGCGCTCGAGCAGCTTTCCGTGGAGACCGTCGGCCGTCCGCTGCCGATGGTTTCGGCCTGGGGCTCGACTGAAACCTCGCCGCTCGCGACCGACTGCCATTTCCTCGCCGAACGCTCCGGCAATATCGGCGTGCCGATTCCCGGCACCGAGCTGAAGCTGGTCGCGTCTGGCGACAAGCTGGAGGTGCGTGTGCGCGGTCCAAACGTCACGCCGGGCTATTGGAAGGCGCCCGAGTTGACGAAGCAGGCGTTCGACGAGGAGGGGTTCTATCTCATCGGCGATGCCGTGAAGCTTGCCGACGGCGCGCGGCCGGAGCGCGGGCTGTTCTTCGACGGGCGCGTCGCCGAGGACTTCAAGCTCAATTCCGGCACCTGGGTCAGCGTCGGCACGCTGCGCGTTGCCGGCATCGCCGCGCTGGCGCCGCTCGCGCAGGACATCGTCGTGGCAGGTCATGGCGGCGACGAGGTACGCTTCCTGGTGTTCCCGAACATTGCCGCCTGCCGCGCCCATGCCGGTCTGCCTGAGACGGCGGCCGTGGTCGATGTGCTGGCCCATGCCAAGGTCCGCAGCGCCATCGCGCAGGGCCTGGTAAAGCTGAAGCAGCAGGGTGCGAACTCCTCCGGCCACGCCACGCGCGCGCTGCTGCTCGCGGAGCCGCCATCGGTGGACGGCGGCGAGATCACCGACAAGGGCTACATCAACCAGCGCGCCGTGCTGACGCGGCGGTCGGATGCGGTGGCGCGGTTGAATGATGAGGCGTCGGGGGAGTGGGTGGGGCTCTAACGAGTAAAGCGTCTCTCGCCGCATTGACTCGTCTCGTGCCCCGGACGCAGCGCAGCACGTAAGTGATGCGCTGCAGAGCCGGGGCCCATCTCTCCTGGTGTGCGCGGCCGCATGGGTCCCGGCTCTGCGCAGCAGCGTTTCACGCTGCAGCGCGTCCGGGACACGAGAGCTCATTGGTTGGGCGCATCTGTTTCCATACCGTCATTGCGAGCGCAGCGAAGCAATCCAGCTCTTTTTCTGCGGAGGGATTCTGGATTGCTTCGTCGCAAGAGCTCCTCGCAATGACGGGGAGAGGTAAGCGCCCGATACGCCAACCATCCTGTCGCAATATCCTGCCGATTCTTTTGTTGCCTAAGCAACTAATCTGTGCGAACCGTTCCAGACAAGGACGACGGCGGGTGAACCGGTGCGTCCGATCTCGGAGGAAACAATGCTCGGCAGGAATGGTGCCGTGGGCAAGCGCGGGCGCATGCCCGGCGATGCCGGCGCGACGCGAGCGCGGCGCGGTGTGTCAGGTGTAGCTGCTGTCCGTCACGGCGCCGAGATTCTCGTGCAGCCGGCGCAGCAGGTCGATCAGCACCTCGCGCTCGTCCTTGCTGAGGCAGGACAGCAGCCGCCGCTCGCGCTCGAACGCCGCCACGATCACCTTGTCATGCGTGGCGCGGCCCCTCGCGGTCAGCGAGATCGAATGGGTGCGGCCGTCGTTGGGGTCGGTGCGGATCGAGACCAGCCCGCGCTTCTCCAGGCCCGCGAGCGTCCGGCTCACCGGGCCCTTGTCGAAGCCGATGACGTGGCAGATGCGCGAGGCGGGAATGCCGGGCTCGATCGCCAGCAGCGACATGATCCGCCATTCCGTGACGTTGACGCCGAATTGCTTCTGATAGAACGCGGTCGCGCTGTTCGACAGCTTGTTGGCGATGAAGGTGACGAACGCCGGGACGTAACGGTCGAGATCGAGCGTCGGTCCCGCATCATTGGGCGCGGGCTTTTGGCGGGCTCTGGTCGAGGACGGCGGCATATCGGGTTTCTGACTCGCGGCGTGCCCGCAGACCTAAGGGCATGCGCCGCCCTTTCACAAGATCAAAATGAGGGAGGACTTCAATGAGCGCACCCGGCTCCGCCGTATCGGGCGTCCCGCATCTCGACGTCGATCCCTTCGACATGACATTTTTCGCCGACCCCTATCCCACGCATGAGCGGCTGCGTGAGGCGGGGCCGGTGGTCTATCTCGACAAATGGAAGGTCTACGGCGTGGCGCGCTATGCCGAGGTCCATGCCGTGCTGAACGATCCCGCCACCTTCTGCTCCAGCCGCGGCGTCGGGCTGTCCGATTTCAAGAAGGAGACGCCGTGGCGGCCGCCGAGCCTGATTCTGGAGGCCGATCCCCCCGCGCACACCCGCACCCGTGCCGTGCTGTCGAAGGTGCTGTCGCCGACCGTGATGAAGCAGGTGCGCGACCGTTTTGCGGCGGCGGCCGAGGAGCGGGTGGATGCCCTGATCGACAAGCGCAGTTTCGATGCGATCACCGACCTCGCGGAAGCCTATCCGCTGTCGATCTTTCCAGATGCGCTCGGTCTGAAAGCCGAGGGCCGCGAGCATCTCATTCCCTATGCGAGCGTCGTGTTCAACGCGTTCGGTCCGCCCAACCAGCTCCGCCAGGAGGCGATCGAGCGATCGATGCCGCACCAGGCCTACGTCGCCGAGCAATGCCAGCGCGACAATCTTGCGCCCGGAGGTTTTGGCGCCTGCATTCATGCGCAGGTCGACGAGGGCGCCATCACGGCCACCGAGGCGCCGCTCCTGGTTCGCTCGCTGCTGTCGGCGGGGCTCGACACCACCGTCAACGGCATTGGCGCGGCGGTCTATTGTCTCGCCCGCTTTCCCGATCAGTGGCAGCGCCTGCGCAACGATCTCTCGCTGGCGCGCGGCGCCTTCGAGGAGGCGGTGCGCTTCGAGAGCCCGGTGCAGACTTTCTTCCGCACCACCACGCGCGAGGTCGAGCTGTCGGGCGCGCGGATCGGCGAGGGCGAGAAGGTGCTGATGTTCCTCGCCGCCGCCAATCGCGATCCGAGGCGGTGGGACAGCCCCGACAGCTACGACATCACCCGCCGCACCTCCGGTCATGTCGGCTTCGGCTCCGGCATCCACATGTGCGTCGGCCAGCTCGTCGCGCGCCTCGAAGGCGAGGTGATGCTGACGGCGCTGGCACGCCGCATCGCAAAGATCGAGATCACGGGCGAGCCGAAGCGCCGCTTCAACAACACGCTGCGCGGGCTCGACAGCCTGCCTGTCACCATCACCCCGGCCTGACGAGGAGTCTTGATGCCCGCCATCACCTTCATTCATCCCGACGGCAAGTCCGATCGCGTCGAGACCTCGGGCGGCGAGAGCGCCATGCAGGCCGCGACCCGGCACGGCCTCGACGGCGTCCTGGCCGAATGCGGCGGCAATGCCATGTGCGCGACTTGCCACGTCTATGTCGACGAAAGCTGGCTCGCGCGCCTGCCCGCGGTCGCCGACGATGAAGACGCGCTGCTCGACGGCACGGCCGCCGAGCGGCTGCCGAACAGCCGGCTGTCCTGCCAGATCCACATCACGCCCGAACTCGACGGGCTGGTGTTGCGGCTGCCGGAGCGGCAGATCTGAATTTCGATGTGCCGGCAACGACCGGCAGCCAACAAACAGGGGAGGGAATGATGAAGCATTTGAAGTGGACGCTCGCGCTGGCCGCGAGCCTGGCAACCGGCGCGGCGAGCGCGGAGATCTCGGACAACGTCGTACGCATCGGCGTGCTCAACGACATCTCCGGCATTTTCCAGGACACCAACGGAATGGGCTCGGTCGAGGCCGCGCGCATGGCGGCAGAGGATTTCAACGGCGGGGCTAAGGGCATCAAGGTCGAGATCGTCTATGCCGACCACCAGAACAAGGCCGACGTCGGCAACGCCATCGCGCGCAAATGGCTCGACGTCGAGGGTGTCGACGCCATCGTCGACGTGCCGAACTCGGCGGTTGGCCTGTCCATCAACACGCTGCTGCGCGACAGCCGCATGACCTTCCTGGCGTCGTCCACCGCAAGCTCCGATCTCACCGGCAAGGCCTGCTCGCCCAACACCATCCAGTGGGTCAACGACGCCTGGGCGACCGGCAACACCACGGCTGCCGCGATGATGTCGCGCGGCGGCAAGGATTGGTATTTCCTCACGGTCGATTATGCGCTCGGCAAGGGCATCGAGGCGGAGGCGCAGAAATACATCGAGGGTCACGGCGGCAAGGTGCTGGGCTCCTCGAAGCATCCGCTCGGCACGTCGGACTTCGCCTCCTTCCTGCTGCAGGCCCAGAGTTCGAAGGCGCAGGTGATTGGCCTTGCCAATGCCGGCGGCGACACCATCAACGCGGTGAAGCAGGCCGCCGAGTTCGGCATTCAGCAGAGCGGGCAGAAGCTCGTCGCGTTCCTGCTCTTCATCAACGACGTCCACGGCATGGGCATCAAGGTCGCGCAGGGCCTCCAGCTCATGGAAGCCTTCTACTGGGACATGAACGACGACACCCGCGCCTTCGCCAAACGCTTCGCCGCGCGGCCGGGCATGAACGGCAAGATGCCGAGCGGCAACCAGGCCGGCGTCTACGCCTCCACGCTCGCCTATCTCAACGCGGTTGCCGCCACCGGCAGCGACAATGCCAAGGACGCCGTGCCCGAGATGAAGAAGTTCAAAGGCAAGGACAAGCTGTTCGGCGACACCACGATCCGCCAGGACGGCCGCGTCGTGCATCCGATGTACCTGTTCGAGGTGAAGAAGCCGGAGGAATCGAAATACCCCTACGATTATTACAAGCTGGTCTCGACGATTCCCGCCGACCAGGCGTTCCGGCCGCTGACGGAAGGCGGGTGCGAGCTGGTGAAGTAGAGGGAGCTGTTGCGACGAGCGCCTCTGCACCCTCTCCCCTTGCGGGAGAGGGTGGCTTCGCGAAGCGAAGCCGGGTGAGGGGTTCTCTCCTCGCAAACGGTCTTGCGAGTGGAGACATACCCCTCATCCGGCGCCGTAGCCGAAGCTTCGCTTCGGCGTTCACTTTAGAACGGCGGCCGAGGGCCGCCTACGCCACCTTCTCCCGCAAGGGGAGAAGGAAGAAAGCCTACACCACCTTGCTCGACCCCTGCGTGATCAACCGCGCCGCCCGCTGGTCCCGGGAGTAGATCCAGAGCCAGCTCAGCGCCACGCTGAGGCGGTGGCGCAGGCCGATCAGGAAGTAGATGTGGGCGATGCCCCAGATCCACCATGCGATGGTTCCGCGCAGCTTCACCTTGCCGAAATCGATCACGGCGAGCCGCTTGCCGATTTGCGCGAGGCTGCCGGAGTGCTTGTAGCGGAACGCTCCCTTGTTCTCGCCGCGCAGCCGCGCCTTGATGGTCTCGGCGACATGGCGTCCCTGTTGCTTGGCCGCCGGCGCGATGCCGGGCACCGGCTTGCCGTCCCAGGCATTGATGTTGACGGTGTCGCCGATCGCGAAAATCTCGGGATGGCCGGGAATGGTGAGATCGTCCTCCACCTGCACCCGCCCGGCGCGATCGCTCGGTGCGCCCAGCCATTCGGCCGCGGGCGAGGCGCGCACGCCGGCGGCCCAGATCCGTGTCTTGGCCTCCAGCAGCTCGCCGCCGTAAACGACACCCTCGCGGTTGATCTCGGTGACGGCCTGTCCCAGCACGACCTCGACGCCGATCTTCTCCAGCGAGGCCTGCGCATAGGCCGACAGATCGTCCGGAAAGCCCGCGAGCACGCGCGGATCGGCCTCGATCAGCACGACGCGCGCCTTGTGGGTGTCGATGTTGCGGAAGTCGGCGGGCAGGGTGTGATGCGCCATCTCGGCGATGGTGCCGGCGAGCTCGACGCCGGTCGGGCCGGCGCCGACGATGACGAAGGTCAGGCGCGCGGCGCGCCGCTTCGGATCGGTCTCGCGCTCGGCGCGCTCGAAGGCCACCAGGATGTGCCGGCGCAGCGTGGTCGCGTCTTCCAGCGTCTTCAGGCCGGGCGCCCATGCCTCCCACTCGTCGTGGCCGAAATATGCGTGGCGCGCGCCGGTGGCCAGCACCAGCGTGTCGTACGGCACCTCGCTGCCGTCGTCGATCAGCACGCAGCGCCGCTCGGCATCGACGCCGCTGACGGTCGCGAACAGCGTCGTCACCTCGCGGCGGTCACGCATGAGATGGCGGATCGGCCAGGCGATCTCGCTGGTCGCGAGCGATGCGGTCGCGACCTGGTAGAGCAGCGGCTGAAACAGATGATGGTTGCGCCGGTCGATCAGCGTGATCTCGACCGGGGCGCCCGCGAGACGGTAGGTGGTCTCCAGGCCGCCGAAGCCGGCTCCGACGATGACGACGCGGTGGGGATTGGCGGCCATGATGCACCCTCGAATCTCGCTGCTGCTCACCTTCATTTAAGTGCGGATTGGTCGCCGCGGTCCAATAGTCGTCATCAATCGCCGCATTGGCCTGATGTATCGATCCGGCGCGAAAAGCGCCGCAGGCTTGGCCGAAGTGAGTAGAATTATATTTCTTGCCATCCCCGATTGGGGCGAAATATGGTGCAGGGGCAGGCGCTGAGCCATTGGCGGCTCGACAGATTTTGCGTTCAATAGAGACAGGCCCGGGGCGGCGATCACCCCGTTTCCGGGACCAATAATAAGGAGGGGAGTGGTTATGAGGACGGCATTCTGGCTGGCGGGCGCAGCGGCGCTGGTGCTGGCGAGCCCGGCATTCGCCGGCGACACCATCAAGATCGGTTTCGTCTCGACCTTCAGCGGCCCGACCGCCGTGATCGGCAACGACATGCGCAATTCCTTCGAGCTCGCGCTCGACCATCTCGGGCGCAAGATGGGCGGCAAGACGGTCGAGGTGATCTACGAGGACGACGGCCAGAAGCCCGATGTCGGCAAGCAGAAGACCGAGAAGCTGGTGCAGTCCGACAAGGTCGACTTCATCGTCGGCTATATCTGGTCGAACGTGCTGCTGGCCTCGCTCAAGACCGCGGTCGATTCCAAGACCTTCCTGGTCTCGGCCAATGCCGGTCCGTCGCAGCTCGCCGGCGAGCTGTGCAGCCCTTACGTTTTCTCGACCTCCTGGCAGAACGACCAGACGCCCGCCGCCATGGGCCTCTACATGAACCAGAAGGGCGTCAAGAGCGTGTTCCTGATCGGGCCGAACTACGCGGCCGGCAAGGATATGCTCGCGGGTGTGAAGAGCACCTTCAAGGGCGAGATCAAGGGCGAGGAATACACGGTCTGGCCGAGCCAGCTCGACTTCTCCGCCGAGCTCTCCAAGGCCCGCGCCTCGGGCGCCGAGTCGATCTTCGTGTTCTATCCCGGTGCCGCCGGCGTGCAGTTCCTCAATCAATATGCGCAGGCCGGCCTGAAGAGCACGATGCCGCTCTACACCGCCTTCACCGTCGACGAGCTGTCGCTGCCGCTGCAGAAGGAGAACGCGTTAGGGGTTCCCGGCGCGCAGGAATGGGTCAACGACCTCCCCAACGAGCAGAACAAGCGCTTCGTCGCCGACTACCGCAAGAAGTACACCAACCTGCGCCCGACCTATTACGGCGCGCAATCCTATGACGCGGCCCAGCTCATCAACAGCGCCGTGGTCGCGGTGAAGGGCGACACCAGCAAGAAGGACGAGATGAAGGCCGAGATGGAGAAGGCCAACTTCAAGTCGCTGCGCGGTGCGTTCAAATACGGCAACAACCACATCCCGGTGCAGAGCTTCTACCTGCAGGACGTGGTCAAGGATGCCGAGGGCCAGCTCGCGCTGAAGACCGTCGCCACCATCGTGGAGAACGACCAGGATCGCTTCCACGACAAGTGCGCGATGAAGTGAGCTGACCTCTCTCCTCCGTCATTGCGAGCGCAGCGAAGCAATCCAGAATTCCCCTGTGGGACGACTCTGGATTGCTTCGTCGCTTCGCTCCTCGCAAGGACGATGTGGATGGAGCTCTTCCTTCTCCCCTTGCGGGAGAAGGTGGCAAAGGCGGCCTTCGGCCGCCGTTTCCAAGAACGCCGAAGCAATGCTTCGGCTAGGGCGCCGGATGAGGGGTATCTCTCCGCGAAGTCATTTCCATCGAGTTCGCGGATAGATACCCCTCACCCGTCTCGCCGCTACGCGGCGAGCCACCCTCTCCCGCAGGGGGAGAGGGAAAGAGGCTAAACCCGCGGCATGCTCGCCGGGCGCACTTCGCGGGCCTGTGCTGCCAGCCTGATGCCGGCGTTGGCCGCGCCAAATCCCTGATAGTTCCTGCGCTCGACGATCTCGAAGAAGAAGCGTTCGTCGAAGATGTGGGTGTAGACCTGGAAGAATTCGCCGTCGCCTTCGCGGTCGTAGAGGATGTGGTTGGCGCGCAGCTGCGCCATCAGATCGGGGGCGAGGTCGTATTTGGCTTCGATGTCGTCGTAATAGTTGTCGGGGATATCCAGGAAGTCCGCGCCGCGCTTGCGCATCTCCGCGACCGTCGCAAAGATGTCCCGGCACGAGAACGCAACGTGCTGCACGCCGGAGCCGAAGAACTCGGAGATGAAGCGCGCTGGCAGGGTGCGGTTGGCGGAAGAGCCGTTGAGCACGAAACGCAGGCTCTGGTCGGCGTTGATGATGGCCTGGCTCTGCACCAGGCCCCGGGGATCGGCGATCTCCATCTGCGGCAGCCGCTTGAGGTCGAGGATGCCGGTGTAGAACAACAGCCAGGACAGCATCTCGTCATAGGGCATCGACTGCGCGATGTGGTCGACGGCGAGCAGGGCATCCGTGCTGGCATCGCTTGCGACAGGCTCGAAATCGGTGTCCCAGTTCTTGCCGGCCTGATCGAGGAAATAAAGCAGGCTGCCGCCGACGCCGTGGATCGCGGGGATCTCCAGCTCGCCCGGCCCGACCGGCTGGTAGAAGGTGCGCGCCTTCAGCGTCTCGGCACGCTGCATGGCAAGGCCGGCATTGTCGACGTCGAGCGCGATGGCGCAGACGCCGGGACCGTGGGTGACGTAGTGCGAATGCGCGAAGCCGTCGGTCTCGCAATTGATGACGATCTCGATCTTGCCCTGCGACCAGCGCTCCACCGCCTTGCTGCGGTGCTTGCCGGTCTTGCGAAAGCCGAGCTGCGAGAACAGGCGGGCGAGATCGCCGGCCTTTGTCTCGTTGACGGCGAACTCGATGAATCCCGTGCCTCCGCTCCTGGCCTTCGGCGCCAGCGGCTCGGCGGCAAATTTCGGCCAGTCCGGCGCGAGCTGGTCCTCCAGCAGGATCAGCGAACGCAGGCCGTCGACCGCGGTCTGCGCGGCCGAGCCGGCGCGGAACTGGTCGTTGAAGATCTCCAGCGACAGCGGCCCGGCATAGCCGGTCGCCGCGATCGCCTGCATGAACTCGCCGACCGGCAGGTCGCCCTGGCCGGGAAAGGAGCGGAAGTGCCGGCTCCACGACAGGATGTCGAGCTCGAGCTTCGGCGCGTCCGCGAGCTGCACCAGGAAGATCTTGTCGCCGGGGATCGAGGCCATGGCGCGGACCGGAAAGCCCGGCGCCAGCGCATGAAAGCTGTCGAGGATGACGCCGATGGCGGGGTGGTCGGCGCGCCGCACGATCTCCCAGGCATCGCGATAGTCGTTGACGTGGCGGCCCCATGCCAGCGCCTCGTAGCCGACGCGAAGACCCCGCTTGGCCGCGCGATCGCCGAGCTCGCGGAAATCGTTCGCGGCGCGGTCGATGCCGCCGAGCGAGGCGGGCGACACGTTGGAGCAGATCAGCAGCAGGTCGGTGCCGAGCTCCTGCATCAAATCAAATTTACGCTCGGCGCGGGCGAAGTTGCGCGAGCGCTGCGGCTCCGGCATGCCCTCGAAATCGCGGAACGGCTGGAACGCGCAGATTTTCAGGTTGAGATCGCCGCAGAGCCTGGCGATGTCGCGCGGGCCCGCGCCGAACGACAGCAGATCGTTCTCGAAGATCTCGACTTCATCGAAGCCGGCGGCGGCGATGGCGCGGAGCTTCTCGTCCAGCGCCCCCGAGAGGGAGACGGTCGCGATCGAGCGCTTGGTCATGCTGCATTGTCCTCCATCGCGCCGCCCAGGAACAATTGTCCGATGCGGGGATCATTCAGAATGCGCTTGGCGTCGTCGACCATCCGGGTCTGGCCAAGCTCGAGCACGATGCCGATGTCGGAGATCTCCAGCGCCGAGCGCGCGTTCTGCTCGATCATCAGGATGGTGACGCCGCGGTCGCGCAAGCTCTTGAGGATGTCGAAGGTCTGCTGCACCATCAGCGGCGAGAGACCGATCGAGGGTTCGTCGATCAGCACGAGCTTGGGTTCGAGCAGCAGCGAGCGGGCGATCTCGAGCTGCTTCTGCTCGCCGCCTGATAGCGTCGAGGCTTGCTGGGTCGATTTGCGGCGCAGTGCCGGGAATAGGTCGAGGGCCGCCTCGATGCGGCTCGGCAGGTCGAGGCCCTTGCCGGCGGCGACGCCGCCGAGCTCGATGTTGTGCCGCACCGACAGCTCGGGGAAGATGTTGCGGCCCTGCGGCACATAGCAGATGCCGGCATTGAGCAGCGCGCGCTGGCTCAAATTGGTGACGTCGCTCCCCGCAAAGCTGACCTTGCCCTCGCGCAGCTTCAGCAGGCCGAAGATCGCCTTGAACACGGTGGACTTGCCGGCGCCGTTCGGGCCGATGATGGTGGTGATGGTCGCCTGCGGCACGGCGAAGCTGGTGCCGTTCAGGATCGTCATCTTGCCGTAGCCGCCGACGAGGTTGTGAACCGAGAGGATAGGATCGCCCATGGTTGCCTCCTCAATGCCCGAGATAGGCTTCGATCACGGCTGGGTTCTTGCGGACCTCGTCGGGCCGTCCCATCGCCAGCACCTTGCCTTCCGCCATCACCATCACCCGCGAGCACAGCGACATCACGAATTCCATGTTGTGCTCGATCACGACGAAGGTGGCGTTCTTCTCGCGGTTGATCGCGACCAGGCGCTCCTTCAGGTCCGCGAGCATCGACGGGTTGACGCCGCCGGCGGGCTCGTCGAGCAGCACCAGGCGCGGTCCGCCCATGAAGGCCATGGCGGCGTCGAGCAATTTTTGCTGGCCATAGGAGAGGCCGCCGGCGGGCTCTTCGGCGAGATGATCGAGCTTGAAGAAGCCAATCATCTGGTTGGCGGCATCCGTCAGTCCGGCATCGGAGCGGCCGACCAGGCGCGAGGCCATGTTGCCCTGGTGCTCCTGCCCGGCGAGGATCAGGTTCTCGCGCACCGACAGCTTGGGGAAGACCTGCAGGAGCTGGAAGGTGCGGCTGACGCCGAGCTTGTTGAGCTCGGAGGGGCGCAAGCCCGTGACGACCTGCCCGTCGAGCTTGACCTCGCCGCCCGATGGGGTGAGCTGGCCGAGGATGCAGTTGAACAGCGTGGACTTGCCGCAGCCGTTCGGACCGATCAGGCCGAGGATCTCGCCTTCGCGTACGTCGAAAGAGACACCGCTGACGGCGTGGATGCCGCCGAAGCTCTTCTTGATGTCGGTGACTTCGAGGACCGCGCTCATTGCACCGTCTCCAGGCGCGACTTGGCGACGGCGCGCAGCGCGGAGGCCGCTTTGGTGCGCCGCGCGGCCATGTAGCGATCGAGGATTCCCAAAATGCCGGTAGGCGACCAGATCAGCAGCAGCATCACCGCGACCGCGTAGAGCATCAGGTAATAGCCTTCGGTGAAGCGCAGCCATTCCGGCAGCAGCACCGCGATCATCGCCCCTAGGAACGGGCCGAAATAGAAGCCGGCACCGCCGACGATCACCATCATCAGGAGATCGAGCGAGAGCGACAGGTTGAACGGAACGGGATCGATATATTGCGTCAGCGGCGCATAGAGCGCGCCGGCGACGCCGCCGAGCGCCGAGCCGATCGCGAACGCCATCAGCGTATAGCGCCGCGTGTCGATGCCGAGCGATTGCGCACGCAGCGGGTTCTCGCGCAGCGCCATGAAGGCGCGGCCCCAGGGTGAGCGGATCAGCCACCACACCGCCAGCGACACGATCGCGAGCGAGCCGAGGCAGACATAGTAGAACGGCAGCGGCCTGTTGGTGGCGATGCCGAAGATGTGCGGGCGCGGAATGTTGGAGATGCCGTAGATGCCGCCGGTCAGCCAGCTCTCGTTGCGAAAGACGAGGAAGGCGAGGGTGGAGAACGCCAGCGTGACGAAGGCGAGATAGTGGTGCTGCACGCGCAGCGCGGGGTAGCCGAGCACCCAGCCGACCGCGAAGCTCAGGACGATCGCGACCAGGATCGCGGCGGGCAGCGGCCAGCCATGCGTGGTCATGATCGCGGCGGCATAGGCGCCGATGCCGACGAAGGCCCCCTGCGCCAGCGACACCTGGCCGGCATAGCCGAGGGTGAGGTTCAGCCCCATCGCGGCGATGCTCATCACCGCCCACTGGCTGAGGATGAATAGGCCGTAGCGGTTGAAGTTCATGGGGACGACGATCAGCGCGGCGATGACGGCAAGGCCGAGCGCGATCTTCAGCGGTTTGGCGTAGCTGCTCATACCGTGCGCTCCTCGGCGCGGCCGAGCAGTCCTTGCGGCCGGAACAGGATGACGGCGATGAGGAAGATCATCGGCACGGCGGCGCGGTACTGCGTCGAGATGTAGGCGGCCGCGAGATTGTCGAGCACGCCGATCAGGAGGCCGCCGGCGATCGCGCCGCGCACCTGGTTGAAGCCGCCGACGATCGCCGCGATGAAGGCGGCCTGGCCCAGCACTTCGCCGGACGAGAATTTTGCAAGGTAGATCGGCGTGATCAGCAGCGAGGCGAGCGCGACCAGGAAGGCGTTGATCAGGAACGTCAGCAGGATCATGCGCTCGACCGGGACGCCGATGATCCGCGCCACCGTCGGGTTCTGCGCCGCGGCCTGCATCTGGTGACCGAGCGAGGTGCGGTTCAGCAGCGTGGTCAGGCCGAGGACGGCGAGGATGGCGACGACGAGAACGCCGATGCTCTGCAGCGACACCGCGTGGCCGAGGATGGAGATGTCACCGGTCGGCACGATCGAGGGGAAGGGCGAGGCTTCCGCGCTGAAGAACTGCTTGACGGCTTCCTTGATGCCGATCGCGAGTGCCATGGTCGCGATCGCCAGCGGCAGCACACCATGGCGCATCATCGGATCGACCAGCAGCATCTTGAAGGCAAGGCCCAGCAGGATCATCGACAACAGGATGCCGAGGATGATCGCGAGCCAGAACGGTGCGCCGGCATGCATCGCCGCCAGCATCAGGAACGCCGGCAGCATCACGAACTCGCCTTGCGCGAAATTGATGGTCTGCGAGGTCTGCCACAGCAGCGTGAAGCCGACCGCGACCAGCGCATAGATCGCCCCGGTGGCAAGTCCTGCGACCAGTAGATCGAACAGGTTGGACATGTTCCCCTCTTTCCTCTCCCCGCTCTATCGTCTCCCTCGCCCCGTTCTTACGGGGAGAGGGCGGGGTGAGGGGCTTGTCTCCGCGAACTCAATTGTCACCGTGACTGCGGAAGCAGCCCCTCACCCCAACCCTCTCCCCGCGAAGAGCGGGGCGAGGGAGAAGAAGGGCGAAGCCCGCCTCACTTCACCTTCGGCAGCACCTGCTTCACGACCTGCTTGCCTTCGACCACCTCGACCAGAAAGCTCTGGCGGTCGATGTCGCCGGTGTCGCTGAAGGTGACGTCCATCAGGATGCCCGGCTCGACCGCGGCCTTGATGGTGAGGCCGTGCAGCGTCTCTGCGAACTTCTTCGAGTCGACCTTGCCCATCTTCTCGGTGGTGGCCTTCACCATGTAGACGGCGAGGTAGCCCTTCAGGCCGTTATGGTCGGGGACGTAATTGTACTTCTTCGAAAACTTCTCACGAAACGCCTTGATCAGGTCGACCGGCGCGTCGGTGGTGAGGCCGACATGGCCGCGCGCGCCGTTGGCGGCATCGCCGGCGAGCTCGATCACCTTCTGGCCGATCAGCGTGGTCTCGCCCATCAGCGGCGCGGTGACGCCCTGGCGCTTCAGCTCCTTCAGGATGCGCGCGCTCTCCTCCTCGTTGAGGTAGACGAACACGGCGTCGGGATTGGCGGCCTTGATCTTGCCGACGTCGGCGGCGAAGTCGGCCTGGCCGGCTTCGGTCGAGAGATCGGCGACCACCTTGGAGCCGAGGCGGTCCAGCTCCTTGACCACGACGTCGCGTCCGCCGCGGCCGAAGTCGTTGTTGACCCAGACCACGGCGACCGTCTTCGCCTTCATGTCGTCGTGGATGTATTTTGCGACCTTCGGCATCGAGGATTGCTGGCCGAACGAGGTGCGGAACAGGAACTTGTTGCCGGCCTGCGTCAGCTCGGCGGCTTCGCCGCCCATGATCTGCGCGATGCCGGCTTCGGCCGCCAGCGGTGCGGTGACCTTCACGGAGCCGGAATAGCCGGGCCCGAGCAGCACGTAAGGCTCGGCGTCGAGCGCCTTCTGCACCTGGGCGCGGGCAACGCCGGGGTTGGATTGCGAGTCGGCGTGGGTCACTTCGAGCTTGCGGCCGAGCACGCCTCCCTTGGCGTTGATCTCCTCGATCGCGAGGTCGATGCCGTTCTTCCAGTTGGTGCCGACGGTGGCGCCGCCGCCCGAGAGCTCGGCGACGTCGGCGAGCTTGATGGCCTGGGCGTGGACGCTGGTTGCAGTCGCGAAGGCAAGCAGGGCGCCCGCCAGAATGGTCGTTCTCATGGTCTCTCCTCCCATTTTCGTTGATGGTGTCCGCGGCCTTGTGTCCGGCCGCTTCCGTTACGCTGCGTGATAGGCCGAGCTTCGTGCCGCCATCACCTCGTCGAAAGCCTCTCCCATGACTTCGGTCGATGGGGCAAGGCCCGTAAACAGTTCGAACGCATCGGCGGCCTGGTAGATCGCAAGCTCGCGCCCGGTCATGATCCGTGCGCCCTTGGCCTTGGCCGCCGCCAGCAGCGGCGTGATCAGCGGCGAATAGACGGCGTCGGCGACCCACAGGTTTTCGCGCAGCAGCGAGGCCGGGACCGGGGTGTCCCGGTTCGGCAGCATGCCGACCGGTGTGCCGTTGACGAGGCCGGTCGCGCCGGCAAGCGCGTCCTCGACGCTTCTAGCCACCCGTGCGCCACCATGCTTTGCCAGCAGCCCGGCGAGCTTTTCGGCGCGAGCCGGCTCGCTGTCGAAAATCCGCAGATCCGCCACTTTGAGGCTCGCCAGCGCAAAGGCGATCGCCTTGCCGACGCCGCCGGTGCCGATCACGGCCACCGCATTTCCGGACGCCGCCAGCAGCGGCGCAACGGCGCGGGCAAAGCCCGTGGTGTCGGTGTTGTGGCCGATCAGCCTGTTATCCCTGACGACGACGGTGTTGACCGCCGCCATGGTCGCCGCAGCCGGCGCCAGCTCGTCGAGCAGCGGGACCACTGCCTCCTTGTAAGGGAAGGTGACGTTGACGCCGGCAAAGCCGAGCCGCCGCACGCCCTCGAGCATCAGGCTGAGCCCGGCCGCGTCGGCGCCGGCGACCTCGATGAGCTGGTAATGGCCGCGCAGGCCGAGCGCCTCTGCGGCGCGCTCGTGCATGGCAGGAGAGGCGGAATGCGCGATCGGCGCGCCGATCAGGCCGGTGAGGAGCTTCTTGCTGGCGGCGTATCCGCGCTTCGACATGGTGCGTTATCGTCTCGTTGGGGAGCGTTCGATCCCGGCCAATAGCGGGGAAATCGACGCAAGTCCAAGGGGGCCTCCACCTGCGACGATAGCCTTTCCCTTGCCTAACACAATTACCCTTTTATCGGGCAAACCTAACATAATGTTATTTCTTCCGTCCGCGCGCTGCGGGGGCCTTGCCGTTGCCGCGGGACGGCTCGACCGCGCGCATCTCTGCGCGGAGTTGCTCGATGAAATATTCGACGTGGAGCGACAGCGGCGCGCCGCGCTTCACCGCGATATAGGTGTCGAACCGCGTCGGCTCGGTGATCTTCAACAGCTCGATGCCGGGATAGCCGCCATGGGCCACCGTGAACTGGTCGATGATGGCGATGCCGAGGCCCGCCTTGACCAGCGCGCAGACCGTGGTGCCGAAGCGGGCACGGATGGTGATGTTGTAGTCGAGCCGGTGCCGCGCGAAGATCTCGGCCATGATCCGGCCGTAGGGGTCGTTGGGGTCGATGCCGATCAGCGGATAGCGGGTGATCTCGGCGGCCGAGACCTGCTTGCGGCCGGCGAGCTCGTGACCCGGCGGCACGATGCAGTAGAGCTCGCCCGAGGCGAGCGGCATGAAGTCGAGCCCGGAATGCTCCAGCCGGTAGCTCATCGCGACGCACTCGCCGCGGCCGAGCAGGAGGTAGTCGATGGCTTCCTCGAGCTTGAGGATGTTGATGTCGATGCCGAGATCGGGATAGCGGCGGCGGACGCGCTCGATCGCTCGCGGCACCATCACCTGCGAGATGCTCGGGACCGAGCCGATGCGCAGCTCCGACAACCCGCCGCGGCCGATCTTGGAGATGATCTCGGAGAGATCGTCCACCTTCTTGTAGACGCCGTTGATCTGCTCGAAGATGTTCTCGGCTTCGGGCGTCGGGAAATAGCGTCCGTTCTGGCGCTGGAAGAAGCGGATGCCGAGCGAGCGCTCGGTGTATTTGACGAGGCGGCTGATCCCCGGCGCCGAGACGTTGAGCAGCTTGGCCGCGCCGCCAATGGTGCCCGTCACCATCACGGCACGGATCACTTCAACCTGGCGCAGCGTCATCATGGTTCCGGTATCCGAAGTCGATTGCGACGGCGATCATCTCACGGGAGCCGTGATGTCATCCAGCGGCAAGTGTGTCAGACGATACAAATGGACGAGGTGAGCCACCCTCGTGTCCCGGACGCGCTGCAGCGGGCAGCGCATCGTCGAAGGGACGCTGCGCTGCGTCCGGGGCACGAGAGCGTGGCCGGAGAGAATGGAAACTAACTTCGCTGTCAGATTGTTTCGACTAAAATCGGCGCGTTCGAATTGCAGTGCTGCGACGCTGCGCGATGTGCTTCATCGGCGTTGTGGCTGCGCTCTAGCTGGCCGGGCCCTCGGGCAAGACGCTGTCCGCGACGTCCGCACGCTCGCTCTGCAGCACCTCGCGCGCAAACTCGATGATCTTCTGCTTGTTTGCCGTTTCGCGGACGGCGAAAAACACGCGGTTCAATTCCAGGCCGAGCACGCTGTTGAGGGCGATGTTCTCGTCGTCCATCGTGGTTTTCCCGCTTCGTACGTCACAGGTGTAACTTGACGTCACTTCTTCCACAAGTAGATTGAGGCTTCAGAGCAGGTGGTTACCGGTAAACTACGGGACCAGCGAATTGAGGCAGTCCCCAAATACGTGCTATACCCGACGGCGTGGGTCAGGAAACGCACCGATGTCCGCCGTAGACTATGGCCGGGAGGCGCTCGACTTCATCGAAAGCCTGGGGACTTATCGCAAGGTCCCGGACGCGATGAACGCGCTTGAATCGGCCTTCGGGCGCTTCGGCTTCGAAACCATCATCGTGACGGGCCTGCCCAATCCCGATCAGCGCTTCGCGCAGATGGTGCTCGCCAAACGCTGGCCTGCGGGCTGGTTCAACCTCTACACCCAGAACAATTACGACCGCGTCGATCCGGTGGTGCGGCTGTGCCGGCAATCGGTCAACCCGTTCGAGTGGTCGGAAGCCCCCTATGATGCCGAGCTCGAGCCCGATGCGGCCGAGGTGATGAACCGCGCCGGCGATTTTCGCATGTCGCGCGGCTTCATCGTGCCGATCCATGGGCTCACCGGCTATGAAGCCGCGGTGTCGCTCGGCGGCGTCCATCTCGATCTCAATCCCCGCAGCAAGCCGGCGCTGCACCTGATGGCGATGTACGGCTTCGACCACATCCGCCGCCTGCTCCAGCCGACGCCGTATCCATCGACGCGTCTGACCCCGCGCGAGCGCGAGGTGATCTCGTGGGCCTCGCAGGGCAAGTCGGCCTGGGAGATCGGCGAGATCCTGCACATCACGCAGCGCACTGCCGAAGAGCATCTTGCAACCGCCGCGCGCAAGCTCGGTGCCGTCAACCGAACGCATGCGGTTGCGCTGGCGATACGGAACAAGATCATCAATCCGTAAGCGCCGTACTGGGAAATTTCCCAATATCGAACCTGCCCCTTTTGGCAGATTCTTTCCCCCATTGAGGCTGAATGGGGGTTTTCATGATTCACGCAATTTCCGCGGTCAATCGCCACCTTTACGAGGACGTCCTCGAACAGCATTTCAGGCTGCGCCACGACATCTTCGTCGAGGAGCGGCGCTGGGAGACGCTGCGCCGGCCGGATGGCCGCGAGATCGATTCCTACGACGACGAGGACACCGTCTATCTGCTCGCGCTGGAGGGCCGGCGCGTCGTGGGCGGTCATCGTCTCTACCCGACCACCAAGCCTTCAATGATGAGCGAGGTGTTTCCGCACCTTGCAGCGGTTCGCGGCTGCCCCGCGGATCCCCTGGTCTGGGAGTGGTCGCGCTACTTCGTCGTTCGCGACCGCCGCGACGGCGCGCTCAACCTGCAACTGATGGCGGCGGTGCAGGAGTTCTGCCTCAATCAGGGAATCGCGCAGGTCAGCGCGATCATGGAAACCTGGTGGCTGCCGCGCTTCCACGAAGCGGGCTTCGTTGTGACGCCGCTCGGCCTGCCGGAGCTGGTGGAGAATGCGTGGACCATGGCGGCCACCATCGACATTCGCCGGGAGACGCTCGATGTCCTGCATGATCGCATCGGCATGGCTTCCGTCGTGCAACAGGACGGCCCGCGTCTGGACGCCGTCGCCCGTGCCAACCTCTGCGGTCTTGCTGCCGCGCAACGAAAGAGCGCCTGAAATGTCGAACATGATGCGGGACAGCCAGATCATGGCGCAAATCAAGGACGAGAATCTCGGCTACATGTCCGACATGGCGCTCGAGCTCGCACAGATGGCGGACGACTCGGGCCTGACGACGCTCGCCTATCTGTTCCGGATGGCGGCGTTGGAGGCCTCGACGGCCAACACCGTGCTCGCCGAGCCGGACGACCTTCCCCACCAGATGACGTCGCACTAGACGCATCCCTCCTGACATTGCAGCGAACTTCACGCCCTCTCCCCGGCAACGGGGGGAGGGTAAACGTCTATGCGCGTTCACAAGAGATCGTCATGCCCGGGCTTGTCCCGGGCATGCACGGTCTGCGTTGCGGCTTGGCGAGACGTGGATGGCCGGGACACGCCCGGGCATGACGTCGTGGAGTGTCAGCGCTCAAGCTCTCAGGTCCGCAGCGATCGCCTTGTCGCGGCAGCAGGCGATCGTTTGGGTGCGGCAGGTTGACCCATGCTGCGCGGCAACCTTCTTGCAAGGGCGATATCGATCGCATGCACTGGCATGCAACAAAGTGCATGTTTGGTGTCGAATCGCTCTTGCCTCGGAACGATACTGCCATTACCCATTTTTCCGCCTTGATGAGGCAGGGGGAGCTCTTTCACTGATGGCGACTGTGTTCGAACATCGGCGCGCGTCCGTATGCGCCTGAAAGAGTCTTGATGCTGCTCGTCGTCGAACAGTTCCTGAACGGATTGCAGTTCGGCCTGCTGCTGTTCCTGCTCGCCGCCGGCCTCACGCTGGTGTTCGGGATCATGGATCTCGTCAACCTCGCGCACGGCTCGCTCTACATGATGGGCGCCTATTTCGCCGCGACCTTCGCGGCCTGGACCGGCAGCTTCCTGCTCGGCGCGCTGATGGCACTCGGTGCCACGCTGGTGCTCGGCATCGTGCTCGAAATGTCTGCGCTCAGGCATCTCTACGGCCGCGACCATCTCGACCACGTGCTTGCGACGTTCGGCCTGATCCTGTTCTTCAATGAAGCCGTGCGGCTGATCTGGGGCCCTGCCGGCCTTGCGCTGCCGCTGCCGGCCTGGCTCACCGTGCCGGTGCCGATCCTGCCCGGCATTCACTATCCCGCCTATCGCCTCGCCATCATCGTCGTGGCGCTGCTTGTCGCGCTCCTGCTCTATCTCGGCGTGATGCGCACGCGCATCGGCATGCTGATCCGCGCCGGCGCTTCCAACCGCGAGATGATCGGCGCGCTCGGCATCAACATCAAGCTGCTCTACACGCTGGTGTTCGGCCTCGGCGCCGCGCTCGCCGGCCTTGCCGGCCTGATGCAGGCGCCGATCCTCACCGTGCAGATCGGCATGGGCGAGAACATCCTCATCCTCGCCTTCGTCATCATCGTGATCGGCGGCATCGGCTCGATCCGCGGCGCGTTCCTCGCCGCGATCTTCGTCGGCATGATCGACACGCTCGGCCGCGCCTTCCTGCCGAACCTGCTGCGGCAGGTGCTGAGCGGCGCCGCGGCCTCCACCGCCGCGCCCGCGCTGTCCTCCATGCTGATCTACCTCTTGATGGCGATCGTGCTGGTGGTGCGGCCGGAGGGGCTGTTTCCGGCCAACCGTCGATGAAGGCTTTCACGGTGAGCAAGGCCGTTTCGGCCCTGATGCTGGCGGGCCTCGTGCTGCTGCCGCTCTATTCGCAGCTGTCCGGCAACGTCTTCATCCTGACGCTGTTCACCCGCATCGTCATCCTGGCGCTGGCGGCGGCGAGCCTCAACCTCATCATGGGCTTCGGCGGCATGATGAGCTTCGGCCACGCCGCCTATCTCGGCATCGGCGGCTACGCGGTCGGCATGCTGGCACAGGAAGGCGTCGGTTCCGGCTGGATCCAGTTTCCGGTCGCGCTCGCGGCCTCCGCGATCTATGCGCTCGTGATCGGCGCGCTCTCGTTGCGCACGCGCGGCGTCTATTTCATCATGATCACGCTGGCCTTCGCGCAGATGGCCTATTACGTCGCCTCGGGCCTTGCGCGCTACGGCGGCGATGACGGCCTCACCGTCTACAAGCGCAGCGACTTCTCCGGGCTGATCAACCTGTCGGACCGCACGCAGTTCTATTATCTCTGCCTCGCCTGCCTGTTCGGCGTCATGCTGCTGATCTGGCGCATCGTCAATTCGCGCTTCGGCCTCGTGGTGCAGGGCCTGCGCTCCAACGAGCAGCGCATGCAGGCGATCGGCTTCCCCGCCAAGCGCTACCAGCTGGTCTGCTTCGTCATATCGGGGACGATGTGCGGCCTTGCCGGCGCGCTGCTCGCCAACAACACCGATTTCGTCAGCCCGGCCGTGATGTACTGGACCCGCTCCGGCGACCTCATGGTGATGGTGATCCTGGGAGGCATGGGCACGCTGTTCGGCCCCGTCATGGGCGCGGTGGTGTTTTTGCTGCTGGAGGAATTCCTGTCGCAGATCACCGAGTACTGGGCGCTGATCATGGGGCCGCTGCTGCTGCTGATCGTGCTGTTCGGGCGCGGCGGCATCATGGGCGTGCTTGGGAGGGCTGGCCGTGGCTGAACCCTTGCTCCGCGTCGAAAAGCTGGTGCGCCGGTTCGGCGGCATCGTCGCGACCGACAACGTCTCGCTCGACGTCGCCAGCGGCGAGTTGCACGCCATCATCGGCCCGAACGGCGCCGGCAAGACCACGCTGATCAGCCAGCTCACCGGGCATCTCGAGCCGCATTCCGGCAGCGTCTCGCTGGCGGGACGCGACATCACATACCTGCCGGCCTATCGCCGCTGCGCGCTGGGCCTCGCCCGCTCGTTCCAGATCACCTCGCTGCTGCTCGATTTCACCGCCGCCGACAATGTCGCGCTGGCGGCGCAGGCGCATGCCGGCACTTCGTTCCGCTTCTTCGCCAATGCGCGCAAGGAGAAGGGGCTGCGCGATGCCGCCCACGCCGCGCTCGACCGCGTCGGTCTCGCTCATCGCGCCGATGTGCCGGTGTCGAAGCTCAGCCATGGCGAGCGGCGCCAGATCGAGCTTGCGGTCGCACTCGCAAGCAAGCCGAAATTGCTGCTGCTCGACGAGCCGATGGCCGGTCTCGGCGTCACCGAATCCCAGGGCATGGTGAAGCTGCTGCAGGAGCTGCGCAAAGAGGTCTCGATCGTGCTGGTCGAGCACGACATGCCCGCGGTGTTCGCGCTCGCCGACCGCATCTCGGTGCTGGTCTATGGCCGCGTCATTGCGTCGGGCGATCCGGCCGCGATCCGCGCCAACGACGAGGTCAAGCGCGCCTATCTCGGCGATCAGCATGTGGTGACGCATCATGGCTGACACCCTGCTCGCGGTCGACGGCATCGAGACCTGCTACGGCCTATCGCAGGTGCTGTTCGGCCTGTCGCTGTCGATCCGGCCGGGCGAGATGGTCTCGCTGATGGGCCGCAACGGCATGGGCAAGACCACCACCATCCGCTCCATCATGGGCCTGACGCCGGCGCGCGCGGGCACGATCAGCTTTGCGGGCACCGAGGTGCGCCAGCTTCCGTCGTACCGGATCGCCAAGCTCGGCGTCGGCTTGGTCCCTGAGGGACGGCAGATCTTCCCGAACCTCACGGTGCGCGAGAACCTGGTCGCGGCGGCGGCCGACCGCTTCGGCAGCAGCAATCCCTGGACGCTGGCTGCGATCTATTCCCTGTTTCCGCGGCTTGCCGAGCGCGCGGCCAACATGGGCAACCAGCTCTCCGGCGGCGAGCAGCAGATGCTTGCGATCGGCCGCGCGCTGATGACCAATCCGAAGCTGCTGATCCTGGATGAAGCGACCGAAGGCCTCGCGCCGCTGATCCGCGAAGAGATCTGGAACTGTCTGTCGCTGCTCAAGAGCCGCGGCCAGTCAATTCTCGTCGTCGACAAGAACGTCGACCACCTCGCCCGCATCTGCGACCGCCATTACATCATCGAGCGCGGCAAGACGGTATGGAGCGGCACCTCCAGCGAGCTGATGGCCGAGCCGGATCTGCAGCACAAATATCTCGGGATTTAGCGGTCTCGAAGAGTGAGACGGGCAGCGGTATGCTGGCGCCTCTCGTTCGGTGTCGTCTCGGCGGAGGCCGGGACCGCGTGATCTATCGGTGGCGGCCGGTAGCAGTACCTGGACGAGTCTTCGCCAAAAGTCCGCGAGGGGTTATGGGTCCCGGCCTCCGCAGGGACGACGTCGCGGAGGGGCAGGTGCACTCTCACCAATAAATCCCATGCCGATGCAGCTCGCGGATCACGCGGGCCTCGGTGGAGGGCTGGCGGCGCTTGGCCTTGGTCGTTTCAGTCGCGCTCGTCGTCACCGGCGCGGCGGTTAGCGAAGCCGGCGCTGCTGCGGTTGCCGGAGCGGGAGCCGCCGTCGCAGCCGGGGCCGTTGACGTCGGCACGGTCGTTGCCGTCTGGACATTCGTCGCCTGCGGTGCCGCCGGGGCCTGGGCCGCCTGCGGCGGGACAGGTGCCGCCGTGGCCGGCTGCTCCGCCTGCTGGTTCGCACTGCTGGCCGCCAGGCTCAGGCTGCGCGAACCGCCGGCATAGGCCTCTGTTGCGAGCAGCGAGATCGCTGCGATCAGGATCAGCTTGCGCATCGCAAACTCCATCGTCTGGTCAATCCGTCTTACTCAATTCGCGGTCGACCTGCGGCTAGCGTGCGAGGCGATGCAGGCCGATCTCGATCAGGGTGGCCCGGCAGGACAGGCGATAGATCAGGCTGACCAATTGACCCCACATGACCGAACTCCATTGTTGATCACGCGGCGACTCTAGCCCTGTCGTCTTTCCAGCGGTTTTCGCCGGGCAACGAAAATGGCTTCGTCGAAGGGGGGCGGCGTGTCGTCGGAACGGGCGGGACGAAGTCGTCTCACAGGTGTGTGAGGGGGCGGGGCGGCGGGGCGACAACCGTGTTGCGTGAACCAGACGATGTCCGTTGCGATCAACCCATATCAGAGGTAGTAAGGGTCGGGGGTCTTCGCGGAAGATCATTTGGGAAAATGTCACCGCGCCAGCATGACATCGCAACCTGACGGGAATTCTCATCGTCTGCGCTGGAGAGCCGGCCTGTTGCTGCTCGTCGTCCTGCCTTTCCTCCCGGAATTGGTGATATTGCTCACCTCTCTCTTCGCCGAATTGTGGGGATGTCGGCCCGGCAGCGATACGGGCTGCTCGATCGGCTCTTCCGCCGCTGAGATCATCCGTCATGCGCTGGATGCCGGTTTCGTGGTCGGCTCCCGCTTTGGCGACGGCCTCGCCGTGTTGTGGCTCGCGGCCTGCTGCTGGCTGATCACGCAGGGCTGGCCCCGGTTATGGTCCCGATTGCTGCTGGCGTTTGCGGTCAGTCTCGTCTGCGCATTCGTCCCCTATTTCGGCCCGATGCTTTCGATCAGCCATCTCGTCAATCCCAAATGCTCACCCAACGAGGGAGGCGTGGGTGACTGCATCGTCTATGGCGGCGATGTCGGCGGCGTGGCGCACCAAGTGGTCGGCCTGGGCTGGAGAATTCTCGAGGGGGCTCCGATCGCGATCGGGATATTCGTTCTCTATGCCATCGTCGCGGTGGTCGCCGATCTGCGTGCGAGGAGGCAGGCTCTCCGGTCCCCGGGCTGATTCTTTTGACCGGCCTCCCGCTCAGCCGGTCTCTACGCGATATTGCCAAAAAAGCGCGGCTATGGTCTCATGCAGCCATAGATTGTCGTTTATATATTTGGAGACGTTGCCATGCGGTTTCGTTTCGCAGCATTTCAGGTCATTCTCGCCAGCGCGGGCGCCGCCATCTGGCTTTCGTCGGTTCAGATCGCCGCGGCCCAGTCCAGCGATCCCGACATCCTGGCAGCCTATGCCTACAGATATGCGGACTATTACCTGCCTTATGCCATCCAGTCGTCCACGGCCTACAAGCCGGTCGGCACACTGAATACGATGCGTGATGCCGGCCTCGGCGAGGAAGTCGATTACGCGGTACAGAATGCGATTCCCGCCTCGCAGGAAGATCTCAGAGGGTACGCGCGGAAGATATTCAAGCCGTGGCGCTATCAGTTCGGCAGCGATTCATACCTCACTTGCCTCGATCCGGCTGACGACGCCTGCAAGGCAGCTTACGCCAGGCGCGGTTGGGATTTTGGCAGCGGCCCGACATACCAGGTATGGGCTCGGACGCGTGCGGCTGCGCGCAGCTCCTGCAGCGAGGTGAGCATTGCGTTCCGCGGTACCGTCGGGCTTTCCGGAGGCGACTGGTACTCCAATCTCAGTCGGTTCGGTTCGCCCTACGACGACTATTATAAGCAGCTGCAGCGCAACGTGGACTCGATCATGAAGCAGATCCAGAATCTGGACTGCTACAAGCGGGCGGCCAGGAAGCCGCAGATCGTTTCGACGGGGCACTCGCTCGGTGCCGGCCTCGCGCAGTTCGTCGCGCTTGCGACCAGGTCCGGCGGTCCGCGGATCGCCAAGGTGCTCGCGTTCGACCCGTCCCCGGTGACCGGCGCGCACCTCGTCAACAAGGCGCTCCTGACCGAAAACGTCCAAGGCCTCGTCATCGACCGCGTCTATGAGACCGGAGAGGTCCTGTCATATGCCCGCACGGCCGTTCAGGAATATCCGCAGGCAAGGTCACGCTGCAATCCGCAGGTGCGAACGGTCGAGGTCAAGGCTGCACGAGGCTCGGCCGTCGGACTGCATGGAATCGAGCTGCTCGCAACCAACCTTGCGGACCTCACCTACAACGAAGGCAATTCGTTGGGCTACCGCGCGCCGGCTACCCTGGTTGGCGGCTGCGGCGTCATCTATCGTCCCGATGCCGACGAGCAGCTGATCGCGCGCGGCGGCAACCAGCGTGATGTCGGGTTGCGCCGCGTTTACGCGCGAAATGCCGGTCGGCTCGTCGCTACGCATCAGGCCAATCCAGCGCTGCGCGCAGGCGTGACACAAGCCGGCTTCCGCCAGCCGAACGCTGAGCCGGGCACCCGCATGGCGGCCGGCCCGGCGGCCAATGCGTTCGCCCTTGCGGCCGGAGGCGTGCCCAGCTTCACGCCGTTGCCTCGTGCAGAATGACGGAAGCTGATTGCCGACTCAGAACATCTCGAAATATTCGCGATGTTCCCAGTCTGTCACCTCCGCCAGGAAGCGGTCGATCTCGGCGTTCTTGATGTGGGTGTAATAGTCGACGAACTCGGGCCCGAACTTCTCGCGGAAGAACGGATCGTCCTTCAGCGCGCTGACGGCATGGCGCAGCGATTTCGGCAGCAGCGGGGCCTTGGTCTCGTAGGGCGTGTCGGCCGACGGGCCGGGATCGAGCTTGCGGTCGACGCCGTCGAGGCCTGAGAGAATCTGCGAGGCCATGTAGAGATAGGGATTGGCGGAGGGCTCGCCGATGCGGTTCTCCAGGCGGGTGGCGGCATCGTTGGCGCTGCCAAGCACGCGGATCATCACGCCGCGATTGTCGCGGCCCCAGATCGCGCGGTCCGGCGCCAGCGAATAGGAGCGGTAGCGCTTGTAGCCGTTGATGGTCGGCGTGGTGAACACGGCCGATGCGCGGGCGTGGTCGAGCAGGCCGGCAAGGTAGGACTTGCCGAACGGGCTGAGCGGCTCGGTGCCGTCCTTCGCCATGAACTGGTTCTCAGCCGTCGCGCGCGAGACGATCGACTGGTGCAAATGCCAGCCGCTCGCGAACACGTTCGGCAGTTTCGGCCGGCACATGAAAGTGGCGTGGTAGCCGTGGCGGCGCGCGATCTGCTTCACGGCGCTGCGGAACAGCACCATGTTGTCGGCGGGCTCGAGGCCCTTCTTCGGCGCGAAGGTGAATTCGCACTGGCTCGGCCCGAACTCGACCTCGACCGAGCGCAAGGGCAGTCCCAGCGCGACGATGTCGCGGCGCAAGATCTCCAGCACCGGCTCCATCTGATCGAAGCGCTGCTCGGTGAGGTATTGATAGCCGTGGCTGAGCAGGCTCACCGACGGCGGCGTGCCCGGCTGCCCGGCGTCCTCGGGGCGCATATGCGGATCGTCGAGCTTGAAAATATGGAATTCGACCTCGAGGCCCGCGACGAAGTCGTGGCCGCGCGCGCCGAGCTCGTCGAGCACCCGCTTGTAGAGCCCGCGCGTGGCGAACGGCACAGGACGGCCGTCATTGAAGTAGAGATCGCACAGCACCCAGCCCGTCGACGGCGCCCACGGGAGCACGCGAAACGTGGCGGGATCGGCGACCATCAGCACGTCGGCCGCGCCCTCCATCTCCTTCATGCCGAAGCCGCCGCCTGCGGTGAACACCGGAAACACCGTGCGGTGGGAGGTGTCCTTGGCGAGCATGGTGGTGGTGATGGAGCAGCCGCTCTCCAGCGAAGCGATCGCTTCGGTGGCGATGATGGTCTTGCCGCGCAGAATGCCGTGCTGGTCGGGGAAGGCGAGGCGGATGACTTCGAGGTTCTTCTCCTCGACGATGCGGCGCATGCGCGCGGCCGCGTCCTTCTGCTCATCCGACCACAACGCATGACGCGCGACGAAAGTCACTTTGCTATTCCTCCAGTCTTGAGGCGCGAAGCATGCGCCACATTCTCCGTCATTGCGAGGAGCCCGCGACAAAATTGCAAAGCAATTTTGCGCTGGTGCGACGAAGCAATCCAGAGTCCCTCCGGAGAGGCAGACTGGATTGCTTCGCTGCGCTCGCAATGACGAGGATAGGCCGTCACTCTCACTCCGCCGCCGTCAGTCGATGTACATTGTCCGCGATCTCCTTCGGCACCGGCGCGGTCCACGGTGCGCCGCGGCGGCGCTTGACGTCGACTTCCATCCAATAGGTCTCCCAGCCCCGCGTCGGGCCGATCCCGTCCATGGTCGCCGGTCCCTGGATGCTGCGTGCATTGGCCTCGTCCAGGAACAGCATCGGCTTCTCGCCGCCGCCGACCTTCTCGATCTCCTGCCGCAGCAGGCGGCGATATTGCACGATCGCCTTGTCGCTCGAGCCGAGATGCTCCTTGGTGCGGTCCTGGATCGCACCCATCGACTCCACCGCCCACTGGTCGTGGACGTTGATGTCGGTGCCCATGCCGGTATAGGTCGCGGTCTGCTGCTCGTGCGGATCGAAGCCGTAATCGTTGCTGCGGTTCTTGCGCGACTTGTAGTCGGGCAGTTCATAGAGCTCGAGCCGCTGCTCGCGCATCTTCTGCTTGTCGACCGGGTTCGAATAGCTGGTGAAGATCGCGTACCAATAGCAGTTCTCGTCATCGACGGGCACGTGCCACTGCGTGATCGTCATCTCCGTGCTCATGGGAATGACGAAACCGTGCGGGAAGAGCTGGTTGGTGACGCGCACATGGGTGCGCTCCTCGTCGATCTCGCGCAGTGCGATCAGCCGCAGGCCGTATTCTGTGTGCTCGACATTGATGATCGGGCGGTCGTATTCGCGCAGGATCTTCGTCATCGGCAGATCGCTGCCGGCCGAGGCGCCGCGGAACTGCTTGCCGTAGGCAGTCGAGGTGTCCTCGTCCTCGAAGAAGCGGTGCAGATAGGAGGCGTGCGCGGGGTCGATGCCGACCTCCAGCGCCTGCAGCCAGTTGCAGGCCATGTGGCCCTTGAACGCGAAGGTGTGAGTGTTGGGCGCGACGAAGCAGTCGAGTTCCGGAAAGGCGGGCGGGGCGCCTTCGCCGAGATAGGCCCAGAGGATGCCGCTCTTCTCCACCACGGGATAGGAGCGCTGGCGGATGTTCTGGCAGAGCTTGGAATCCTTCGGCTCGGCCGGGGTCTCGATGCACTGGCCGGTGGCGTCGAACAGCCAGCCATGGAAGGCGCAGCGCAGGCCGCCGTGCTCCAGCCGCCCGAAGGCGAGGTCGGCGCCGCGATGCGCGCAGTGGCGGTCGATCAGGCCGTAGCGTCCCGTCTCGTCACGAAACAGCACCAGGTTTTCGCCGAGCAGCCGCACGGGACGGATCGGCCGCGCGCCCTCGAGTTCATCCACCAGCGCCGCCGGCTGCCAGTAACTCCGCATCAGCTTGCCGCAGGGATCCCTAGGCCCGGTGCGGGTGATCAGGTCGTTCTGCTCCTGGCTCATCATGGCGAGTGCATCCTTTGTGGAGGGGCGATTGTTCGCCTATTGAACGAATGGGCGAATTATGACATGCCTTGAACCGGCAGCAAGCACTATTTTGCAGGATTGTCCCAGGCACCATGCCCAAGCTGAAACGGAGTGAGACCGACGAGCGCCCGACCGATTTCGTCGAGGCTCTCGATCGCGGCCTGCGGCTGCTGCAGTGCTTCGGGGCGAATACGGGCCCGATGACGCTGAGCGATCTCGCCCGCGCCGCCGATCTGCCGCGCGCCACCACACGGCGCATGCTGTTCACGCTCCAGCGCGCCGGCTACGTCAGTGGTGACGGAAAGCTGTTCTCGCTGACGCCGCATGTGTTGACGCTGGCGGCGTCGTATCTGCGGTCCAACCAGCTGGTCGCGGTGCTGCAGCCGGTGCTCGATCGCGTCGCGACCGCGGCGAACGAAATCTCCTCGCTCGCGGTGCTCGACGGCGATGACGTCGTGTTCGTCGCACGCAGCAGCCCGGCGCGCATGTTCTCGGGTGGACTCGAGATCGGCTACCGCCTGCCGGCTTTCTGCACCTCCGTCGGCCGCGCCATGCTTGGCCAGCTCGACGACGCCGATCTGGCCGCGCGCCTGCAGATCATGAAGCGGGATGCGCTGACGCCGCAGACGGTGACCGACCCGAAGGCGCTGCTCGCGCGCATCGCCGCCGACCGCGCCCAGGGCTATGCACTGGTCGACCGCGAGGCCGAGCCGCACTTCCGTTCGATCTCGGTTCCCGTCCGGCGCTACGACGACACGATCGTCGCGGCCATCAACATGGGCGCCCATGTCGACCGGGTTCCGGCCGAAGAGCTGGTCGACCGGTTGCTGCCGCTGCTCCGCGAGGGGGCGGAATCGGTGCGGTCGCAGTTGCTGTAGCCCGGGTGAGCGCAGCGATACCCGGGAATCCGGGACCCGGATGTCGCTTCGCTCATCCGGGCTACAGAGCTATACTCCGCGTCACGCAAGAAACCAGGGAGGACGCCATGCAGCACAACATGGTTCCCAGTGATCGCGTGGAGCATGTCGGCGTCTATGGACGCAACGACGTGAAGCTCGGAACGATCGAGCGGCTGATGCTCGACAAGGTGAGCGGCACGGTCGCCTATGCCGTGATCAAGACCGGCGGGCTGATCGGCGCGCGCCATCATTATCCGGTGCAGTGGAGCGCGCTGAAATATGATCCGGCGCGACAGGCTTTTCGGGTCGACGTGACGCTGGAGGAGCTTGCCAGCGGGCCCTGCGAATTCGACGGCGACGAATTCGACTGGGGCGATCGTTCGCGGCCCTACGCACACGCGAACTACTGGTCGGTCTGACGGCGCGCTGACAGTTGCGAGCTGACCCGCGCGCACAGGTCGCGGTGCATGCGCGCGCATGCTGTGTCAAAAGGAAAAAATGCCGCATGACACACCTCTCATCGCCACCATCGTCGTTGGACTTGGACTAGCTTTCGTACTCGGAACAATCGCGCAGCGGTTCCGCATTCCGCCGCTGGTCGGATATCTGCTCGCCGGCGTCGCGGTCGGTCCGTTCACCCCCGGCTTCGTCGCCGACCAGGCGCTCGCCACGGAGCTGTCGGAGCTCGGCATTATCCTGCTGATGTTCGGCGTCGGCCTGCACTTCTCGCTGCAGGATCTGCTCAGCGTCCGCAACATCGCCGTTCCCGGCGCCGTCGTGCAGATCGCGGTCGCGACCCTCATGGGCCTCGGTCTTGCGCATGTGATGGGCTGGGGTGCCGGCGCCGGGCTCGTGTTCGGCCTCGCTCTGTCGGTTGCGAGCACTGTCGTTCTGCTCCGCGCGCTGCAGGAGCGGCGGCTGATGGAGACCGATCGCGGCCGCATCGCCGTCGGCTGGCTGATCGTCGAGGACCTCGCGATGGTGCTCGTGCTGGTGCTGTTCCCCGCGATCGCGAGCCTTCAGGGCGGCGCCGATGGCAAGCCAACCTTCGAGCCGCTGGCCGCACAGCTCGGTCTTGGTCTCGCCGGCGTGGTGATGGTGACCATCGTCAAGATCATCGTGTTCATCGGCCTGATGCTGGTGGTCGGCCGCCGCGTCATTCCGTGGATCCTTCATTATATCGCGCACACCGGCTCGCGCGAATTGTTCCGCCTTGCCGTGCTCGCGATTGCGCTGTGCATCGCGTTCGGGGCAACGAAGCTGTTCGACGTCTCGCTGGCGCTCGGCGCCTTCTTCGCCGGCATGATGCTGCGGGAATCGCCGCTCAGCGCGCGGGCCGCGCAGGAATCGCTGCCGCTGCGCGATGCCTTCGCCGTGCTGTTCTTCGTCTCGGTCGGCATGATGTTCGATCCGATGAGCGTGGTCCGGGAGCCCTGGCCGCTGCTGGCGACGCTCGCGATCATCATGCTCGGCAAGTCGATCGCCGCGTTCCTGATCGTGGTGCTGTTCCGGCATCCCGTCGCGACCGCGCTCACGATCTCGGCGAGCCTGTCGCAGATCGGCGAATTCTCCTTCATCCTGGCCGAGCTCGGCGTTGCCTCGCAGATGCTGCCCAGCGCGGGCCGCGACCTGATCATGGCCGGCGCGATCCTCTCCATCATGCTCAACCCGCTGATGTTCGCGGCGGCGACCTGGCTCGCGCCGCGGCTCGATCCCGGGCGAGACACACCGAAGGCGGCTGCCGCCGTGCCCGAGCCGATACGCACCACCGATCTCACCGGCCATACCATCGTGATCGGCTATGGCCGCGTGGGTGCGCTGGTCGGTGATGCCCTGATGGAGCGGCAATTGCCGTTCCTGGTCGCCGAGGTCGGTGCGAGCGCGCTCGAGAAGCTGAAACAGGGCGGCATCGAGACCGTCATGGGCAATGCCGCGCAGCCCGAGATTCTCGGCGCCACCAATCCGTCGCGGGCACGCCACCTCGTGATCGCGATTCCCGAGGCGTTCGAGGCCGGACAGATCGTGCAGCAGGCGCGCGCGGCCAATCCGGATATCCGCATCATCGCGCGGGCGCATGCGGATGCCGAGGTCGATCATTTGAAGGGGCTGGGGGCGGATGTCGTCATCATGGGCGAGCGGGAAATCGCGCGCGGCATGATCGAGGAGCTGGAAAGGAGAGTCCCGGATGCTGCCCAGCAAGATCCCCGCGCACTCGCGGTTGGTTCGGTCGTATGACCTGATCACGCCGGCGGGGCGGACCTACAGGTTTCCGCCGCCGACATTGCTGCAGCGGCTGGTGCGGTGGGCAGTCGGGCACGCGGAGACGGTAGCGATTTCGGCGGCGATCCTGGCACTGATCTATGCCGCCGGCTTTGTCGCGGAGGCGCTGGACGGGTCGGTGTTTGATGCGTGCAGTGATCAAGTCGGAGTGCGTAGGGTGGGTTAGCACAGCGTAACCCACCATTGTCTATCTCCGCGCAGACTGAAGAGGTGGGTTACGCCGAGCAGATGCGCTTCGCGCATCTGCAGGCTAACCCATCCTACGCACCGTGGCTTACCGTTCCTCCGCCTCGCGCTCCATGTCGCGGCCCGAGAGATCCTCGCCCTGCATGTTGGCGTAATCGCGGGCCATTTCGCGCATCAGGAACTTTGCCGGCACGTCGTGATAGGTGCCGCGGTCGTTGACATATTGCATGTAGGCGCGCCCCTCGCCGTCGAACGGGTGCAGCAGCGCGTCGCTATGGCCGTCGAAATCGAGCGGCGCGACACCGACCTTGGCGCAGAGCGTGTCGTTGAAGGTCGGCGTCGCCTTGCGCCAGGCGCCGTCGACATGCACCTCGGTAAAGCCGTGCCAGGTGAAGATGTCCGTGCCCATGCTGGCGCGGAGCTTTTCGGTGGTGAGGTGGTTCTTCACATCGGCGAAGCCGACGCGCGCGGGAATGCCGTGGACGCGGCAGGCGGCGGCATAGAGCGAAGCCTTGCCGACGCAATAGCCTTGCCCCGCCGCGAGCACGCTCGAAGCGCGGAACGTCTCGGCGACGCGCATGCTGACGTAGGGATTATAGCGGATGCCGTCGCGCACCGCCTTGTAGAGCACGCTCGCTTTTTCGCGCGCGCTCGCATCGGCGCGCACGGCGTCGTTCGCGAATTGCTGCACGGCCGGATGGTCGCTGTCGATGTACTCGCCGGGATCGGTGTAGAGGCGGCGGATGGTGTCGGGGAGGATGTCGGTCATGGCCAAAGCCTAACAGCGGGAATTCCGCATTCAATTTCGTTCGTCGCACGCCCCCCATGCTCGCTGCACTACCCCGTAACCGCTTGCGTCGAGCCGCTATCGCTTTTGCAGGCGGCGATGCTGCGCTAGGCTGGGTGGAACCGGAGAGGGAGCGGTCGCGTGCTGAAATGGTGTGCCCATTGCCAGCAGTTCATCGGCGAGATGCCGCCGCACGCGGACTACGGCATTACGCACGGCCTGTGCCGCAAATGCGCGGGCGAGCGGCCGGATCTGCTCAGCGGCGATGAGTATGCCCACGCGGTCGCGCTACGCGACATCTTTCAGTCGTTGTTTGCGGCGGGGCGCAGGAGCGATTTCGATGCCGCAGGGCCGCTGGTCGACCAGGCCATTGCCGCCGATTGCCGGCCGGTCGACATCCTCGTCGGCATGATCGCACCGTTGCTCTACCAGATCGGCGACGCCTGGGAGCGCGGCACGCTCACCGTCGAAGGCGAGCACGAATTCACCGCTTTCGCCGAGCGTGTGATCGATCTCGTCGAGGCCAGGATGAGGCTGGCGTGGTCGCAGCCGGAGCGGCCTGCCGGCGATCGCCGCTATCTCCTGATGAATGCGCCCGGCAACACCCATGTGGTCGGGATTCGTATTCTCGGCCTCTGGCTGCACAACAAGGGATGGCCGATCCGCCATGTCGACGATGGCACGCTTTTCGATGCGCTGACCGAGCATTCTCTTGCGGACGAGCCAAAGACCTTGCTCGTCTCGATCGCCCTGCCCGAGCAGCGCGAAGCGGTCGCCGCGCTGGTCGAACGCGTGCTGGCTCTGCCGGCGCCGAGCCGTCCGGATATCGTGCTCGGCGGCTACGCGGTCAAGACCGGCCAGGTGCCGCGCATTCGCGGCGCGAAGCTCGCCGCCGACATCAGCGCGCTCGGCCTCGACTGACCGCCGTTCACTGCCGGTTGCGCATCCAGTCGGCGAGGCCGGAGATTGCCTTGTCGAGGTCCTGTCGCGCGCCGGCGTCAGGGATCGTCTCCTCCATCGCGCCGCGCATGCAGAGCAGCCACGCATCGCGCTCGGCGTCCCCGATGGAAAAGCCGATATGGCGCTGACGCAGCCGCGGATGCCCCTTCTCGGGCGTATAGAGCTTCGGGCCGCCGGTCCATTCGGAGAGATAGCGCTTCAGCACGTCCCGGATCAGCCCGAGATCGTCCGCATGCATGTCGCGAATGACCTTCGCCTCCGGCAGCGTGTCCATGCGGTCGTAGAAGCGATCGACGAGGGCGTCGATCGTGGCACTGCCGCCGATCCGCTCGAACATGGAGATGGTGGTGACGTCGCTGGAGGTCATTGTGGATCCGGAGGTGGTGATGCTGGGCTCGCATATAGTGTTGTTGGAGGTCGCGCACAAACTCCACCGTCGTCCCGGCCTAGTGCGCAATTGCGCACGGGGGCCGGGACGACAGCGGAGAATTTGGATGCAGCGAGAATTACAGCGCCACGCTCCGCAGCCCGAAGCTGCGGGCTTCGTTCTGCAGCACCGGGCGCACCGCATCGATGAGACGCGCGGCCGCGGCATCGACGCTGAGCCCCGCGGTATCCACCACCGCCGTCGCGCGCGAATACAGCGGCTCGCGGCTCAGGAGGATGTTGCGCAGCTCCGCCATGGCTGAGCGGTCGTCCGCCATCGGGCGCAGATCGCCCTGGCGGCGGACGCGGGCCATGTGCTCTTCCGGCTCGGCCTTGAGCCAGATCGTGTAGAACGAGGTCAGGATCTGGTCGAAAGTCAGCGGCTCCGAGACGATGCCGCCGCCGGTCGCCAGCACCATCAGCTCGTTGCGCGCGAGCAGCTGCTGCAGCGCCGCCTGCTCCATGCGGCGAAAGCCTTCCTGGCCGTACAGCGCGATGATCTCGGCGACCGAGAGGCCGTTCTGCTGCTCGACTTCCTTGTTGAGCTCCACAAAACTCCAGCCGATCTTCTTCGCCAGCATCCGTCCGAGCGTGGACTTGCCGGCACCGCGCAGGCCGATCAGCGCGATGCCGCAGAACGGCGCGCGCCCCGGCGCCGAGGCGCTGCCGCCGGCGAGTAGATCTTTCGCCTGCGCGATCTGCGCGGGCGTCGCCTTGCGCAGGAGATCGCGAAACATCTGCCAGTCCGGCGTCGGGTCGGCGCTGGGCAGCAAATCTTCGAGATGCGCGCCCATGGCGTCGGAGACGCGGCGCAAGAGCACGATGGAGACATTGCCCTTGCCGCTCTCGAGCTGCGCGATGTAGCGCTCCGAGATTCCTGATACCTTGGCGAGCACCTTGCGCGACATGCCGCGCAGTGCGCGCATGGTGCGCACACGTTGGCCGAGCTGTTCGAGAAATCGGGATTCGGCGTCGGGACTTTCGGTCATGAGCCTTCTTTAAACGGATGTCCTGCGGCGCATTTTAATGAAACATAGTGCCTGCTGGCATTGACAGCAAGCTGTCACAGTGTCTTTCTATGAATTATAATTCTAAAATCTGGGGAGACGACCGTGAGCGAGGGATCCTACAACGCGGTGACCTGGCTGCTCGACCGTAACGTCGAGGAGGGCAGGGGAGCCAAGCTCGTCTTCGACGACACCGTCTTGCGGCTCACCTATGGCGAGCTCCAGCAACAGACCCGGCGCGCCGCCAACATGCTGCGCCGGCTCGGCGTCCGCCGCGAGGAGCGCGTGGCGATGATCATGCTGGATACGGTCGATTTCCCGGTCGTGTTCCTGGGCGCGATCCGCGCCGGCATCGTTCCGGTGCCGCTGAACACGCTGCTCACCGCGGACCAATACGCCTACATCCTCGCCGACTGCCGTGCGCGCGTGCTGTTCGTCTCCGAGGCGCTCTATCCCGTCATCAAGGACGTGGTCGGCCGCATGCCCGATCTCGAGCATGTCGTGGTGTCGGGCGCCAAGCAGAACGGCCACAAGCAGCTCACTGAGGAAATCTCGGGCGAGAGCGATCAGTTCACCACGGCCGTGACGCATCCGGACGAGCCGGCCTTCTGGCTCTATTCGTCAGGTTCGACCGGCATGCCCAAGGGCGTGCGCCACATCCATTCGAACATGCAGGCGACCGCGGACACCTATGCCAAGCAGGTGCTCGGCATTCGCGAGAGTGACGTCTGTCTGTCTGCGGCAAAACTGTTCTTCGCCTATGGCCTGGGCAATGCGCTGACCTTCCCGATGTCGGTTGGTGCCACCGTGATCCTCAACAGCGAGCGGCCCACGCCGGCGCGCATGTTCGACCTGATGAACCGCTACAATCCGTCGATCTTCTACGGCGTGCCGACGCTGTTCGCGGCGATGCTCAACGACGAGACCATGAAGGCCGAGCGCGGCGGCAAGGCGTTGCGCATCTGCACCTCCGCCGGCGAGGCGCTGCCGGAATCCGTCGGCAACAGCTGGAAATCGCGCTTCGGCGTCGACATTCTCGACGGCGTCGGCTCGACCGAGCTGCTGCACATCTTTCTCTCGAATGCACCCGGCGACATCAAATACGGCTCGTCAGGCAAGCCGGTGCCGGGCTATGCGGTGCGGCTCGTCAACGAGGCCGGCCAGGATGTCGCCGACGGCGAAGTCGGCGAACTCCTGGTCGATGCGCCTTCGGCCGGTGAAGGCTACTGGAATCAGCGCCACAAGAGCCGCCGCACGTTTGAAGGACCCTGGACGCGCACCGGCGATAAATATGTTCGCGACGCGGATGGCCGCTACACCTTCTGCGGCCGCGCCGACGACATGTTCAAGGTCTCCGGCATCTGGGTCTCGCCGTTCGAGGTCGAGAGCGCGCTGATCACGCATCCGGCTGTGCTCGAAGCCGCCGTCGTGCCCGAGGCCGATCCCGAAGGGCTTTTGAAGCCGAAAGCGTTTGTCGTGCTGCGGCCTGGTGCGAAAACCACGGAGCTGCACGAGATGCTGAAGGAGCACGTCAAGCAGAAGATCGGCCCGTGGAAATATCCGCGCTGGATCGACGTGGTGGAGTCCCTGCCGAAGACCGCGACGGGCAAGATCCAGCGGTTCAAGCTGCGCGAGGGCGCAAACTAGCAATAGGTCGTCATGGCCGGGCAAAAGCGCGGAGCGCGTCTTAAGCACGATGACCCGGCCATCCACGTGTATCCGCCATTGAGGGAAGCCGTGGATGCCCGGGTCAAGCCCGGGCATGACGACGGAGAGAGAAGAGCGCAAGCATGACCAACCTCACCCCAACTGGCGTCCTCAGCATCGGCGGCGCCAGCCTCGAATACAAATGGCTCGCGCCGCAAACAGCCGATGCGCCGACCATCGTCATGCTGCATGAGGGCCTCGGCTCCGTCGGCCTCTGGGGCGACTTCCCGGATAAGCTCCAGCAGGCGACCGGCGCCGGCATCTTCGTCTATTCGCGCGCGGGCTACGGCCAGTCGAGCCCGGCGGCGCTGCCGCGGCCGCTCGACTACATGCAGCGCGAGGCGCTGGACGTGCTGCCGAAGGTCCTCGATGCGATCGGCTTCAAGCGCGGCCTCCTGCTCGGCCATTCCGACGGCGCCTCGATCGCCACGATCTATGCCGGGGCGCACCAGGATCACCGGTTGCAGGGCCTCGTGCTGATCGCGCCGCATTTCATCGTCGAGGACATCTCGGTGGCATCGATCGCCGCGATCAAGACCAGCTTCGAGACCACGGACCTCAAGCCCAAGCTCGCGCGCTGGCACAAGGACGTCGACAACGCCTTCTACGGCTGGAACGGTGCCTGGCTCGACCCCAAGTTCCGCGACTGGGACATCTCGGAATATCTCGCCTACATCCGCGTTCCCGTCATGATCCTGCAGGGTGCCGGCGACCAATATGGGACACTGCGCCAGGTCGAAATTGCGCAGGAAGAGTGCTATTGTCCGGTCGATATTAAAGTCATTTCAGAGGCGGGCCATTCCCCGCATCGTGAAGCGCCGGGGGCGACGCTTGACGCGATTGAGCAATTTGCAAGTGCGGCCCTGCGCGACGATCAGGGACTTCAGGTACACGCCGCATGAACATGCGGAGGCACATCCATGAAGGTGCCTTCACATGCGAGCGGCCCGCTGCCGTGGCCGCGATGGGCCTATGTGCCGGGTGAGACCGGCGGGGTCGAGGCGGATTACGAGACGCTCGACAAAGCCAAGGCGCTGGTGCCCTCGGCCTTCCGCGGCTACGTGCCGGCGCGCCATCCGGCGCTGCGCTACGGGCTGGCGCTGAACGACCGCGGCTATTTCTGGGAGTCGCAGGAGGTGCTTGAGGCCGTGTGGGCCGCCGCTCCGCAAGGTGGCCGCGAGCGCATTCTGCTGCGCGCCTGCATCCACGTCTCCAATGCGAATCTGCGGCTCCGGATGCAGCGGGCGCATTCGGCGGCGCGGCTGTTCGGCGATGCCCAGGTGGAGCTGCGGGCGCTGCGTTCGCGGAAGGCGGCGGCCGGCGGCGACGGCTTCGTCGAGAGCTTTCCGGTGCCGGCGCTGACCGCGCTGCTCCAGGCCAAGCTCGGCCGTCCGGAGCTCTCCAAGGCCGACTGGATTGCCCTTGCCGCCATAGTGCGGTCCTAGCCGCCCGCATGAAACAAAGTGCATGCATCCTCGGTTAAGGGCTAGACGCCTTCCAAAAGATGCACTATTGTGCATCTAACGGTTAACGCCATAACGCATAATCAAGCTCAAGGATGGGCCCATGGCCGGGGAAGATCGGCGCCTCGCAGGCGGCGCGACATTCATCGATTTCCAGACCGAACCGTCCCGCTACAAGCACTGGAAGCTCGCGGTCGACGGCGATGTCGCGACGCTGACCATGGACGTCGACGAGAATGGCGGGCTGTTCGAAGGCTACCAGCTCAAGCTCAATTCCTACGATCTCGGCGTCGACATCGAGCTCGCCGATGCGATCCAGCGCCTGCGTTTCGAGCATCCCGAGGTGAAGGTCGTGCTGATGCGCTCGGCCAAGAACCGCGTGTTCTGTGCGGGTGCCAACATCCGCATGCTCGCGGGCTCGACCCATGCTCATAAGGTGAACTTCTGCAAATTCACCAACGAGACCCGCAACGGCATGGAAGATTCCTCGGAGAATTCGGGGCAGCGTTTCATCACGGTCGTGAACGGCTCGGCCGCCGGCGGCGGCTATGAGCTGGCGCTCGCCACCGACCACATCATCCTCGCCGACGACGGCGCGTCCGCCGTCGCCTTGCCCGAAGTGCCGCTGCTCGCGGTGTTGCCCGGCACCGGCGGGCTCACCCGCGTCGTGGACAAGCGCAAGGTGCGCCGCGACCACGCCGACTTCTTCTGCACCATCGAGGAAGGCGTGAAGGGCAAGCGTGCCGTGCAATGGCGCCTCGTCGACGAGATCGCGCCGAACTCTAAGCTGGAAGCCAAGATCGCGGAGCGTGCCAAGGAGTTCGCGGCGGCGTCGAAGCGCAAGGGCAGTGGCAAGGGCATTGCGCTGACACAGCTCAAGCGCGTCATCGACGAGACCAGCATTCGCTACGGTTTTGTCAATGTCGACATCGACCGCACGGCCCGCATCGCAACCATCTCGATCAAGGCTCCCGAGGCCGCGCCGCCCGCCGACATCGACGGCATGCTGGCGCAGGGCGCTGCGTTCTGGCCGCTCCAGGTCGCGCGCGAGATCGACGACGCCATCCTGCATCTGCGCATCAATGAGCTCGAGATCGCGATGCTGGTGTTCAAGAGCCATGGCGACCGCGCCCATGTGCTCGCCAGCGACGCGTTCCTCGAAGCCAACAAGGCGCACTGGCTGGTCAACGAGATCAGGCACTATTGGAAGCGCGTGCTCAAGCGCATCGACGTCACCTCGCGCACGCTGGTGACGCTGGTCGAACCCGGCTCCTGCTTCGCCGGCACGCTCGCCGAGCTCGTCTTCGCCGCCGACCGCTCCTATATGCTGATCGGCACGCGCCAGGGCGACAACCGCCCGCCGCCGTCGATCGAGCTGTCGGCGATGAATTTCGGGCCCTATCCGATGAGCCACGGCCTGACGCGGCTGGAGTCGCGCTTCCAGGCCGATCCTGCCGACGTGGAGCGCGCGGAAGCCACGCTCGGCACCGCGCTCGACGCCGAGCAGGCCGAAGAGCTCGGCCTCGTCACCTTTGCCCTCGACGACATCGACTGGGACGACGAGGTCCGCGTGTTCCTGGAGGAACGCGCCAGCTTCTCGCCCGACAGCCTCACCGGCATGGAAGCGAGCCTGCGCTTCGTCGGCCCCGAGACGATGGAGTCGAAGATCTTCGCGCGCCTCACCGCCTGGCAGAACTGGATATTCCAGCGCCCGAACGCCGTCGGCGAGGAAGGCGCGCTGCGCCGCTACGGCAGCGGCCAGAAGCCGAAATTCGATATGACGCGGGTTTGATGACTTTCGTGTCCCGGGCGCGCTGCGGCACCAAAAGCGCAACGCGCGTCTTCAACGCGCTATGGTGACGCTGCGCAGAACCGGGACCCATAGCGGACCGAACAATGGGTCCCGGCTCTGCAGCGCACCGCTTCGCGTTGCGCAGCGTCCGGGACAAGGGACAGACCAAGGAGCACGGCCATGAACATGAACATCATGAACGTCGACTACTCGACCAAGATTCCCAACAACGTGAATCTCGCCGAAGACCGTCAGGTGCTGAAGGCACTGGAGGGTTGGCATCCCGGCTATATGGACTGGTGGAGCGACATGGGCCCTGAGGGCTTCCAGGAGTCGCTGGTTTACTTGCGCACCGCTTACTCGGTCGATCCGCGCGGCTGGGCCAAGTTCGATTATGTCCGCATGCCCGAATATCGCTGGGGCATCCTGCTTGCGCCGCAGGAAGAGAACCGCGTCGTCCCGTTCGGTGAGCATTTTGGTGAGCCGGCCTGGCAGGAAGTGCCCGGCGAATATCGCGCTATGCTGCGCCGCCTGATCGTGATCCAGGGCGACACCGAGCCGGCCTCGGTCGAGCAGCAGCGCCATCTCGGCAAGACCGCGCCCTCGCTCTACGACATGCGCAATCTGTTCCAGGTGAACGTCGAAGAAGGCCGCCATCTCTGGGCGATGGTCTACCTGCTCCAGAAATATTTCGGCCGCGACGGCCGCGAAGAGGCCGATGATTTGCTGCGTCGTCGCTCCGGCGATGCCGATGCGCCGCGCATGCTGGGCGCCTTCAACGAGGCGACGCCGGACTGGCTGTCCTTCTTCATGTTCACCTATTTCACCGACCGCGACGGAAAGATGCAGCTGCACTCGCTGGCGCAGTCGGGCTTCGATCCCTTGTCGCGCACCTGCCGCTTCATGCTGACGGAAGAAGCGCACCACATGTTCGTCGGCGAGACCGGCATCACCCGCGTCGTGCAGCGCACCTGCGATGCGATGCGCGAGGCCGGCATCACCGATCCTACCGACATCGCCAAGGTCCGTGCGCTCGGCGTGATCGACCTGCCGACCATCCAGAAGAAGCTGAACCTGCACTACACGCTGTCGCTCGACCTGTTCGGCTCGGAGGTCTCGACCAACGCGGCGAATGCCTTCAACACCGGCATCAAGGGCCGCTATCATGAGACCCAGATCGACGACGATCACCAGCTCAAGAACTCGACCTATCCAGTGCTCAAGCTGATCAACGGCGAGATCAAGCTGGTCGACGAGCCGGCGCTGACCGCGCTCAACATGCGCCTGCGCGACGACTACAGCCAGGATTGCGTCAAGGGCATGCTGCGCTGGAACAAGGTGATCTCGACCGCCGGCTATCAGTTCCAGCTCAAGCTGCCCAACGTCGCCTTCCACCGCCACATCGGCGAGTTCAAGGACGTGCATGCGACGCCCGACGGCATTCTGATCGACGATGCGACCTGGGCGAAGCGCAAGGACGAGTGGCTGCCCTCGACCGCCGACGGCGACTTCATCACCTCGCTGATGCAGCCCGTCACCGAGCAAGGCAAGTTCGCGTCGTGGATCTCGCCGCCGAAGGTCGGCATCGACAACAAGCCGGGCGATTTCGAGTACGTGAAGATCGAGTCGTAGGGGCCACTCGCGAGGCGCGACGGCCGCGCTACAAACTCACCTGTCGTCCCGGCCTAGCGCGCAATTGCGCGCTAGGCCGGGACGACACCGAAGTGTGACGCGCTGTCCGTGCCGCGCAGCCCCGCCGCCTACCCCGCGATCTCCAGCCCCGCATTCGCGTACACCACGCCGCCGTCCACCGCGATGGTGTTGCCGACCACGTAATCGCCCGCGCGCGAAGCGAGATAGATCGCCACGCCCGCCATGTCCTCGTCGGTGCCGATGCGCCGCGACGGAATGCGCTTTGCCACTTCGTCCGAATGGTCGCGCGCGGCGCGGTTCATGTCGGATTTGAACGCGCCCGGAGCGATCGCGGTGACGTTGATGTTGTCCTTGACCAGCTTCGTCGCCATGCGCCGCGTCAGATGGATCACCGCGGCCTTGCTGGCGGCGTAGGAATAGGTCTCGCTCGGATTGACGAAGATGCCGTCGACCGAGGCGATGTTGATGACCTTCGCGGGGCGCTCCGCGCTCGCCGCCGCGCGCAGCGGCTTCGCCAGCGCCTTGGTCAGGAAGAACAGCGACTTGACGTTGAGGTCCATGACCTTGTCCCAGCCGCTCTCGGGGAATTCGTCGAACTCCGCGCCCCAGGCGGCGCCTGCATTGTTGACGAGGATGTCGAGCTTCGGCTCCAGCTTGATGATTTCGCCGGCGAGCTTGTTGCAGCCTTCGACGTTGGAGATGTCGATCGGCAGCGCGATGCACTCGCCGTCATATTGCGCGGAAAGCTCCTGCGCCGTCGCTTCGCAGGGCCCGGCCTTGCGCGCGGTGATGTAGACCTTCGCCGCGCCGGCGCTCAGGAATCCCGCCGCGATCATCTTGCCGATGCCGCGCGAGCCTCCGGTCACGAGCGCGACGCGGCCCTTGAGCGAGAACAGATCGTTGAACATGGTGCCTCCCTTGGTTGGCGCCCGTTGTGGGCGGCGCGGGCAGGGGAGTCAAGGAAGCGTGGGTGTGTGGCCTACGCCGCCGCGATCCGGCGAAAACCGTTCCACATCGCGGTCGCGGCGCCCGAGGTCAGCACCGGCAGGATGCGCGTGTCCTGGTAGTTGCCGTTGAGCGAGACGCGCGGCAACGCGGTCATGTGGCCGGCGTTCTCGGCGAACAGCATGCCGGGGCGCGTCGTTACGGCCGTCTTGAAGCCCGCGGCGGCGGCGAGCGCGAATTCCCGATCGCCGGCGGCATTGCGGTCGCCATAGGGGTAGGCGAAGTGCAGCACCGGACGCTCCAGCGCCTGCTCGATGCGCGCACGGCTCACCGCCATCTCCTGCGCGGCGATCTCCTCGCTCTGCCGTGCCAGATTGCAATGGCTGATGGTATGGGCGCCGATGGTGACGAGCGGATCTGCGGCAAAAATCTTCGTCTCGTCCCAGGACAGGCAGAGGCCGCGGCACAGCGCTGCCATGTCGACGCCGTGCCGGGTGCAGAGCGCCTCGATCTCGCGCTTGAGGTCGTGCTCGCCGGGCAGCGCGCGCAGCCAGTCGTGCAGGCGGTCGAACGTCGCCTGCTTCGCGGCCGGCGTCGTCGCATCGAGCCGCAGTGCGGAATTGCCGATGCTGACCTCGATCTGATCGGCCTTGGCGATCACGGCCTCCAGCGCGGTCCACCACAGCCGTCCGGTGCCTTCCGCGAAATCGCTGGCGACATAGACGGCCAGAGGCGCGTCAAATTCGCGCAGCACGGGCAGCGCATAGTCGAGATTGTCGCGATAGCCGTCGTCGAGGGTGAAGGCGGCGAAGCGGCGGTCGAAGCGGCCTTGCACCATCCGCGCGTGCAGCTCGTCCATGCTGACGATGTCGATGTCGCGCGAGCGCAGATGGCTCAGCGTGGCGCGCAGGAATTCGGGGGTAACTTCCAGATGTCGGTTCGGCTGAAACGCGCCATCACGGGCCGGCCGCACGTGGTGCAGCATGAAAATGGCGCCGACGCCCGACAGAAGCGGGCGTAGCAGGTGGTGCGCCCCGCTGAAGTAAAGTGCTCCCAGCCCGGCACGGATGACGTTGTTGCGCAGTTGTTTCATGACCGGCTGGCGGACCTTGGCATTCCGCCTTCAACTTACGGAAGAACCCTTGAAGAAAAAGTTATTCCAATTGTCCATGCATGGCCTTCGGAAGGACGCCATTTCCGGTTTGACAGCCCGCCAAGGGTTTGTTTTGTCTCCGGTTCCAGAGTTCGGGTCGTCGAATGCAGAAGCTTTTCAGGTGGGCCAGCAAATGGTGGCCGGGGCTCATCCCCCTGGCCGTCATGTGGGGATTTGCGGCCTGGAATAATACCTTGCCGGTCGAGGCGGACCTGTCCGCCCGCAGCTCGGCGGCGCTAAAGGATACCGTTCTGGACAAGACCCGGATCGCGGTGGACGGCCGCGACGTCAGTCTGGCAGCGGACGCCTTTTCCGAGGAGGGTCGGCGCGACGCCGTGATGGCGGTCGAGCTGGTCCCGGGCGTGCGCCTGGTCGACGACCGGACCCGCCTCGTTCCCGAAGCCAAACCCTTCGTCTGGAACGCCGAGCGCGACGTGGTGCGGGTGACGCTGTCCGGCTCCGCGCCCTTGCCTTCGATGAAGGCACGCCTGACCGAGGCGGCGCGCAAGGAGGTCAATGGGGTCGAGGTCGCCGACCAGATGGGTCTCGCCCGGGGTGCGCCGCCGCGTTTCGAGGCCGCCGCGATGCTGCTGCTCGACCAGATCGGCAAGCTCAAGGACGGCAAGATCACGATCACGGACACCAAGGTCAATCTGTCGGGCATGGCGCGCGAGCTCGGCGGTCGCGAGGCGATCGCGGCCGCGCTGAAGAATCTGCCCGAGGGATTCACGATCGCCGCCAACGAGATCAAGGCGCCGCCCTACATCTTCCAGGCCTACAAGGATCCGGTGGCCGCGACGGTGACGCTGACCGGCTACGTTCCGGATAACAATGTCCACGCGGCGATCGCCACCAGCGCCTCGCGAAAATTCTTCGGCGAAAAGGTCGTCGACAATCTCAAGGCCAGCATTGGCGCGCCTGCCTCCTTCAACCCCGCCGTGGTCGCAGCGCTCGGGGCGCTGTCGCGGCTGTCGACCGGGACGCTCGTCGTCTCCGATCGCGAGGTGAAGCTGTCGGGCGATGCGCTCTATGAAGGGGCCGCCAATGACATCCGCGCCGGCCTCGGCAAGGACTTCCCGAAGAACTGGCAGTACAAGCCGGAGATCACGGTGAAGCCGGCGGCGGGCCCGGTCGACGGCACAGTCTGCCAGCAATTGTTTTCCGAGCTCCTCGGCAAGGGCAAGATCCGCTTCGCGCCCAAGCGCGCCGACATCGATCCGGACTCCGCCGGCGTGCTCGACCATCTGATCGAGACGGCGCTGCGCTGCCCCAATGCCAATATCGAGGTCGCGGGCCACACCGACGCCGACGGGGAGGACGCTTTCAACCAGGCGCTCTCCGAGAAGCGCGCGCAGGCGGTGATCGACTACCTGGTCAAGGCCGGTCTGCCCGCCGCCCGCTTCACCGCGGTCGGCTATGGCGCCACGCAGCCTCTTGCCGGCAACGATACCGACGAAGGCAAGGCGCAGAACCGCCGCATCGAATTTCTGGTGAGGTGACCATGCCCTATCTCGTCTCGTTCCATATGGGCTGGCTGATCGGTTCGGTGCTGCTGGGCTTCTGCATGGGCTGGATCTCGGTGGTCCAGCGCGGCAACGGCACCTCGAAGGTCACCGCCCGCTGGCTCGCGCTGCTTGCCGCGGGGCTGGTCGCGGCCTCGTTCGCGCATGTGGTCCCCGGCCGCTTCGGCTACTGGCTCGACCTCGGCCTGATCATGTTCGCCTGCTATCTCGTCGGCTGCACCATCGGCGCCTGGTTGCGCGACCGGGTGGTCTCGCGCACCGCGCCGCCCGCCGCTCCGTGATGTTGCTGTGCACCCAGACCGTGGGGGCCGGGGTTGTCCCCGGCGCATCCCAAATCCGTTGACCCAAGGTCTGGGGGCCGCCCCTCTTTCAAGAGGCGGACGCGGCCCATAGATTGATTTGGGCTTAAGGCGTGACGGAACATTGTGCGGCTGAAATCATCAAAACTTCATGGCGCCTGCGCAGGATTGCCGCGGAGATTCGCGTCAAGCTTGCCGCCGAAAGCGCCAAACCGTGCACCGGGAGCCCGCAGCCTGCCTAAAACATTGAAGGCACGTGTTTTTGTTCGAATTGGCGAATTCCACTCCGCGTCGAAACGCGCTAGAGGAGCGTGGGGCGTGCGCGATACCGGAGCCGGCGGCGAGGGTTCGTCAAGTGCCTGTGCGTCGTCCGCCTGTTCGCTGGCCGTCCTGGCCGCTGAAGCGTTGTTCGAGGTCTAGATGCTGGAAGCCATACGCAGGGCGATGACGTTTCTGCGCCAGAAGCAAATCCTGCATAAGCTTGGAGTTGTGATCAGCGTCGCGGTCATCGGCATCGCTTGCTATGTGCTCTACCACATGCTGCGCGGCATCGATTTCAACGAAGTCCTCGAAGCGATCAAGAGCACCGAGCCGAGCCAGATCGCGATGGCCGGGCTGTTCGTCGCCGCAGGCTATTTCACCCTCACGTTCTACGATCTGTTCGCCGTGCGCGCGATCGGCCACGCCCATGTGCCCTACCGCATCAACGCGCTCGCCGCCTTCACCAGCTATTCGATCGGCCACAATGTCGGCGCATCCGTCTTCACCGGCGGCGCGGTGCGCTACCGCATCTATTCGGCCTATGGGCTGAACGCGATCGACGTCGCCAAGATCTGCTTCCTTGCCGGCCTAACCTTCTGGCTCGGCAACGCCGCCGTGCTCGGCCTCGGCATCTCCTACCATCCGGAGGCGGCGGCCTCGATCGACCAGCTTCCGGCCTGGCTGAACCGGACGCTGGCGCTGATGATCATCGTGGCGCTGATCGGCTATGTGGTCTGGGTCTGGACCCAGCCGCGTGTGGTCGGCCGCGGGCCCTGGACCGTGGTGCTGCCGGGCGGCCCGCTGACGCTGCTCCAGATCGCCATCGGCATCATCGACCTCGGCTTCTGCGCGCTGGCGATGTATGTGCTGGTCCCGGACGAGCCCAATCTCGGCTTCGTCGTGGTCGCGGTGATCTTCGTCTCGGCCACTCTGCTCGGCTTCGCCAGCCATTCGCCCGGAGGCCTCGGCGTGTTCGACGCGGCCATGCTGGTCGGCCTCTGGCAGATGGACCGCGAGGAGCTGCTCGGCGGCATGCTCTTGTTCCGCGTGCTCTATTATCTGTCCCCGTTCGTCATATCTGTAATCTTGCTGACGTTTCGCGAAGTTATAATCGGGGCCCGATCGAAGCGTTTGCAGCAGGCGGCGCTCAAGCTCGACCCCGGTCCGGCCCGTGAAGCCGCCTATGTGAGAGAGCGCAGCGATAGCGGCGCCTGACCGGCGCCAAGGTCCAAAGACAAGTTCCGAAGACAAGTCCCAGGACACGACCCCAGACACAGCCCACGGGGCAAGTCCTCCAGGAGAAGCCCGCCCAGATGGCGATCGACGCCCCTTCTTCTCCCGCCGCCCAGCCCTGGTCCGACCGGCTGCGGCACTCGACCGTCATCCTGATCGCCGCGGCGCTGGCGCTGTCGGTGGTGGTTTCGCTCGGCGAATTGTCGGCCCTGCATGCCGTTGCCGTGTTCCTCTGCATCGCCGCCGCGGCGCTGATCCCGTGGCGCCTGCACGACACCGCCGCCTCGCGCGATGATGTCCGCCGCATCAATCCGGTCGAGAGCGCTGCGGTCGCCGCGGTCGTCGCCGGCATGCCCGATCCTGCGGTGCTGCTCGACCGCGCCGGGCGCGTCATCCACCTCAACGCTGCCGCGGCCCAGCTCGCGCCGGCGCTCCGCCGCAACGAGCTCGCCCAGTTCGCGCTGCGCTCGCCGGAGATCATCACCGCGCTGCGCGAGTCGATCGCGACCACCGAGCCACGCCGCGCGACCTATCTCGATCATGTTCCGGTCGATCGCTGGATGGAGCTGATCATCACGCCGGTGCCGGTGCCGACCAGCTTCGGCGGCGCCGACAAATGCATGCTGATGACCTTCCACGACCAGACGCCGCTGCGCCGGGTAGAGGAGATGCGGGCCGACTTCGTCGCCAATGCCAGCCACGAGCTGCGCACCCCGCTGGCCGCCCTGTCGGGCTTCATCGACACGCTGCAGGGCCAGGCCAAGGACGATCCCAAGGCGCGGGAGCGCTTCCTGGGCATCATGCACAACCAGGCCACCCGCATGGCGCGCCTGATCGACGATCTGCTGTCGCTGTCGCGGGTCGAACTGTCGGCCCATGTGCGGCCCGACACCCTGGTCGACCTGCTACCGATCATCCGCCAGGTCGCCGACGGGCTGGAGCCGCTGGCGCGCGAGCGCCAGGTCGAGGTCGAGATTCATCTGCCGGACCCGCCGGTGATGATCGCGGGCGACCGTGAGGAGCTGCTCCGCCTGTTCGAGAACCTGATCGAGAATGCGCTCAAATACGGCGCCTCGGGCGGACGTGTCATCGTGTCGCTGACTTCGGGCGGCGCCACCGAGGGAACCCAGGAAATCCGCGTCATGGTCCGGGATTTCGGCCCCGGCATCGCCCCCGAGCACCTGCCGCGGCTGACCGAGCGGTTCTACCGGGTCGATGTCGGCGACAGCCGCTCGCAGGGTGGAACCGGACTCGGATTATCGCTGGTGAAACATATTCTTAACCGGCATCGCGGCCGGCTTTTGATCGAAAGTGTGCCGCGCCAGGGTGCCACCTTCACCGCCTGTTTTCCCCAGGTCAAGGCTCCTGCCGCAGCTTGAAAATCAAGCGATTTCAATCGCTTGTTGCTGTCATCCGACTGTCACGAAACCTTCGTAAAAGCACAGCCGTCCGCTCCTAAAGGGGCGGCGCGGGGAGCGCGATCGGGCGCGGATGGCGCTTCGCTCCCCTGTATGGAGACCAGCATGAATTTCATCAAAACGATCGTCGCTGCCGGCTTGGTCGCCGCAACGACGACGGCGGCCTTTGCCGCCGATATCACGGGTGCCGGTGCGACATTCCCGTTCCCGATCTATTCCAAGTGGGCTGACGCCTACAAGAAGGAGACCGGCAACGGTCTGAACTACCAGTCGATCGGCTCGGGCGGCGGCATCAAGCAGATCCAGGCCAAGACCGTGACCTTCGGCGCCAGCGACGCGCCGCTCAAGGCCGAGCAGCTCGAGAAGGACGGCCTCGTCCAGTGGCCGATGGTGATGGGCGCCATCGTTCCCGTCGTCAACATCGAGGGCGTGAAGCCCGGTGAGATGGTGTTCGACGGCGAGACCCTCGCCTCCATCTATCTCGGCAAGATCACCAAGTGGGACGACGCCGCGATCAAGAAGCTCAATCCGAACGTGAAGCTGCCGTCGGACGCGATCACCGTGGTCCGCCGCTCGGACGGTTCGGGTACCACCTTCAACTTCACCAACTACCTCTCCAAGGCCTCGGCCGACTGGAAGAGCAAGGTCGGTGAGGGCACCGCGGTCGAGTGGCCGGTCGGCGTCGGCGCCAAGGGCAACGAAGGCGTGTCGGGCAACATCAGCCAGACCAAGAACTCGATCGGTTACGTCGAGTACGCCTATGCCAAGCAGAACAAGCTGACCTACACCGGTCTCGTCAACAAGGCCGGCAAGCCGGTGCAGCCGACCGTCGAGGCCTTCCAGGCGGCCGCTTCCAACGCCGACTGGGCCAAGGCTCCCGGCTACTACGTCATCCTGACCGACCAGCCCGGCGAGAAGTCCTGGCCGATCACGGCTGCGACCTTCATCCTTATGCACAAGGACGCCACCGACAAGGCGGCCTCGCAGGAAGCCATCAAGTTCTTCCGCTGGGCCTTCAAGAACGGCGGCAAGGCGGCTGAGGAACTCGACTACATCCCGATGCCCGAGGGCGTCGTGACCCTGATCGAGAAGACCTGGGCTGCCGAGATCAAGAGCTAAGGCGCTCCTCCTCCCGGACAGGGTGCCGGGATGATCCAAGACCTCCGCTCCGGATCGGCATCGCGCCAGATCCGGAGCGCGCCACCAACAACAAGCATGTATAAAACGGCTACAGGGGATCGGCGTGGCTGAGATGGCTGTCGAGAGCAACGTAATTGATGCTGCCGGACCGTATGACCGCGCCAAGGCATTAAGCGCGTTCAAGCTCGGGGACCTCACCTTTTACTGGATCACGCGCCTGAGCGCGATTTCCGTGCTGCTGATTCTCGGCGGCATCATCATTTCGCTGATCGTCGGCGCCTTCCCGGCGATGAAGGAATACGGCCTCTCCTTCCTGTGGACGCAGCGCTGGGCGCCGTCCGCCGATCCGCCGGTGCTCGGCGCGCTCGGGCCGATCTACGGCACGCTCGTCACCTCCTTCATTGCGATGGCGATCGCCATTCCGGTCGGTCTCGGCATCGCGATCTTCCTCACCGAGCTCTGTCCGCAATGGGCACGCCGTCCGATCGGCATGGCGATCGAGCTGCTCGCCGGCATTCCCTCGATCATCTACGGCATGTGGGGCTTCTTCGTGCTGGGTCCGTTCCTGGCCAACACCTTCCAGCCCTTCATGATCAAGATCTTCGACGGCGTCCCCGTGCTGGGCGCGATCTTCGCAGGTCCCCCGTCCTATCTCAGCCTGTTCAACGCCGCGCTGATCCTCGCCATCATGGTGCTGCCTTTCATCACCTCGATCTCGGTCGACGTGTTCAAGACCGTGCCGCCGGTGCTGAAGGAGGCCGCTTACGGCGTCGGCTGCACCACCTGGGAAGTCGTCCGCAGCGTGGTGATCCCCTACACCCGCGTCGGCGTCATCGGCGGAGTCATGCTGGCGCTGGGCCGCGCGCTCGGCGAGACCATGGCGGTGACCTTCATCATCGGCAACTCGTTCCGCATCTCCTCGTCGATCTTCGCGCCCGGCACCACGATCTCGGCGGCGATCGCATCGGAGTTCGCCGAGAGCGACGGCCTGCACCAGTCCGGCCTGATCCTGCTCGGCCTGCTGCTGTTCGTGCTGACGTTCTTCGTGCTCGCGGCTGCACGGTTGATGCTGATGCGTCTCGAAAAGAAGGCGGGCAAGTAACATGAACCCGATTTACGCACGCCGTCGCCGCATGGACATCGTCATCCGTGTGCTCTGCCTCGGTGCCGCCGCCTTCGGCGTCACGTGGCTCGCATTGATCCTGATGACGCTGCTCTACAACGGCATTGCCGGTCTGAACCTGCAGATCTTCGTCGCCGACACGCCGCCTCCGGGCTCGACCGAAGGCGGCCTGCGCAACGCCATCGTCGGTTCGATCATCATGACCGTGCTCGGCGTCGGCATCGGCGCGCCGCTCGGCCTGTTCGCCGGCACCTATCTCGCCGAGTACGGCCGCAACGACAAGCTGACCTCGGTGATCCGCTTCATCAACGACATCCTGCTCTCGGCGCCCTCGATCATCATCGGCCTGTTCATCTACGGTGCGGTGGTGGTGCCGATGCGCGGCTTCTCGGCGATCGCCGGCAGCCTCGCGCTTGCCGTCATCGTCATCCCGGTGGTGCTGCGCACGACTGAGGACATGCTGCTGCTGGTGCCGAACGCGCTGCGCGAGGCGGCTTCCGCACTCGGCCTGCCGCGCTCGCTGGTGATCAAGCGCATCGCCTATCGTGCGGCGCGCTCCGGCCTCATCACCGGCGTGATGCTGGCCACCGCCCGCGTCGCCGGCGAGACCGCGCCGCTGCTGTTCACTGCGCTGTCGAACCAGTTCTTCAGCCTGGGCCTGAACAAGACGATGGCCAACCTGCCGGTCACCATCAACAATTTCGTCCAGAGTCCCTACGCCTATTGGAAGCAGCTGGCCTGGAGCGGCGCGCTGCTGATCACGTTGACCGTGCTTGCCCTGAACATTGGCGCGCGCCTCCTGAGCGCCGAGAGGACTGCAAAATGAGTGAAATGTCTGTTTCCGTCAGTACGCCCGTTCATCCCGGCTCGCAGCCGCTGCCGGAAGCGCCCGCCAAGGTGACGGTGCGCAACCTCAACTTCTATTACGGCGAGCACCACGCGCTGAAGAACATCAACCTGACGCTCGGCACCAACCGCGTCACGGCGTTCATCGGCCCGTCGGGCTGCGGCAAGTCCACCCTGCTGCGCATCTTCAACCGGATGTACGACCTCTATCCGGGCCAGCGCGTCACCGGTCAGCTGATGCTCGACCAGACCAACATCCTCGACCCCAAGCTTGATCTGAACCTGCTGCGCGCCCGCGTCGGCATGGTGTTCCAGAAGCCGACGCCGTTCCCGATGACGATCTACGAGAACATCGCCTTCGGCATCCGCCTCTATGAGAAGATCTCGAAGTCGGAGATGGACGACCGCGTCGAGAAGGCGCTGCGCGGCGGCGCGCTGTGGAACGAGGTCAAGGACAAGCTCAACGCCTCCGGCCTGTCGCTGTCCGGCGGCCAGCAGCAGCGCCTCTGCATCGCCCGCACCGTCGCGGTGCGGCCCGAGGTGATCCTGTTCGACGAGCCCTGCTCGGCGCTCGACCCGATCTCGACCGCCAAGGTCGAGGAGCTGATCCAGGAACTGTCCGAGAATTACACGATCGCGATCGTCACCCACAACATGCAGCAGGCGGCGCGCGTCTCCGACAAGACCGCCTTCATGTATCTCGGCGAGCTGATCGAGTTCGACGACACCAGCAAGATCTTCACGTCGCCGACCGATCGGCGCACGCAGGATTACATCACCGGCCGGTTCGGCTGAGGAGACGGGACATGGGTTCTGAACATACCGCAAAAGCCTTCGACACCGACCTCCAGGAGCTCACCCGCCTGGTCGCCGAGATGGGCGGCATCGCCGAGCGCATGATCGTCGATTCCGTCGACGCGCTGATCCGCCGCGACGTCGCGCTCGGCCAGCGCGTCGTCACCATCGACGCCGAGCTCGACGCGCTCCAGAAGAAGATCGAGGAGCGTGCCGTTCTCACCATCGCGCGCCGCCAGCCGATGGCGGTGGACCTGCGCGAGATCGTCGGCGCGATGCGCGTCGCGACCGATCTCGAGCGCATCGGCGACCTCGCCAAGAACATGGGCAAGCGCGTCGCGGCGCTGGAGACGGACTTCCATCCGCTCAAGCTGTTCCGCGGCCTGGAACACATGACCGACCTCGTGCAGCAGCAGGTCAAGTCGGTGCTGGACGCCTATGCCGCGCACGACCTGCCGGCAGCGATGGCGGTGTGGAAGGGCGACGAGGAAGTCGACGCCATCTGTACCTCGCTGTTCCGCGAGCTCCTCACCTACATGATGGAGGATCCGCGCAACATCTCGTTCTGCATCCACCTGATGTTCTGCGCCAAGAACATCGAGCGGATCGGCGACCACGCCACCAACATCGCCGAGACCGTGTTCTACATGATCGAGGGCCAGGCGATCACCGACAAGCGGCCGAAGGGCGACATGACGACCTTCGCCACGACGGTTCCGAATACCTGAAGACTTAAGGAGCGACGACACCATGGGCGCACGCATTATGGTGGTTGAAGACGAGGAAGCTCTCACCGAGCTTCTGCGCTACAACCTCGAAGGCGACGGCTATGACGTCGAGACGGTGATGCGCGGCGACGACGCCGACACCCGTCTCAAGGAACATATTCCCGATCTGATCGTGCTCGACTGGATGCTGCCGGGCCTGTCAGGCATCGAGCTGTGCCGGCGGCTGCGGACCCGCCCCGAGACCAAGCAGCTCCCGATCATCATGCTCACCGCGCGCGGCGAGGAGAGCGAGCGGGTGCGCGGGCTGGCCACCGGCGCCGACGACTACATCGTCAAGCCGTTCTCGGTGCCGGAGCTGCTGGCGCGCGTGAAGGGCCTCTTGCGGCGCGCCAGCCCCGAGCGGCTCGCCACCGTGCTCGCCTATGGCGACATCGAGCTCGATCGCGACAAGCGCCGCGTCGCGCGCTCGGGCCGGCCGATCGATCTCGGCCCGACCGAATATCGCCTGCTGGAGTTCTTCCTGGAGCATCCCGGCCGCGTGTTCTCGCGCGAGCAGCTGCTCGACAGCGTCTGGGGCCGCGACATCTACATCGACGAGCGCACCGTCGACGTCCATATCGGGCGCCTGCGCAAGCTGCTCAATCTCGGCCGCGAGCAGGACCCGATCCGCACGGTCCGCGGTGCGGGCTACGCGCTCGACGACCGCTTTGCGAAAGCCGAGCAGACCTGAGAGCGGCTTCAGGCAGGCCAAATAAAAAGCGCGCCACATGGCGCGCTTTTTTATGCCTCGATCATCGTCCCGGCCTCACGTCGGGACGGTGTCGCTTAAAACCGTGCTCAGCGCGTGCCGGGCTTGGCCGGCGCGCGCCGGCGATCCGCGGCGGGCTGATAGGCCACGCGCGAGTGCTGGGCGCAGTAGGGCAGGCCCGAGAGCGCCTTGCCGCCGCAGAAGAAGAAATCCGGGCTCGAGGGATCGCCGACCGGCCAGTGGCAGGTCGCCTCGTTCAGCTCCAGCAGCGACAGCCGCTGGCTCATCGGCACCACGTTGTCGTAGGTCACGGGCTCCGCCTCGACCTCGACCTCGAAGGCCTGCGCCAGCGCGGTGTTGCCGCGGGCGATGGGGCGGCTGACCCGCATCATATGCTGCGCGGGACGCGCCTTGCGCGGCCGCGGAGCTGCCGAGGAGGGGCTCTTGGCGCGGCCGGACAGGCCGAGCCTGTGCACTTTGCCGATCACGGCATTACGGGTCACGTTGCCGAGCTCGGCTGCGATCTGGCTGGCCGACAAACCGGCCTCCCAGAGCTTTTTCAACTGCTCGACGCGATCGTCGGACCAGGTCAAAACCGTCATTGCACCCTTTCCCTCGCCGCGCGGCTGCCGTCCTGGCGCCCTGCGGCGAATGCCTAAGCCTCGAAAAACCCGTGCCGCCAGAATCCCTTAAGGCTCGCCGGGCGTAACCAGAACGCCCGAACGTTTACGCCGGTACATGAGGACTTAGAGGATCAGAACTGCTGCACGAGATGTCGTATCTGACAAGCCAAACGCTACAATATGGCGTGACTCACGCGCAAGAGTCCGCCGACTCGCTTCCACATGTTCCGTGGCTAAAACCGCGCTAATTAGGCACCGCAAGACTACGGATTCTGCGTTTCGCGAGGCTTTCGGGCGGCATTGACACCCGTTCTACCCGGCATAAGATAGTGTCACGTGCCGCCCTTAAAAGGCGGCACGTTTCGTTTTCCGGGCCGGTCAATGGTGCGCTGCGTGAGCGCGCCCGGGCCGTCCTCAACAATCAAGTGATCGTCATGACTAACAGCGCAGCGCCGCATTTGCTCCCCGTTTTCGCCAGAGCCGACCTCGGTTTCGAGCGTGGTGAAGGCTGCTGGCTGATCGCGACCAATGGCGATCGCTATCTCGATTTCACCTCCGGCGTCGCGGTGAACGCGCTCGGTCACGCCCATCCCGCGCTGGTCAAGGCGCTGCAGGAGCAGGCGACCAAGCTCTGGCACATGTCGAACCTGTTCCAGAGCCCGGACGGCGAGAAGCTTGCCGCGCGCCTGTGCAGCGAGAGCTTCGCGGACTTCGTGTTCTTCTGCAATTCCGGCGCCGAGGCGCTGGAGGGCGTGATCAAGCTGGTCCGCCATCATCACTTCTCCAAGGGCCATCCGGAGCGCTACCGCATCATCACCTTCGAAGGCGCCTTCCACGGCCGCACGCTGGCAACGCTCGCCGCGACGGGATCGCCAAAATATCTCGAAGGTTTCGGTCCGCCGATGGACGGTTTCGACCAGCTCCCGCACGGCGACATCGAGGCCGTGAAGAAGGCGATCGGCCCGCAGACCGCCGGCATCCTGATCGAGCCGATCCAGGGCGAGGGCGGCGTGCGCTCGGCGACGCCGGCGTTCCTCAAGGCGCTGCGTCAGCTCTGCGACGAGAAGGGCCTGCTGCTCGCCTTCGACGAGGTGCAGACCGGCATGGGGCGCACCGGCGATCTGTTCGCGCATCGCCGCTACGGCGTCACGCCTGACGTGATGTCGCTCGCCAAGGCGCTCGGCGGCGGCTTCCCGATCGGCGCGGTGCTGGCCACCGCGGAGGCGGCCTCCGGCATGGGCCCCGGCTCGCACGGCTCGACCTTCGGCGGCAATCCGCTGGCGATCTCGGCCGCGAACGCCGTGCTCGACGTCATGCTCAAGCCCGGCTTCTTCGACCACGTGCAGAAGATGTCGCTGCTGCTCAAGCAGAAGCTCGCCTCCGTGATCGACCGTCATCCCGACGTCGTCAGCGAGGTGCGCGGCGAGGGCCTGCTGATCGGCATCAAGGCTGTCGTGCCCTCGGGCGATCTCGTCGCCGCGCTGCGCAACGAAAAGCTGCTCACGGTCGGTGCCGGCGACAATGTCGTGCGCTTCCTGCCGCCTCTGATCGTCACCGAAGCCGAGATCGAGGACAGCGTCGGACGGCTGGAGCGCGCCTGCACTGCGCTCACGGGCAACAAGCGGGCGACAAGCTGATGAGCAAGTCCCCGAAGCACTTTCTCGATATCAACGAGCTCCCGTTGTCGGAGCTCAAGAGCATGCTCGACGCCTCCTCGGCCATGAAGGCGAAGCAGAAGGCGCATCAGCCGGTCAGGCCGCTCGAAGGCAAGACGCTGGCGATGATCTTCGAGCGTCCCTCGACGCGCACCCGCGTCTCGTTCGACGTCGCCATGCGCCAGCTCGGCGGCGAGCCCATCATGCTCACCGGCGCCGAGATGCAGCTCGGCCGCGGCGAGACCATTGCCGACACCGCGCGCGTGCTGTCGCGCTATGTCGACGCCATCATGATCCGCATCCTCAACCACGATGCGCTGCTGGAGCTCGCGGCGAATGCGACCGTGCCCGTCATCAACGGCCTGACGCGGCGCTCGCATCCCTGCCAGGTGATGGCGGACCTGTTGACCTATCAGGAGCATCGCGGCCCGATCGAGGGCAAGACGGTGGCCTGGACCGGCGACGACAACAACGTGCTGGCGTCCTGGGCGCATGCCGCCGAGCGCTTCAAATTCCAGCTCAACGTCGCAACACCGCCGGAGCTCGCGCCGAAGAAGCCGATGCGCGACTGGATCAAGGCGACCGGCGCACCGATCGTGCTCGGCAGCGATCCCGAGGCCGCCGTGAAGGGCGCCGACTGCGTCGTCACCGACACCTGGGTGTCGATGGGCGACAAGGAGGGCGAGCATCGCCACAACGTGCTCAAGCCCTACCAGGTCAATTCGAAGCTGATGTCGCTGGCAAAACCCGACGCGCTGTTCATGCACTGCCTGCCCGCGCATCGCGGCGAGGAGGTCACCGACGAGGTGATCGACGGCCCGCAATCGGTCGTGTTCGACGAGGCCGAAAACCGCCTGCACGCGCAGAAGGGCATTCTGGCCTGGTGCTTCGACGCGGTGAAGTAGCGGCGGCGAAGGTAATCGTCGTCCCGGCGAAGGCCGGGGACCCATACCGCGTGATCTCTCTTGTGGAGGCGGGCGGAGGCGATGAGTCATCGCCAAATCAATATTTGTGGCTATGGGTCCCGGCCTTCGCCGGGACGACGACTGTGTTGCGGTATCGCTTTGCAATCGACCCACACCCGGAACACACACCACCCGCACCCCTTCCATTTCCGTCCTCCGACCCCAGATAAAGCGCCATGGTTTCCCAATCCCCTGACATGAAAACCGGGCCTGAAGGCCCGGTTCGCGCACCATCCGCGGTTCCGATCGATGACGCCGTGCTGCCCTACGAGGTCGACGCGCTCGACGTGCGCGGGCGGCTGGTCCGGCTCGGTCCGGCGCTCGACGAGATCCTGACCAAGCACGATTATCCCGCGCCGGTCGGCAAGCTGCTCGGCGAGGCCATCGTGCTGGCGACGCTGCTCGGCTCGGCGCTGAAATTCGAGGGCCGCTTCATCCTGCAGGCCCAGACCGACGGTCCGGTGTCGTTCCTGGTGGTGGACTACCAGGCGCCCGATCGCCTGCGCGCCTATGCGCGCTTCGACGCCGCGCGTCTCGGTGACGTCAAGGATTCCGGCACGCTGCTGGGCCGCGGTCATCTCGCCATGACCATCGACCAGGGCCCCGACATGAGCCGCTACCAGGGCCTGGTCGCGCTCGACGGTGGCAGCCTGGAAGACGCTGCCCACGAATATTTCCTGCGCTCCGAGCAGATCCCGACCAAGGTGCGCCTTGCCGTTGGCGAAGAATGGCGCTCGAGCGACGGCGGCAAGCATCGCTGGCGCGCCGGCGGCATGCTGATGCAATTCCTGCCGAAGGCGCCCGAGCGCGCGCGGCAGGCGGATTTGCATCCCGGCGATGCGCCCGAAGGCGCCGAGGTGCACAGCGTCGCGGAAGACGACGCCTGGGTCGAGGCGCGCTCGCTGATCGACACCGTCGAGGACGTCGAGCTGATCGATCCGGAGCTCTCCGGCGAGCGGCTGCTGTATCGCCTCTTCCACGAGCGCGGCGTGCGCGTGTTCAATCCGCTGTCGCTGAAAGCGCAGTGCTCCTGCTCGCGCGACGCGGTCGCCTCGATGCTGAAGAGCTTCTCGTCCGACGACCGCGCCGCGATGGTCAAGGACGACAAGGTCGTCGTGACCTGCGAGTTCTGCTCGTCGGTCTACCAGTTCACGCCGGATGAGGCGGGCGTCGAGGACGCGTAGGGCGCGCATTCTCCTTCATTGCTTCGTAGCGCTCCGGCTCGCGTGCCCCGGACGCAGCGCAGCGCTTCTTCAGCGGTGCGCTGCAGAGCCGGGGCCCATCTCGCCGCAGCTTTCCGTGTTGCCTTCTGGGTCCCGGCTCTGCGCAGCAACGCTTCGCGTTGCGGGGCGTCCGGGACACTCGGGTGCCCCTAGTTCAGCACCCGCTTGTTGTCCGGGCTGTCCAGCGAGAACGTCGGCACGTCGATCTCGAAGCGTTCGCCGGTTTCGCTGACCATCTGGTAGCGGCCGGTCATGAAACCGGAGGCGGTCGTCAGCGGCACGCCGGAGGTGTATTCGAACCGTTCGCCGGGGGCCAGGGTCGGCTGCTCGCCGACCACGCCCTCGCCCTTCACCTCCTGCTGCCGGCCGGTGGCGTCGGTGATGATCCAGTGCCGCGTCTTGAGCTGCACGGTTTCCTCGCCGGAATTGGTGATGACGATGGTGTAGGACCAGAAATAGCGGGAGCGGTCGGCCGACGACTGCTCCGGAACAAAGTTCGGCTCGACGGTTACTTCGATCTGGCGGGTCACGGCGCGATACATGGCCGACATCATACCGAAATCCGGTCCGGAACCAAACGCCGGAGCCGGTCCTGGCGACATCGTCCCGCCAGAATTGGCGAGGAAGTACACCCCAAGGGAAGGGCGTCCCCAAAGGGAAAAGCACCCCGATGTGATCCGGCCGCTTTGCGAGACGACGGCCGGACCGGTACACTCCATGTAACGTCGCGATTTGGGTGAGGGTTTTTAGGCCCCGATGACCATTGCCGACCAAGTGACGGGATCGACCATCGCGGGAACCGCCAATCCCGCGGAGACCAAGCCGCGTGCGGCCGCGCCGGCCATCTCGCTGCCCGCCATCGGCGAGCGCGAGCTCCGCCTCGACCTGTTCCGCGGGCTGGCGCTGTGGCTGATCTTCATCGACCATCTGCCGCCGAGCCTGCTGACCTGGTTCACGATCCGCAATTACGGCTTCAGCGACGCCACCGAGATCTTCATCTTCATCTCCGGCTACACCGCCGCCTTCGTCTATGGCCGCGCCATGCTGGAGAGCGGCTTCGTCATCGCCACCGCGCGCATCCTGCGGCGGGTCTGGCAGATCTACGTCGCGCACGTCTTCCTGTTCACGATCTTCCTCGCCGAGATCTCCTATGTGGCGACCAGCTTCGAGAACCCGCTCTACACCGAAGAGATGGGGATCATGGATTTCCTCAAGCAGCCCGACGTCACCATCGTGCAGGCGCTGCTGCTGCGCTTCCGTCCCGTCAACATGGACGTGCTGCCGCTCTACATCGTCCTGATGCTCGCGCTGCCCTTGATCCTGTGGTCGATGAAGTGGAAGCCCGACGTCACGCTGGCGCTCTCGACCGTGCTCTATGCGGTGACCTGGGAGTGGGACCTCTATTTGTCGGCCTATCCGAACGGGTTCTGGGCGTTCAATCCCTTTGCCTGGCAATTGCTGTTTGTGTTCGGCGCATGGTGTGCGCTCGGAGGTGCGCGGCGCATGTCGCGTATTTTAGCGTCGCCGGTAACGATGTGGATCGCGATCGCCTATATCGTGGCGGCGTTCTACGTGACGTTGACCTGGTATGCGCCGCGGGTGCCCCACCTGATGCCGAAGTTGCTCGAACAGTGGATGTATCCGATCGACAAGACCAACCTCGACGTTCTGCGCTTCACGCATTTCCTGGCGCTGGCCGCGCTTACCGTGCGCTTCCTGCCGCGCGACTGGCCGGGCCTGAAGTCGCCGTGGCTGCGGCCGCTGATCCTGTGCGGCTCCCATTCCCTGGAGATCTTCTGCCTCGGCGTCTTCCTCGCCTTCGCCGGCCACTTCATCCTGGCCGAAGTCTCAGGCGGCGCAGCCATGCATGCGCTGATTAGTCTCTCCGGAATCCTGATCATGTGGGGCGTGGCCTGGGTGATTTCGTGGTACAAGCGCGTGGCTGACAAGAGCGGTGCAAAAACCAAAAACGCCGTCGGCAACGCCGATCTGGCGGGAGGGGGCTGATGAAGGCGAAGGTTCTCCTGAGCCTTGTCCTGCTATGCGGTGTCCTCGCCGCGCCCCAGGCGCGCGCGGGCGATGCTGCGCCTGCTGCTCCGGCCGTGCCTCCCGCCTGCGAACTGCCGTCCTATCTGCTCACCAGCGAAAGCCAGCTTCCCAGGGTTGCCGAGGCCGTCAGGTCAGGCAAGCCACTCGAGGTTCTGGTCATCGGCAGCGGTTCGACGAGGATTCCGGCCTCCGAAGACGCCTCCTATCCGGCGCGCATGCAGGCCATCCTGAAGGACAAGCTGCCGCCGTCGGAGGCCTTGCACGTCTCCGTAGAAATACAGAGCAAGAAGACGGCAGAGGAGGCCGCCGCTACCTTCGTTAAGCTGGTGGAAGCAAAAAGGCCTACTTTGGTCATCTGGCAGACCGGGACCGTGGATGCTATCCGAGCCATCGATCCCGATGATTTTCGCGGCGCTGTGACCGAAGGGGTTACTGCGCTGCAAAAGGCAGGGGCTGACGTCGTGTTGATGAACTTGCAGTACAGCCCGCGTACGGAGACCATGATCTCGGTGCCGCCTTACCTCGACAATATGCGTGTGGTGGCGCAGGAGCACGACATCCCGCTGTTCGACCGTTTCGCGATCATGCGGCAGTGGAATGATCAGGGTCAGTTCGACCTGTTCAGCCCGTCCCGCGGGCCAGAGCTGGCGAAACAGGTCCATGATTGCCTTGGCCGGGCGTTGGCACAGTTCGTGTTCGACGCAGCCCATCTGGGGCCGGCCCAGCAGCAAAATTGAGGTCTAGCGTTAATGAGTTCTCTCCGCCCTTTTGGCTTGACGGCATGGCTGACTGTATCGGCAGCAGCCGTGCTGCTGCTGCTGACGCCGGCCTCGCAGTCGCGCGCGCAGGCGCAGGCGGCGCAGGCGACGCCTGCACCGGCGCAAGCCGCTAATCCCGCGCCCGCACCGTCCTCCCAGACCACGGTCGCGGCGACGTCGCCCGAGCAGCGCGGCATCACCTCGCGCGCCATCGACAAGGTGAAGCAGGTCGCGAAATCCGCCGGCGACATCTTCAGCCGCGTGCCCTGCCTGCCGCCCAAGGACGCGAACAAGGGCAGTGCGAAGGCGATGGGCTCGCTGCCGCATGTCGCCGCCAAGCTCGTCGCCGGTAAGCCCGTCGTGATCGTCGCGTTCGGCTCCTCGTCGACCGCCGGCTATGGTGCGAGCTCGCCTGATTTCAACTATCCGAACCGCCTCGCCGCGCAGCTGCACCGGCACTATCCGACCGCCGACATCACCGTCATCAATGCCGGTGTCGGCGGCGAAGACGCGCCCGAGATGATGAAGCGCCTGCAGACGCAGGTGATCGACGTGCATCCGGACATGGTGATCTGGCAGGTCGGCACCAACGCCGTGCTGCGCAATCTCGATCCCGGCGACACCGCCAAGCTCGTCGAGGACGGCATCGCCCGCATCCAGGCCGCCGGCGGCGCCGACATCGTGCTGGTCGATCCGCAATATTCGCCGGCCGTCAATCAGCGCGCCGAGAGCGCCGGCAAGATGATCAAGCTGCTCGGCAAGGTCGCCGAGCTGCGCAAGGTCGGCATCTTCCCGCGCTTCGAGGTGATGCGCGACTGGCACGAGAACCAGTCGATCCCGGTCGAGAGCTTCGTGATCGCCGACGGCCTGCACATGAACGATTGGGGCTATGCTTGCTTCGCCCAGCTGCTCGGCGATGACATCATCCGCTCCGTCGGCCAGATCAAGCTCGGGGTGAACGTGCCCGCGGATGTGCGGACGTACCGGCCGATGTAATTCGGTGGCGTAGGGTGGGTTAGGCGAAGCCGTAACCCACCACTTCTTCATCCGCGGAGATAGACAGTGGTGGGTTACGCTGCGCTAACCCACCCTACAATCTAAGATCACGCCTTCTCCAGCGCCGCCGTCAGATCCTCGATCAGATCGTCGGCATGCTCCAGCCCTGCGGAGAAGCGAATGAAACCTTCGCTGATGCCGAGCGCGGCGCGGTCTTCCGGCTTCAGGCGCTGATGCGTCGTGGTGGCCGGATGGGTCACGAGGCTCTTGGCGTCGCCGAGATTGTTGGAGATCTTCGCAAGCTTGAGTTCGTTGAGCACGCGGAACGCCGCGGCCTTGCCGCCCTTCACCTCGAAGCCGACCAGCGTCGAGCCGCCGCGCATCTGCTTCTTCACCAGCGCCGCCTGAGGATGATCGGCGCGGCCGGGATAGATCAGCCGCGAGATCTTCGGATGGCTCGCCAGCACCTCGGCGACCTGCGCCGCCGTGTCGGTCTGCGCGCGCACGCGCACGCCCAGCGTTTCCAGGCCCTTGAGCAGGACCCAGGCGTTGAAGGGCGAGATCGACGGGCCGGTCTGGCGCATGAAATTGTGGATGTGCTCGGCGATGAAGGCTTCCGACGACAGGATGATGCCGCCGAGACAGCGGCCCTGGCCGTCGATGTGCTTGGTCGCGGAGTAGACGACGACGTCGGCCCCGAGCGCGAGCGGGCTCTGCCAGATCGGGGTCGCGAACACGTTGTCGACGACAAGCCGCGCGCCACCCTTGTGCGCGATCTCGGCGATGCCGGGAATGTCGAGCACGTCGAGCGTCGGGTTGGTCGGGCTCTCCAGGAAGAACGTCTTGGTGTTGGTCTTCACCGCGCGCTGCCATTCATCGAGATTGGCGCCGTCGACCAGCGTGGTCTCGATGCCGTAGCGCGGCAACAGGTCCTGGATGACGTAGAGGCACGACCCGAACAGCGCGCGGGAAGCAACGACGTGATCTCCGGCCTTCAGCGGCGCCAGGATCGCGGTGGTCACCGCCGCCATGCCGGTTGCCGCCGAGCGCGCGGCTTCGGCGCCCTCGAGCTCGATCATGCGGCGCTCGAACATTGCGATCGTCGGGTTGGAGTAGCGCGAATAGATGAAGCCGGGATCCTCGCCCTTGAACCGCGCCTCGCACTCCTCGGCGCTGTTGTAGACATACCCTTGCGTCAAAAACAGCGCCTCTGACGTCTCGCCATATTGCGAGCGCAGGGTGCCGGAATGGACCAGGCGGGTTTCGGGGCGGTAAGTGGCAGGCGACTTCGACATAGGACCCTCCGATATGACCGTCTCGTCGAAAACGGTCACAAAAAAACCGGCCTGGATAAAACCACGGGCCGGGATCACAGAGGTCCCCGGCCTGTTTAGCGACTTATTTAACGTGGCTGCAAGCCGGCCGGCTCAAATCACCACGGGATAAGTGATGCTCATATTCCGCATTGCCCTTTTCGTCAAGGCGTCCATCGGATAGCCGTAAAAGGCTAGTATTTCCCGCATGTCCGGATGTACTTGACCCCTGATGAGGACCCTCGGTTGACGTTCACGGTCGCGCCCGACGCCAATGGTATCCTGCCCGACCGCATGATCGCGGCGATGGCGGAAGCAGGCCTCATCCTGCCCGCCTACGATTTCGTCGAGAGCCAGATCCAGCCGGCGAGCCTCGATCTGCGTCTCGGCGACATCGCCTATCGCGTCCGCGCCAGCTTCCTGCCCGGTCCCGGTGCCACCGTCGCCGAGCGCATCGACGAGTTGAAGCTGCACGAGTTTAGCCTTGCCGACGGCGCGGTGCTGGAGACCAACTGCGTCTACATCGTGCCGCTGCTGGAAAGCCTGGCGCTGCCGCCGGAGATCGTCGCGGCCGCCAATCCTAAAAGCTCGACCGGCCGCCTCGACGTCTTCACCCGCGTCATCGCCGACGGCACCCGCCGCTTCGACATGATCGGCGCCGGCTATCACGGCCCGCTCTATGCCGAGATCAGCCCGAAGACGTTTCCGGTGCTGGTGCGCGAGGGCTCGCGCCTGTCGCAGGTGCGCTTCCGCACCGGCGATGCCATCCTCAACGCCGACGAGCTCGATGCGCTGCATGCCGCCGAGCGCCTCGTCGATATCGACGATGCCGATCTCGCGGGCGGCGTTGCCGTCTCGGTCGATCTCTCCGGCGAGAAGGCGAACGGCTTCGTCGGCTATCGTGCCAAGCGCCATACCGGCGTCGTCGATGTCGATCGTCGCGCCGGCTATTCCGTCGAGGATTTCTGGGAGCCGATCTCGGCGCGCCCCGACGGCAGCCTGATCCTCGATCCCGGCGAGTTCTACATCCTCGCCTCCAAGGAAGCGGTGCAGGTGCCGCCGGATTACGCCGCGGAGATGGTGCCGTTCGATCCGCTGGTCGGCGAATTCCGCGTGCACTATGCCGGCTTCTTCGATCCCGGTTTCGGCTATGCCGGTGCCGGCGGGCTGGGATCGCGCGCGGTGCTCGAAGTGCGCTCGCGCGAGGTGCCGTTCATCCTCGAGCACGGCCAGATCGTCGGCCGCCTCGTCTATGAGAAGATGCTGGCGCGTCCCGACGCCATGTATGGCCAGCGCATCGGTTCCAATTACCAGGCCCAGGGCCTCAAACTATCGAAGCATTTTCGGGTGTAGCCCGATCCTGTAGCCCGGATGGAGCGAAGCGAAATCCGGGACACTCTCGCTTGTGGCACGATCCCGGTACGCTTCGCTCCATCCGGGCTACATTCCGGCGAGGTGGCGACATGACCGACCAATCCCAACTCGACGCAAACATCCTCAACGACGTCGCCGACGCGCTGATCTATTCCGATCGCGCCGGCACGATCACGCGCTGGAATCGCGCATCGAGCGCGCTGTTCGGCTTCACCGCCGACGAAGCGCTCGGCCAGAATCTCGACCTCATCATTCCCGAGCATCTGCGCGCCGCGCACTGGAAAGGTTTCGAGGCCGCGCTCGCGAGCGGCACGATGAAGCTTGCGGGCAAGCCGACACTGACCCGCGCGCTGCACAAGAGCGGCCGCAAGCTCTACATCGAGATGACGTTTGCGCTGGTGCGGGATGCCGGCGGCGCGGTGCAGGGATCGGTCGCGATGGCGCGCGACGTCACCGAACGCGTCGAGCGCGATCGCGCTGCGAAGGTTGCACGAAATTCGTGATGCGGAATTGACGGGCCGCCGCGCAGAGAGGCTTGCGCGCGCGTCATGTTGCCTGTCGGCAGAGGCGGTGACACACTCGATTGCAACAACGATCGGGAGCGAACATGACCACGCCAGGCGACACCGCGCAGGAAGCCCAATGGAAGCGCTGGCGTGCGGTCGCCGACCTCTACCACGCTTTTTTCACCGGCCTCATCCTCACCGTCGTCACGCGCCGCGGCACGGCGGATGCCGCCGAATTCGTCTTCCGCGTGTTCCGCCGCCAGCAGCAGGAGCGCTTCCTGCCGGGCCTTAGGAAGCTCGGGATCGATCATCTGCCGCCGGCGGTGGCCGCCGCGCAATATCACTATCTCTCCAACTGGATCGGCGGCGTCCACGTCGAGTACATGTACGAGAGCGACACCAAGGCCTGGATCCGCTATCCGCCGCCGCGCTGGATCTGGAAGGGCACCGCGATCTGCGGCGTGCCGGGCGAGGTCTCGCGCGCGATGCTGCGCGGCTGGCACGCCAACAACGGCGTCGCGCTCGGCGATACCAGGCTCGGCTTCGTCTGCACCAAGCAGAGCGTCGACGGCCAGGACGGGCTCGAAGGCTACTATCACCAGTACGACCATCCACTCGAGCTGGACCAGCGCCTCGTATTCGCGCGGCATCTGGAGGCGCCGTTGTTCGACGCAAAGACTGCACCGGCTCTGCCGGTCGCGAGCTGGCCAAAACCTCGGCTGGAAAAGGCCTATCGCAACTACGCGATGGAATATGTCCGCACCGCCGCGCCCGTGATGGTGCAGCTGTTCGGTCCGGAGGATGCCGCCTATCTCCTGCACCTCACAGGCAAGCTGATCGGGATGCAATATTTCGACGAGGTTGCCGCGGCGCTGTCGATGAGCCGCGGCGGCGCGAGCGAGTTCGCAGCGTTCCTGAACGCCCTGTTCGCCGCGCAGGATGACGCCGCCGAGACGACGCAGTCCGAGGGCGCGTTCGAAATCCGCCAGCAGAGCTGGAAGCTGATGGACGACGTCGCCGACTATCACCGCGCCTGTGCCAAGGTGCTGGAGGGTTTGTTCGAAGGACTGGCTGCGGGATGCGGCCGGCACATCGGCGTGCAGATGCGCACCGCCGCGGGCGGCCGTTCGCCGCTGGTCTGGACGATCGGGTGATGCGGCTGCGGCCGCGGCTTTACCTCTCCCCGCAAGCGGGGAGAGGGAGAAGAGCCGCAATTCCACGGGCTGAAATGCGCTGCCGCAGGGCACGCCTGCATCCGGCGCAGGAGGAATCGGCAATCGCCGTGCTAACAAGCCCGCACCGCGCCTTTCGCGCGAACGGATTTATTGGCACACCAAGTGATTGCTGCGCCGCGAATGGCGCCCGTGTCCGGGAGAGGAAATGTCCGACATCGCCGAGATCCCGGTCGATGAGCAAGAGCGTCCGCTGCCGCCGCCGCCGCGTCCCATCCAGAGCGCGCTGACCGACGGGCCGATCCTGCGCACGCTGCTCTCGCTCGCCTGGCCGAACGTGATCGCGCTGTCGGCCGGCACCTGCACGGTGATCGCGGAGACGTCCTATATCGGCCGGCTCGGCGTCGAGGCGCTGGCCGCGATGGCGCTGGTATTTCCGACAGTGATCCTGACCATGACCATGTCCGGCGGCGCCATGGGCGGCGCGGTGGCGTCCGCCATCGCGCGTGCGCTTGGCGCCGGCGATCGCGAGCGGGCCGGCACGCTTGCCATGCACGCGATGCTGATCGGCATCAGCTTCGGCCTCGTCTTCATGCTGGGCATGCTGATCTTCGGCCCCACGGTGCTCGAAATGCTCGGCGGCCGCGGCGATGTGCTGACGCATGCGATCGCCTACACGCAGGTGTTCTTCGGCGGCGCCGTGCTGCCCTGGCTGCTCAACACCATGGCCGGCATCCTGCGCGGCACCGGCAACATGAAGCTGCCGTCGTTCCTCATCCTCAACTCCGCGGCCTGGCAGATCGTGCTCGGCGGCACGCTCGGCCTCGGGCTCGGCCCGGTGCCGCAATTCGGCATGCGTGGCGTCGCGGCCGGCGCGCTGATCGCCTATTGCATGAACATCGCGATCATGGGCTGGTACCTGTTCTCCGGCCGCGCGCGGATCGCGCTGAAGCTGCGCGGCCTGCGCATCCAGTGGGCGATGTTCTTCGACATCCTGAAGGTCGGCGCCATCGCCTGCTTCTCCCCGCTGCAATCGGTGCTGACGATCTCGATCTTCACCCACATGCTGGCGAAGTTCGGCACGGCGATCCTCGCCGGCTACGGCGTCGGCGCCCGGCTGGAATTCTTGCTGACCTCGATCGCGTTCTCGTTCGGCATTGCCTGCGTGCCGATGGTCGGGATGGCGATCGGCGCCGGCCGCATCGCACGGGCCCGGCGCATCGCATGGACCGCAAGCGTCGCCGCCTTCGTCGCCGTCGGCGCGCCCGCGTCCCTCGTTGCGATCTTCCCCGATCTCTGGGTCAACATCTTCACCGACAGCGCGGCCGTGCGCGCGGCGAGCCATCAATATCTCTCGACGGTCGGGCCGTTCTACGCGTTCTTCGGCCTTGCGACGGTGATGTATTTCTCCTCGCAGGGCGCGGCGAAGGTGATCGGCCCGGTGCTGGCGCAGACGGCGCGGCTGATCTACATCTCGGCGGTCGGCTGGTGGCTGTCGACGCATGACGCCACGGCGCAGAGCTTCTTCTGGCTGGCTGCGAGCTCGATGGTCGTGCTCGGCCTGCTGTCATGCTCCAGCGTCCTGCTGACGCGCTGGGGCCCGCGCGTGAGCAAGCCCGCGATCAGGCCGGCCCTGTCCAGCGCGGCGGATTAGGACGCTCGCCGGATTTTTGTTTCCAAATGTTTCTGCTTCCTGCCTGGCAATGCCGGGTAACCGAAGCTGCGCCATGCCGAAGGCTCCGCGCCAGCTCCTGGCGACAAGTTCGCCGCGAGTTCATCAGCACGGAAAGCCACCATGACCTCGATTTCGGCGCTCTCCTCCCATCACCACGCGTCACCATTGCAAAGACTGCAGGACGAACTGCAGGCGGAAGTCGATTCCGGCGCGATCAGCTCGACCGATCAGTCGGCGTTGTCGTCCGCGCTCGGCGACATCGACTCCGCCCTGCAATCGAGCAGGACGAGCGATCAGTCGAGCGGCTCCCGCCTGTCGCCGGACGAGTTCGCCTCCAGGATCGACGATCTCATCCAGCAGGAAGTGTCGAGCGGCAAGCTGACCGACCAGCAGGCCACCGAGCTGCAGGGTGTGTTCAAGGCGGCGTTCTCCCATGGTCCGGGTGGACCCGGCGGAGCAGGTGGCCCGCCGCCCGGACCGCCGCCGTCTGGCGGATCTTCGGCCGGTGGCACGGACAGCTCGTCGAGCGGCAATCCGCTGGTGGATCTGCTGCAGCAATTCCTACAGTCGCTGACGAGCTCGTCCACCGATCCGACCTCGTCCAGCACGACCGGATCGAGCAACCCGACGACCGGGAGCAACACGAAGGGTTCGTCCGGCACCACGTCGGCGACGCAGCTGCTGCAGCAATTTCTCCAATCGCTGCAGGACTCGTTCGCCGACCACACTTACGACGCAGGATCGACCGATGCGGCGACTACAAACGCGTCGGTGTCCGGCGTCCTTCTCAACGATCGGATCTGATACCGGCGACGCCCCCATTCGCAGGCCAGGTGCAACCATCCTTCGTGCCCCGCGAAGGGTGGTTGCCTCGTTGTCTGCACGGCAGGTCTCGTGGCCCGGATGGCGCGCAGTGCAATCCGGGGATCCATCCTTGTGGCGATATGCTTCGTTCTAGCGATGCCTGTGACGGCGATGGCCGCCGCCGACATTGGCGAGCCGCATCAATTGCGGGATCATCGCCATCATGTCGCCGCCACCGGAGCCGCCGAGCATGCCCATGATATCGCCGCCGCCCATGCCGCCGAATCCGGCCGGCATCGTGCCGCCGCCCATCGGCGCGTAGCCGCCGTAATTGGGCGCGCCGAAGCCGCCGCCGAGGCCGCCAAGACCTCCACCGCTGCCCATCATGCCACTGAGCCCGCCGCCGCCGTTCTCCATCATGCGGCTCATCATCGGGCCCATGGTCTGCATCAGCATGGCGAAGCGGCGCTTGCCCATCTTCGCCTTCATCATCTCCAGCATCGGCGCCATCTGGGTCATCATGTCCTCGCCGCCGGCACCTCCGCCGCCGAGGAACTGCGCCTTTGCCGGCACGCTCGAAATCGAAAACAGCAGCAACACGGCGGCTGCCTGGCAGATCACCTTGTCCGCACCTCTCATCGCATGCTCCTCGCGTGCGTGGCGCTGCCGGGAGAGCAGAGCCAACCGGACGCACGCGGGCATGCTTACGGCCGGGAAGGGCGCGGCTCTGTGAGAAATATCACGCAGCCGCCGCGGGGAACGCGCGGTGGATGGCGGCGACGGCGTCCTTCGTCTGGCCCTGGACGTAAGGGGCCAGCTCGTTCGGCAGCATGTCGATGATCCAGACCAGCCGGCAGCGCGCCTCGCCCTCGGCGATCACCTGCACCGAGGCGCTGTAGTGCTTCAGCCGCTCATTGTTGATGGCATAGACCAGGCGCTGCCGCGCGTCGTCGCAATCGACAAGCACCTCGCGCGCCACCGAACCGTTGGCGAAGGTGACGATACGTGCATCGCCATCGAGCGTGCAGGCGGTGACGAAGCCCGGCGCCAGCCGCTCGGGCAGCGCGCCGAAATCACGCACCGCATCCCAGACGTCGCGGGCGGGGGTGTTGAGGGGAATGTCGTTGTGGATGGAGGCCATGGGAGTTTCCTATGATGTCGGAGGGCGCGATCGAGGGATCATTTCAGGTGTCATCGCCCGGCTTGACCGGGCGATCCAGTATTCCAGAGACCGCTGTGATTGAATCGAGAAGCCGCGGCGTACTGGATGCCCCGGTCAAGCCGGGGCATGACAGCGCGTGTTGTGGTGAGAGCTACTGCGCTCACACGCAAACCGCCTCGACGTTATTCCCATCAGGATCGATCAGGAACGCCGCGTAGTAAGTCGGGCTGTAATCCTTGCGCGGCCCGGCGCCGCCATTGTCGCGGCCGCCGCTCTTGAGGCCCTCGCTGTGAAACGCCTTGACCGCGTCATGGTCCTTGGCGCGAAAGGCGATATGCGCGCCGTCGGCCTTGCGGCCCTTGTTCAGATGCAGCCACAGCGCGGGCTCGCCCTTCGGCCCGAAGCCGGCATAGCCGTCGCCGCTTGAGCACAGGACATAGCCGAGCGGCGCCAGCACCGCGGTGTAGAAGCGCGTGGCGGCGTCGAGGTCGGCAACGCGCAATCCGATGTGGTCGTACATGATCGTCTCCATTGCAAAGCGCGCCGCAACTGGCGCGCGCCGGAGACGACCCTAGTCAGTTCAGGGCAAGCCGCTCTTGGAGAATCTTGCGCTCGCCCTTCGAGGCCTGCCGGAACTTGGTCGGCGACACGCCGGCGGCGCGGTGGAAGGTGCGGACGAAGTTGGAGAGATCGCCGAAGCCGACGTCGTAGGCGATGTCGGTGACGGGGATGTCGTCCTCGGTCAGCCGACGCGCAGCGTGGCGCAGTCGCGAGCGCACCAGATATTGATGCGGGGTGACGCCGAGCACGCTTGAGAACAGCCGCAGGAAATGGAACGGGCTGAGGCCGGCCTGCTTTGCTGCCTGTTCGAGGTCGAGCTCGGCATGCGAATTGTCGTCGATCCACAGCGCGGCTTCGACCGCGCGGCGGCGGTCTCGCGCGGTCGGTGTGGCCGGCTTGCGCGCCTTGCCGGAGACAACGTCGATGAAACGGCCCGCAAGAATTTGGCCGATCTCGTCGAGACCCAAGTCGCTGTTGCCATCTGCTGCCGTCTGGGCGAGCTCGCCCAGCACCATCAGCTCGGGCAGCGGCGGTGTCGCGCCGACCCGCCAGATCTCGCGCTGTCCGCCGATTGCATCGACCAGGCTCTCACTGAAGAAGAAGCCGAGGCAGACGTCGCCTGAGACATGCTCGTGCGTGCAGGTGTATTCCTCGCCGGGGGCGCCGACCAGCATCGAGCCCGCCACCAGCTCGAAGAAGCCGGCACGGCAATGGCAGCCAAAACTGCCGGAACGCACATAGGCGATGGAATGGCCGGTGCGGCATTCCGCAAACGGCGTGTCGTCCGGTCCCGCATCGCAGCGAAACTCGGAGACGGTGATCGATCGTGTCGTCAGCAGCGTGGTGGCATCCATGCCGCGTTATCTAGGGATGATCCGGGCAAGTGTGTAGCGGGTGCCCGACAAGATCATGTCCAAAAATCAAAGCCAGGGTGCGATCAGGATCCCGTCCTAGCCAGGTGCGCGCGGCGGAGCGACGGGCAGCAGCACGTCGAACAGCGTCTTGCTGGCGACCGGATGGGCGCCCTCGAGCGACAACAGCCGCCGCTTGGAGATCACCCCGCCATAGGGCGAGAGCCGGTCGGTGTAATTGCCGGCCTCCAGCACGCGGTGGCAGGGCACGATCAGCATGTAGGGATTTTTGGCGATGGCCTGCGCCACCGAATGCGCGGCGCCGGAGGCGCCCAGCGCCCTGGCGATCTCGCGATAGGTGCGCGTCTCTCCGCGCGGGATCGTGCAGGTGTATTCGTAGACCCGCCGGTTGAAGCCGGGTACACCGCCGGCATCGAGGCTGACCTCGGAGAAATCGGGATCGCTGCCTTGCAGCAAGGCCACGATGCCCTCGATCGCAAGCTCGGTATTGAGCGGCGGCTGCTGCTCGCGCGCCTCGGGATGGACCTGGAAAATCCGGCGGCGGGTGTCGATCTCCCGCGCCTCCGGCAACTGCACGGCGACAATGCCGGTGCCGCTCCAGATGATGCCGCAGCGCCCTATCGCCGTGTTGAATATCGTATAGCCACGCCCCGCCATGCACACGCCCCACTCAGTGCACGTTTTCCCCCGACGGTTGGATCATAACACCGCCACAATCCGGCGCACCCAAAATCTTGCCAAAACGTTAAGAAGCATCCGGCTGCCTGCGCCAAACCGCTTGGCGAGGCGCGCCGTCTCGGCTAATCAGGACAGGCGCGAAGCGCATCTGCGGGCGTAGTTCAATGGTAGAACGGCAGCTTCCCAAGCTGCATACGAGGGTTCGATTCCCTTCGCCCGCTCCAAGCCGTCTACTCCGGCGCAATCACCCGATTGGCCCGTTGGTCTTGTGACCTGAAATCTCCCTGCGGCCTCGAGCCTTCCGCCACGGCTCGTCGCGCTGATGTCGCCCGCGCTTAATCCATTGCGCTTAGCACGAACTGCAGTCTGTCGGCAGACCACCGCGGAGTTCATGTTTCGTGGTCGGGCGCCGCCCACGCAGATTCACGCGCAGCATCAACAGGCCGGCACAACAGCCGCATCGAGATCGAACGAGTTGCACCGCATGTAAAGCGCAAAACCCAGGACGGGAGATGGTCCATGCCTGATGCACGAATCCTTGTCGTCACAGCCATGATTGCCACATTCGCGATCAGCCCGGCGCATCCGATGACCCCGACGCAACAGCAGCAGGGTTCTGCGATCTCGGCGCGAGCCATGGTCCCGAAGAAGCAAGCCGTCCGCCCGGCCAAGCCGGCGCCGCACCGGCTTGTGATCCAGGTCAACCAGAACGATCCCGCCGTGATGAATCTGGCGCTCAACAACGCGACCAACGTGCTCGACTACTACCGCAAGAAGGGTGAGGACGCCGACGTCGAGATCGTGGCGTTCGGCCCCGGGCTGCACATGCTGCGCAAGGACACGACGCCGGTTGCCGACCGCATTCACGCCATGAACGAGCTCGCCTTCCCCAGCAAGGTCCGCTTCGCCGCATGCGGCGTCACAAGAGAAGGGATGGAGAAGAAGGAAGGCAAGCCGCTGGAGCTGCTGCCGGAGGCGTCCATGGTGCCCTCCGGCGTCGTCCACATGATGGAGCTGCAGGAGAAGGGCTGGAGCTACGTCCGGCCGTAGACAGGTGAAGCATGGGAGGCCGCGATGATGCGCAAGCTTCTGTTCATACTGGGCCTGTCGTTGCTCGCGCTGCCTGCTTTCGCGCAGAATGCCAACAGGGCCGGCGGTGAAAAACGCTCCGTTGAGCGCGCTGCACCTGCACCGGCGCGCGTCAGCCGCGCCGCGCGACCTGTTCAGCCGCGCAGCGCGGAAGCCGAGGTGAGGGACCGCATCAACGCCGGCTCGGTCGGCCTTGCCGCCGGATTGCTGGAAGGCGCGCCGCTCCGCTTCGCCACCGAGATCTCGCGCGTCGTCAACGAAGGCGGCAAGGTGAAGGTGCTTCCGATCGTGACGCGCGGGCCGACCGAGAACGTCAACGATCTCCTCTATCTCAAGGGGATCGACGTCGCGATCATCAACAGCGATTCGCTCGATGAGTACCGCGCCCAGGTGCCGGAGATCGGAACCCGTATCGTCCATGTGATGAACCTGTTTCCGTCGGAGCTGCACGTCTTCGCGCGTCCGGAAATCAAATCGCTCGCCGACCTCGCCAGCAAGAAGGTGAACTTCAACACGCAGGGCACCGCCGCCGCCTATTCGGGTCCGCTCATTTTCAGCCGTCTCGGTATCGCCGTCGAGAAGACCTTCGTGCCGCACCCCGTTGCGCTCGAGCAGATGCGCAAGGGCGAGATGGCGGCCGTGGTCTTCGTCACCTCCAAGCCGGTGGACGCGTTCGTGAAGCGCAAATGGGACGAGGGCTTCAAGTTCCTGCCGGTCCCCTTTGGCCCTGGATTGATCGATTATTACGTGCCGGCTGCGCTGACGTCGGCCGACTATCCGGCACTGGTGCCGGCGGGAGAAGCGATCGAGACGATCGCGGTGCCGACCGTTCTGGTCGCCTATAACTGGACCCCGGGTTCGCCGCGCCACGACCGCGTGACCGCCTTCGTGAACGAGCTGTTCGGCAAGCTCGACGAGCTGCGCGTGTCCGGCTTCGATCCGAAATGGAAGGACGCCGATCCCCAGGCCAGCGTACCCGGACTGCAGCGCCTGAAGGCGGCCGAGAGTTGGCGCGACCCGCAGATGGCCAATCGTACGGCGCGTCCATGAAGCGGCTCGCCGCTCTCCTGTTCGCCATGATCGAGATCGCGGAAGCCCACGGTCAATCCGCGTCCAGCACCCTCAAGGGCCTGGACGAGTGCTTCGCGCAGACACGCAACGCCGAGGCTGCCTGCGATCAGGTCGGCAGCGACAACGCGGCGCGTCTCGGCTGCAGGTTGAAGGCGCACAGCGCGGAGAAGCAATGCCTCGATCGTCTGTTTGCCGGCAAGGACGAGGCCGGGCCGACTGGCGAAGTGCCTGCGAAGCCGCGCGTCCGTGCGCCGCCCGGGCCGGCCACATCCGAGCCGCCGGCGGCGGCGGCTCGTCCCAATCAGGATGATCAGACCGCAGCATTGCCGGCCGCACGGGGATGGCTGATCAGCGAGACCTCGTCGCCGCGCGACTTCTCGCCGCTGTTCGTGGCCAAGCTGTACGCGCTTCTTCCTGTTCCCGCCGACGCGCCCCAGACCTTGGTCCTGCGATGCCGGAACCAGCGGACCGAGATATCCCTTGGCGCGAGCGGCGTCTGGCACGCCTCGCGCGGCGGTGACGTCGAGGTCGTGATGTCCTCCGATCAGGCGGCGGCAAGAGCGCTGCGCTGGCGATTGGCAGTCGATGGCCGCACCGCCTTCATGGCTGACGATCCGGTCGATCTGATCCGCGCGCTCGATGGCGGGCGGATGTCGGTTGCCGTGACCGACGGCACGGGGCGCACCCTCAGCGCGACCTTCGACCTCGCCGGTATCGATAGTGTCCGCGCCAGACTTGCGAATGTCTGCCGCTGGCCGAATGCGACGCTCGAATCCCGAGGCCGGTGACGGCATCCGGCTTGCGGCCGTGCTGCGTCGCGCTAAGATTCCAATATATTAGCTTTACGCGCCCGGCACGTGCGCCTCGCCCGGCTTAAGCTGCCCTCGCCCTGACGGGTGCGGTCCTCGTGTCGGGCGATGTTCGGATGACAATCATGGACCAGCAGAAACTCGACCGCGCGATCGGTCGTCGCTTGAAAACGCTCAGGACGCAGGCGGGCATGACGTTGAACGAACTCGCAGGCCGCTCCGGCGTCAGCCGGGCCATGATCGGGCGGGTGGAGCGGGCGCAGAGCAGTGCGACCGCGGCACTGCTCAACAAGCTCTGCGCGGCGCTCGACGTCACCCTCAGCGACGTCGTCGCGCTCGCGGAGAAGCCGCCGGAGCGCCTGATGCGGCTCGCCGACCAGCCGCATTGGCGCGATCCCGACAGCGGCTACCGCCGGCGCCACGCCTCGCCGCCGGATGCGGCCAGCGGCATCGAGATCATCGTCGTCGACCTGCCGGCCGGCGCGCGCGTGTCCTACAGCCCGTGGGGCCGCAACGCCTTCACCCAGCAGCTCCTGATGCTGGAGGGCGCGGTCTGTGTGCATATCGACGCCAAGACCGTGCGCCTGCGCGACGGCGACTGTCTCGACTTCGACGTGATGCGCGCCGTGACATTCGAGAACGAAACCAAACAGGACGCGCGCTACGTCATCATCACGCGGCGCGGCACGTCTTACGGGAAAATGTGATGCCGCTGGTCGTACGGGATGCCACGCTCGAAGATGCGGAGGATATTCTCGCCATCTACAATTACGCCGCGGTCCACACCACGGCGGTCTGGACCGACGGCCCGGCCGATCTCGCCTCGCGGCGCGCATGGATGTCCGCGCGGCAGGAGGCTGGCTACCCCGTGCTGGTCGCGATGAAGGGCAGGGACGTGGTCGGCTTCGCGTCATTCGGCGATTTCCGCCCCTTTCCCGGCTATCGCCACACGGTCGAGAACTCCATCTATGTCGACCAGCGGCACCACCGGGCGGGCATCGGCCGCAGCCTGATGATCGCGCTGATCGAGCGCGCCACGCTGCTGAACAAGCACATCATGGTTGCGGCGATCGAGGGGTCGAATTCCGCCTCGATTGCGCTGCACGAATCGTTTGGCTTCGCCGAGGTCGGCCGTTTGCCTGAAGTCGGCTGCAAGTTCGGCCGCTGGCTCGATATGGTCTTGATGCAGAAGCAACTGGCAGGTGACGTCAAGCCATGACGATGCAGATCCGCACCGGCGACACTTTCGATCCGCGCGTCATCGCGCTACTCGATTATCACGTCACGGCCGCACGGGCGCAGACCGCGCCCGGCAGCGCCCATGCGCTCGACCTCGCGGGGCTCCGCGCCAGCGACGTCGCGTTCTGGACCGGCTGGGACGGCGAGACACTGGTCGCCACCGGCGCGCTGAAGGCGCTCTCGGGCACCCACGGCGAGGTGAAGTCGATGCACACGCTGCAGACCACCCGGCGGCGCGGCTTTGGCGGCAAGATGCTTCGCCACATCATCACGGAGAGCCGCGCGCGCGGCTTGAGCCGGCTCAGCCTCGAGACCGGCTCGTGGGATTATTTCAAGCCGGCGCACGCGCTCTACCAAGCGCACGGCTTTGTGCTCTGCGGCCCGTTCGAGGGCTATGTCGAGGATCCCAACAGCCTCTTCCTGACGCTGGATCTGACCTCGGGCTGACTTGCCGGCTTGGCTGGCCCGATTCAACCCGGGCACGAAAAGGCTCCCTCGCCCCTCAAAATGAGTTGCGTACCTCAAAACACCTCTGCTAGCCTTCAGCCATGGCCGAGACGCTCACCACCGCCGCGCTGACGCTGAAGGACATCGCCCGCGAGGCGGGTGTTAGTCTGGCGACGGTCGATCGCGTGCTGCACAACCGCCCGGGCGTGCGGCCGGACACGGTCCGCCGCGTCAGGGAGGCGATCGACCGCAATGCCTTTCAACCGCATGTGGCGGCCGCCGAGCTCGCGCGCAGCCGGGCCCGGCGCTTCGCCTTTGTGATGCCGTCGGGGCCGAACCCGTTCATGCAGCAGATCGAGGCCTATCTCGGCGAGATGTCCACCTGGCTTTCGGCCCGCCGCCTCAAGGTCGAGATGATCGCCACCGACGTGTTCGATCCGTCCGTGCTGGCCGCTTCGCTGGAGGCGCTGTCCGGCGACTACGACGGCGTTGCCGCGGTGGCGCTGGATCATCCGACGGTTCGCGCGGCCATCAACGACCTCGTCGATGCCGGCACCAAGGTGGTCACGCTGGTCTCGGACGTGCCGTCGTCGCGCCGTCACCATTATGTCGGCATCGACAACATCGCCGCGGGGCGCACCGCCGGCGCGCTGGTCGGGCGATTGGCCGGCGGGCGCGCGGGCAAGGTGGCGGTCGTCGCGGGGTCGCAGGGCCTGCGCGACCACGCCGAGCGCATCTTCGGCTTCAACCAGGTGATGGCCGCCGAATTCCCGGGCCTCAGCGTGCTGCCGGTGCTCGAAGGACGCGACGAGGATGCGCGCTCGGAGCAGGTGCTGGCGCGGTTGTTGGGCAGGCATGCTGACATTGTCGGCCTTTATAACGTCGGCGCCGGCACGCAGGGCGTCGCCAAAGCGCTGACTGACAAGGCGTTGAGCGAGGCCGGCCGCGACAAGGTCGTCTTTGTCGGGCACGACGTCACCGCGTTGACCCGCCGGCTGCTGCTGCAGGGTGTGATGGATGCCGCGATCTCGCAGAACCCAGGACATGAGGCGCGCGCCGCCGTGCGCGTGCTGCTGGCGCTCGCCCGCGGCGAGCCGATCCTGCGCGAGCAGGAGAAGATCAGGATCGACATCGTGATGCGGGACAACCTGCCTTAGCGGCAGCGGGACGTCGAACAGCAATTTGCGGGAAAGGCGGCACCAAGCCCGCCAACCGCGACAGGCAAGAGGGAGGGTGGTGTGTATCTCGGACTGGACATCGGCACATCCGGTGTGAAGGCGGTGCTCGTCAACGATGCCGGCGCGGTGATCGCGACGGCGTCGCGCGAGCTTGCGCTGTCGCATCCCGCGCCGCTGTGGTCCGAGCAGGATCCCGAGGCCTGGGTCGCGGGCGCGGTCGGCGCGGTCGACGATCTCGCCAGCCGCCATCCGCGCGAGGTCGCTTCGGTCGCCGGCATCGGGCTGTCGGGCCAGATGCACGGCGCGACGCTGCTCGGCGAGGATGGCCGGCCGCTGCGTCCCGCCATCCTCTGGAACGATGGCCGTTCGCAGGCCGAATGCGTCGCGCTGGAGCGGCGCTGTCCGTCGCTGCACATGATCGCCGGCAATCTGGCGATGCCCGGCTTCACCGCGCCAAAGCTGCTCTGGGTCGCGCGACACGAGCCGAAAATCTTCTCGCGCATCGCAAAGGTGCTGCTGCCGAAAGCCTATGTCCGCTATCACCTGACCGGCGAGATGGTCGAGGACATTTCGGATGCGGCCGGCACGTTGTGGCTCGATGTCGGCGAGCGCCGTTGGTCGGCGCTGCTGCTGCACGCAACCGGCCTCGATCTCCACCACATGCCGCGCCTCGTCGAGGGCAGCGAGGTCAGCGCGGTGCTCGCGCCGGACTACGCGCAGCGCTGGGGCATGGCGAAAAACGTCGTGGTAGCCGGCGGCGCCGGCGACAACGCGGCGAGCGCGATCGGGCTCGGCGCGATTGCGCCCGGCGATGCCTTCCTCTCGCTGGGAACGTCGGGCGTGCTGTTCCGCGTCACCGACCGCTTCGCGCCGGCGCCGGCGTCCGCCGTCCATGCCTTCTGCCACGCGCTGCCCGGGCTCTGGCACCAGATGGGCGTGATGCTGTCGGCGGCGGCGTCGCTCGCCTGGCTCTCCGGCGTGATGGAGACACCCGCCGCGGCGCTTCTCGCGCCGCTCGGCGAGCGTGTCGACGGGCCGAGCCCGATCAAATTCCTGCCCTATCTCGATGGCGAGCGAACGCCGCACAACGATGCCGCCGCCAGCGGTGCCTTCGTCGGCCTGCGCGGGGCGACCTCCCGCAGCCAGATCGTCCAGGCCGTGCTCGAGGGCGTCGCCTTCGCGGCGCGCGACAATCTGGCGGCCTTGAGCGCGGCGAGCGGGCCGATCGGCGAAGTCGATCTCGTCGGCGGCGGCTCGCGCTCGCCGCTGTGGGCGCAGATCTGCGCCGACGTGCTCGGCATTCCCGTCCACCGCGTCGAGGAAGGCGAGGTCGGCGCTGCGCTCGGCGCCGCCAGGCTCGGCCGGCTTGCCGCCACCGGAGAAGATCCCGCCGCGGTCTGCACCCGCCCGCGGCGGCTTGCGAGCTTCGCGCCTCGCCCATCCGTGACCGCCGCCTATGACGAGGCCTATCGCAGCTGGCGCGCGCTCTATCCCGCATTGAAGGAGACTCTTTAAGTGAACGCGTCAGCCAAATTCTTCGATGCAACCACGCCCATCGCCTTTGCCGGCAAGGATGCGGCGAACACGCATGCCTTCCGCTGGTACGACAAGGACCGCATCGTCCACGGCCGCAGGATGGAGGATCATCTGCGCTTTGCGGTCTGCTACTGGCATTCGCTGTGCTGGCCGGGCGGCGATCCCTTCGGCGGCGAGACCTTCCTGCGGCCCTGGCATCACGGCACCGATGCGATGGCCATGGCGCGCGCCAAGGCCGATGTCGCCTTCGAGCTGTTCCGGCTGCTGGATGTGCCGTTCTTCACCTTCCACGACGTCGATGCGGCGCCGGAAGGCAATTCGCTCGGCGAGTCCGTGGCCAACCTCAACGCCATCGCCGATGTCTTCGAGGCGAAGATGGCATCAGCTAAGGTTCGCCTGCTCTGGGGCACCGCGAACCTGTTCACGCATCGCCGCTACATGGCGGGCGCAGCGACCAATCCGGACCCCGATGTCTTCACCTACGCGGCCGGCCAGGTCCGCGCCGCACTGGAGGTGACGCACCGGCTGGGCGGGCAAAACTATGTGCTGTGGGGCGGCCGCGAAGGCTACGAGACGCTGCTCAACACCGATCTGAAACGCGAGCTCGACCAGCTCGGCCGCTTCATCTCGCTCGTGGTCGAGCACAAGCACAAGATCGGCTTCAAGGGGCCGCTCCTGATCGAGCCGAAGCCGAAGGAGCCAACCAAGCATCAATACGACTTCGACGTCGCCACCTGTTACGGCTTCCTCGAACGTTATGACCTGCTCAAGGACGTCAAGCTCAACATCGAGCAGAACCACGCCATCCTCGCCGGCCACTCCTTCCACCACGAGGTCGCGCTGGCCGAGGCGCTCGGGGTGTTCGGCTCGCTCGACATCAACCGCGGCGACGATCTGCTCGGCTGGGACACTGACCAGTTCGCGATGAATGTCGGCGAGCTGGCGCTGGTGTTCCACGAGATCCTGAACCGTGGCGGCTTCACCACGGGTGGGCTCAATTTCGACGCCAAGATCCGCCGCCAGTCGATCGATCCCGATGATCTCATCCACGCCCATGTCGGCTCGATGGATGCCTGCGCCCGTGCGTTCCTCGCCGCCGCCGACATGCTCGATGCAGGCGCCCTGACCGCGCCGCTCGCCACGCGCTACGACGGATGGGCCGGCCCCGAGGGCCGCGCCATTCTCGGCGGCCAGCGTTCGCTCGCCGATCTCGCCGACCGCGCGATGGGCGCCGGATTCGATCCGCAGCCGCGCTCGGGACGACAGGAATATCTGGAATCCCTGGTCAACCGCTACGTCTGAGGAAGGCCGCTGATGGCAAGCGCTGACACGACACCGGTCCTCGAACTCTCCGGCATCGGCAAGGAGTTCGGCGCGATCCGCGCGCTGCACGACGTCGACATGCAGGTCCTTCCGGGCGAGGTGGTCGGCCTGATGGGCGACAACGGCGCCGGCAAGTCCACGCTGGTCAAGATCATCGCCGGCAACTTCCGCCCGACCCATGGCGAGATCCGCTTTGCCGGCAGCGCGGTTCACTTCAATCGCCCTGTCGACGCGCGCGCCGTCGGTATCGAGGTGGTCTATCAGGACCTCGCACTCGCCGACAATCTCACCGCGGCGGCCAACGTGTTTCTCGGCCGCGAGCTGAAGCGCAAATTCGGTCCCATCGCACTGCTCGACCACAAGGCGATGGCGGCGCGTGCGCTGGAGCTGTTCGGCGAGCTGCGCTCGGAGACGCGGCCCGACGATCTCGTCAAGCAGATGTCGGGCGGCCAGCGCCAGGCGGTCGCGATCGCGCGTACGCGCCTCTCCAATGCGCGGTTGGTGATGATGGACGAGCCGACCGCCGCGATCTCGGTGCGCCAGGTCGAGCAGGTGCTCGGGCTGATCCACCGGCTGAAGGAGCAGGGCGTCGCCGTGATGCTGATCTCGCACCGCATGCCCGACGTGTTCGCGGTGTGCGACCGCGTCATCGTCATGCGCCGCGGCGAGAAGCGGGCCGACAAGCCGATCCACGAGACCTCGCCGGAGGAGGTCACCGCCCTCATCACCGGCGCGAAGGAGGCGGCGTGATGGCCATGCCCATGGAATCCCCGATCACATTCTCCAATGTCGGCAAGATCAGATGGTGGCAGCGCGGCATCTTCGCCTCGCAGACCGGCTACGTGCTGCTCGCGCTGGCGGTGCTGCTGGTGATCATGCATTTCGCCAGCCCGTACTTCTTCACCCAGGGCAACATGCAGAACGTGGCGAAGAATTTTTCCTTCATCGCCATCGCCACGCTCGGCGTCACCTTCGTCATCATCACCGGCGGCATCGATCTGTCGGTGGGATCGATGATGTGCTTCTCCGCCATGATCACCTCGATGGTGATGACCGAGCTGTCGGCGCCGGGCTCGCCGCTGGTGCATATGGCCGCCGACGGCAAGACCGTGCTGGCCAACGTGCCCGGCCTGATCCTGCTGATCTCGATCCTCGCAGGCCTCGGCGTCGCGCTGATCGCGGGCCTCGTCAACGGCTTCTGCATCGCGGTGCTCGGCCTGTCGCCCTTCGTCACCACGCTCGGCATGCTCTCGATCGTGCGCGGGCTCGGCTATGTCGTCTCCAACGGCCGCGGCAGTTTCCCGGGCGGGCCGGATGCCGACTATTTCTACGCGCTCACCTCGGGCGACGTGCTCGGCGTGCCCGCGCCTTTCATCTATCTGGTGATCCTCGCGCTGGCGATGGCGGTGGTGCTGCACCACAGCGCGTTCGGCCGCCACGTCTTCGCGCTCGGCGGCAACGAGAAGGCGGCCGAGCTCACCGGCATCCCCGTGGTGCGGGTGAAGATCGAGGTCTATGTGATCTGCGCGCTCGCTGCGGGCCTCCAGGGCATCATCATCTCCGGCTGGCTCGGATCGGCGCCGGCCAACATGGCGACCTCCTACGAGCTTAACGTGATTGCCGCGGCCGTGATCGGCGGCGCCAACCTTGCCGGCGGCATCGGCGGCCCGCTCGGCGCCATCGTCGGCTGTGTGCTGCTCGAGGTGATCCGCAACGGTCTCGTGTTGGCGCAGGTCTCCTCCTACTGGCAGCAGACGCTGGTGGGCGTGATCATCATCCTGGCCGTGCTGGTCGATCGCATCCGTTCGCGGATGACCTGACGTGAAATCATCCCGGGGAGGCAACGAAAACGCCGCCTGTCCGCTTCCCGGGCGCTTTCGAGAGGATAGGCACCAAACAAGGGTGGAGGAGACAATGAGGAAACTTCTTCTGGCCGGCATCGCCGTTGCGATGATGGCGACGCCGGCGTTCGCCGCGAACTACCGCTTCGTGATCGTGCCCAAGGCGATGAACAATCCGTTCTTCGACTTCGCGCGCGACGGCTGCCTGAAGCGCGCCAAGGAGCTCGGCAACATCGAGTGCATCTACAAGGGGCCGGTGGAGCACGAGCCGGCGACGCAGGCGCAGATCATCCAGGACTTCGTCACCCAGAAGGTCGACGGCCTCGCCATCTCGGTCGCCGACGTCGCGGCCATGACCAAGTCGATCGAGGCGGCGACCGCGGCCGGCATTCCCGTCATCACCTTCGATGCCGATGCGCCCGGCTCCAAGCGCATCGCCTATATCGGCACCAACAACAAGGAGTTCGGTGTCGCGCTCGGCAAGCAGCTCCTGAAGATGCGGCCCGACGGCGGCAAATACGCGATGGTCTCGGGCGGTCCCGGCGCCAAGAACCTTGCCGAGCGCGTCGACGGCGTGCGCGAGGCGCTGAAGGGCTCGAAATGGACCGAGGTCGCGGGCTCGCCGACCTTCTGCAACGACGATCCGGCGCTGGCGGTCCAGCAGATGACGGACATGCGCACCGCAACGCCCGATCTCGCCGCCATCGTTCCCATCGGTGGCTGGCCGATGTTCGCGCCCGAAGGTTTCAAGGCCTTCGCCAGCAGGAACAAGAAGGACATTGATGCCGGCAAGTTCACGCTGGTCGTCGCCGATACGCTGAAGATGCAGCTCGAGCTGCTGCGCGACGGCTATGCCAATGCGCTGGTCGGCCAGCGCCCGTTCGAGATGGGCGAGAAGGCGATGGACACGCTGCTCGCGATCAAGAAGGGCGAGAAGGTGCCGGAGATCGTCTACACCGGCCTCGACCTCGTCACCAAGGACAACGTCGCGCAGATGTTGAAGTAGGAGCGCTCGCCAGCCCCCGCGCTCCTGCATGCCTCCCCCGCTTGCGATTTCCGCAAGCGGGGGAGATGATTTGAACGATTGGAATGAAGTAAGGCAATGGGAATGAAGCGCGCACGGCTCGGCTCTCTCGACGTCACCTCGATCGGTCTCGGTTCTGCCCCGCTCGGCGGATTGTTCAGCCCGGTCAGCGATGCCGATGCGGAAGCGACGGTCGCGCGCGCCTGGTCGGCCGGCGTCCGCTTCTTCGACACCGCGCCGCTCTACGGCTTCGGCCTCGCGGAACGGCGGCTCGGCGCGTTCCTGCGGCAACAGAAGCGCGAGTCCTATGCGATCTCGACCAAGGTCGGCCGCCTGCTGCGCGCCCCCGACAGCGGCGGCGCGGAGGACGAGCACTACAAGGGCACGTCGCGCGAGCGGCCGGTGTTCGATTTCAGCTATGACGGCGTGATGCGCTCGGTGGAGGAAAGCCTTGCCCGCCTCGGGCTCGACCGCGTCGACGTGCTCCTGGTGCACGATCCCGACGACCATTACGACGACGCCGTGTCCGGTGCCTTCCGCGCGCTCCAGCGTCTGCGCTCCGACGGCACCGTCAAGGCGATCGGCGCCGGCATGAACCAGTCCGAGATGCCGGTCCGCTTCGCGGAGGCCGTGCCGGTCGATTGCTTCCTGCTCGCCGGCCGCTACACGCTGCTGGACCAGGGCGCGCTGGATGCGCTGTTTCCGGTCTGCAAGGCGAAGAACATCGGGATCCTGCTCGGCGGCATTTACAACAGCGGCATCCTGGCGAACCCGCAGACAGGCGCGAAGTTCAACTATCAGGATGCGGATGCAGCACTCGTTGCGCGGGCCCTCGCGCTCGACGAGCTCTGCCGCAAGCACGGCACCGAGCTGAAGGCCGCCGCGCTGCAGTTCTGCATGGCCCATCCGGCGGTGACCGTCGCGGTGCTGGGCGCACGCAACGCCGGCGAGGTCGCCGACAACATCGCGATGTCGGAGAGGGCGGTCCCGGCGTCGTTCTGGCAGGAGCTGCGTGCGCGAAATCTCGTCGATGCCCGGGCGCCGCTGCCGGGCGGTGCGTAGACCATGATCATCGACGCCCATCAGCATTTCTGGGATCCCGAGCGCGCCGACTATCCCTGGATGAACGCGCCCGAGCTCGCGCCGATCCGCCGCGCCTTTGGCCCGGCCGATCTCGCGCCGCTGCTGAAGGCGAACGGCATCGACGGGAGCATCGTCGTGCAGTGCCGTTCCGCGCTGGAGGAGACCGAGGAATTTTTGCGGATCGCGCATGTGACGCCGTCTGTCATCGGCGTCGTCGGCTGGGTAGATCTGACCGACGGCGATCTCGGCGACACGCTGGACCGGCTGCGCGCGTCGCCCGGCGGCAACAAGCTTGTGGGCATCCGTCACCAGGTACACGACGAGCCTGATCCCGACTGGCTTCTGCGCGAAGACGTCAAGCGCGGCCTCACCGCAATGTTTGCCCGCGATCTCGCCTATGATTTCCTCGTCCGTACCCGCGAACTGCCCGCCGCGATCGCAACCGCGCAGGCCTTCCCTCAGGCGCGCTTCGTGCTCGACCACGCGGCAAAACCGCCGATCGCCGATGGCGGTAGCGCCGAATGGTCCGAGCGCATCGCAGCGCTCGCCGCCTGCGGCAATGTCTGGTGCAAGATCTCCGGGCTCGCGACCGAAGCGGTTTGGAACGACTGGGACGCGGAGCGACTGTTTCCATTCGTCGCGCATGCGGCAAAGTGCTTCGGCGAGGATCGTTTGATCTACGGCTCGGACTGGCCGGTGTGCCTGCTGGCGGGCAGCTACGGCGAGATCAAGGGCGCGCTGGACGCGTGCCTGGCGAAGCTCGGCCCGGCCGTGCGCGAGAAGGCGTTCGGGGCGAATGCGAAGGCTGCGTATCGGCTGGGGATGGGCTGAGACACAAACTCGCTGCACCTTCTCCCCTTGCGGGAGAAGGTGGCGCGAAGCGCCGGATGAGGGGTTGTCTCCCCCAAACTCACCTCTTAAGATTCTTGTGCCGATAGACACCCCTCACCCCGGTGAGCCTGTGTCTACCGGCAGTGATGCCCTCTCCCGCAAGGGGAGAGGGCGCAGTCATGCGCGCGCCCCCTCACGCCCCCGCGGGCACCTGGTCCAGAAATCCCGTCACGCTCCTGATCCGCCCGTCCTTCAGCACGGCGAAGTCGGTCCCCTTGATCGGGCTGTCGACACCGTCAGGGCCGAGCCCCCACGAGAAACGCACATGGTCGCCGTAGCCGTTGGGCTCGCCGATCAGCTTGAACCGGAAATCCGGAAAGCGCTGCTGCACGCCCGAGATCAGCGCGTCGATGCCATCGGGGCCGTCGCCCTTCATCAGCGGATCGACATAGCTGGCATCGGCCGTCCAGGTCTCGCTCAGCAGCTCGCGCCGGCGGCCCGGCGTGCGTTCGTTCCAGAGATCGATGTAGCAGTGGGCGATGGCGATGTGGTCGGTCATGTAGCTCTCCTTCGATGACGCCGTCTCCGGCTGACCGTCACTATCGAAGGTTCGCGCGCGCGGATCGATTACCTCGGAGGTCATCGTCGCGCGCAATAACGCTGCGCAGGCTTACTTTACCACCTCAGTATGATTGGAGATGAGAACACGTTTAGATGGCGGCATAATGAAATTCGTGTTAAAGATGCATTTTTCAGTCAGTAATTTGGTGGAGCGATGCCATATGATTTCCCTGTGAATGGCGACGTCATCTTTACATCCGACGATCGTCTTGTCTTAGCCACCCAGACGTTACTCCGCGGTCGCAGGGCAAAATGGTCGCATGTGATGATCACCATTAGCCAGGCCGGCGCACTACATTCGATTCCCAAGAAGGGCGTGGCAATCGAGGGATGGGATACTCTCTTTGCGACAAGGCGATTTGGCGACGGAAGGATGAAGGCCTATCGTTCGCCGAACGTGGACTATTTCGGGCTCCCCGTGTTTCAAGAAGCGCAAACCACGTACGGAGCAAAATATAACTCCGTCTTCATATTTCGTAATCTTCCGGTACTTCGACGCTTCTTCTTGCGAAGCTTCTTCTGTTCGGAGCTGGCGGCCGAATTTCTCTCCAAGCATGGAGTGGGCGGTGACAAGGCGTCCATGCGCATTTTTCCAATCGATCTAGAGCAGATACTTGAACGTCAAGGATGGACCGACGTCTCGCACGTCTACGAGAGCGTGCTCTCGGGCAAAACGGCCGTGCCGGAAATCGATAGAGATATGTTGCAGAGAATGCGCGACGTGATCGAACTTTTGCAGATGTCGGAAAGGCAGAGGACGCAGGCTGCTGACCTTGGGCGAAGAACTCGCGAATTCATGGACCTGCAGATGACCAAACTAAATCGCTCTGTCACGGAGCTACAGGAGAATACCAAGAAATATTCTGGTGATCGGAATCAAGGCTCGCTGGCGGAAGGGAAGAAGAAGCCCCGCGGTCGCGGAGCTTCTGCCTTGTTGGCTACTCTCGCCGCATTTTGGCGGAGAACTCGGCGCTAGATTACTTCGCCGCGGTCACCATGATCTCGACGGTGTATTGCGCGGCCGCCAGCTTGGCTTCGACGGTGGCGCGGGCCGGAGTGTTGCCGGGGGAGACCCAGGCGTCCCACACGGCATTCATCTCGCCGAAGGTCTTCATGTCGGTGATGTAGATCGTGGCCGAGAGCAGCTTCGACTTGTCGGTGCCGGCCTTGGCGAGATGGCCGTCGATCGTCTTCAGGATGTCCTGGGTCTGCTTGGTCACGCTTTCGCCGGCCGCATTGTTGGCGACGACGCCGGCGAGATAGACGGTGTTGCCGTGCACGACGGCCTGGCTCATGCGCGGGCCGGTTTCGAAACGCTGAATGCTCATTGGGGATCTCCTGCTGGAATGGCGGCCCTGTCTAGCGCAGCGCGCCGCGATCAGCCACCCCGGGCACGCATGCGTTGCCGGGCACGCATGCGTTGCCCCGGCATGCATGCGTCGCTGGCAACGCATGCGCCGCTCACGGAAAATGGCTGAAGAATGTCCAGATCGTCTCGGCGCCGTCGATGTCGGCGTTCTGCGGCCCGAGCAGGCTGGTGGCGACCCGCGGGAAGCGAGCATCCGGCGCAAAGCCGGGCATGCGGTGGCCGCCATGATTGACACGGTAGAGCACGACGTCGTGTCCCGCAGGGCAGCGCGAGGTGATCCGGGTGACCGTGGACTGGTCCGCGGGATTTTTGTGGGGCAGGTCGACGGTGGCGGCATCGTCCGTCTCGCAGCCATTGAGCTTGCGCCAGAACGCCAGCGTGTCCTCGGTCGACCAGAATCCGTCTGCGGCAAAATAGCTCGATCCGCGGCCGCCGGCATAGGGGACCAGCGGGTCTGCGGTGCTGTTCATGAGCAGCATCGGCAGCGGCCGCGACGGATGGCAGGTGACGGCGGCCTCGTCGGTGAGGTTCATGATCACGCTGGCGCCGGCCGCGAACAGGTCGGCGCGCGCACAGACGAGAGTCATCGCCATCGCCCCGCCGTTGGAGATGCCGGCGACATAGACGCGCTTTGGATCGGCGGTGCCGTTCGCCACCAGCTTCTCGACGAGCTTCGCGATGAAGCCGATATCGTCGGTGCCCACGGGCGGGCCGCGGAGCGCGGGGCCCGCCTTGGTCCGCGCATCGGCCCAGGCATGGTTGAGGCCATCGGGAAACACCACGGCAAAGCCTTCGCGCTTGGCGACCTGCGGCCACGCCGTTCGCGCGACCATGTCGGCGCCGCGCTGGGTCTTGCCGTGCAGCACGACCACCAGCGGCACAAGCCGCTTCGCCGGCAGTTGCAACGTATAGGAGCGCTTCACGCCGTTGACGTCGATGGTGTCGGCGGATGCGACCGGGGCTGCGTTCAATGCCGCAAGGCACACCCCGATCTGCATCCACCGCCGCATCATCATCCCACCGCCTTCGCCGCCGCACGCCCGGCATTGCGGCCCGAGAACAGGCAGCCGCCGAGGAAGGTGCCTTCCAGCGAGCGATAGCCGTGCACGCCGCCGCCCCCGAAGCCCGCGGCTTCGCCGACCGCGTAAAGGCCGGGAATGACGCTGCCCTCCGCGCCGAACACGCGGGAGTCGAGATCGGTCTCGAAGCCGCCCAGCGTCTTGCGGGTGAGGATGTTGAGCTTGACCGCGATCAGGGGCCCCTGCGCGGGATCGAGGATGCGGTGCGGCGAGGCGGTGCGGATCAGCTTGTCGCCGATATAGCGCCGCGCATTGTGGATGTTCATCACCTGCGCATCCTTGACGTAGGGATTGGCGATCTCGCGGTCGCGCGCTTCGATCTGCATCCTGATGTGCTCGAGCTTGAGCAGGTCGTTGCCGGCAAGCTTGTTCATCTCCGCCACAAGGTCCTCGATCTTGTCGCGCACGATGAAGTCGACACCATGGCTTTTGAAGGCTTCGACCGGCGCCGGCGCGCCCTTGTTGGTGGCGCGCTTGATCGTCATGCGCCAGCTCTTGCCGGTGAGATCGGGGTTCTGCTCCGAGCCCGACAGCGCGAACTCCTTCTTGATGATGCTCTGGGTCAGGACGAACCAGGAATAATCGTAGCCGGTGGACATGATGTATTGGAGCTGGCCGAGCGTGTCGGAGCCGGGGAAGAGCGGCGCCGGCAGCCGCGTGCCCGTGGCGTCGAACCACATCGAGGACGGGCCGGGCAGGATGCGGATGCCGTGGCGCGGCCAGATCGGATTCCAGTTCTGGATGCCTTCGACGTAGTGCCACATGCGGTCGCGGTTGATCAGCCGCGCGCCCGTCTTCTCGGTGATGCCGATCATGCGGCCGTCGACATGCTCGGGCACGCCGGAGATCATGAACTTCGGCGGATCACCCAGCCGCTTCGGCCAGTTCTGCCGCACCAGCTCGTGATTGCCGCCGATGCCGCCGGACGCCACGATCACAGCCTGCGCCTTCAGCGCGAATTCGCCGACCACGTTGCGCGACGAACTCTTGCCGCGCTCGATAGTGTCGGATGCGAGGATCGCGCCGCTGATGCCGTCCACGGTGCCGTTGGTGACGGAAAGCGCATCGACGCGATGCCTAAACTTGAAGCTGAGCCGGCCGCTCTTCATGGCCTCGCGGGCGCGGCGTTCGAACGGCTCGACGATGCCGGGACCGGTGCCCCAGGTGACGTGGAAGCGCGGTACCGAATTGCCGTGGCCCATCGCGTCGTAGCCGCCGCGTTCGGCCCAGCCCACCACGGGGAAGATGCGATGGCCCATCGCGCGCAGCCAACCGCGCTTCTCGCCGGCGGCGAAGGCGACATAGGCCTCGGCCCATTTGCGCGGCCAGAAATCCTCGTCGCGGTCGAAACCGGCGGTACCGAGCCAGTCCTGCATCGCGAGGTCGAAGGAGTCCTTGATGCCGAGCCGGCGCTGCTCCGGCGAATCGACCAGGAATAATCCGCCGAACGACCAGAACGCCTGGCCGCCGATCGACTGCTCGCCTTCCTGGTCGACCACGATGACGCGCTTGCCCGCATCGGCGATCTCCGTCGCGGCTACGAGGCCCGACAGTCCCGCGCCGACGACGATCACATCCGTCTGTTCAGCCATGTCCTTCCCCCTCCATCGGTTCCCCCCTGTAGTTGTCCGGATTGAAGCCAGCGGTTGCAACTGAGATCAAGGGCGCGGCGCGTAAGACCTCGTTAACTTGTTCCAGTTCGGGATTAAGTCCGTCCGAGTGCAGCGCCGACGCAACACTGGATTTGAATTTGTTTTGAGTCAGCCGGTCTGCCTAGACAAAACCTTGGTTACGACAGACGCTAGCTGTGCATCACCACCGGACACGCAGATTCGAATTCGACTGGGGCGGGGGACAATGAAGTTTCTGACGGGGTTGCTGGCGGCGGTTCTCCTGATCGCGGGCATGGGGGCTTCTCACGCGGTGGTTCGGATCGCGGATGACCGCGGCGGCCGGATTGGAACCTACGTCGACAAATACCAGGACCTCAGGCAATCGGGCGAGACCGTCATCATCGACGGGCTCTGCGCCTCGGCCTGCACCATCGTCCTCGGCGCCATCCCGCACGACCGCATCTGCGTGACCTCGAGCGCGACACTCGGCTTCCACGCCGCCTGGGATTTCGGCACCAATGGCCGCGCCGTCACCAATCCCGAAGCCACCCAGATGCTCTACGCGATGTATCCCTCGCAGGTGAAGCGCTGGATTAGCCAGCGCGGTGGCCTGACCCCCCACATGCTGTTCCTGAGAGGCAAGCAGCTCCAGGCCATGTACAAGCCTTGCTACCTGGACGCGCAGGCGTCGGCGATCAAGCCGGCACGCCGGCCCCTCCCGCAGGTGGAGCAGCTCGAGACCGCCCGCGGCCAGCTGCTGCACTGACGCCACAGGCTGACGGGATCGTTGAGCCCGCCAGCGGCGACGCCTTGCCTGCCAGCGGCGCCTTGCCCGCAGGCGGGCTAAAGCCTATCTGAAAGCCTTGGAACCGGGGCCTTCGCCCCCATCGTTGTCATGGCTCAACCCCTGCACTCCGCCCATCCCGTACAGGACAATTCGCCCACTGCCGGCCGGGCGTCATCCGTGCTGCTGTTGGCGGGCGCCGGCGTCGGCGGGCTCGTCGTGCTCGGCGTGCTCGCGCTCTGGTTCCACTACGGCAGCCAGGTGTTCTTCGAAATGATCAGGACCGGCTTCGCTGCCTGCTTCTGACCTCCGACAGGAAGTTTTCCGCTCATGAGTTCCGCCGCCCGTCCGCTGGTGATCGCGACCGCCTTCGCCGCAAGCCTCGTCCTCGGGCTCCTGATCATGTTCTGGGCCATGGGCGGGGTCAGCAAGGTGGCGCAGCCGGCCGCGATCGGCGGCCCGTTCCAGCTCACCGACCAGAACGGCAAGGCCGTCACCGACAAGAGCCTGAAGGGCAAGCCGACCCTGATCTTCTTCGGCTACACCCATTGCCCCGACGTCTGCCCGACCTCGCTGTTCGAGATCTCGGAGGTGCTGCGCGCACTGGGCAAGGACGCCGACAAGGTCAACGCCGTCTTCATCTCGGTCGATCCCGAGCGCGACACGCCGGCGACGATGAAGGACTATCTGTCCAGCTTCGATCCGCATCTGGAGGGCCTGTCCGGCGATCCCGCCGAGACCGCCAAGGTAATCACGTCCTACCGGGTCTATGCCAAGAAGGTCCCGACCAAGGACGGCGACTACACCATGGACCACACCGCCCTGATCTACCTGATGGACCGCGACGGCCGCTTCGTCTCGCCGTTCAACCTGAAGCGCACGCCCGAAGAGGCCGCGACGGACCTGAAGCGGTATCTTTGAAGGCTCGATTTAGGCGCAGTCCTCTCCACATCGTCATGGCCGGGCTTGTCCCGGCCATCCACGTTCTTGGCCAGGCGCGAGAATTCGTGGATGCCCGGGACAAGCCCGGGCATGACGGCTGAGAGACCATCACCCTGGCCAACATTCCCCACTCGCGTTCCCGGGTGGATGGTCTATAAGGCCCTCTGATCCCAACGAAATTCTTTGCTTTCCGGCCGATGGCTCCATCGCAACAGGCGAAATCGTTCAAATCCGTCCGTGGCTTGCTGGCAGGGCTGGCCGCCGGCCTGTGCCTGTTCGCGGGCCCGCCCGGCGCGCATGCCCAGGCCCCGGCCAAGCAGCCCCCGGCGGCACCCCAAGGGACATCGCAGGCGACCCCGCAGGTCGCGCCCCAGGCGGCCCCCCAGGCCGTGCCGGGCTTCTGGGACCCGCGGCGGCGGCCGGAGCGGCCTGACCTGTCGCGCCTGACCGTGATCCGCTTCCTGACCGAGACCGACTATCCGCCGTTCAACTACACCGGCGCCGACGGCAATCCGGCCGGCTTCAACGTCGATCTCGCCCGCGCGCTGTGCGAGGAGATCAAGGTCACCTGCACGGTGCAGATGCGCCGCTTCGAGACGCTGGTCGACGCGCTCACCTCCAACCGTGGCGATGCCATCATTGCCTCGATGGCGGTGAGCCCGCAGCTGCGCGCCCGCGTCGACTTCACCGATCCCTATTACCGGGTGCCGGCGCGCTTCGTCTCGCGCAAGGACGCGGTGATGCCGGAGATCCGCCCCGAATATCTCGAAGGCAAGAAGGTCGGCGCCATCGCCGGCTCCGCGCACGAGGCGTATCTGAAGGCGATGTTCACCGACGCCGAGCTGCACCCTTATCCCAACGACGATGCGATGCGCGCCGCGCTCCGCAAGGGCGAAGTCGACTTCATCTTCGGCGACGCCATCTCGCTCGCGTTCTGGATCAACGGGACCGATTCCGGCGATTGCTGCGCCTTCTCCGGCGGCCCCTTCGTGGAGAGCCGCTTCTTCGGCGAAGGCATCGGCATCGCCGTCCGCAAGGGCAACGACGTGCTGCGCCAGGCCTTGAACTGGGCCCTGTTCCGCGTCTGGGAAAAGGGCCGCTACACCGATCTGTGGCTGCGCTATTTCTCGGTGAGCCCGTTCTAATTCCGCTGCCTCTCCATCGTCATTGCGAGGAGCGCAGCGACGAAGCAATCCAGAACGTTTCCGCGGAAAGATTCTGGATTGCTTCGCTTCGCTCGCAATGACGGTGGAGACGACGCGTCGCCCCACAAAATTGCATTCTGCCGGGAAATCGCTATTTTCCGCGGCCCGGAGGCCCCTTGATGTCCGTTATCGATCCCAGCATGAGCCCGAGCGACCTGCGTGCGCTCGCCGAACAATCCAACGCCTGGCCGTTCGAGCAGGCGAAGGCCATTGTCGCGCGGCTGAAGAAAAGCCCGAAGGACGAGGTGCTGTTCGAGACCGGCTACGGACCGTCGGGCCTGCCGCATATCGGCACGTTCGGCGAGGTCGCGCGCACCTTGATGGTGCGCCATGCCTTCCGCGTGCTGACCGAGGACAAGATCAAGACTCGCCTGCTCGCGTTCTCCGACGACATGGACGGCTTCCGCAAGGTGCCGGACAACGTGCCGAACAAGGAGCTGCTGGCGCAATATCTTGGGCGCCCGCTCACCGCGGTGCCCGACCCGTTCTCGAACGAGCATCCGTCGTTCGGTGATGCCAACAACGCGCGGCTGCGCGCCTTCCTGGATCATTTCGGCTTCGACTACGAGTTTGCGAGCTCGACCGTCTATTACAAGTCGGGCCGCTTCGATGCGACGCTGCTCAAGATGCTCGCCGCCTACGACAAGGTCATGGACATCATCCTGCCGACGCTCGGGCCCGATCGTCGCGCCACCTATTCGCCGTTCCTGCCCATCAGCAAGACCACAGGCGTCGTGCTGCAGGTGCCGATGATCCGCCGCGATGTCGCGGCCGGCACGGTGACCTATGTCGATCCCGATACCAATGAAGAAGTCGAAACGCCCGTCACCGGCGGAAATGTAAAGTGCCAGTGGAAGGCCGACTGGGCGATGCGCTGGGTCGCGCTCGGCGTCGACTACGAGATGGCCGGCAAGGATCTGATCGATTCCGTGAAACTGTCCGGTGCGATCGCGAAGGCGCTCGGCAGCGCGCCGCCTGAAGGCTTCAACTACGAGCTCTTCCTCGACGAGAAGGGCCAGAAGATCTCGAAGTCGAAGGGCAACGGCCTCACCATCGACGAATGGCTGCGCTACGCCTCGCCGGAATCGTTGTCGCTGTTCATGTACCGTGAGCCGAAGGCGGCGAAGCGGTTGTTCTTCGACGTGATCCCGCGCCAGGTCGACGACTACCAGCAATTCATCGACGGCTTCCCGAAGCAGGACGGCAAGCAGCAGCTCGGCAATCCGGTCTGGCACATCCACAACGGCAAGCCGCCGCAGGGCGACATGCCCGTCACGTTCCAGCTTCTCTTGACGCTGGTGTCGTCGTCGAATGCGGAGAATGCCGAGACGCTGTGGGGCTTCATCGGCCGCTATCGTCCCGGCGTGAGCCCCAAGACGCATCCCAAGCTCGATGCGATGGTCGGCTACGCCATCAACTATTACCGCGACTTCGTCGCGCCGACGAAGCAGTTCCGTGTGCCCACGGACACCGAGCGCGCCGCGCTGCAGGATCTGCGCGATGCGCTCTCGCAGCTCGCGCCGGAGGCGTCCGCGGAAGACATCCAGAACGTCGTCTACGAGATCGGCCGCCGCGAGCCGTTCCTCGACCAGGTCAAGAAGGGCAAGGACGGCCGTCCCGGCGTCACGCTCGACTGGTTCAACATGCTGTACCAAGTGCTGCTCGGCCAGGAGAAGGGCCCGCGCTTCGGCTCCTTCGTCGCGGTCTATGGCGTGCAGAACGCGGTCAACATGATCGACGGCGCCCTGGCGCGATCAGCGTAACGCTGTTGCCCAACGGAAGGCCCGTAGCCCGGATGGAGCGCAGCGAAATCCGGGGTCATCGCGAAAAGCGCCAGCGGTCCCGGATTGCGCTTCGCTCCATCTGGGCTACACGCTGAGGGCGTCGGATCTCGATTGTAAGCGACCCCATCCCCCCATCGTCGTCCTGGCTTTCGCCAGGACGACATCGCGCCCCCTCAAATCGACCGCAGCACGTAACGCCGGTTGTCCTTCTGCACCGGCCTCGCGTTCATCGGATAGAGCTTCGCGAACGCCGCGACGTCGGCCGCCGACACCTGGATCGGATCGGTCAGCAGCAGCCATTCGACTACCTCCGAGCAGGGTGGCGTCGTCAGCGAGCCGGAATAGCGGTAATAGCTGAGCTTCGGCGGCAGCAGGGAGAGCGGATCGATGCTCGCATCCGCCTTCACCGCGGGGCCTTCCGCCGCGGGCATGGTCTTGATGATCTTGCCGAAGGCCGGGTTCGGCTTGCCCTCGGCCATCAGCACGCCGACCACGGCGAGCCCGCCGGCATCGTTGCGGTGGACGAAATGCGCCTCCATCGGGAAATTCTTGCCGCCGATCATGTGCTCGCTCGGCCGGTGGAAGTGCACCTGGAGCAGTTTGTACTTGACGTCGCCGAGAAGAAGCGTGCTGCCTTCGGCGAAGTTGAGCTGGATGGTGTGCCCGTTGTTGACGATGGTGTCGGCGTTCCGGCCCCAGTTCAGCCTCAGCGCGGGGAGTTGCGACTTGACCGTCGCCTCGATGTCGATCGGCGATTGTTGCAGGCCGACCGCACAGGCCTTGTTGCCCGCGTCGAGGTCGCCCCATTTGCCCGGGCCGGCGGCGCCTTCATAGCCCCAATGCGCGCCTTCGGCGGCGAAGGCCGGCTTGCACAGCGGGCAAAGCGCAAGACCCGCGAGTGCTTTCAATGCGTGGCGGCGATTCATCATAGTCCCCCGTAGGATCGATTTGATCGGTGATGCGCGCGCAACCTAGGCGAGAGGGTTCGTGAGTCGCAATGGCGATTGCGGCGCGCACCGGTGTCATGGTCCGGTCACGCCGTCACTGGCTCGCCCACACGATCCGCATGATCCAGCCGACGTCGCTGGTCGCCATCGTCCGTTCGGCGAGGGAGGCATCGAGCGGCTGCAAGTCCAGCGCCTTTGCCGTGCGGCGCTTCAGCATCGCGAGGATCACCTCGCCCGCTGTGGTCTTCACCACGACGCGATCGCCCTTGCGGACCGGCGCGTCGGGCGAGACCAGGATGACGTCGCCGTCGCGATAAACCGGCGCAAGCGCATCGCCTGATATCTCCAGCGCGAAGGTCTGGCTGTCGTCGGCCGCGGGAAGCGCGATCTCGCTCCAATCCTTGCCTGATGGAAGGCCGGCCTCGTCGAACGCGCCGCTCGCTCCGGCCAGCGCGAAGTCGAGCAGCGGCACCGAGCGGCCGCTGCCTTGATCGTCGTCGACAAGTCTCGCGAAGGTGTCGATCGAGGCCCCGGTCGCCGCCAGCGCCTTGGCGATGGATTCGGTCGAGGGCCAGCGCTCGCGGCCGTGCGAGGTGACGCGCTTCGACCGGTTGAAGGTGGTGGGGTCGAGCCCGGCGCGCTTGGCGAGGCCGGACGGCGACAGGCCGGCACGCGCCGCCAGCCGGTCCAGCGCGACCCAGATCTGGTCGTGAGTCAGTATCCTCTGCGCTTTGGCTTGTCTGACCATGGAAGGTCCAGCCCGTCGCAACCCAGGAAAACTGTCCTCAAATCAACCGGTTTTCCGTTTTTCGCGCAAGAGGCGCCGGGGACAGGGTTTGCAAGCGCAGTGGATACCGCTCGGCGCAAGGAAAACGCGGCAAAACCGGAATTGGGGGGCTCGTTCCGATTTCATCGCGGCGGAATTGGCTCTAAGTCTTGAGTTCGGAGAGGGCGGCCTTTACGGTCGCCGCCGGGGTTCAGGGACCCTGAGAGACGGAAAAACCCAAGAGACTCAACGAGCTGTCTCAAAGAGCAAACAGGGCTGCGCAGGCGGTGGTCAAGATCTACAAAATTTGTCCGGCCTCGGCCTGGCGCGAAGCGGAACGGCACGGCGTGTACCAGGGCAGCGCGGACGATTCGCGCGACGGCTTCATCCATTTCTCGACGGCGGCCCAGGTTCCCGAGACCTTGCGCAAGCACTATCTCGGGCAGCGCGCGCTGTTCCTGGTCGAGGTCGACGGCGATGCGCTCGGCAGCGAGCTGCGCTGGGAGCGTTCCCGCAACGAGGAGCTGTTTCCGCATCTCTATGGCGAGCTCGATCTCGGCGCCGTCATCTCGGTGATCAACCTCAACATGCGCTCCGATGGCGGGCACGACGTTCCGGAGCTGCTCCCGTGATCCGCGCTTTCGACGCTTTCTCGCTGCCGGTGCTGCGCTGGCTCGATCCGGAGGATGCGCATCGCCTGGCGATCCAGGGGCTGCGCTTCCTGCCGCCGGTCAAGCCGCGTGCGGACGATGCCAAGCTCGCGGTGCGCGCCTTCGGTCTCAACTTTCCCAATCCGATCGGCATGGCCGCCGGCTTCGACAAGAGCGCGGAGGTGCCGGACGCGCTGCTGCGGCTCGGTTTCGGCTTCGTCGAGATCGGCTCGGTGACGCCGAAGCCGCAAGCCGGCAATCCGCGGCCGCGGCTGTTTCGTCTCGAGCGCGACGAGGCCGTGATCAACCGCATGGGCTTCAACAATGACGGCGCGGAAATCGCGCTGCGCCGGCTCGCCGCGCGCGCGCAGCACGGCGGCATCGTCGGCGTCAATGTCGGCGCCAACAAGGACTCGCCCGATCGCGTCGCCGATTACGTCAAGCTGATCGAGACCTTTGCGCCGGTCGCGAGCTATTTCACCGTCAACGTTTCGTCGCCGAACACGCCGGGCCTGCGTAACCTGCAGGAGGGTGCGCTGCTCGACGATCTCCTCGCCCGCGTGATCGACGCCCGCGAGCGTGTCAGGCAGAAGGCCGGCGACACGCCGGTGCTGCTCAAGATCGCGCCGGATCTCAGCCTCGCCCAGCTCGACGATGTCGTGCAGGTCGCGCGTTCGCGCAAGGTCGACGGCATGATCGTGTCGAACACGACCATCGCGCGGCCGAGCACGCTGCGGGAGGAGATGCGCGCCAAGGAGCAGGGCGGCCTTTCCGGGCGGCCGCTGTTCCGCCTGTCGACGCGCATGGTCGCGGAGACCTATGTGCGCGTCGAAGGCGCCTTCCCGCTGATCGGCGTCGGCGGCGTCGATTCCGGCGGCGCTGCGCTGACCAAGATCCGCGCCGGTGCGAGCCTGATCCAGCTCTATTCCTCGCTGGTCTACAAGGGGCTCGGCCTCGTCGATGAGATCAAGCGCGATCTCACCTCGACGCTGCTGCGCACGGGCCGGGATTCGCTGTCGGATATCGTCGGTGCGGATGCGGCGACGCTCACGGCCGAAGACTGGCCGGGGATGTAGGTCTCGTGCCCCGGACGCAGCGCAGCGCTCCTTCAGCGGTGCGCTGCAGAGCCGGGGCCTATGTGGCGACATTCTGGGTCCCGGCTCTGCGCAGCAGCGTTTCACGCTGCAGCGCGTCCGGGACACGAGAGCTACGATTTCGAGAACGTCGCCCGGTACAGCGCGGGATACCTTGTGCCCTGCAATCCGCCGCGTGCCACGTAGAACGCGATCAGCGCGCACCACAGTCCGGCATTGCCGAACGATTGCAGCGCCAGCCAGGCGGCGAAGAAGATCGCCAGCGACACCAGCATCAAATTGCGCATCTCGCGCGCCCAGGTGGCGCCGACATAGATGCCGTCGAAGCCGAACGCGAACACGCCGGGGATCGGCGCCAGCACGATGAACGGCAGGAACTCGCGCGCGGCGCGGCGGACGTCCTCGCTCGCTGTCATGAAATTGATGATGTCAGGGCCGAACGTCGCGAACAGCACGGCGACGACCATGGCGAAGCCGAGACCCCACAGCAGCACCAGCCGCGTCGAATCGGCAAAGCCCCTGGCGTCGCGCGCGCCATAGGTGCGGCCGCAGAGCTGCTGGGCGGCATTGGCGAGGCCGTCGAGGAAGAAGGCGCTGACCAGCAGGAAGTTGTTGAGCACGGAATTCGCCGCCAGCGTGACATCGCCGGCGCGCGCGCCCTTGGCGGTGAAGAACAGGAACACGGTGATCAGCGCGGCGGTGCGGATCAGGATGTCGGTGTTGACAGCCAGCAGCCGCATCAGCTTCTCGCGATCGAACAGGATCGCGCGGGGAACGGCAAAGCCGCCAACCGTAAAGCGCCGGCAGACGATGACACCAAGCGCGAAGCCGATGCCCTCCGACAGCAATGCAGCGATCGCCGCGCCCGCGATGCCGGTGTCGTAGACCAGCACCAGCAGGATCGTCGCCGCCATGTTGATGAGGTTGATGACGACCTGCAGCAACAACGCCGGATTGGCGCGGGCCTGTCCCACCAGCCAGCCGAGAATGACGTAATTGGCGAAGGCGAACGGCGAGGACCAGATCCGGATCATGAAATAGGTCTTCGCCGCACGCGTCACGCCCTCGCTGCCGCCCATCAGGTCGAACAGTGCGGCGCCGAGCGGCAGTTGCAGTGCGATCAACGCGGCGCCGATCAGGCCGGCAACGATGAAGCCGCGGACCAGGATCACGGTCTGCTCGCGCGTCTCGCCTGCGCCGAGCGCCTGCGCCGTGAAGGCGAGCGTGCTCATGCGCAGGAAGCCGAACAGCCAGAACAGGCAGTCGAAGATCACCGAGGCCATCGCGACGCCGCCGAGCAGAGCGGCATCGTCGAGGCGGCCGATCGCGGTGGTCGAGACCACGCCGATCAGCGGCGTCGTCAGATTCGCGACCATCGCGGGACCGGCGATGGCGAACACCTGGCGGGAGCCGATCTTGAGGGGGACGGGCGCGTGCATGTCAGAACACGAGCACCATGCCGTCTTCGGCGGCGAGGTGCGTGATGCCGTCCAAGCGCGACAGCACGTCGTCGCTCATATGGGTGAGGACGAGGCGTTTCGCGCCGATCTCTGGCAGATGCTGTTCCAAGGTCTTCAGGCTGAGATGGTTCTTGACCACCTTCTCGTACATATAGGCTTCGGCGATGAAAAGGTCCGCGCCATGCGCCAGCGGAATGAGCGTCTCCGTCCATTCGGTGTCCGCGCTGTAGGCAAGCGTGCGGCCCTCGGCCTCGACGCGGTAGGCGAGGAACGGACCGCCGGATTCGCCGTGCACGACCGGGTAGGGCGTCACGGTCATCGCCCCGAAGCTTTGGCTTTGCCCGGGAGTGAGCGCGACGATGTTCAGCTCGAAGCGCTGCTTGGTCTTTGAGGAATGCTCGAACAGCGTTTCCATCGCCTCGCGCAGGCGTGTCTCGATGCCCCGCGGGCCCGCGATCGTCAGCGGCCTTGTCCGCCGCGAGAACTGGGCGTCGAGCAGGAAGAACGGCAAGCCGGCAAAATGGTCGCCGTGGAAATGCGTGATGAGGATGAGGTCGATGTCGTCGCGCTCGATCTCGAGCCGTTTCAGCGCCGGCAGGGCCGACGCGCCGCAATCGATCAGGAAGTTCGCGGCGCGCCCGGAGACATGGAAGCAGGTGTTGAGCCTGCCCCCGGAGCCGAAGGCATCACCGCAGCCGACGAAACGCAGTTGCATCGGCTGCCGAACTCCTTAGAGCATGATCCGGAAAAGTGTGAAGCGGTTTTCCGACAAGATCATGCTCAAAAAAACGCCTCAGCGGCCGCGCGGCGCGCCGAACACGCGCGAGAGCAGCCAGATCGGGATCACGATGACGGCGCCGAGCAGGAAGTAGCGCCACAGCCAGTTGATGGTGTCGAAGCCGAGATCCCACAGCCGCTGGAACAACAGGCGGATGCTGTAGATGATGTTCCAGGGATCGAAGCCGATCGCCGCGAGCACGACGCCGACCAGGATCGAGAGCAGGACCAGGCGAAACGCGACCGCCAGCGGCGAGCCGCCGAGAAAGCGGTTCAGCCCATCGCTGCGGCCGGCCGGCAAATCTCTGACGTCTTGGACCATCTCAAACTCCTCAGGAGGATTCGACCCCATTATAGGGCACGGCGAGGCAGATGGGGAACCCGCAACCGGGCGTCAATCGGGTTACGGGAGTTTAATTCGGGCGGCGCCGGAAGCTTCGATTTGGGCGCGCCGCCACCGCGATCTCCTTAACCTCTCCCGCTTGCGGGAGAGGTCGCGCAAAGCGCGGGTGAGGGTTCTTTCCTCTGGGGGATACTCCCAATGCGGAGACACCCTCTCCCCAGCCCTCTCCCGCAAGCGGGCGAGGGAGCGCACCTCTGCCTTGGCGATGATTGAGCTTCGCACGCCTCATGCCTCAATCTCCGCCGCCTCCGCCTTCAACATCCGCTCCAGCGTTTCCAGCCGGTCCGCCTCGCGCGGCGGCTTGTCCCAGCGCAGGCGGCTGATGCGGGGAAAGCGCATGGCGACGCCGGATTTGTGCCGCGGCGAGCGCTGCAGCCCCTCGAACGCCACCTCCAGCACCAGCCCCTTGTCGCCCTCGTGCACGACATGGCGGACGGGGCCGAATTTTTCCGTGGTGTTGCGGCGGACGAAGCGGTCGATCTGCAGCAGCTCCTCGTCGGTGAAGCCGAAATAGGCCTTGCCGACCGGCACCAGCTCGTCGCCATCAGCGCCTGCCGTCCAGACACCGAAGGTGTAATCGGAATAATAGGACGAGCGCTTGCCGTGGCCGCGCTGCGCATACATCAGCACGGCGTCGATGATGTGCGGATCGCGCTTCCACTTCCACCATTGCCCCTTCGGCCGTCCCGGCAAGTAAGGCGCATCGCGCCGCTTCAGCATCACGCCCTCGACGGCGTCCGCGTCTTCGCCTGCACCGGCGCTCGCAGGATCGGCGCGCGCGGCGGTCAGCGCCTCCCAGCTTGCGAAGGGGACGGTCGGCGAGAGATCGATGCGGGGATCGCCAAGTTTTGCGATGAAGTGCTCCAGCCGCTCGCGTCGATCCGCGAAGGGCAGCTCGCGCAGATCGTTCTCGTCGTCGCCGAGCAGGTCGTAGGCGCGGAGGTGAATCGGAAACTCCTTGATCAGCTTGGGCGAGACGACCTTGCGGTTGAGGCGCTGCTGCAGGACGTTGAAGCTCTGCACGCGGCCCTCGCGCAGGATCAAAAGCTCGCCGTCGATGGCGCCGGGCAGGCGCAGCGATGGCACGAGGTCCGGAAAGCTGCCGGTGATGTCCTCGCCGGTGCGCGAATAGAGCCGCGCCGTGATGTGGCCGTGCTCGTCGCGCCCCGCCACCGCCTGCACGCGGATGCCGTCCCATTTCCATTCCGCGATGTAGTCGGCAGGATCGAGCGCGGCGAAATCGCTATCCTCGATCGCATACGCCAGCATCACCGGGCGGAACGGTGCGGGATCGCGGTTGACCGGCTTTTCTGCGCGGCCCTCGAGCCACGCGAACAGGTCGAGATAGGGCGGCGACAGGCCCGGCCAGATCAGCTCGACTTCGTGCGGATCCTTGTCGCCGAGCGCGGCGGCCGCGGTCTTGGCCAGCCGCGCGGAAATGCCGATGCGAAGCGCACCGGTGACGAGCTTCAGCAGCGCCCAGCGCCCGGTCTCATCGAGCTCGTCGAGCCAGCGTTCGAGCTGCTTCGGCAGCTCGGTCTTGCCGAGCGTGCGCAGCGTGGTGACGACCTCGGTGAGGGTAGGGGGCGGCGGGTTGTTGTGGTGAGAGGGGGGAAGGGACTCATCGACATCTTGCCCGGAGTACCCCCCTCCCTGACCCTCCCCCGCAAGGGGGGAGGGAACGGAGAGGCTCGTGCGTCCATCACTTTGGGAATCGCTATTAGTCGTGGCGATCGCTGAAAGCGCCGCGCTCCGCCGCGCTCCCTCCCCCCTTGCGGGGGAGGGCGGGGGAGAGGGGTGGCCCGGAAAAGATTCGTCATGGCGAGGCGCCCGCTTCGGCCACATCAGCGCCACCGTCTCCGAGAGATCGCCGACATAGTCGTAGCTCAAGCCGAACAGCACCTCATCCGTGCGCGATGAGATCAGATCGCGGACCAGCGCGGGCTTGGCGTGCTTGAAGCTCAGCGCGCCGGTGAGCGCGGCCAGCGCGTAGCCGCGGTCGGGGTCGCCGACCTCGCGGAAATAGCCGGTGAGCAGGCGCAGCTTGTTGTTGCGGCCGGGCTCGTAGGCGAGGCGGTCGAGCAGTTCGGCGAAGCGGTTCATGCTTCGGCCTCGCCCGCGATCGGCGTCTCGCTCTCCTCCTCGTCGCCATAGCCGACGAGATCGAGCGGCTGCGCCTTGAGGCCCTTGCTCCGGCACCAATGCACCAGCGCGTCCTCCTGGCCGTGCGTGACCCAGATCTCGCCGGCGCCGGTCGCCGCGATCGTGGCGGTGAGGCCGTCCCAGTCGGCGTGGTCGGAGATCACCAGCGGCAGCTCGACGCCGCGCTGCCGCGCGCGGGCGCGCACGCGCATCCAGCCCGAGGCGAAGGCCGTGACGGGATCGGGAAAGCGCCGCGTCCAGATATCGGAGGTGGCCGAAGGCGGCGCCAGCGTGATGGTGCCGGCGAGCGCTGCTTTCTTCACGCCCTGCACCGGCCTGAGCTCGCCGAGCTCGATGCCGCGGCTTTGGTAGTATTCGGTGATCTTCTCCATGGCGCCGTGCAAATAGATCGGCGCGTGGTAGCCGGCCTGCCGCAGCAGCGCGATCACGCGCTGGGCCTTGCCGAGCGAATAGGCCCCGACCAGATGCGCGCGCTCCGGAAACAGCGCGACCGAGGCAAGCAGCTTCTTCACCTCGTCGCTCGCGTCGCCGTGCCGGAACACCGGCAGGCCGAAGGTCGCCTCGGTAATGAAGACGTCGCACGGCACCAGCTCGAAGGGGGTACAGGTCGGGTCGGGCGCGTCCTTGTAGTCGCCGGAGGCGACGATGCAGGTATCCTTGCACGTCACCGCGATCTGGGCCGAGCCCAGCACGTGGCCGGCCGGGTGAAACTTCACCTTGACGTCGCCCAGCCGGATCTCCTCGCCATAGCTGATGACCTGCGTCGATCCGGCAAAGTTCTCGCCGTAACGCAGCCGCATCATGTCGAGCGTTTCCTGCGTCGCCAGCACCGCGCCATGGCCGGCGCGGGCATGGTCGGAATGGCCGTGGGTGACCACCGCCCGCTCGACGGGACGGACGGGGTCGATATGGAAGCCGCCGGGCTTGCAGCACAGGCCGGCAGCAGCTGGCAGCAGGATGTCTTGCGGGCGCATGGTTGTCATATAGGCAGAGGCCGCCCCAAATTAAGCCGTCATGCGCGGGCTTGCCGTCTCCGCTGGGCTTCGCCGGCCCGATGGTGTAAGAGCCCGCCGAAGCCATTTGGCGGAGGCGGGACCCGCGCACCCATCCTCTTAAAGAGTTGCTTTTTTGATGGATTGCCGGGGTCAAGCCCGGCAATGACAATCGGTTCCTCCAATGCCGCTCCGCCTGTTCGTGACCTCCGGCGATCTCATGGCCGACCGCCGCTTCGAGTTCGCGCGCGACCTCCAGCTCAAGGGCGATCTGCCCGCCGCCGCCGACCTCATCGAGCAGGCGCTCGAGCTCGCGCCCAACTTCACCTCGGCCTGGTTCACGCTCGGCGAGATCCGCCAGCAGCTCGGCGAGCGCGACGAGGCGATCGCGGCGTTCCGCAAGGCGCGCGATTGCGATCCCGAGGACCAGCACGGCGCCGGCCTGCACCTGATGCGGCTCGGCGATACGCAAGTGGCCGAGATGCCCAAGGCCTATGTGCAGGCGCTGTTCGACCAGTACGCGCCGCGCTTCGAGCATGCGCTGATCAACGATCTCGGCTATCGGGCGCCCGCGCTGATCTTCAAGGCGGTGCTGGCCGCGCGCGTCGCCGCGAAGAAGCCGGCCTTCTTCAAGCGCACCATCGATCTCGGCTGCGGCACTGGCCTTGCCGCTGCGGCCTTCGCGAAACAGGTCGATCATTTCATCGGCATTGATCTCTCGCCCGGCATGATCAAGGAGGCGCGCGCGACGAACCTCTATGCCGAGCTCGAAGTCGCCGACATGATCGAGGGCTTGCGCAGCAAGGCGGATGCCAGCGCGAACCTCGTCGTCGCGGCGGATGCGTTCGTCTATCTCTCCGATCTCGCGCCGGTGCTCATCGAGGCGAAGCGCGTGCTGGTATCGGGCGGCGTGCTCGCCTTCACGCTGGAGACGCATGCGGGCGATGGCATCGTGCTCGGCGAAGGCCTGCGATATGCCCATTCGGCGGAATATGTGCGCGGCGCGATTGCGAAAGCCGGACTCAAGCTTCTCACGCTGGAGCCGGCATCGCCGCGCAACGAGAACAACGAGCCGGTGCGCGGTCTCGTCGTGGTCGCCGAGAAAACTTGAGTCTAGGCGCTAACTCACTGCAATTTAAGCGTCATTGCGTCGCAAAGCGATGACTTCCCACTTGCGAGCCGTGCGGCCGTGCCAGCACAATGCGCGCATTAGGGAGAAAACAAAAATGACCAAGAATCCATCGCGGCGCGATTTCAGCGCCGGCGCGCTCGCCACCATCGCAGCATCCACTCTGCCCGCGCCTTACGTCTGGGCCGCGGAGAAGAAATATGATGCGGGTGCCAGCGACACCGAGATCAAGATCGGTCAGACCGTGCCGCACTCCGGTCCCGGCTCGCTCTACGGCGTGCTCGGCCGCGTCGGGGAAGCCTATTTCCAGATGCTGAACGAGAAGGGCGGCATCAACGGACGCAAGGTCAAGTTCCTGACCATGGACGACGCCTACAGCGCGCCGAAATGCGTCGAGGCGACGCGGCGCCTGGTCGAGCAGGAGGAAGTGCTCGCGCTCTACGGCTCGCTCGGCACCGCGCCGCAGACCTCCGTGCACAAATACCTGAACTCCAAGGGCGTGCCGCAACTGCTGCTCAACACCGGCGCCTCGAAGTGGAACAATCCGAAAGAGTTCAAGTGGACGATGGCGGGCCTGCCGCTCTATCCGACCGAGGCGCGCATCCTGGCGCGGCATGTCGTGGCGACGAAGCCGAATGCCAAGGTCGGCATCCTCTACCAGAACGACGATTTCGGCCGTGACTTCCTGGGGCCGTTCAAGAAGGTGCTGGCCGATGCCGGCGGCACCGCATCTGTCATCATGGAGCAGACCTACGATCTCACCGATCCCACGGTCGATTCCCAGCTCATCAATCTCTCGAAGTCCGGCGCGGACGTCTTCTACAACATCACCACCGGCAAGGCGACGTCGCAGTCGATCCGTAAAGTGGCCGAGCTCGGCTGGAAGCCGCTGCAATTGCTGTCGGCGGGCTCCACCGGCCGCTCGATCCTCAATGCCGCGGGGCTCGAGAACGCCACCGGTATCGTCGCCATCCGCTACAACAAGGAGGTCGGCCTGCCCAAATGGGAGAAGGATCCGGACGTGATGGCGTTCGAGGAGCTGCGCAAGAAGTACACGCCGGCCATCGATCAGGACAACACCATCGCCTTCGCCGGTTACGGCCAGGCGGTGACCATGGGCGAGATCCTGCGCCGCTGCGGCGACGACCTCACCCGCGCCAACGTGCTGAAGCAGGCCTCCAACCTCAAGGGCTTCCACTCGCCCTATTTCCTCGACGGCGTCACCTACGACTATACGCCCGACGACTACACGCCGATGAAGACGTTGTTCATCTCCACCTTCAGCGGCAAGGACTGGGACATCTCCGACAAGCCGATGTCGGAGTAGGCACCGCTGTCTCTTCCCCTCTCCCCGCTTGCGGGGAGAGGGTAGGGTGAGGGGGAGCCTCCGCGGGGACGGCGGCGGTTGGACTCGCACTGTCTCCACGAACTCGTCATGCCCGGGCTTGTCCCGGGCATCCACGTCTTTGCTTCCGCGGCAAGAACGTGGATGGCCGGGCATAGGCGAGCGGAAGCGACGCCGTTCTTCGAACGGCCGGGCCCGGGCCATGACGACGGAGATGCATGTCGCTGAAGGCCCCACCCCTCGACGAACCCGCGCCCACGGCTTACCTGTGATGCCGTGCCGCCCCGCATCCTCAAAATCCCGGCCGAGCCGGCCGCACTGCTGCTGCCCGACCGCTTTCAGAAGTGGTTCGCAGGCCGCGGCTGGGCGCCGCGTGAGCATCAGCTCGCGCTGCTTGAAAAGGCGCGCGAAGACCGCTCCGCATTGCTGATCGCGCCGACCGGCGCCGGCAAGACGCTGGCTGGATTTCTGCCGACGCTCGTGGAACTGTCGGCGCAGCCGGTCGAGCGCAGCGAGGGCACGAAGAAAAACCTCGTCTCCACCGGTCGCTCCGTGCAGCGCAGCGCCGGTCTGCACACCCTCTATATCTCGCCGCTGAAAGCGCTTGCCGTCGACATCGCGCGCAATCTCGAGCGTCCCATCGCCGAGATGGGATTGCCGATCAAGGTCGAGACCCGCACCGGCGACACGCCGGTGTCGCGGCGCCAGCGCCAGCGGCGCTATCCGCCTGATATCCTGCTGACGACGCCGGAGCAGCTCGCGCTGCTGCTGTCCTCCGACGATGCACCGTTCCTGTTCTCCTCCCTGAAGCGCATCGTGCTCGACGAGCTGCATGCGCTGGTGACCTCCAAGCGCGGCGACCTGCTCTCGCTCGGCCTTGCGCGGCTGTGGCGCCTTGCGCCGCAGATGCGCGCGATCGGCCTGTCGGCGACGGTGGCCGAGCCGGACCAGCTCGCGCGCTTCCTGGTGCCGCAACCCGGCGGCAATGAAGCCGCCGCCGACATCGTCATTGCCGGTGGCGCGGCGCCGCCGTTGGTCGAGATGCTCGACACGAGCGAGCGGCTGCCCTGGGCCGGGCACAGCGCGCGCCACGCGCTGGCCGAAGTCTACGAGCTGATCAAGCAGAACAAGACCACGCTCGTCTTCGTCAACACCCGCAGCCAGGCCGAGATGCTGTTCCAGGATCTCTGGCGCATCAACGAGGACGGCCTCGCGATCGCGCTGCATCACGGCTCGCTCGACGTCGCCCAGCGCCGCAAGGTCGAGGAGGCCATGTCGGCGGGGCGGCTGCGCGGCGTGGTCTGCACCTCCTCGCTCGATCTCGGCATCGACTGGGGCGATGTCGACCTCGTCGTCAATATCGGCGCCCCCAAGGGATCCTCGCGCCTGATGCAGCGGATCGGCCGCGCCAACCACCGCCTCGACGAGGCCTCGCGCGCAGTCCTGGTGCCCGCGAACCGCTTCGAGGTGCTGGAATGCCGCGCGGCGATCGACGCCATCGCCGAGAATGCGCGGGATACGCCGCCGTTGCGGACCGGCGCGCTCGACGTGCTCGCCCAGCATGTGCTCGGCCGCGCCTGCGGCGAGCCGTTCCTCAGTGATGAACTCTATGAGGAAGTGCTCACGGCGGCGCCCTACTCAAATCTCGCACGCCAGGATTTCGACGACGTCGTCGATTTCGTCGCCACCGGCGGCTACGCGCTGAAGACCTACGAACGCTTCGCCCGGATCAAGCAGGACAAGCAGGGCCGCTGGCGCGTCGCCAATCCGAAGGTGCGGCAGAGCTATCGCCTCAATGTCGGCACCATCGTCGAGGAGCAGATGCTGAAGGTGCGGCTGGTGCGCGGCCGCTCCACCGGCAGCGGCTCGACCGGCGCCATCGCCCGCGGCGGCCGCGTGCTCGGCGAGATCGAGGAATATTTCATTGAGGGCCTGACCGCCGGCGATACTTTTGTCTTTGGCGGCGAGGTGGTGCGCTACGAGGCATTGGCCGAGGACCAGGTCTATGTGTCGCGCGCCAACGACAAGGACCCGAAAGTGCCGTCCTATATGGGCGGCAAGTTTCCGCTCTCGACCTATCTCGCCGAGCGCGTGCGCCGCATCCTCGATGACAAGCGCGCCTGGAATGCGCTGCCCGAGCAGGTGCGCGACTGGCTGTCGTTGCAGAAGGACGTCAGCAGAGTGCCCGGCGTGCGCGAGCTCCTGGTCGAGACATTTCCGCGCGGCAACAAGCATTACCTGATCTGCTATCCCTTCGAAGGCCGCCTCGCGCACCAGACGCTCGGCATGCTGCTGACGCGGCGGCTGGAGCGCGCCCGCGCGCGGCCGCTCGGCTTCGTTGCCAATGAATATGCGGTGGCGATCTGGGGGCTCGGCGATGCCTCCTTCATGATCCGCCATGGCGAACTCGATCTCGACACGCTGTTCAATCCGGACATGCTGGGCGACGATCTCGAAGCCTGGCTCGCCGAATCCGCGCTGATGAAGCGCACGTTTCGCAATTGCGCGCTGATATCAGGCCTGATCGAGCGCCGCTTCACCAGCGAGGACAAGAGCCGCCGCCAGGTGCTGTTCTCCACCGACCTCGTCTACGACGTCCTGCGAAAGCACCAGGCCGACCACGTCCTGCTGCGCGCCGCGCGCGCCGATGCCGCCACCGGCCTGCTCGATCTGCGCCGCCTCAGTGACATGCTGATGCGCATCCAGGGCCGCATCACCCATCGGGAACTCGACCACGTCTCCCCGCTCGCCGTCCCCGTGATGCTGGAAATCGGCCGCGAGTCAGTCTATGGCGAAGCTGCAGACGAGCTTTTGGCGGAAGCCGCCGACGAGTTGGTCAAAGAGGCGATGTCGTAGACGGCGAGAATGTTTTTTCGGGGCACAACTCCATCCACATCGTCATGCCCGGGCCTGTCCCGGGCATCCACGTCTTTCTTGCGGAGCCAAGAACGTGGATGGCCGGGCATAGGCGAGCGGAAGCGACGCCGTTCTTCGAACGGCTGGGCCCGGCCATGACGGAGAATGTGGCGCTGTCTATCACTTCTACGCTGGCACTAGACATTGCCGGCGTGTCGCTCCACACCGATCTCTCCGGCGCGCTGTTCTGGGAAGAGCAGCGCCTGCTGATCGTCTCCGACCTGCATCTGGAGAAAGGTTCCAGCTTCGCCGCGCGCGGCGTACTGCTGCCGCCTTACGACACGCTGGCGACGCTCAGCCGCCTCGCTGCTGTCATCTCCCGCCATGATCCCAAAGCCGTCATCGCCCTCGGCGACAGTTTTCATGACCGCGCCGCGCACGAGCGCCTGTCGGCGGAGGATCGCGACGCCGTGGCCGCACTCCAGACCGGCCGCGACTGGATCTGGATCTCGGGCAATCACGATCCGATGCTGCCGCGCGATCTCGGCGGCACCATCGCTGACGAAGTCGCAATCGGACCGATCACGTTCCGCCACGAGCCGACCGGCGCCCAGGGCGAGATCGCCGGCCATCTGCATCCCAAAGCCCGCGTCTCCGCGCGCGGCCGTTCCATGGAGCGCCGCTGCTTCGCCAGCGACGGGATGCGCGCCGTGATGCCTGCCTTCGGCGCCTATGCCGGTGGCCTCAGCATCCGCGACGCCGCGTTCGCAAAAATCTTTCCGAAGAACGGTTTTGTGGCGCATCTCCTCGGCGATCGCCGCGTGCATGCCATCGCCGCGTCGCGGTGCTATAGGCCGCGCTCTCGTAGGGTGGGTTAGCCGAAGGCGTAACCCACCACTGTTTCTCTCCCCAGATGCAAAAGAGGTGGGTTACGCCGAGCAGATGCGCTTCGCACATCCGCTCAGCTAACCCACCCTACCTATCCCGTCACGCCGCCTTCGCCTGCACGTCCTCGCAGAACTCCGCGAGCCGGTCCGCCAGCCGCAGCGTCGCCGGGCTCGCGCCGGGCGAGGCCATCAGCGCGACCTCCGTCTTGTTGATCGGCGCAAAGCCGTCCTTCGCCGTCAGCACACGGTGGTCGGACTGGATCGACATCTCGGACAGAATACTCAGCCCCATGCCGGCGGCGACCGCGGCCTGGATGCCGGCGAGGCTCGATGACGAATAGGCCATGTGCCACGCACGCCCGGCGCTTTCCAGTGCGTGGATGGCGCCGGCGCGATAGAGGCAGCCGAGCGGAAAGCCGATCAGCGGCACCGACGCGGCGGTCACATCCACCGGGTGGCTCTTGCTGGTGACCCAGTGCACCCGTTCCGGCCACACCGCGATCGCGCCCTTCTCGCCGGCGGCACGCTTGAACAGCGCCAGGTCGAGCTCGCCGCGCTCGAGATCGCGGGCGAGGTTCTTGCTCTGGTCGGCGCGCACGTCCATCCGCAGGCCCGGATGCGAGCGTGCGAACGTGCCGAGCAGCTTTGCAAGACGATAGGCGGCAAAGTCTTCGGGAATGCCGAGCCGGATCGCGCCTTCGCCGCCGGGCTCGCGCAAGACGTCGCGGGCTTCCTCGGCAAGCGACAGCAGCCGCCGCGCATAGGACAACAGCCGCTCGCCGGCCTCGGTCGGGCGCACATCCTTGCCGTCGCGGTGCAGCAGCACCTGGCCGACATCCTCCTCCAGCCGCTTGATCTGCTGGCTCACGGTCGATTGCGTGCGGTGGACGCGCTCGCTGGCGCGGGTGAAGCCGCCGGCCTCGACCACCGAGACGAAGCTGCGCAGAAGCTCGAGATCGAGCATGTCCGGCCTCCATTCAGAAATCCACTGGACGGCAGTTAATCATTTAATTTCCAAATGGCAAGCGGCGTCCCTAGATCGAGGGCCAGGAGAATGCCCCCATGTCCCTCGCCACCTCGATTCCCGCCCCCCGCAGCCGTTTCAACACGCTGCCGCTCGCCATCGGCCTGTTCTGCCTGCTCTGGAGCTATGCCTTCGTCGCCGGCAAGATCGGCGTCACCCATTGCCCGCCGCTGATCCTGCTCGCCGCGCGCTTCTCGCTCGCGGGCATTCTGATCCTGGGTGCAACGCTTGCTCGCGGCGAGGGCTGGTCGCTGTCCTGGCGCGATGCGGTGGTGTTCGCCGTGCTCGGCATCGCCAACAACGCGCTCTATCTCGGCCTCGGCTACACCGGGCTGCAATCGGTGTCCGCCGGCCTCGGCGGCCTGATCGTCTCGGCCAATCCGGTGTTCACCGCGGCGCTCGCCGCGCTCCTTCTCGGCGAAGGCATGACCTGGCGCAAGGCGAGCGGACTGCTGCTTGGTGTCATCGGCGTGACGGCGATCGTCTGGCATCGCCTCTCGGTCGGCACCGACAGCCTGGACGGCATCGTCTTCACGCTGGCCTCGCTGGCCTCGATCGTCGCCGGCACCATCCTGTTCAAGCTGCTCGCGCCGAAGGGATCCTTGTGGGTCGGCAACGGCGTGCAGAACCTCGCCGCCGGCATCGTGCTGACGCCGGTCGCGTTCACCTTTGCCGATATCCACGCGATCGACGTGACGCCCGGCCTGATCGGCGCCTTCTCGTTCCTCGTGCTCGGCGGATCGATCCTGGCCTATTGGCTCTGGTTCCATCTCCTGAAAGTGTGCGGCGCCACCGCCGCCAGCGCCTATCATTTCCTGATGCCGCCGCTCGGCATGCTGTTCGCCTACATCGTGCTCGGCGAGCACGTCGAGGCCCGCGACCTGCTCGGCATCATTCCGGTGGCGCTCGGCATCTATCTGGTGACGCGCCCCGCGAAGTCCGCATCGTAAGGAGAGTTCATCATGCCCATTTCCATCACCCTGATCGGCGGCCCCACGGCGCTGATCGAGATCGACGGCTTTCGGTTGCTCACCGATCCCACTTTCGATGCGCCCGGCGCCTACCAGCTGCCGCATGTGACGCTGGAGAAGACCATCGGACCCGCGCTCAAGGTCGACGCGATTGGTCCGATCGATGCCGTGCTGCTCAGCCACGACCAGCACTCCGACAATCTCGACAATTCCGGACGCGACTATCTGCTGAAGGCGAAGCGCGCGCTGACGACGGAGGCCGGTGCGAAGCGCCTGGGCGGCCATGTCGAGGGCCTCGCGCCCTGGGCGACGGCGCATCTGAAGGACCGCGACGGCAACACGCTGACGATCACGGCAACGCCGGCGCGTCACGGCCCGGCCGGGATCGAGCCGCTGTCCGGCGACGTCATCGGCTTCGTGGTGACCTCGAGCCGCAAGGACACGAGCTCGGTCTATATCAGCGGCGATACCACCTGGTTCGACGGCGTCGCCGAGGTCGCGCGCCGCTTCAAGTGCGGCGTGGTGCTGCCGTTTGCCGGCGCCGCGCAGACCCGCGGGCCGTTCCATCTCACCATGGACACCAACGACACCATCGAGACCGCCCGCGCGTTTCCCGATGCGATGATCGTGCCGGTCCACACCGAAGGCTGGGCGCATTTCCGCCAGAACAGCGAGGATCTGCGCAAGACCTTCGACGTGCTGGGCTTCGGGACGCGGCTGCGGCTATTGGAGCCCGGCGTGCCGACCGTGGTCGAGGCGCCGTAAGGTCAGCCGCATACTCCTTCTCTTCGTCATGGCCGGGCTTGACCCGGCCATCCACGTCTTTGTCACCGCGTCCAAGAATTTGGATGCCCGGGACAAGCCCGGGCATGACGGCGACGAGGCAGCGTGCGCCCCCTCAATCCTTCCGGAACACGATCGAGGCCATCCACCCGGTCATCAGCGCCATGGCCGCGGTGGCGAGGCCGTAGATCAGGCCGTTCTGCCGCGCGGTGGTGGCGACGAACTGCTCGAAGCCGACCTTGACGATCTCGAACGCGGTCTCGGTCTTGGTGACCAGCGCGCCGTTCGCGAACAGCTTGATCTCGATCTCATAGGTGCCGATCGGCACTTCCGCCGGCAGCGGAATGCCGGTGCGGAACAGCGTCGGCGTCAGGAACGTCACCGCGCTCGGATCCTCGCGATAGAGTCCGCGCTGGGTGCGCAGGCGGATGAAGGCCGAGCGGAAGGCGTCGTTCGGCACCACGTCGGCATAGTCGCCGCTGACACGCTGGGTCAGCAGCACGTTGTTGAGTCCGATCTGCTGCCGCCGCGCGATCTCGGGCGAGGTGATGGCGTCGAACGGGCGGTTGGAGAACAGGGCCAGATAGCTCGGCACCTCCAGGAACTGGCGGTAATCCGTGTTGATCCAGATGCCGAACTTCCGCTCCTTGCGCCGCGTCACCATGTCGGCGCGCGGGCCGATCACGGTGACGACGAGGTCGTAGGCGGTGCGGTCCGCAGGTGTCGTGGCGTCCTTCTCGACCGAGCCGAACAGCACCAGCTCCTCGCCGGAATAGTTCGGCGTCACCGTGACGCGATGGTTGGAGACCGACACGATCAACCGCTCGGCGCGCGCGACCGAGCCGAGCATCAGGACGAGAAGCACTGCGAGGAGGACGCGCATCAGCTGCTCACCCCCAGCTCGCGGATGGTGAAGAGATCGGCAGGCTGGATCACCAGCTCGATGGCAAAGCGGATGCCGACCGAGAGGATGAGCAGGCCCAGCAGCAGCCGCAGCTGCTCGCCGCGGATCTTCTGGCCGGCACGGGCCCCGAACTGCGCGCCGGTGACGCCGCCGACCATCAGGATCAGCGCCAGCACGGCATCGACGAGGTGATTGGTCACCGCATGCAGCATGGTCGCGACCAGCATGGTGACGAGGGTGAGGACCATCGAGGTCCCGATCACCGTCGAGGTCGGCACCCGCAGCACGTAGATCATGATCGGCACGAGGATAAAGCCGCCGCCGATGCCCATGATGGCGCCGATGAAGCCGATCACGATGCCGACGATCACCACGGGGATCACGGAGAGATAGATCTTCGAGCGCTTGAACCGCATCTTTAGCGGCAGGCCGTGGATCCAGTTGTGCGTGCGCCGCGGCGGCACCGCGCCGCGGCGGGTCCGCATCAACGCGCGCAGGCCCTCGGAGAACATCAGGCTCCCGACGGTGGTGAGCAGCACGACGTAAGACAGCGCGATCATCAGGTCGAGCTGGCCGAGCGCGCGAAGCTGCGTGAAGGCCCAGACGCCGAGCGCCGTCCCGGTCACGCCGCCGGATAGAAGGACACTCGCCAGCGCCGGATCGATCGCGCGCCGCCGCCAGTAGGAGAGGGCGCCCGAAAACGAGGAGGCGGCGATGTGGCTCGCCACGGAGGCGACCGCGACCGCCGGCGTGATGCCGATGAAGATCAGGAGCGGCGTCATCAGGAAGCCGCCGCCGATGCCGAACATGCCGGAGACGAAGCCCACGGCCGCGCCCATCGCCAGCACCAGGAAGACGTTGACCGGGAGATCGGCGATCGGAAGGTAAAGCTGCATTGAACCTGCGCACCGGCGAGACGGATCGACGAATGCGGAATGCTCGCGGAAAGAACGGAACGATTGCCGCGTCCCTCAATAGCGGAATTTGCGGCGAAGCGGATCAGGAAATTTGGGCGTGGTGAACGGTGCGCCGAGGGTGTGTTCGCTGCCACGAGGGAGGTGCTCTCCCTCCCCCGCTCGCGGGGCAGGGTTGGGGAGAGGGTATCTCCGCAGTGAGACTCCCCAAGAGGATAGAACCCTCACCCGGCGCGCGGGACGATGCTTTGCATCGCCCGGGACGCGCCGACCTCTCCCGCAAGCGGGAGAGGTGCAGCGAGCTCGTGGCCCGCTTGGTTCGATCTAATGCTATGCGGCTTAACGCGCCGCCGACGCCGACTTCTTGCTCGCTACCGCTTTCGGCGCGGGCTTGGCGTTTGCCTGCGGTGCGCTGTCCCAGCCGCCGTTCGGGGCCGAAACGTTGACGGCATCGTCGGGCTGCGGCTCGGCGCTGAAGGTCTGGATCGCGAGCTTGGCGGCGGCCAGCGATTGCGGGTCGAGGCGCTTGGCGACGTCGTCACGCTTGCCGGCAGCGTCCGCATCGCCCTGGGCGGCTGCGAGGCTGAACCATTTGTAGGATTCGGCGAGGTTCTGCTCGACGCCGATGCCGCGGGCATAGAGGATGCCGAGGTTGAACTGGCTGTCGGCGACGCCGCGATCGGCGGCTTTCCGGAACCACTGCGCCGCGCTCTTGTAATTGGCGCCGCGTCCGCCGCCGTCGGCATCGAGCACCGCGAGATTGTGCATCGCCTTGGCGTTGCCGCGCTCGGCGGCCTGGGTGTAGTAGCGACGCGCGATGTCGGCGTCCTTCTTCACCCCTAAGCCCTTTTCGTAGAGCGTGCCGAGGCGGAAGGTCGCCGGCACCACGCCGGCCTGGGCCGCGCGGTCATACCACTTCGCTGCTTCGTCGTAGTTGTTGGCGACGCCCTTGCCTTCCGCAAAGCGTACGCCGATCTCGTAGGCGGCGGTCGCATCGCCCTTCATCGCGGCGGTGCGCAGGGCCGGCCCGCCGATGGCGTCGGGCAGCTTCTCGCTCGGCGGCACCTGGACAACGCCGAGTCTCGCGCGGCTGGTGCCCGACAGCGCGCCGGTGACGTCGCTGCTCGCGGCAGTCGGCGGCGCTGCCGTCGCAGGCGCCGGCGGAATCTCGACCGAGGCCGAGTTGCCCGTGTTGGCGGGCAGCGCCGGTGCGGCATTGTTCTGGGACTGCCGCCCGATCGGCGTCGGCGAGGTCATCGACGGCGTGATCTGTTCGGGCGCGGACGGCTTGGTCTCGACCGGCGGCGGCGGGGCGGGCAAGACCGGCTCGCTCGGAACGGTTTGCATCGCCTGCGGCGCAGGCGGCGCGCTGCCGCCATCGAGCAGGTTCATCGCCATCTTGAAGGCGCCGAGCACGATCACGACCACGCTCGCCCCGACCAGCAGCGAGCGGATTTTCGAGGTGATGGTCGAGGCGCCTTCCTGGCCCTTGTCCTTGGCGCGGGCAATGGCTGCCTTGGCGCCGCGCGCGGGCTTTTCCGGCGGCTGCGCGGCGGCGGCTTGCGCCGCGCGGCGTGCGGCGGCGATGAAGCTCGACGACGACACCGGCTCCTTCGGAGCTGCGGGAATTTCGCTGATTGCGCTCTCGGAGGCGGCGATGCGCTCCGACGGCGTGGCGGCGCGGCCGCCCGGCCGTGTGCCCGGCTCGAGCGGATGATCCGGCGGCAGGTCCGGCGCGATCGCGGCGCGCGCGGGCGCCGTATGCGGCTCCAGGATCTCGCTGATCGCGCGCGGCGGCACGGGGGCTGTGACTTGCGGCGCCGGCGGAGCCGGTGGCATCGGTGGCGGTGCGGCGGGTGCAGCGGCGTGGAATTCGCGCGGCGCGGCGACGAAGGCGGCCTGCTGCGGCTGTTGCGCAGCGGCCGGATTGGGCAGCTCGGGCTTTGGATCGTATTTCGGCTGTTGCTGCGGGGCTTGCGGCCGCGGCTCGCGCGCGACCGGCGCGTACTCCATCGGAGCTGCCGCCGCCATCGGCATCGGCATCGGCTGCGGTGCAGGAGCCGGCGGCGCGCTGCGCACGGCGCGCAGATCGCCCTCGATCATCGAGAGGCGGTCGACGACATGGCCGAGCGCGCTGTGGACCGCGTCCAGCGAGTCCTGGGTGCTGCGGTTGGTCTCGGCCTGGCTGAAGCGGATGTCGGAAAGCTCGCGCTTGACGAGATCGACCACGCCCGTGTCGGCGGGCGGCGCAGCGTTGCGGCTCTCGGCGAGCGCCGAATAGGTCGCCTGCTGGCGCTCGAGGTGCCTGAGGATGTCGTGCAGGCCGTCCTCGACGCGGCTCAGATTGCCGTTGCGCGGATCGGCGGCGGCCTCGATCCGCTCCAGCAGATACGAGACGCGCTGCTCGAGATGCGCGAAGGTCGAGGCGGAATCGTTGCCGACCTGCATGCGGTCGAAGCGGTCCGACAGCGCGCGGATCGCGGATTCCAGATGCTCGGTGCTCTCGGTGGCTTGCGGCCGTTCGCGGGTTTCGAGCGCGGCGGTGAGTGCGGCGATGCGCTGCTCCAGCACCGCGAAGCTGTCGCTGTGGCCGGACGAACGGGTGATCTGGTCGACCTTGGACGACAGCAGCTGCACGTCCTCGGACAGCCGCCCCAGCGCCTCGTTGGAGGCGACATTGGAGACGATGCCGCGCAGCGCCGAGATCGCGCCTTCGAGCTGGCGCACCGTGGAGGGATCGTCATTGGCGCGCAGGATCAAATCGAGCTTGGCGCCGAGATTGCGGATCGCCTCGTCATAGCCGGTGAGCTGCTCGGCCGGGGTCAGCGTGCGCAGCACCTGCTTGATGTCGGAGAGCGCGCGCTCGATCCCCGACAGCACCTGGCCGTCGGTGCCGTTGGAGCGGGTCTCGTCGATGCGCCGGTGCAGCGAGCGGATCTCGTTCTCGATCGATTCGATCGCACGCCGCGGCATCGCCTCGGTGATGGCGGTGCGAATGTCCGCGAGCTCGCTGCGGAAGGCGTTGATCGCCTGCTCGGTATGGTCGGGCCGCTGCAGCGATTCGATCTGGCTTGTGATCTTGAGCAGATGGCGCTCGAGCGCCGAGAAATCCGGTCCCGCCTGCGGCGGCGGCGGGGCATAGGCCGGCGCAGGCGGCGCCATCGGGGGCGCGTAAGGTGCTGCGGGTGCAATCGGCGGCGCGGCGCGCGGCGGCATCTGCCGGGGCGTAAAGCCGTCGAGCTCGCTCTGGCGCGCGGTGATCTCGGCGACCGCGACGTCGAACGAGGCGGGGCTCAGGGGTGGTGAGCTGCGATAGACCTGCGCGGCGGCGCGCTCGACCGCATCGGCCTGGCGCTGGCGCATTTCGACGGGAGACGGGGCAGGGGCCGGCCGCGGAGCCTGAGGCTGTTGCGGCTGCTGCGGGCGGGAGATCTGCGACAGGCGCGCATCGAGCCGCGAGATCGCGTCGTTGAGCTGGCGCGCAACGCCCTGCTCGCGCGACACATCCTGGCGCGGCGCAGCGGGCTTTGAAATCCGTTCGATCTGCTGCGTGATCGCGTCGAGCCGCTGGTGGATGTCGGCGACTTCGCGAGCCTCCTGGCTCGGTCCCTGCGGCGGCATCTGTTGCGGACGCTGATCCTGACGCTGATCGTAAGGTCCGCGAAATTTCGGCGGGGCAGTCTCGCCGAGCGTGGAGTTCAGCCAATCGTTGAGTGACATGCCAGCGCGACGCGCAGCAGCTTCGGCCCGCTCCCTGACGGATGGATCGATGCCGTCAACACTCCACGATACGCGCGAATTCATGACTCTGTCCGGTTCCGACTCCGGCGCCCCACCCGGCGCCTCCAGCCTTCCCACGCGTGCCGGTTGCAAAGACAATCGAATTTGGCGCGGGTCGTCTGCCTCGAAAACCGACTTTTTCCTGTTACGGTAAATAACGGGTTAAGGAACGCTGGCCCGGTGTCTTAAAGTTGGGCGGGGGGAACCTTGGTCTTCAGCTTTCGCCACACAACCGGTGCGCTCCCTCCCCCGCTTGCGGGGGAGGGCTGGGGAGAGGGTGTTTCCGCAATGGGACAATCCCCAAGAGGAGAGAGCCCTCACCCGCGCCTTCGGCGCGACCTCTCCCGCAAGCGGGAGAGGTGATAACACCGCCGCCGCCGATCTAACCCTTCTCCCGCTTACCCTCCTCGATCGGCACCACCGCGGCCTTGCCGCTCATCGACGACAGCGCGTCGAGGGTCTCCTCGCAGAAGTCGGCCACCATCTGCTCGTGGCGGGCGCCCAAGCGGAGCAGGAGCAGATTGCCGAGATCGAGGCGGCCTTCCGCCGTGCCGTCGGGAAAGCGCTTCTTCAGGATGCGCTCGTAATTGGCGTGGCGGTCGCGATGGTGCTCCAGGCGGGCCATCAGGTCGGTGCGCAGCGGCTCGATGTCGATGCTGTCGAGCGCATGGAGGCGGACCAGCAGGTCGTCCTTGGTCGAGGCCGGCGTGCTTGGCCGCGCGGCCCAGTGCCGCAGCGCTGTTCTACCTTCGGGCGTAAGCGTATAAACCAGCTTGTTGGGCTTGCCTGTCTGCACGACCTCGCGACCCTGGATGTAGCCGCGGTCGCGCAGCTTGGAGAGCTCGCGGTAGATTTGCTGGTGGTCGGCCTTCCAGAAGAAGCCGATCGAGGAATCGAACGTCTTGGCGAGCTCGTAGCCCGTCATCGGACGTTCCGTCAGGCATGCGAGGATTGCGTCGCCCAGTGCCATGACCGGCCTCCTGTTCTCGAACTCTGACCAATCCGCTTGACTTTATGCGCATCGGCGCATATGCGTCAATGTGCATATGAGGCGGCTCGCGGGAAGGGCCGAAGGCCCGTCCCGAAATCCAATGGAATCAACCTCCTCGCTACTGTGCATGGGGTTGTTTTCGCAACTTTTTGGACAAGGCTCCTGGAAAGCCCGTTAGGGAGGCACCCGAGAATGACCGGCCTCGATTCCTGGTACGCCTACATGAAGTCCCATGACCGCGCTGCAGCCCGTACAGCGCTCTGGGACCTGCTCCACCCCGACGCCGTGTTCGAAAGCCCCGTGGTGCATTCGCCCCAGCGCGGCCGCGACATCACCTTCAAATACCTCTCCAGCGCCGAGAAGGTGCTCGGCGGCCCCGGCTTCACCTATGTCGGCGAGTGGAAGAGTGAGAGCGGCGCCGTGCTCGAATTCAAGAATGTGATCGACGGCATCGAGATCAACGGCGTCGACATCATCAGCTTCGATACCGAGGGACGCATCACCCATTTCAAGGTGATGGTGCGTCCGCTCAAGGCGATCAACATGCTGCATCGCCTGATGGCGGAGCAGCTTGCCGCCGCCCAATCATAAGCCCAACATCATCCCTTAGAAGGCCCTGCCGGGAGAACGCCATGCCGATCTACAAAGCCCCCGTCGAAGACGTGAACTTCCTGCTCAACGACGTCTTCCAGATCGACCGCTACGACAACCTCGCCGGCTTCTCCGATGCGTCGAGCGATGTGCGCGAGGCGATCCTGGGCGAAGCCGCCAAGCTCGCCGAAGAGGTGCTGCAGCCGCTGAACCGCGTCGGCGATCTCGAAGGCTGCAAGCGCGCCGACGACGGCAGCGTCACCACGCCGAAGGGTTTTAAGGACGCGTTCAAGCAGGTCGCCGAAGGCGGCTGGCTCGGTCTCTCCGCGCCACAGGAGTTCGGCGGCCAGGGCCTGCCGGTGACGCTGTCGCAGGCGGTCAACGAATTCCAGATCTCCGCCAACATGGCGTTCTCGATGTATGGCGGCCTCACCATGGGCGCGACCGCGGCGCTGCTGGTGCACGGCACGCCGGATCAGAAGAAGACCTACGTTCCGAAGATGATTGCCGGCGAATGGACCGGCACCATGAACCTGACCGAGCCGCATTGCGGCACCGACCTCGGCATGCTTCGCACCAAGGCGGTGCGCCAGCCCGACGGCAGCTTCAAGATCACCGGCACCAAGATCTTCATCTCGGCCGGCGAGCATGACCTTGCCGACAACATCATCCACCTCGTGCTCGCCCGCATCGAGGGCGCACCCGCCGGCATCAAGGGCGTGTCGCTGTTCGTGGTGCCGAAATTCCTGGTCAATGCCGATGGTTCGGTCGGCACCCGTAACGGCGTCGTCTGCGGCTCGATCGAGCACAAGATGGGCATCCACGGCAATTCGACCTGCGTGATGAACTACGACAGTGCCACCGGCTGGCTGATCGGCGAAGAGAACAAGGGCATGCAGGGCATGTTCGTGATGATGAACGAAGCCCGCCTCGGCGTCGCCGTGCAGGGCCTCGCGCAGTCGGAAGTGGCCTATCAGAACGCCGTCGCCTATGCCCGCGAGCGCATCCAGGGCCGCGCGCTCACCGGTGTGAAGGCGCCGGACAAGGCGGCCGATCCGATCATCGTGCATCCCGACGTGCGCCGCACGCTGCTCTCGATCCGTGCCTTTAACGAAGCCGCGCGCGCCTTCGTGATGTGGACCGCGCTGAAGAGCGACGTCGCCCACCGCTCCGAAGACCCGAAGGACCGCCAGGCCGCCGACGACCACATGGGCCTGATGACGCCGGTGCTGAAGGGCTTCCTCACCGACTACGGCTTCGCCAACGCCGTGCAGGCGCAGCAGATGTATGGCGGCCACGGCTACATCGCCGAGCAGGGCATGGAGCAGTTCGTGCGCGATGCGCGCATCGCCATGATCTATGAAGGCGCCAACGGCATCCAGGCGCTCGATCTCGTCGGCCGCAAGCTGCCGCGCGACGGCGGCCGCGCCATCATGACCTTCTTCGGCGAGGTCATGGCCTTCGCCAAGGAGAACGGCGGCGACGAGGCGATGAAGCCCTTCATCACCCCGCTCTCGGCTTCGCTCGGCCATCTCCAGCAGGCGACGACCTGGCTGATGCAGAACGCGATGATGAAGCCGGACAATGCCGGCGCCGCCGCGACCGATTACCTCCATCTCTTCGGCTTCGTCGCGCTCGGCTACATGTGGGCGAAGATGGCCAAGGTGACGAACGCCAAGATTGCCGAGAGCGGGGCGACGCCCTATCTCTCGACCAAGCTCGTCACCGGCCGCTTCTTCATGGAGCGGATGCTGCCGGAGACGGCGGCCAATCTCGCGCGCATCCAGTCCGGCTGCGCCACCATCATGGAATTGCCGGCGGAAGCCTTCTGAGGCCTTCCGCTTCGCCAGAGATCGCGACCGCGCAGCGGTCGCCGCGACAATAACTGCAATCAGGAGGCTCCCCATGGCAGATGCCTATATCTACGATCACGTCCGCACTCCCCGCGGCCGCGGCAAGGCCGACGGCGCGCTGCACGAAGTCACCGCGCTGGCGCTCGCCACGGTGCCGCTGAAGGCGCTGAAGGACCGCAACAATTTGCCGGAAGATTCGGTCGACGACGTCGTGCTCGGCGTGGTCGATCCGGTCGGCGAAGCCGGCTCCGACATCGCGCGTTTCGCCGCGCTGAAGGCGGGCCTCGGCGAAGCCGTCCCCGGCGTGCAGATTAGCCGCTTCTGCGCCTCCGGCCTCGATGCCGTGAACTTTGCCGCCGCGCAGGTGATGAGCGGACAGCATGAGCTCGTGATCGGCGGCGGAGCGGAGTCGATGAGCCGCGTGGGCATCGGCGCCTCCGGCGGCGCCTGGCCGATGGATCCCTCGATGGCGGTGCCGGCTTATTTCATGCCGCAGGGCGTCTCGGCCGACCTGATCGCCACCAAGTACGGCTTCTCCCGCGACGACGTCGACGCTTATGCAGTGCAGAGCCAGCAGCGCGCGGCGAAGTCCTGGGAGGAAGGCCGCTTCGACAGGTCGATCGTGCCGGTGAAGGACATCAACGGCCTCACCATCCTCGCCAAGGACGAGCACATGCGTCCCTCGACGACGATGCAGTCGCTAGCGCAGCTGCAGCCGTCGTTCACGATGATGGCGCAGATGGGCGGCTTCGACGGCGTCGCGATCCAGTCGCATCCGGAGATCGAGCGCGTCAATTACGTGCACCATGCCGGCAATTCCTCGGGCATCGTCGACGGCGCCGGCGCCGTGCTGCTCGGCAGCAAGGAAGCGGGCAGCAAGTACGGCCTCAAGCCGCGCGCCAAGATCCGCGCGTTCGCGAATGTCGGCTCCGAGCCGGCGATGATGCTGACCGGTCCGGTCGACGTCACCGAAAAGCTGTTCGCGCGCTCCGGCATGAAGAAGTCGGACATCGACCTGTTCGAGCTCAACGAGGCCTTCGCCTCGGTCGTGCTGCGCTACATCCAGGCCTTCGACATCGACAATGCCAAGATCAACGTCAACGGCGGCGCCATCGCGCTCGGCCATCCGCTTGGCGCGACCGGTGCGATGATCCTCGGCACCGTGCTCGACGAGCTCGAGCGCACCAACAAGTCCACCGCCCTGGTGACGCTGTGCATCGGCGGCGGCATGGGCACCGCGACCATCATCGAGCGCGTGTAACGAGCAGCCGTAGGGTGGGTTAGCGCAGCGTAACCCACCTCTTCTGTTTCCGCGGATGAAGACAGCGGTGGGTTACGCCTTCGGCTAACCCACCCTACGAGACCCCGATCAACCGCCGCGCCTGAGACCGGCTGCGGCACCGAGGAGCAACCAACATGTCGTACAAGAACTTCAGGGTTGAGACCGATTCCGACGGCATCGCGCTCGTCACCTGGGACATCCCGGGCCGTTCGATGAACGTGCTCGACGAGACCTCCACCAGCGAGCTCGACGCGATCGTCAAGGCGACCACGGCCGATGCCGCCGTGAAGGGCGTCGTCATCACCTCGGCCAAAGAGGCATTCTGCGCCGGCGCCGACCTCTCCATGCTCGAGGGCATGAACCAGGCCTACGCCAAGGTCTTCAAGGAGCAGGGCGAGACCGCCGCGAACCAGATGCTGTTCGACCAGAGCCGCCGCTTCTCGCAGGTGCTGCGCTCGATCGAAACGTCGGGCAAGCCGTGGGCGGCTGCGATCAACGGCCTCGCGCTCGGCGGCGGCTTCGAGATCACGCTGTGCTGCCACTACCGCGTCGCCGCGGAGAATCCCAAGACCCGCCTCGGCCTGCCCGAGGTCAAGGTCGGCCTGTTCCCCGGCGCCGGCGGCACGCAGCGCGTGCCGCGCCTGGTCCCACCGCAGGATGCGATGACCATCCTGCTCAAGGGCGATCCTGTCACCGTCGAGAAGGCGAAGGCGCTGAATTTGATTCACGCCATCGTTCCCGCAGCCGACCTCGTCAAGGCCGCGAAGGACTGGATCAAGGGCGGCGGCAAGGCCGTCGCGCCCTGGGATGAGAAGGGCTTCAAGCTGCCCGGCGGGCCGGTGTTCTCCAAGGCCGGCATGATGATGTTCCCGGCCGGCAACGCGATCTATCGCCGCGAGACCTACGACAACTACCCGGCCGCGCGCGCGATCATGAGCTGCGTCTATGAGGGTCTGCAGTTGCCGATCGACGCGGCGCTTCGCGTCGAGTCGCGTTACTTCACCTCGGTGCTCCGCTCGAAGGAAGCGGCTGCGATGATCCGCAGCCTGTTCCTGTCGATGCAGGAGCTCAACAAGGGCGCGCGCCGTCCGAAGGACGTGCCCGCGACCAAGGTGAAGAAGATCGCCGTGATCGGCGCCGGCTTCATGGGCGCGAGCGTCGGCTACGTCTCGGCCCGCGCCGGCCTCGACGTCGTCCTGATCGACCGCGACCAGGAGAGCGCCGACAAGGGCAAGGCGCATGCGCAGAAGGTGATCGAGGACCAGATCAAGAAGGGCCGTGCCAAGCCCGCGGACGCCGAGGCGCTGCTCGCGCGCATCACGCCGACCGCGGACTATGCCGCGCTGAAGGACGTCGATCTCGTCATCGAGGCCGTGTTCGAGGACCGCAAGGTCAAGGCGGACACCTTCGCCAAGGCGCAGGAATATCTGAAGCCCGACGTGATCTTCGCGTCGAACACCTCGACGCTGCCGATCACCTCGCTGGCCGAGGGCTTCAAGGACCAGGGCAAGTTCGTCGGCATTCACTTCTTCTCGCCGGTCGAGAAGATGATGCTGGTCGAGATCATCCTTGGCAAGAACACCGGCGATGTCGCGCTCGCGACCGCGCTCGACTACGTCCGCCAGATCGGCAAGACGCCGATCGTGGTCAATGATAGCCGCGGTTTCTTCGCCAACCGCTGCGTCGGCCGTTACGTCGCCGAGGGCAACGAGATGTTCCTCGAGGGCGTGCCGCCGGCGATGATCGAGAACTGCGCCAAGATGGCCGGCATGCCGGTCGGCCCGCTCTCGCTCTCGGATGAAGTCGCGCTCGACCTCGGCCTCAAGATCATGAAGGCCACGGAAGCCGATCTCGGCCCCAACGCCATCAACCCCGATCAGAAGAAGCTGATGGTGGAGATGGTCGAGAAGCAGGGCCGGCTCGGCCGCAAGAACAGCAAGGGCTTCTACGACTATCCCGAGAAGGGCAAGGGCTCGAAGAGCCTGTGGCCGGGTCTGTCGGCGCTGCAGCCGAAGCAGCTCGACCCCGACACGCTCGACATCGAGGAGCTGAAGCAGCGCTTCCTGGTGGTGCAGGCGGTGGAAGCCGCGCGCACGGTCGAGGACCACGTCATCACCGATCCGCGCGAGGCGGATGTCGGCTCGATCCTCGGCTTCGGCTTCGCGCCGTTCACCGGCGGCACGCTGTCCTACATCGACTTCATGGGCACGAAGAAGTTCGTCGAGCTCTGCCACAAGCTGGAAGCGAAGTACGGCTCGCGCTTCACGCCGCCGAAGCTGTTGGTGGAGATGGCCGCGAAGGGCGAGACCTTCTACGGCCGATTCGCGCCGAAGAAGGCGGCAGCCTGATCGGATCTCGTAGCCCGGATGGAGCGTAGCGAAATCCGGGACAGAGTTTGCAACAGGCAAGACCCCGGATTGCGCTTCGCTGCATGCGGGCTACGCGCCTAAACAAAAGGCCGGATCATCGATCCGGCCTTTTTGCTTTCTGCGGGCGTCATCACGGTTGTGTCAGATTTGTTCCAGGTTGTGGAACCGATCACAGAATCCGCGTAGGAACCGTGCGAGAGTCCCTGCTGCCGCAGCGTCGCGCAATTGTCATAGGCGCGTCAAAGCGGCGCCGTTCTTTTGCTCGGCCCTGGCACTAGTCTTGCTGCGGGTCAGGGTCACGAATGCGTTGGGACACTTGCCGATCCCGTCGGCAAGCCGAAGACGAAAAGAAAGTTGTCCTTGATGAACTCCTTGGTGCTGCGGAAGACCGCGCTCGATCGCGATCTCACCGCAAGACATGCCGTTGCGTCCGCAACGGACCGACTCCATTCGCAACAGAAGCCGGCGCGCTTGCGCCGCAAGGGTCCGGCGCTCTGGGCCGCGTTGGCGCTACTTGTGCTGGCGGCGGACTTTTTGCTGGCCTATCTCGCCTGGGTTGCCGTCGACTTCGTCATGGGGTGAGACCGCGCGCGCGTGCAGCAGGTACGATGCCGCGAGATAGGCGAGCTGGGAGGCGGCAAGACAGATGGCGACGACGGTCACGCCCCCCACCATCCCGAAATCGTAAGCGCGCAGAACGATCGCCGCGACGATCGCGATCACAGGCGAAAAGACGACCAGCGCCCAGATCCTGAAAAAGCGACCTGTCGCTACTCCTACCAGAGCGCTTGCAACGATCAGGACGATGGCAATCGTCAACTTCAACCTCAATGAGCGCGCAAATAATCTTCAATCAATAGTGCTAGACTCGCCCGCTTCGCGGGTGCTGACAAGACAGCACCACTTAATCTTCGCGAACAGTAGTTCATAAGTCTAATCAAGGTACGATGATCCGGCGCAAACGGGGCTCGCGCCTTTGCTGTACTGCAGCAAATATGGCGGCGGGATCGGCGATCCGGCCTGCTTATTTCTGGTCGCCGAACGGCGAGAAGGCGCGGCCCGAGACCGCGTCGTCGGCCAGGCTGGCTTTCCAGGTGCCTTCATCGCCGCGGCCGATGCGGACCTCGAAACGCCAGCCGTTCTGGTTGGTGAAGGCGATGTCCGCTCCGCCCTTCGTCCTGGCGTAGCTGCAGGGGTATTCGGTCGGCCGGTCCGGAAAGACGATCTTCCCTTCCTTGCTTTCGAACACGATCGAGGTGATCTGCGGATGGACCATGAAGATGCAGCTGCGCTGCGGCGTGACCGGTGTCGACAGGCCGAGCATCGCGAGCGGCGCGCCGGCGGCAGTCATGAGGACGATCATGTTCATGGCGCAACTGTCTCGCGGGAGGTGATCCTTCGACGCCGCCGCCGATCGATTGGTTCACAATGAAGAAAGGCCGGATCTTCGATCCGGCCTTTCGATCGTCACGACTTGCGAGCGCTCAAGCGGCCTGCGCGAGCCCTTCCTTTTTCAGCGCCTCCTGCACCTGCGGGCGCGCCGCGACGCGGGCCTTGTAGGCGGCAAGGTGCGGCATGGCCGAGAAGTCGAACTTCATACGGTCGGCCCAGGTCAGCATCGTGAAGAGATAGCCGTCGGCGACCGTGAACTGCTTGCCCATCAGGTAGTCGCGGCTAGCGAGCTGGCTGTCGATATATTTCAGCTTGCCCATGACACGGTCTTTGAAGAACGCCTTGGCCTCGTCGTTCAGGGCCGGGGCGAACAGCGGGCCGAAGCTCTTGTGCACCTCGGAGGTGAGGAAGTTCAGCCATTCGAGCAGCTTGTAGCGCTCGGCGCTGCCGTGGGCCGGCGCCAGCGCCTTGGCCGAGGCCTGATCGGCGATCATCTGGACAATCACCGGGCCTTCGGTCACGATCTCGCCGCTGTCGAGGCCCAGCGCAGGGACCTGGCCCTTGGGGTTCAGCTTCAGATAATCCTCACCATTTTCGAGCTTCTTGGCCCGGATATCGACCTTGACCAGTTCGTAGGGCAGGCCGGCTTCCAAAAGCGCGATATGGGGGGACAGGGAGCAGGCGCCGGGTGAGTAATAGAGTTTCATGGAATTTCCTCCTCTTGTTGCTTGGCTCGGGCGAAAGAACGCCTACATGCATCTGCATGCAATAGTCAAGATTGATGCAGGTGCATCGAATGAGGTAAGAGACGGGCGACGAGCTTGAGCGGGACCATGAAACGCAAACCATCGACCGAGGCCACTTCCGCCTGGATCCGCCTGATGCGGGTGCAGAGCCGCGTGCTCGACTGCGTCGAGCAGGATTTGAAGAAGGCGGGGTTCCCGCCGCTGGCATGGTACGACGCCCTGCTCGAATTGTCGCGCGCGCCGTCCGGCGAGCTGCGGCCCGTCGAGCTCGAGCGGCAGATGCTGATCCCGCAATATTCCACCTCGCGCCTGATCGACCGCCTGGTCGACGAGGGGCTCGCCTCCCGGCGCGAATGCAAGATCGACAAGCGCGGCCAGTTCGTCGAGATCACCGAAGCCGGCCGCGAGCTGCAGAAGCGGATGTGGGGCGCCTATTCGGCCGCAATCGAGAAATATGTCGGCTCGAAACTATCCGATGCCGACGCCGTCAAGCTCAGCGGCCTGCTCGACCGGCTGGGCTGCTCGTGCGGCGAGATGAAACTGCCGCCCGTCGCCAGCGTCAACGAAACTTCGCCGTCGCGATGATCGACGGCAACCCAGCACGTCCGCGCGCCCGGTGGGTTCGCGGACCATCCCTGTCACCCGCGCATTCGGTCGAAGCGCTTTTGATTAGAGTTTGAAATGGCGCGAGACCAGATCGATATGACGCCGCTGCAATCGCGTGACGAACTCGTCGCGTGGTTCGAAGCCGGCTGCAAGGACCCGTCCGAATTCCGCATGGGCACCGAGCACGAGAAGACGCCGTTCACGCTCGAAGGCCATCGTCCGGTGCCTTACGAGGGCGCGCGCGGCATCGGTGCGCTGCTCGAAGGCATGAAGCTCCTGCTCGGCTGGGAGCCGATCATGGAGAAGGGCAACATCATCGGCCTCTACGACGTCACCGGCGGCGGCGCGATCTCGCTCGAGCCGGGCGGACAGTTCGAGCTCTCGGGCGCACCGGTCGAGAACGTGCACCAGACCCAGAGCGAGCTGATGGCGCATCTCGCCCAGGTGCGCGAGATCGCAACGCCGCTCGGCATCGGCTTCCTGGGCCTCGGCATGACGCCGTCATGGTCGCGCTCCGACATCCCGGTGATGCCCAAGGGCCGCTACAAGATCATGACCAATTACATGCCGAAGGTCGGCCAGTACGGCCTCGACATGATGTACCGGACCTGCACCGTGCAGACCAATCTCGACTTCTCCTCCGAAGCCGACATGGTCAAGAAGCTGCGCGTCTCGCTCGCGCTTCAGCCGGTTGCGACGGCCCTGTTCGCCAATTCGCCGTTCACCGAAGGCAAGCCGAACGGCTTCCTCTCGTTCCGCTCCGAGATCTGGCGCGACACCGACAATGCGCGCGCCGGCATGATGCCCTGGGCGTTCGAGGACGGCATGGGCTTCGAGCGCTATGTCGACTACGCGCTCGACGTGCCCATGTACTTCGTCAAGCGCGGCGACGATTACATCGACGTGTCGGGCTCCTCGTTCCGCGCCTTCTTCGACGGCCGCAACAACAACCTGCCCGGCGAGCGTCCGACGCTGTCGGACTGGGCCAACCATCTTTCGACGATCTTCCCGGAGGTGCGGCTGAAGCGCTATCTCGAGATGCGCGGCTCCGATGGCGGTCCCTGGGGACGCCTGCCGGCGCTGTCGGCATTCTGGGCCGGGCTGCTCTATGACGATGTGTCGCTCGATGCCGCCTGGGACATGGTGAAGCACTGGAGCGCGCATGAGCGCCAGGCGCTGCGCGACGACGTGCCGCGCTTCGGCTTCAAGGCGCGGATCAAGGATCGCTATCTGTTCGAGATCGCCAAGGAATGCCTCGTTCTGGCACATGCGGGCCTGCGCCGCCGCGGCCGGATCGACCAGCTCGGACGCGACGAGACGCGGCACCTCGAGCCGCTCGACCGCATCATCGATTCCGGCCGGACGCCGGCCGAGGAAATGCTCGAGAAGTTCAACGGCCCCTGGAAGGGCTCCGTGGAACCGGCCTACGCGGAATACGCGTTCTAGAGCCATTTCCGTTCCGATAAATCGGAACGGGGCTCTGGATTCTTATTTTGACGCGTCTTTACGCGAACCGGTACCCACTTCGCGCGAAAGCGCTCTACGCCGATAGGCCAACGCCCAGGACTTCAGCCGTTCATCGCCCATACAGGTTTGCGGCGATCAAATGACCGGCTGAAAAACCCGAGCGTCGTCAATAACTCGAAAGCTGTTCCGATGGGGAAGGGCCGCCTGCATGGGGCCGTCATGGCAAGCCTCGTGGCATGCGCCGCGCTGCTGTTGCTCGCGTTCGCGGGCGTGCCGGCGCGCGCCCAGACGGCGTTCGACCGGCCCGGCGGCGATTATTTCAGCCAGCCGGTGACCTCGGGCGACCCCGAGGATTGCGCGCTGTTGTGCGAGCGCGACCGCAAGTGCCGCTCCTGGAGCTTCAGCTATCCCGACATCGACGGCGCCGCGGCGGTGTGCTGGCTCAAGAACACCGTGCCGCCGCGCGTGCCCGGCAATTGCTGCATCTCCGGCGTCCGCGGCGCCGGCGTGATCGAGCCGCGCGTCGAAGGCGTGGAGACGTCGATCGACCGCCCCGGCGGCGACCTGCGCAATTTCGAGCTCAAGGACGGCGAAAGCGTCGAGGCCTGCAAGGCCGCCTGCACCGCCGACAACAAGTGCCGCGCCTTCACCTATTCCCGCCCCGGCTACACCGGGCGCGAGGCGCGCTGTTACCTGAAAAAGGAAATCAAGCCGCCGCGCCGCAAGCCGGGGTTCACCTCGGGAGTGGTGAGATAGGCCGGTGCCGTAGGGTGGGTTAGCTGCGCGAAGCGCGGCGTAACCCACCACTGTTTGTCTCCCACGGAAGCGAAAGAGGTGGATTACGCTTCGCTAATCCACCCTACGGATCTCACTCTGCCGCGATCACCGTGAGCTCCGGCCACAGCGCCTTCCAGCGCGCGGCCTTCGCCGCGTAGCTCGCTGCGGAAAAATTCGGGCCTGGATTGGGCCGTGCGATCAGCCCTGCGACATCACCAAAGCCATGCGGCGCGTAGACCTCGTAGCCGTCGCCGGCGCGTCTCGCTCCGATTTGCGTGTTCTGCGTCAGGAAACGATCGATGCCAGCGGCCGAGCAGCTCAACGGCGGATAGGGCAGGCCATGCTTGGCCGGGTACCACAGATGCACGCGCGCCTGGTTGCGGATCTCGATCTTGACGCCGAGATGCCCGAGCCGCGCGTGCAGCGTGCGGATCACCGTATCCTCCGCCTCCCACGAGGTATCACGGTCGAAATAGAACGCGTCGTAATCGGCGATGCCGTGATCGATCGGGCGGCCCGTAAGCACGTTCCACACCGTCTGCACCAGGCAACCCGAGACCAGCCAGGCGTCGGGAAGGGCGAGACGTGCGAGTTCTTCGATGATCGTAACGTTGACGGGATTTCTCAGCGCGAGCGCGAGGAATTCGTCTTGGTTCATCGCGAGGCGAGGCGACTTCTGTTCAATGCACGGCGGTGAAGAACCGCGCGAGCCGGAAGCCGGACAGCCAAGTGTAGACAGGCTGGCTGCGCATGCCGAGATCCCAGGAGCCGACCACGGCATCCGCACGCCCGATCAGATTGTCGATCGGCAGCAGGCCGACGCCACCGGAGCGCAGGGGCACACGGCTGTCGGCGGAGTTGTCGCGGTTGTCGCCGAGCACGAAGAGGTGGCCGGGCGGCACCGTCACCTCCTGCGTGTTGTCGAGCGGACCGTTGTCGCGCATCTTGAAGATCAGGTGAGAGACGCCGTTCGGCAGGGTCTCGACATAGCGGTAGGCCGGCTCGCTGCCGCCATTGTCGTCCTCGGCAGAGCCGACGCCGTCGGGCTTCAGCTCGGCGGGGCGGTCGTTGATGAAGAGCTGGCCCTGCCGCATCTGGATGCGGTCGCCGGGCAAGCCCACGACACGCTTGACCCAGGCCTGGGAGCGATCGCCGGGCCAGCGGAACACCACGACGTCGCCCTGCTTCGGCGTTTCCGCGAAGACGCGGCCGCTCTCGGGCAGGTTGATCTGGATCGGCAGCGACGAGGTGCCGTAGCCGTAGGGGAATTTCGAGGCGAGCAGGGCATCGCCGATCAGCAGCGTCGGCTCCATCGAGCCCGACGGCACGTAGAACGGCTCGGCGAGCGCGCCCTTGGCGATGAACACGGCGGCCACGATGCCGGCGAGCTGAATGATCTGTCCGCCCCAGCCGCTGCTCTTGCGCTTGGCGGGCGCAGTTACCTTGTCTTCAACGCTCATGCGCCCGTTCCACCCACCGTAATGCGTTCCATCAGAAGCGACGGCTGGCCGACGCCGACAGGCACGCCCTGGCCGTTCTTGCCGCAGGTGCCGATGCCGGTGTCGAGCGCAAGGTCGTTGCCGATCATGCGGATGCGATGCAGGTCGGTCGGCCCGTTGCCGATCAGCATGGCGCCCTTCAGCGGCGCGCCGATCTTGCCGTTCTCGATCTTGTAGGCCTCGGTGCACTGGAACACGTACTTGCCCGAGGTGATGTCGACCTGGCCGCCGCCGAAATTCGCGGCGAACACGCCGTTCTTCACGGAGGCGAGAATCTCGGCCGGATCGCGGTCGCCGGCGAGCATGTAGGTGTTGGTCATGCGCGGCATCGGCACATGGGCATAGCCCTGGCGGCGGCCGTTGCCGGTCGGCTTCATGTTCATCAGGCGCGCGTTCTGGCGGTCCTGCATGTAGCCGACCAGGACGCCGTCCTCGATCAGCACGGTGCGGTTGGTCGGCGTGCCCTCGTCGTCGATCGAGAGCGAGCCACGCCTTGAGGCGATTGTGCCGTCGTCGACCACGGTGACGCCCTTGGCCGCGACCTGCTGGCCCATCAGGCCGGCGAAGGCGGAGGTCTTCTTGCGGTTGAAGTCGCCCTCGAGGCCGTGGCCGACCGCTTCATGCAGCATCACGCCGGGCCAGCCGGCGCCGAGCACGACGTCCATCTCGCCGGCCGGGGCCGGAATCGATTCCAGATTGACCAGCGCCTCGCGCAGCGCGCCGTCGGCGGCGTCGCGCCAGTTCTTGCTCTCGATGAATTCGGCATAGCCGGCGCGGCCGCCATAGCCCTTGCTGCCGCTCTCCTGGCGGTCGCCCTGTCCGGCGACGACGGAGACGTTGACGCGCACCAGCGGACGGATGTCGCGATAGCTCTCGCCGTCGGGCCGCAGGATCTCGACGACCTGCCAGGTCGCACCCAGGCTGACGCTGACCTGCCGCACCCGCGGATCCTTGTCGCGCAGATAGGCGTCGATCTCGGCCAGCAGCTTGACCTTGGTCTCGAAACCGGGGGCATCGAGCGGATTGTCGTCGCTGTAAAGACGCACGTTGGTATGCGCTGGCGGGGCGGCAAAGCTGCCCGAATAGCCGCCGCGCACGGCCGCCACCGCGTCGGCGGCGCGAATCAGCGCCGGCAGCGACACGTCGGAGGAATGGGCGTAGCCGACCGCGTCGTCCTTGACGGCGCGCAGGCCAAAACCCTGGGAGGTGTCGTAGGTCGCCTGCTTCAGCCGCCCATTGTCGAACATCAGCGCTTCGGTCTGGCTGTACTCCAGGAACAATTCGCCGTCGTCGGCGCCGGCGAGCCCGCGCGCGACCTCGTTGCGAACCTGGTCGCGATCGAGATTGGCACGGTCGAGCAGGGAGGTCGTGGCAGGGTTGGTCATGTGTCCGTCCATTATCGGGGGATGCGGGCAAGATAATGGTTTCGGCCCGGTTCCGCGAGGGCGCGAAGCCTCACATTACGGAAACAATAGGATTGCAGCGGCCAAGCTTACGGCAGCTTGTCGTAGCCTTCGCCGAGCCCGTTCAGGCTGAGCGGGAAGCCGATGCCCTCTTCCGGCGTCTCGAAGATGATGAAGGTGGCGGTCTTGGCGCTGCGGAGCTGGCCGAGCAGCTTGTCGTCCATGACGACCTCGGCGACGCAGCCATTGGGCAGGCAGCGGACGAAGCCGGCGCGGCCGACGTCCTGGTTGTCGAGCTTGAGGCCGAGGCCGGAGGGCAAGAGGACGCCGAGCGGGGCGACGACCCGCATCAGGCGGCTCTTCTGGTCGGCGGTCTTGAGCACGATCACGGTCAGGCCGGCATTGGAGCGGTCTTCGGCCACCACGCTCTGGATCAGGGCGCATTGCTCGGTCTGGGCGCCGGGCGGGGTGTCGCAGCGAATCTGCCAGTCGCCATGGACGGAGCGCACCGCGCCCTGCGCATGGGCAAGGCCCGGGAGGGCCAGGAGGACGGCCGCGGCAAGCAGGGCCGCAAGCGCCGTGAGGCCGTTAGCCTGCCTCTGAGCCAGCCTTGCCATGCATCTCGAAAGCCCCATCGGGGTCGGTCCCTCTGCTCGCTTGGGTCGCTTGCGCGGGTGGACTGATACGGAAATGACGGCGTCTTGAAGGCAATTCCCAAGCAAATTCCGCGCCGCCGTGGCCGCCGCCGCCGGCACGAATCAGGTTCCTGTGCGGCCGTTCGCAAGTGCCTACAGCGGGCAATTCCGCTGTCAAGCCGCGCCATCCCGGGAAACGGTATTTTTGTCTGATCTTACTAGGAAATATCTTGCGGGTGATCGCTGACAGACGGGCCTCAAGACTGCATTGCGATAGATCAAGAATTATGGTTTGAGAGGCTTGATTTCGGCGTTCTAGCGATCTGGCCCCAATTCCTCTTAGAGGTATTCTTGAGCGGCGGTTTGTCAGACGGACGAATCGAATAAGCGTTCCCCAGAAATAGGGGAGTGCACTTGGGGTGATTTCGTAAGGGGAGCGCGACGGCATGAGGATGTCGATGGGCCGGGTAGGCCGGCATATGCTGGGATTGGCCGTTGCTGGCCTGACGCTGGCGACGGGCGGTTCGGCATTCGCCGAGCTTGGACAGCCGGCGCCGTGGGAGTGGACGCTCCAGCAGTCCGCCTCGCCGGTGATGGATAACATCGTCTGGTTCCACAACTTCCTGTTCGTGTTGATCACCCTGATCACGCTGTTCGTCCTGGCGCTGCTGGTGGTCGTGGTGCTCAAGTTCAATGCGAAGGCCAATCCGGTGCCGTCGCGGACGACCCACAACACGCTGATCGAGGTGGTGTGGACCCTGGTTCCGGTGCTGATCCTGGTCGGCATCGCGGTGCCGTCGTTCCGCCTGCTGTTCCTGGAGCTCGACGTGCCGAAGGCGGACCTGACCATCAAGGCGACGGGCAAGCAGTGGTACTGGTCGTATGCCTATCCCGATAACGGCAAGTTCGAGTTCGACTCGCTGATGGCCCAGGACAAGCAGCCCCGCCTGCTCGGCGTCGACAACGAGATGGTGGTGCCGGTCAACAAGGTGATTCGCGTCCAGGTCACGGGCGCCGACGTCATCCACGCCTTCGCGCTGCCGGCTTTCGGCGTCAAGATCGACGCCATTCCGGGGCGGCTGAACGAGACCTGGTTCAAGGCCACCAAGACCGGCATGTTCTACGGCCAGTGTTCGGAGCTTTGCGGCAAGGACCACGCCTTCATGCCGATCGCGATTCGCGTCGTGGAGGACAAGGAGTTCGCCTCCTGGGTCGAGACGGCGAAGAAGAAGTTTGCGAGCGGCGGCACCAGCACCTACGCCTCCGCGGCCGGCCCGACGCAGTAAGCGCCGGGTCCAGGCTCGAGGGGATCGAAAGCGAAATAAAGGGCGGGACCTCCAAAGGTCCGATTGGGACGCAAGGCAGGATTTGAAAATGGCAACCAGCGCAGCGGCACACGGCGATCACGCGCAAGACCACGGACATGACCACGAGCACGCCCATCCGACCGGATGGCGGCGCTACGTCTATTCGACCAACCACAAGGACATCGGCACGATGTACCTGATCTTCGCGGTCATCGCGGGCATCATCGGTGCCGCGATGTCGATCGCGATCCGTGCCGAGCTGATGTATCCGGGCGTGCAGATCTTCCACGAGACGCACACCTACAACGTCTTCGTGACCTCCCACGGCCTGATCATGATCTTCTTCATGGTCATGCCGGCGATGATCGGCGGCTTCGGCAACTGGTTCGTGCCGCTGATGATCGGTGCGCCCGACATGGCCTTCCCGCGCATGAACAACATCTCGTTCTGGCTGCTGCCGGCCTCCTTCGCGCTGCTGCTGATGTCGACCTTCGTCGAGGGCGAGCCCGGTGCCAACGGCGTCGGCGCCGGCTGGACCATGTACGTGCCGCTGTCGAGCTCCGGTCACCCGGGCCCGGCGGTCGACTTCGCGATCCTGTCGCTGCATCTGGCGGGCGCTTCGTCGATCCTCGGTGCCATCAACTTCATCACCACCATCTTCAACATGCGCGCGCCGGGCATGACCCTGCACAAGATGCCGCTGTTCGTGTGGTCGATCCTGGTGACGGTGTTCCTGCTGCTGCTGTCGCTGCCGGTGCTCGCCGGTGCGATCACGATGCTGCTCACCGACCGCAATTTCGGCACGACGTTCTTCGCGCCCGACGGCGGCGGCGACCCCGTGCTGTTCCAGCATCTGTTCTGGTTCTTCGGCCACCCCGAGGTGTACATCCTGATCCTGCCGGCCTTCGGAATGGTCAGCCAGATCGTCTCGACCTTCTCGCGCAAGCCCGTGTTCGGCTATCTCGGCATGGCCTACGCCATGGTCGCGATCGGCGGCATCGGCTTCGTGGTGTGGGCACACCACATGTACACGGTCGGCATGTCCTCGGCGACGCAGGCCTACTTCGTTGCTGCGACCATGGTCATCGCGGTCCCGACCGGCGTGAAGATCTTCTCGTGGATCGCCACGATGTGGGGCGGCTCGATCGATTTCCGCGCCCCGATGATCTGGGCGGTGGGCTTCATCTTCCTGTTCACGGTCGGCGGCGTCACCGGCGTCGTGCTGGCGAACGCCGGCGTCGATCGCGTGCTGCAGGAGACCTATTACGTCGTCGCGCACTTCCACTACGTGCTGTCGCTCGGCGCGGTGTTCGGCATCTTTGCCGGCTGGTACTACTGGTTCCCGAAGATGACGGGCTACATGTACAACGAGACGCTGGCGAAGGCGCATTTCTGGGTCACCTTCATCGGCGTGAACCTCGTGTTCTTCCCGCAGCACTTCCTCGGCCTGTCGGGCATGCCGCGCCGCTACGTCGACTATCCCGACGCGTTCGCGGGCTGGAACCTGGTGTCGTCGGTCGGCTCCTACATCTCCGGCTTCGGCGTGCTGATCTTCCTCTACTGCGTGCTCGACGCTTTCATGAAGAAGGTCCCGGCGGGCAACAATCCGTGGGGTGCGGGCGCGACCACGCTGGAGTGGACGCTGCCCTCGCCGCCGCCCTTCCATCAGTTCGAAGTGCTGCCCCGCGTGCAGTAAGCCATCTTCCGCGGCGCCCGCCATGGGCGCCGCGGCTCTATAACGAAGCGAGTTGAACTAGTGTCCGTCCTCGACCAGAACGCCATCGATATCAATCCCCGCATCTCCGAAGCGGAGGTTGGCGATTATCTCGCGCTCCTCAAGCCGCGGGTGATGTCGCTGGTGATCTTCACCGCGCTGGTCGGCATGGCGATGGCGCCCGGGCATTTCCACTGGGTGCTGGCGATCACTTCGCTGCTCTGCATCGCCGTCGGTGCCGGTGCCTCCGGCGCGCTCAACATGGCGCTGGAAGGCGACATCGACGCCAAGATGTCGCGCACGGCGAACCGGCCGATCCCGCGCGGCCGCATCACCCGCGGCGAAGCGATGGCATTCGGCCTGACGCTGTCCTTCTTCTCGGTGATGACGCTGGGCATCCTCGTCAACTGGATCGCGGGCGCGCTGCTCGCCTTCACCATCTTCTTCTACGTCGTGATCTACACGATGGGCCTGAAGCGCTGGACCACGCAGAACATCGTGATCGGCGGCGCCGCCGGCGCGCTGCCGCCGGTGGTGGCCTGGGCCGCGGTCACCGGCACGGTCGACGTCGAGCCGCTGCTGCTGTTCGCCATCATCTTCTTCTGGACGCCGCCGCATTTCTGGGCGCTGGCGCTGTTCCGCTCCGACGATTATGCGCGCGCCGGCATTCCGATGCTGCCCAACGTCGCCGGTCCCGACGCGACGCGTCTGCAGATCCTGCTCTACACCATCGTGCTGATCGCGGTCGCCGCCGCGCCCTGGGCGCTCGGCTATTTCGATGCCGTCTATGGCGTGGTCTCGCTGATCCTTGGCGCCGGAATGCTGGTGCTCGCGATCAACGTCTATCTGCGCCGCGAGCGCAGCCAGTCGCTGCGCGCGACCCGCAAATTGTTCGCCTTCTCGATCCTGTATCTGTTCGCGCTGTTTGCGACCCTGCTGGCCGAGGTCGTGTTCCGGGCGCTTGCTCCGATGGTTGGGGGCGCATGATCGCAGCAATGGCCGACAAACCCGAGCCAGATGGAATCGTCCTCACCGAGGCGCAGAAGAAGAGCCGTCGTCAGCGCTCGATCGCGATCGCGCTCGCGCTCGGCGTGCTCGTCGTTCTGTTCTTCGCCGTCACCATGGTCAAGGGACCGGCGGTGCTAGTCCGGCCGATGTAGGAAACATGGATCACGAGCCGACCATATCGCAGGATGTCAGCGCCAAGCCGGCCAATGGGGCCGCCAAGGGCCGCGGGCTGGGGCGTGATGTGGTGGTCGCCTCGATCTGCGGCGCCGTGGTGGCGCTGATGGTCGGCGCCTCCTACGCGGCGGTGCCGTTCTACAACTGGTTCTGCCGCGCCACAGGCTTCAACGGCACCACCCAGGTCGCGACCTCGGCGCCCACCACCGGTCCGATCGCGCGGAAGATCGCGGTGCGTTTCGATTCCAACGTCGCGCCGGGCCTGCCCTGGAAGTTCGAGCCGGAGCAGAGCGAGATCGAGGTCAATATCGGCCAGGTCGTGACCGTGTTCTACACCGTGACCAACCAGGCCGCGCGGACCACCGCAGGCCAGGCCGCCTACAATGTCGCGCCGCTGACGGTCGGCTCCTACTTCCAGAAGATCAATTGCTTCTGCTTCACCGAGCAGACCATGGCGCCCGGCGAGAAGCGCGAGATGCCGGTGGTGTTCTACGTCGATCCGTCGCTCGCCGACGACCACGAGAACGACGGGCTGAACACGATCACGCTGTCCTACACGTTCTATCCGGTGAAGGATCCGGTGGTGAAGCCGCTCGCATCCGGCGAGAACGACAAACGCAAGGGAAATCTCTGATCGCCGGGCTTTGGGCGCGGCAGGTTGGAAACAAGGGGATAAGTGCCTGATAGGCACGGGATTGAGGAGAGAGACGGAAATGGCTACGGCTCAAGGCAAGCAACACGACTATCACCTGGTCGATCCCTCTCCCTGGCCGGCCGTCGGTTCGCTCTCGGCCTTCATCATGGCGGTCGGCGCGATTGCCTGGATGCATCACATGTTCTCGGCGGCGCCGATCGTGTTCGGTGTCGGCACCGTCGGCGTGCTCTACACCATGGCGAGCTGGTGGGCCGACGTGATCAAGGAAGCCCAGTACAAGGGCGACCACACCCGCGTCGTGCAGCTGCATCACCGCTACGGCATGATCCTGTTCATCGCCTCCGAGGTGATGTTCTTCGTGGCCTGGTTCTGGGCCTATTTCAACGCAGCGCTGTTTCCGGCCGACGCCGTCCACGCCACCCGCGACGCCGTGTTCGGCTGCGGCCTCGGCACCCAGGCCGGCGCCTGCGCGGTCCCCGGCACCTGGCCGCCGAAGGGCATCGAGACCTTCGATCCCTGGCACCTGCCGCTGCTGAACACGCTGATCCTGCTGACGTCGGGCACCACCGTGACCTGGGCGCACCATGCGCTGCTCGAGAACGATCGCCAGGGCCTCAAATACGGCCTGATCCTCACCGTCGTGCTCGGCGCGCTCTTCACCTGCGTGCAGGCCTATGAGTACAGCCACGCGGCGTTCTCCTTCGCCGGCAACGTCTATGGCGCGACCTTCTTCATGGCGACCGGCTTCCACGGCTTCCACGTGCTGGTCGGCACCATCTTCCTGCTGGTCTGCCTGTTCCGCGCCTATGCCGGCCACTTCACGCCGAAGCAGCACCTCGGCTTCGAATTCGCCGCCTGGTACTGGCACTTCGTCGACGTGGTCTGGCTGTTCCTGTTCCTCTGCATCTATGTCTGGGGACACGGTGCCGAGGCCATGGCTCACGGCGCGCACTGAGCCGCAATGGATTGATGGGAAAGGGCGGCCGCAGGGCCGCCCTTTCGCTTTCTGCCCGCCGCAGGTTTCGGCGGAACTGTGATAGAGTCTGCCATCATGAACGACACCGCCGGCCCCTCGGAGCCCGAAACCACCGTCCTGCAAAGCGCGCTGCGCGGGCTTGCCTGCAAATGTCCGCGCTGCGGCCAGGGCAAGCTCTATGCGGGCTTCCTGACGCTTGCCCCCGCTTGCGACCGCTGCGGGCTCGACTATGCCTTCATCGATGCCGGCGACGGTCCGGCGATCTTCATCATCATGCTGGCGGGCGCGATCGTCGTCGGCTGCGCGCTGGTGGTCGAGGTCAAATATCAGCCGCCGTTCTGGCTGCATGCGGTGCTCTGGCTGCCGCTGATCCTCGCCACCACGCTGTTGCCGCTGCGCTCCATGAAGGCCCTGCTGATCGCGCTGCAATACCACCACAAGGCGGCGCCGGGCCGGCTGATCGACCGCGCGAAATGAACTCAACCGCGCGCAAGCCTCGCGTGGCCGGCTTCGCGCTGTTCACGCTTTTCCTGACCGCCGTCTTCGTGGCGCTCGGCGTCTGGCAGCTGCAGCGCCGTACCGCGAAGCACGAGCTGGTCGCGGCCCTCACCGAGCGGCTCGCGCAGGCGCCCGTCGCGCTGCCTTCGCCCGCGCAGTGGGCCGCGCTCGATCCCGCACGCGACGAATTCCGCCGCGTCACCTTCACCGCCACCTACGCGCCCTTGCCCGACGCGATGGTCTATTCGTCCGGCTCGGCCGTGCGCAAGGATGCCTCCGGCCCCGGCACCTGGGCGTTCCTGCCGGCGCGGCTTGCAGGCGGCGAGGTCGTCGTAATCGACGCCGGCTTCGTCGAGAACACGATGCAGGACCGCAGCGTGGAGGATCGCGCGGTGAAGAAGCTCGTCACCGGACAGCCGGTCGTGCTCACCGGCTATCTCCGCTTTCCGGAGGCCTCGGGCTGGATGAATCCGGCGGAGAATCGCGACAAGCGGCTGTGGTTCGTGCGCGATCATCGGGCGATCGCAAGCGCGCTTGGCTGGGGCGCGGTGGCGCCGTTCTACGTTGACCTCGAGCAGCCGGCGCCGGAGAACAACGTCCCGCGTCCGGGGCCGCTCGACGTGCATCTGAAGGACGACCATCTGCAATACGCCATCACCTGGTTCACGCTCGCAGGCTCTGTGCTGATCGCATTCGGCGTCTGGGTGAGAACGCGGCGGGAAAGCCAGGGACGCCCGTAGGTTCCCGGTGGGAACCCGGAATCGTCCGGGCTTTATTATTCAGCACATATTCACGACTGTGATCCTAAGCCGCGCTTGAGTTTGTCCGCGGCAGAACAGGAATGCGCCGTGAGTGATTTTGATCAGATGGGTGTTGTCGTCGATTGGGTGGATGCCTGCAGGACGGGCGACCTTACGATGTTGCTCGACCTCTATGCCGACGATGCGCAGGTCGAATGCACGTGCAACGGCACGCAGCATTATCATCGCGGCCGGCGCGAACTCGAAAGCTATTGGGGCTCGCGGCTCAGCGCCTATCTGGCGGCGGGTTTCGGCCTGGAGGAGATCGAGCCGGCGCCGCATGGCGTCGATCTCGAATATTCCGTCGCCGGCGCGCTGCGTATCCACGCCTCGTTTCGTTTCAGCCCGGAAGGCAAGATCTACAGCACGCTGTGCACGCCCTCGCGACAGAACGCCCACGAGGGCTGCGCCTGCTGACGCATGATCCGCGTGACGCCTCACGCGGGCGCGTTTCGCACCCTTTCGATGGGCAAGCGGCAGCGCACATAGGTTCGTTGATCCGCGCGCAGCAATGACAGCGATCCGCTGAGTGCGCGCGCGCGCTCGTGCATGCCGGTCAGGCCGCGGCCGAACCTGTTGCCCTCGGGAAATCCGCCGCCATCGTCGGAGACCTCGATGTCGAGCGCGTCGCCCGCGATGGTCGCCTGCACATGGGCATGGTTGGCCCCGGCATGGCGCAGCACGTTGGTCAGCGCCTCCTGGATGACGCGATAGACGGTCTGGGCAAGCGGTCCGTCGATCGCGTTGAGGCCGGGATCGATCGTGGACGTCAGGCCGATATGCGGTGCCTGCTTGCGAAAGTTCTGCAGCAGCGTCTGCACACTCGTCTCGAGCCCCAGCTCTTCGATGTAGAGCGGGCGCAGCCGGTCGAGGATGCGGCGGTTGGTCTGCTGCAGCGCCTCGACCGATTGCAGCACGTCCTCCGCCGAATTGCCGAGATTTCCCGGCGGCGGGGAGGCGGCTTCCATCAGCGAGATCGTGCCGGCGCGGATGCTGAACAGCAGCGGGCCGAGCTCGTCGTGCAGCTCGCGGGCGAGATCGCGCCGCTCATCGTCCTGAAGCGACACCAGGCGGTGCAACAGGTCGCGATTGTCCTGACTCAATTGCGCGAGCGTCGTGGACAGGGCATTCGCCGCCTCGCAGCTGCGCCGCACCTCCGGCGGTCCTCCGACCGGGATCGGCGTCGCGTAGTCGCCCCGTCGTATTCGCGTCAGTCCTTCACCGAGGTGCTGCAGCGATCGCATCGCCGATTTCGCGAAGAGATAGGCGATGGTGCCCGTCAGCGCCATCAGCACGACGACGAGGCCGGTCAGGGCAAGGAAGCCGATCCACTTCTCGAACAGGTCGGCCGACAAGTCCGGCAGGAACACGAGATCGCCGACATGCCTGCCGTCAATGAGCACCGGCGACGCCGCGTCGATGTCCGGCATGGTCAACAGGTTGACGAACCATTGGGGAACCGCCTGCAGGTTGCGCAGACCCTCCTTCGCGGAGGGAGGGGGGCCCGCGCCGGCTGCCCGGAATTGAATATCCGAGGAGGTGCCCAGGGACTGGACGAAGGCATCCAGCGTCGTCTGCGGATGGTCCGAACTGCGCAGCGTGTTGTTGAGCGCCGCGGCGATCACCCTGGTCGAGCGCCGGGCCGGCTCGTTCTCGTCAGCCAGCTGGCCAGTTGCAAATATCTGCAGCAATATGCCGCCCAGCACCAGCGCCGCGAGAAAACTGGCGCCGAGTGGAAGAAACAGTTGCGTCCGGAAGGAAAGTCGTTGCCACATTAGGCCAATTCTAACGCGCATCGGCGGGATTTTCTCTTTCCATTTGTTCCCGCCGGTCTATGAGTCGGAAAACAAGAGAGCGCGCGATGCAAGATACCGCCAAACCGGCGACCAGAATTCTCATTGTCGACGACCACCCCGTTGTGCTGTCCGGCTGTCGCACCCTGTTTGCCTCGGACAATACGATCCGGATCGAGGAGGCGACAGACGCCAAATCCGGGCACCGTGCCTATGTCAGCAAGCGGCCGGATGTCACCGTGATCGACATCAGCTTGCCCGATGTCTCCGGTTTCGAGCTGATGCGACGCATACGCAAGGACGACCCCGACGCCAAGATCATCATGTTCAGCATGAATGACGATCCCGCCTTTGTGGTGCGGGCCGTCGAGCTTGGCGCGCAGGGCTATGTCTCCAAGGGCGACGATCCCCGGATCCTCCTGAAAGCGGTTCGCAAGGTGGTCGCGGGCGACAACTTCATCTCGCCGCAGCTTGCCGAAGCCGTGACGTTCTCAGGCGCTGCGATCAAGGCCAATCCGGCCTCGCAGATGACGCCGCGGGAGCTGGAAATCCTTCGTCTGCTCGGGCGCGGCGACAAGATCGTCGAGGTCGCCGAGGCGCTCGGCATCTCCTACAAGACCGTCGCCAACACCACCTCGCTGCTCAAGCAGAAACTGGGCGCCAAGAACCATTCCGACCTGATCCGGATCGCAGTGGAAATCGGGATCGGCTGACCTGCCCCAGCGACCGAACCGGCTGCTCCAGGATGCAGCGGTTCGGTCGACGGATGGCACCTCCGCCAGCCGGGCAATGCGTCGCCGGCGGTCGATGCCATCCGGCGACACAATGGGCGAGGGCGATGTTCGTTCCTGCCTTGCTCTTCAATTCGGGAAAAAGCGGCAATGCGCCTGCGCAGTAGGCTCGTAGCTGCGAGCGTCATTCGCAGGCTGCCGGGAAAAGCAGGAACATTCGTCGGGCCCAGCGGTTTTGGCCTTGACGATTTCGTGACAGGCGTCGAAAGCTTGCACCGACAGTTTTAACGGGCGGGTGTCCCGGACGAGCAAAACCGGTCTGCACATATCAACGACAGACCTTCCAAGAGAGGGCTGCGGCATCGCCGCAGCCCTTTTTCGTTGGAAAGGGCTCGGTGGGAAGCGGTTTCCCGATGCCGCAAAACACTTTATGGTGGCGCGAAGCCTCTGGCTGTTGACAAGTATTTTCGTAAAATCAAAGGCTTACGGATCTGGCTCAGGCTCGGCCGGCCTTTGGAGGGCAGTTTGACTCGTTATATCTCGACCCGGGGGGAGGCCCCCGAACTCGGCTTCTGCGACGTGATGTTGACCGGGCTGGCCCGTGACGGCGGCCTGTATGTGCCGGCGACGTGGCCACAGCTCAGCGCCGAGACCATCGCCGGCTTCTTCGGCCGTCCCTATTGGGAGGTCGCTGTCGACGTGATCCGTCCCTTCGCCGGCGGCGAGATTTCCGATGCCGAGCTCGGCCGTATGGCGAACGAGGCCTATGCCACCTTCCGCCATCCCGCCGTGGTGCCGCTGCGCCAGATGTCGCCGCACCAGTTCGTGCTGGAGCTCTTCCACGGCCCGACGCTCGCCTTCAAGGACGTGGCGATGCAGCTCATCTCGCGGCTAATGGACCACGTGCTCGCCAAGCGCGGCCAGCGCACCACCATCGTGGTCGCGACGTCAGGCGACACCGGCGGCGCCGCGGTGGAGGCGTTCGCAGGCCTGGAGAACGTGGACCTCATCGTGCTGTTTCCGCACGGCCGCATCTCCGAGGTGCAGCGGCGGATGATGACGACGACGGGCGCAGCCAATGTCCATGCCCTCGCCGTCGAGGGCAATTTCGACGACTGCCAGGCGCTCGTGAAGGGCATGTTCAACAACCATCGCTTCCGCGATGCGACCTCGCTGTCCGGCGTCAACTCCATCAACTGGGCGCGCATCGTCGCCCAGGTGGTCTACTACTTCACTTCCGCGGTCGCCGTCGGCGCGCCGGCGCGCGCGGTGGACTTCGTGGTGCCGACCGGTAATTTCGGCGACATCTTCGCGGGCTACGTCGCCAAGCGCATGGGCCTTCCCGTCCGCACCCTGCGCATCGCCGCCAACGTCAACGACATCCTGGCGCGCACGCTGAAGACCGGCATCTACGAGGTGCGCGAGGTGCACGCGACCGCCTCGCCCTCGATGGACATCCAGATCTCCTCGAATTTCGAGCGGCTGATGTTCGAGGCCGGCAAGCGCGATGCAGCCGGCGTCCGCCGTCTGATGGATTCGTTGAAGCAGTCCGGCCGTTTCGTGCTGCCCGATGCGACACTGGCCGCGATCCGCGAGGAGTTCGACGCCGGCCGCGCCGACGAGACCGAGACCGCCGCCGCCATCCGCGCCGCCTGGCGCGAGGCGGGCGAACTGGTCGATCCCCATACCGCGGTGGCGCTCGCCGTCGCCGACCGCGACACCACCGACACCACGGTTCCGAGCATCGTGCTCTCCACCGCCCATCCGGCCAAATTCCCGGACGCGGTCGAAGCGGCCTGCGGCCAGCGGCCGCATTTGCCGGCCTGGCTCGATGGCCTCATGACCAAATCCGAACACATGAAGGTGATGAAGAACGACCAGGCCGAGGTCGAGCGGTTCGTGCTGTCGGTCAGCCGCGCCGCAAAACAGGGAGTTGCCGGATGAGCGTCGAGATCTCCAAGCTTGCATCCGGCCTGACCGTCGTCACCGACAAGATGCCTCATCTCGAGACTGCCGCGCTCGGCGTCTGGGCCGGCGTCGGCGGACGCGACGAGAAGCCGAACGAGCACGGCATCTCGCATCTGCTCGAGCACATGGCGTTCAAGGGCACGACGAAGCGCACCTCGCGCGAGATCGTCGAGGAGATCGAGGCGGTCGGCGGCGACCTCAACGCCGGCACCTCGACCGAGACCACGTCCTATTATGCCCGCGTGCTGAAGGCCGATGTGCCGCTCGCACTCGACGTGCTCGCCGACATCCTCGCCAATCCCGCCTTCGAGCCGGACGAGCTGGAGCGCGAGAAGAACGTCATCGTGCAGGAGATCGGAGCCGCGCAGGACACGCCCGACGACGTCGTGTTCGAGCACCTCAACGAGCTCTGCTATCCCGACCAGCCGATGGGCCGCTCGCTGCTCGGCACGGCGAAGACGCTGCGCGCCTTCAACCGCGACATGCTGCGCGGCTATTTGTCGACGCATTATCGCGGCCCCGACATGGTGGTGGCGGCCGCCGGCGCGGTCGACCACGCGCAAGTCGTTGCCGAGGTCGAGAAGCGCTTTGCGAGCTTCGAGGGGACGCCGGGCCCGAAGCCGCAGGCCGCCCAGTTCGGCAAGGGCGGCGCCAAGGTGGTGCACCGCGAGCTCGAGCAGGCGCATCTGACGCTGGCGCTGGAAGGCGTGCCGCAGAACGATCAGTCGCTGTTCTCGCTCCAGGTCTTCACCAACATCCTCGGCGGCGGAATGTCGTCGCGGCTGTTCCAGGAGGTCCGCGAGAAGCGCGGCCTGTGCTACTCGATCTACTCGTTCCACGCGCCCTATACCGACACCGGCTTCTTCGGCCTCTACACCGGCACCGATCCGGCCGATGCGCCGGAGATGATGGAGGTCGTGGTCGACATCATGAATGATTCGGTCGAGACCCTGACCGAGGCGGAGATCGCGCGCGCCAAGGCGCAGATGAAGGCCGGCCTGCTGATGGCGCTGGAGAGCTGCTCGTCGCGGGCCGAGCAGCTCGCCCGCCACGTGCTGGCCTATGGCCGGCCGCAGACGGTGCAGGAACTGGTGGCCCGGATCGACGCCGTCAGCGTCGAATCGACCCGGGACGCGGCGCGTGCACTGCTTTCGCGCAGCCGCCCTGCAGTGGTCGCATTGGGCAGCGGCAGGGGTCTGGACACGGCGGTGTCTTTTGCGGAAGGATTGACCCGGGCACGCGCCAAGGCGCGGCTGCATTAGGAGCCGCGCGCGGGCCGCCTCGCCCCGGGAAGCATCACCATGGCCCTCTTTCGCCTGCCATCCAGTGGACCCGCCGCCCTCGCGCCGCGCGGCAATGGCTTGGTCCTTCGCGCGCCGCAGATGTCCGACTTCCTGCAATGGGCCCATCTGCGCGAGACCAGCCGCGACTATCTCACGCCCTGGGAGCCGATCTGGCCCTCGGACGACCTGACCCGGTCCGGCTTCCGCCGCCGCCTGCGCCGCTATTCCGAGGACATCGCCGCGGACCGCTCCTATCCCTTCCTGATCTTCCGTGAGCTCGACGGCGCCATGGTCGGCGGCATCACGCTGGCCAACGTTCGCCGCGGCATCGTCCAGGCCGGCACCATCGGCTACTGGGTCGGCCAGCCCCATGCCCATCGCGGCTACATGACGGCCGCGCTGCGGGTGCTGCTGCCGACGCTGTTCGGCGAGCTCAACCTGCACCGCGTGGAGGCCGCCTGCATCCCCACCAATGCGCCCTCGATCCGGGTGCTGGAGAAGTGCGGCTTCTCCCGCGAGGGCCTCGCACGCCGCTATCTCTGCATCAACGGGGTCTGGCAGGACCACCTGCTGTTCGGCCTCCTGCACGAGGATTTCCGCGGCTGAGCCGCCGGGGGCGTGCGGCCCGAATACCCTTTTTGCTGCCTTGGGTTCGCCGATTTTGGCGATATAACGCGCTTGGGCCGACCGTTCGGCCGGAACATTGTCATGGAGTATGGGCGTCGATGGTGAAGGTGCTTCGGTCATCGCGGACCAATTTGCTGCGGGTCATGGCGGTCGCGCTGGCGTCGTCGGTTGCGCTCGCCTCTGTCTCGCCCGTGGCGGCCCAGTCGCTAACCGACCGCTTCAAGAACCTGTTCGGCGGCAAGTCCGACGAGCCGGCCGAGGCCAAGCCGGCGCCGGCACCCGGCCAGCCGGCCGAGGACGACGTCGATTGTCCGCAGGTCACGGTGCGCGCGGGCGCCTCGACCTACGCAGTCGGCGCCGGCGGCAAGCCTGCCACCGGCAATGAGATCCGCTACCAGGCCACCATCACCAAGATGGCGCGCGAATGTTCCCGCAGCAGCGCCGGCATCACCGCCCGGATCGGCATCCAGGGCCGCGTCATCGCCGGCCCTGCCGGTGCGCCCGCCACGGTCGATGTCCCCTTGCGCGTTGCCGTGGTGCACGGCGGCGTCGGCGAGAAGGTGATCGCCTCGAAGGCCTACCGGACCACGGTCGAGATGTCGGAGGGCGGCAGCGTGCCCTTCACCTTCGTCGCCGAGGACCTGTCCTATCCGGTGCCGTCGGCCGCGGTCGCCGATTCCTACATCTTCTATGTCGGCTTCGACCCGCAGGCGCTCACGCCCGAGCCGAAGGCGCGGGGGAAGAAGAAGTAGGGAGGGAGTCTCTGCAAGGGGTCTCTTGCCCCGGACGCGGCGCAGCGCGCAGCGGTGCGACGCAGAGCCGGGGCCCAGGAGCTGCGGATGCATGGGTCCCTGTGTCTTGAAAGTCTGTCAGGATGGGTTGGGCGGGAAGCCGTTGGGTCCTTGGCGCTTGACGCCGTGA
>NZ_JAFCLT010000016.1:0-152540 GCF_018130885.1 Bradyrhizobium sp. KB893862 SZCCT0404
GGCGAATAGGCGTCGTCATACTGGATCAAATTGATCTTGCGGCCGTTGATGCCGCCCTGATCGTTGATCATCTTGAAGTAGGCGGCCTGGGTCTTGCCGATATTGGCGTAGACCGAGTAGGCGCCGGAGAACGGCACGGTCTGGCCGATCTTGATCTCGGTGTCGCTCGCGCCGGTGTCGTATTTCTTCTGGGCGAGAGCTTGGCTGGCGGAGAGTGTAAGGGCGAGCGCCGCCGTGGCAGCTAAGAAGGCTCTGCGATGGGTCATGTTGGGTTGTTCCTCCTGACGGAATTTCCGGTCGACGGTCTTTTCCCGTTGATTGCAACGGTCGCCATCGCTGCCGAAGATTGTGGAGGAAGGGCAGCGGCCGCGCAAGGCGCGCGGCGCTGCGCCGAAGCGTCTCAGGCGAGAAGCAAGGCAACCAGCGCGAGCGCCGCCGGCAGCGCCTGCACGATCAGGATCCGCACGCTGACGGTCGCCGCGCCATAGGCGCCGGCCACGATCACGCAGAGCAGGAAGAACACCTTGATCTGGAACGCGAAGGCCGGGTTGCCGTGGAACAGGCCCCAGACCAGGCCGGCAACCAGGAAGCCGTTATAGAGCCCCTGGTTGGCGGCCATCACTTTCGTGATCGCGGCCTTCTCGGGCGAATTGCGGAATATCTTAAGGCCTATCGGCTTTTCCCAGAGGACCATCTCCAGGACCAGGAACAGGACATGCAGCGCGGCGACCAGCGCCACCAGGACATTGGCGATCAGATTCAAGTTGAGCCCCCCAAAAGCGTCAGCTTTCGGGTGGACGGTAGCACATCCGGCGTGGCAAACGCGACGGGTGTGTTTCGACTGCCGGGGTCGCCGCAATGCCCGCTCGCTCAACCAGGATGCCTGAACGCTTCGGCCTCGATCGCCTGGCGACGCCGATCGGGACCGCGCTGCTCGTCACCGATGCCGACGGCAATCTGCGCGCCCTCGACTGGGACGACTACGAGCATCGCATGCGCGATCTGCTGCGCCTGCACTATGGCGCGGTGGAGCTCGGTGACCAGCCTGCGCCGACGCAAATGCGGACTGCGCTGTCGCGCTATTTCGACGGTGATCTCGGCCAGCTCTCGCGCGTTGCATGGCGTGTCGCCGGCACGCCTTTCCAGCAGAAGGTCTGGACCGCGCTGGCGCACATCCCGGCCGGCACGACGATGAGCTATGGCGCAATGGCGGCACGGATCGAGATGCCCCGGGCCATTCGCGCCGTCGGCCATGCCAACGGCTCCAACCCGATCAGCGTGGTGCTGCCGTGTCACCGCCTGATCGGCGCGGACGGCTCGCTGGTGAAGTACGGCGGCGGGCTGGAGCGCAAGCGCTGGCTGCTGCGGCACGAGGGCGTCGAGGTCCGAGAGCCCGTTCGCGAAAGTGCGAAGGATTGATTCCGAAGCCGTCAGACTTTCGACGTCATCACTTTCTGCACGATTGTCCAGGACCCGTTCACCTTCAGGCATGACAACAGGTCCGTGACGGAGCGCGGCGGAATCTGCAAAGTCACCTTCAGGAGCGCGAGCTCTCTTTCAACGTCGATCGACAGGATCCGGTCATCCCGCTCGAAGCCCTGCTGCTTCGGAGCCTTGATGTTGTGGACTGCTGCGAGCCAAGTCGCAATCGGCGTCACGTTCACGGCGCCGTCCTCGGCGACCTTTGTCACGGAACTCGAGGGGTGAAATATGGATGCAAATTTGTCGGCATCCATTTCATAGGCCGCATCGAAATAGGTTTGCGCGAGGGAGCGCAAGGCTGAAGCGTCCGTATCCATTGTCATCCTCAAAGCTGTTGCTTGCGCAAATCCCTACGGCAAGCCGGCTTATGAGACTAGACGCCTTGAATGGCACAGGCTCATGAGCGATATTCATGAACGATGACAAACGACATGAACGAGCTCGCGACATTTGCGGTCGTGGCCAGCGAACGAAGCTTTACGCGCGCTGCGATAAAGCTGGGCGTCTCTCAGTCTGCCCTGAGCCACACGATCCGGCGGCTGGAGCAGCGCCTCGAACTGCAACTGCTCGCCCGAACAACCAAGAGCGTTGCACCGACCGCTGCCGGGGCGGCTCTCCTGGCGGACTTGTCTCCGGCGCTCGAGCAGATTCGCTATGCCCTCGACAAGGCTCGAAGCGTTCGACACCAGCCCCAAGGCCGCCTTCGAATCGTCATGTCACGGTCGGCTGCCGTGATGGTGTTGTTGCCGCGGCTCAAAGCTTTTGCCGAGGCCTACCCTGACATCGTTCTGGACGTTGTCACCGTCACCGGCCCCGTCGACCTCGTCGCAGGCGAGTTCGATGCGGGCATTCAGCTTGGCGAGTACATTCAGAAGGACATGATCGCGGTTCGCGTCACGCCCGAACTGCGATTGGCGGTGGTGGGATCGCCGCGCTATTTCGCGACACGAGGCATCCCCGAGAAGCCAAAGGACCTTAGCGATCATCGGTGTATCACCCTGCGTCTTGCGGGTGGTCCCTATCGGTGGGAGTTCGAGCAGGGACGAAAGTCGGTCACGATCAATGTGAACGGTCCGCTGATCATTGACGATACCCACCTGGTGATTCAGGCGGCGCTCGCTGGAATTGGTGTTGGCCTCGCCTACGAAGACCAGGTCGCCGGATATATTGCGAAGGGCCGCCTCGTCAGGGTGCTGGAGGATTGGACGCCGCCGATCCCCGGCTTCTACATGTATTATCCCAGTCGTCAGCATCAGCCAGCCGCGCTGTCAGCGCTGGTGAACGCGCTGCGATACTCCGAACGAAAGTCGGCGCGATGAGGCCGGGACGGCGAAAGAAAGTCACGCCGCCGGTTGAACCGCCTTGTCGCCGGCCATCACGTGGGTCAGCGCGCTCTTGATCGCGGATTGCCGCGTCGGCGCGTTGATTTGGGCGCCGAGGAGATCGGTGACGTAGAACACGTCGCGGGCGCGCTCGCCGAAGGTCGCGACATGGGCTGACGCAATGTTGAGATTGAGCTTCGAGATCGCGGTGGTCAGCTCGTAGAGCAGGCCGGGGCGGTCGAGGCCGGAGACCTCGATCACCGTGTAGCGGTCGGACCATTGGTTGTTGATGGTCACCTCCGGCTCGATCACGAAGGGCCGCGCCTTGCTGCGCACGGTGCGACGCGCCACCACCTCGGGCAGGCGCAGCTTGCCCTCCAGCACGTCCTCGATCATCTCGCCGATGCGCGTGGCGCGGCGGCCCTCGTCCTCGTCGCGGTCATATTCCCGGGAGATGGAGATGGTGTCGAGCGCGCGGCCGTCGGTCGTGGTGTAGATCTGCGCGTCGACGATGTTGGCGCCGGCCGAGGCGCAGGCGCCCGCGATGATCGAGAGCAGCCAGGGATGGTCGGCCGCGAAGATCGTCAGCTCGGTCACGCCGCGCACCTCGTCGAAGCCGACATTGATCGCGAGCTTGTGGCCGGCCTGCTCGCTGGAGCGGACGAAGCGGGCATGGCGGATTTTTCGCGGCAGCTCGACCTTGAGCCAGTAGGCCGGATAGTGCCGGCCGATATAGGCGTCGAGCTCGTCTGCCGGCCACTCGGCGAAGGCGTTGCGGAATTCCGCATAGGCGGCCGTGAGGCGCTTGCCGCGATCGACTTCCGAGAAGCCGCCGGTGAGCACCGGCTCGGTCTCGTAATACAGCGAGCGCAGGAGCTGCGCCTTCCAGCCGTTCCACACGCCCGGGCCGACGCCGCGGATATCGGCGGTGGTGAGGATCGTCAGCAGCTTCATCTGCTCGACCGATTGCACCACGGCGGCAAAATTCTCGATGGTCTTGCGATCCGACAGGTCGCGCGATTGGGCGACCGTGGACATCGTCAGATGCTCCTCGATCAGCCAGGCCACCAGCTCGGTGTCGGCCGCGCTGAATCCGAGACGCGGGCACAGTCGCCGCGCCACCTTGGCGCCGGCGATCGAGTGGTCCTCGGGCCGGCCCTTGGCGATGTCGTGCAGCAGGGTCGTGATGTAGATCACCGCACGATGCTCGGGACGTGTTTTGCGCATCAGGTCGCTGGCGAGCGCGAACTCCTCGATGCCGCCGCGCTCGATGTCCTGGAGGAAGCCGACGCAGCGGATCAGGTGCTCGTCCACGGTGTAGTGATGATACATGTTGAACTGCATCATCGAGACGATCTTGCCGAAGGCGCGGATGAAATGACCGAGCACGCCGGTCTCGTTCATCCGCCGCAGCACGATCTCGGCGTTGTCGGAGGTCAGGATCTCCATGAACAGCCGGTTCGCTTCCGGATTCTCGCGCATCTGCGCGTTGATCAGGCCGAGCGAGCGCGTCACGTCACGCATCGCATCCGGATGGAAGGCGAGGTTGTTCTTCTGCGCCAGGCGGAAGATGCGGATCAGATTGACCGGATCGTGCTTGAAGACGTCGGGCGCGGCGACGTTGATGCGGTTGTTGTCGACGATGAAATCGTCGCTGTCGGGCACGCGCCGCTTCACCTGGGTCGGGCGCAGCCGCGCCATCATCCGGCTCAGCACCGGCGCGGGCTTGGCCTGCTGGTCCTCGAGCTTGGCGCAGAGGATGGCGGTGAGGTTGCCGACTTCCTTGGCGACAAGGAAGTAGTGCTTCATGAAGCGCTCGACGTCCTGCATGCCGGGATGCGAGGTGTAGCCGAGCCGCACGGCAATCTCGCGCTGGAGATCGAAGGAGAGGCGCTCCTCGGCGCGGCCCGAGTAGAAATGCAGGTTGCACCGCACCGACCAGAGGAAGTCGGCGCAGCGGCGGAAGCTGCGATATTCCTGCGCGTCAAACACGCCGCGCTCGACCAGCTCGTCGGTGTCGCGGACGCGGTAGACGTATTTCGCGATCCAGAACAGCGTGTGCAGGTCGCGCAGCGCGCCCTTGCCGTCCTTGACGTTGGGCTCGACCAGATAGCGCGACTGGCCGCCGCGGCGATGCCGCTCCTCGCGCTCGGCGAGCTTTGCGGTGACGAATTCGGACGCGGTGCCCTGCACCACTTCCTTGTCGAAGCGCTCGACCAGCTCGTCATAGAGCGGCTGGTCGCCGGTGAGGAAGCGCGTCTCCAGGATCGCGGTGCGGATGGTCATGTCGCCGCGCGCCTGCCGGATCGACTCGTCGACCGAGCGCGTGGCGTGGCCGACCTTCAGCCCCATGTCCCAGAGGCAATAGAGGATGGCTTCGGCGACCTGCTCGCCCCAGGCGGTCTGCTTGTAGGGCAGGATGAACAAGAGATCGATGTCGGACTCCGGCGCCATCAGGCCGCGGCCATAGCCGCCGGTCGCCACCACCGCCATGCGCTCGGCACCGCTCGGGATCGGCGAGCGGTAGAGATGGCGGGTCGCGGCGGAATAGAGAATGCGGATGATCTCGTCCTGCACGTGGCACAGCCGCTCGGCGCAGCGGCGGCCGTGACGGTCCTTGAGCAGGATCGCCTGCGCCGCCGCGCGTGCCGCGATCAGCTCGGCCTTGAGCAATTGCGCCATGGCGGTGCGGAACGCGTCCTCGCGTCCCTGGTGCTTTTCAGCAAGTGCATCGACCGCGGCGGTGATCCGCGCGGTGTCGAAGCGGTCGTCCACCTCGGCCTTATGTTCAGTCGCGACGCTGTCCATGTCTCACCGGATATAAGAGGTGACAGGCGCTGTCACCCGTCATTCACAGGCAATAGTCGTTCCGTGCTGGAAAAGGCCGGCTTCGGGCAAATCTGTTCTCGGCCGGCGGCCTTTCAAGGGGCGGATTTTCTCGTTGACCTCTAGATATAACTCATTGAAAAACAATGAAGTTTCGGAGGAGGCTGGGCATGACCAGGATTACACGACGCATTCTGCTGGCGGGCGCGATGACGCTTGCCTTGATCCCCGCGGCACAGGCCGCCGATCCGCTCAAGGAAATCCGCATCGACTGGGCCACCTACAACCCGGTGTCGATGGTCCTGAAGCAGAAGGGGCTGTTGGAGAAGGAGTTCGCCAAGGACGGCATCACCGTCACCTGGGTGCAGTCGGCCGGCTCGAACAAGGCGCTCGAATTCCTCAATGCCGGCTCGATCGATTTCGGCTCGACCGCCGGCTCGGCCGCGCTGGTGGCGAAGATCAACGGCAACCCGATCAAGTCGATCTATGTCTATTCGCGCCCGGAATGGACCGCGCTGGTCACGGGCAAGGATTCCAAGATCGCTGGCGTTGCCGACCTCAAGGGCAAGCGCGTCGCGGTGACGCGCGGCACCGATCCGCACATCTTCCTGGTGCGCGCGCTGCTTGGTGCCGGCCTGACTGAAAAGGACATCACGCCGGTGCTGCTGCAGCATGCCGACGGTAAGACCGCGCTGATCCGCGGCGACGTCGATGCCTGGGCCGGCCTCGATCCCATGATGGCGCAGGCCGAGGTCGAGGAAGGCGCGAAGCTGTTCTATCGCAAGGCCGATGCCAACACCTGGGGCATCCTCAATGTGCGCGAGCAGTTCCTGAAGGACTATCCGGACGCGGCCCGCCGCGTGCTCGCGGTGTATGAGGACGCGCGCAAATATTCGCTGGCGAATTACGACGAGCTGAAGAAGACCTTCATCGCGGTGACCAAGCTGCCCGAGGCGGTGGTGGACAAGCAGCTCAGGGAGCGCACCGAGCTCACTCACAGCCGCATCGGCGCACCGCAGCGCGAGTCGATCCTCGCCGCCGGCCTCGCGCTCCAGCAAGCCGGCGTCGTCGACGCCAAGGTCGACGTGAAGGCAACGCTGGATGCGCTGATCGACGACCAGGTCCCGCTGCCGACGAATTGATGGTCTTAACCCTCCCCCCGTGCGGGGGAGGGTGGCTTCGCGGAACGCGAAGCCGGGTGAGGGGTATCTCTCCTCACAAATAGTCGTGCGAACGGAACGAACCCCTCATCCGGCGCTTTGCGCCACCTTCTCCCGCAAGGGGAGAAGGAAGAAAGCCGGCCGGAGCCGCGGCAAGAGTAGTGTTGCATTCCCGCCCCAGACGCGCTTCCTACCGGCCATGATCTCCGACGCGCCAGTCCTGCAACAGACCTCGGAACCCGCCGAAAGCGCCGCCGCACCGTCACGGCTGTCGCGCTATGCGCGGCCGATGCTGGGCGTGCTGCTGCCGCTGACGCTCGCGCTCGGCTGGGAGCTGGTGGTGTGGTCCGGCTGGTCCAATGGACGCCTAGTGCCGCCGCCCTCGCGCGTGTTTGCCACCATCACCGAGCTCGCCCGCTCCGGCGAGCTGGTCCGCCACATCGCAGCGACGCTGTGGCGCGTCGGGCTCGGCTTCGCCTTCGGCGTGGTCGCGGGTACGCTGCTTGGTGCCATCTCCGGCTATTGGTCGCTGGCGCGGCGGCTGCTCGACCCGACCGTGCAGGCCTTGCGCGCGATTCCGTCGCTGGCCTGGGTGCCGCTGTTCATCCTCTGGCTCGGCATCTTCGAGACCTCGAAGATCGCGCTGATCGCGGTCGGCGTGTTCTTTCCGGTCTATCTCGGCGTGATGGGCGCGATCCTCTCCGTCGACCGCAAGATCGTCGAGGTCGGCCGCACCTTCCGCCTTTCCGGCTTCGCGATGATCCGCCGCATCCTGCTGCCGGCGGTGCTGCCGGCCTATGTCGTGTCCTTGCGCGTCGGCCTCGGTCTCGGCTGGATGTTCGTGGTGGCGGCCGAGCTGATCGGCGCCTCCGAAGGCCTCGGCTATCTCCTGCTCGACGGCCAGCAGCTCGGCAAGCCCGCGCAGATCCTCGCCGCCATCGTGATCTTCGCCATCCTCGGCAAGCTCACCGACTGGCTGATCGAGGTCGCGGCCGCGCCGTTCCTGCGCTGGCAGGACGCCTTTGGCCGCGCGAGGGGAACGTAACGCGATGCTGGCGCTCGACCGGGTCAGCAAGACCTATCCCAATGGCGTCGAGGCGCTGGCGCGCTTCTCCGCACAGATCAGGCAGGGCGAGATCATCGCCATCATCGGCGGCTCCGGCTGCGGCAAGTCGACATTGCTGCGCGCCATCGCCGGCCTCGATCGCGCCAGCTCGGGCACCGTGACGCTCGACAGCGAGGCGATCGCCTCGCCGCATGCCAAGATCGGCATCATCTTCCAGGAGCCGCGGCTGCTGCCCTGGCTCAGCGTCGCCGACAATATCGGTTTTGGGCTCGCCGATCTGCCCGCCGCCGAGCGGCGCGAGAAGGTGGCGCGTGCGCTCGCCCGCGTCGGCCTTTCCGACAAGGCGCAGGCCTGGCCGCGTGAGCTCTCCGGCGGACAGGCGCAGCGCGTTGCGATCGCACGCGCGCTGGTGCCGCAGCCCGAGGTGCTGCTGCTCGACGAGCCGTTCTCCGCGCTCGATGCCTTCACCCGCCGCGACCTGCAGGATCATCTGCTCGACCTCTGGGCCGACACGCGTCCGACCTTGATCCTCGTCACGCATGACGTCGACGAAGCCGTGGTGCTGGCCGATCGCGTGCTGGTGATGCGGCCGCGGCCGGGCCGGCTGTTCGACCAGATCGAGATCAATCTGGGACGGCCGCGCGACCGCAATTCGCCGCTGTTCGAGAATTTCAAACGAAGTGTGCTGACGTCACTCGACCGTTCGCTCGACCGCAACGTCCCCGACCGTGACGCAACCCAGGGTCCCGGTCAGGCCATGTGGTGGTGACAATTTCTCCCCGAGCCGGTACATCGGGGAGCAATTTTTCCGGGAGAGAACAATGGACGCCGCCGAACTGCGCCAGATGCAGGCCCCGATCAAGGAACGCTACAAGACCGATCCCAAGACCGCGATGATCACGCTGAAGGCCAAGGGTTCCACCGACAGCGAAGGCATCGCCTGCAAGGTCGAGACCGGCCGCGCCATCGCGATGGCTGGCCTGCATCCCGCCACCGGCGGCTCCGGCCTCGAGCTCTGCTCCGGCGACATGCTGCTGGAGGCGCTGGTCGCCTGCGCCGGCGTCACGCTGAAATCGGTCGCGACCGCGATCGAGGTGCCGCTCAAGACCGGCAATGTCTACGCCGAGGGCGACCTCGATTTCCGCGGCACGCTCGGCGTCGACAAGGAGACCCCGGTCGGCTTTGCCGAGATCCGTCTCCGCTTCGAGGTCGATACGCCCGCGCCACAGGACAAGCTCGATCTCCTGCTCAAGCTCACCGAGCGCTATTGCGTGGTCTACCAGACCATCAAGAACGGCCCGAAGGTTTCGGTGTCGATGCAGCGGATGTGAGAGAAGCGGAAGACGCTGCGCCACAATTGGTGTCGTCCCGGGGCGCGCCGCTTGGCGCGAGCCGGGGACCCATAACCCCAAGGCCGTCGTGATTACGGACGGTCGTAGCTCCAGCAAACGACCCACCACAGCCCTTGATTATGGATTCCGGGCTCGCGCTTCGCGCGCCCCGGAATGACAGACAGAATATTTCGCCTTCCATCCGGATGGGTGCTTCGCCCGTCCGGGACGACAGAACAAAAATGTCCCTCGACCTCCACCTCATCCTCTTCCTGCTCCTGCGCATGGCGATCGCGGCGGCGTTCGTGGTGTCGGCGTCGGTCATCACCGAACGTTCGGGGCCGGTGATCGGCGCGTTGGTGGCAACCCTGCCGGTGTCGGCCGGTCCCTCCTACGTCTTCCTCGCGATCGACCATGACGCGTCCTTCATCGCGCAGGGCGCATTGGCGAGCCTGCCGGTGAATGCGGCGACGATCTTCATGGGCCTCGTCTATGTCGTGCTGGCGCAGCGGCAGAGCTTCGCCGTGAGTGTCGCCAGCGCGGTCGGGGTCTGGATCGTGCTGGCCTCGATCATCCGATTGTTCGACTGGACCCTTGCCGCCGGGCTCGCCGTCAACGCGGTCGCCTTCGGCATCTGCATCCCGCTGCTGGCCAAGTACCGTCACGTGAAAATGCCGCTGGTGACGCGCCGCTGGTATGACATTCCGTTCCGCGCGGCGCTGGTGGCAACGCTGGTTGCGATCGTGGTGTCGACCTCGGGCTGGGTCGGTCCGCGTGTCTCCGGCTTGATCGCGCTCTACCCGATCGTGTTCACCAGCATGATGATCATCCTGCACCCGCGCATCGGCGGCCCGCCGACCGCCGCCGTGCTGGCCAATTCCGCCTGGGGCCTGCTCGGATTCGGCATGGCGATTGCCGTGATGCACGTCGCCGTTGTGCAGTTCGGCTCGGCCGCCGGTTTGATGCTTGCACTCTGCACCTGCGTCACCTGGAATCTGACGCTGTGGTGGCGCGGCCGGCGTGCGATGCAGCGGGTGCGAAAAGAGCCGTGAGACACGGTCGCGCGCGACATGGCGTCGCGAGAATCCATTATGCCAGCTCAATCCATGCCGATGGATTCACGCGGTCTCTGCGCAAGCCGTTGAATGAGAAGTATCATTTCAAAAATTGCTATTTTTTCCCGGTTTTTGCGCTGTTGTTGATCGTCCGGACGGGTGATTCACCGGCCGCCGGATTCCGACATTTCTATTAGAACTTTGTTCGAGCTTTTCACGTACGAATCGGATTGCAGACCGCGCAAATCGGCGCGGCTCATTTTCAAGCGAACGGCTCGCGGAGATACGGCGACGCTGCCGCGCGGTCCCTTTCCCTGTTCCGACGGGCGCGTCCCCATCGGCGATATTTCGAGATGGAGATTGTTTGATGTTTGGTCGCAAGTCCCACGGTCATGCGGAAGCACAACTCGCCGCCATCGGCCGTTCGCAGGCGATGATCGAATTCAAACTCGATGGGACGATCATCACGGCCAACAAGAACTTCCTCGATGCCCTCGGCTATCGGCTCGACGAAATCCAGGGCAAGCATCACTCCATGTTCGTGCCGGCCGACCAGCGCGACAACGCCGAGTACAAGGCGTTCTGGGCCGCGCTGAACCGTGGCGAGTATCAGGCGCGCGAGTTCAGGCGGATCGCGAAGGGCGGCCGCGAGGTCTGGATCGAAGCATCCTACAATCCGGTGCTCGACGGCGAGGGCAAGGCGGTGATGGTCGCCAAGATTGCGACCGACATCACCGAGAAGAAGATCCGAAGCATGACGGATGCCTCGAAGATCGCCGCCAGCAGCCGCGCCCAGGCCGTGATCGAGTTCAAGCTCGACGGCACTGTCGTCGCCGCCAACGAGAATTTCTGCAAGGCGCTCGGCTATTCGCTCGCCGAGATCGAGGGCAGGCATCACAGCCTGTTCGTGGAACAGGCCGAGCGCGACAGCGCGGCCTATCGCGAGTTCTGGGCCAGGCTCAATCGCGGCGAATACCAGGCCGGCGAGTTCAAGCGCATCGGCAAGGGCGGCCGCGAGGTCTGGATCCTCGCCTCCTACAATCCGCTGTTCGACGAGAACGGCAAGCCGTTCGGCGTCGTCAAATACGCAACCGACGTGACCGCCGAGAAGCTGAAGAACGCCAATCTCTCCGGTCAGATCTCGGCGATCGACAAGGCGCAGGCCGTGATCGAGTTCAACATGGACGGCACGATCATCACCGCCAACGCCAACTTCCTTGCGACGCTCGGCTATTCGCTGGCCGAGATCCAGGGCAAGCATCACAGCATGTTCGTCGAGCCCGGCGAGCGCGACGGCGCCGCCTATCGCGAGTTCTGGGCTGCGCTCGGCCGCGGCCAGTACCAGGCGGCCGAATACAAGCGCATCGGCAAGGGCGGCAGGGAGGTCTATATCCAGGCCTCCTACAACCCGATCCTCGATCTCAACGGCAAGCCGTTCAAGGTGGTGAAATACGCCACCGACACCACGCGCCAGGTGCTGGTCCGCATGGGCAACGAGCGCGTCCGCGGCATGATGGAATCGGTCGCGGCCGGCTCCGAGGAGCTCAACGCCTCGGTGCGGGAGATTTCCGAGGCGATGACCAAATCGCGCGAAACCGCGATGGGCGCGGTCGAGCAGGTCGCCTCCGCCGACGCGCAGGCCCAGCGCCTCACCGAGGCCGCGCAGGCGATGACCGGCATCGTCGAGATGATCAACAGCATCACCGGGCAGATCAACCTGCTCGCGCTCAACGCCACGATCGAATCCGCCCGCGCCGGCGAGGCCGGCCGCGGCTTCGCGGTGGTCGCCTCCGAGGTGAAAAGCCTCGCCAACCAGGCCAAGCAGGCGACCGACAAGATCGGCCAGGAGATCGGCAGCCTCAACGGCATCTCCGCCGACGTCGTCAACGCGCTGGGCTCGATCAAGCAGGCGATCAGCAATGTCAGCGAATACGTGACGTCGACGGCGGCTGCCGTCGAGGAGCAGAGCACGGTCACCAACGAGATGTCGACCAGCATGCAGCGCGCCGCCGCGGAAGCCGCGGCGATCGCGGCGCGGGCCTAGCTGAGTGCTAGAACGCGTAGGGTGGGTTAGCGAAGCGTAACCCACCTCGTTGGTTTCTGCGGCGACAGAAGCGGTGAGTTACGCCTTCGGCTAACCCACCCTACGGCAACATCACTGCTTCGGCAGCTTGGCCTTCAACGCATAGAGCGCATCGAGCGCGTCGCGCGGGGACATCTCGTCGGGGTGCAGCGCCTTCACGGCTTCCATCAGCAGCTCGGCCTCGCTCGGCGGCGCGGCCTCCGCGGCGGCGCGCGAGGGCACCGCGAACAGCGGCAGATCGTCCACCAGGGCTCGCGCGGTCTGGCCGCGGTCCTGCGCCTCCAGCTTGGAGAGCACGGATTTCGCGCGCGTGATCACCGCCGGCGGCAGGCCGGCGAGCTTCGCCACCTGGATGCCGTAGGAGCGGTCGGCCGAGCCCGGCAGCACCTCGTGCAGGAACACGACATTGCCCTGCCATTCCTTCACGCGCACCGTGGCGTTGAACAGGCGCGGCAGTTTGGCCGAGAGCGCGGTCAGCTCGTGATAATGCGTCGCGAACAGGGTGCGGCAGCGGTTGCTCTCGTGCAGGTGCTCGATCGCGGCCCAGGCGATCGAGAGGCCGTCGAAGGTCGCGGTGCCGCGGCCGATCTCGTCGAGGATCACCAGCGCGCGCTCGCCGGCCTGGTTGAGGATCGCAGCGGTCTCGACCATCTCCACCATGAAGGTGGAGCGGCCGCGGGCAAGATCGTCGGCGGCGCCGACGCGCGAGAACAGACGGTCGATGATGCCGATCCGCGCGCGCGTGGCCGGCACGAAGCTGCCGATCTGCGCCAGCAAGGCAATGAGCGCGTTCTGGCGCAGGAAGGTCGACTTACCGGCCATGTTCGGACCGGTGAGCAGCCAGAGCTGGCCGGATTGTTGCGCCGGGCCTGGCGACAGATCGCAGGCATTGGCGATGAACGGCTCGCCGTTGTGCTTCAGGGCCTGCTCGACCACGGGATGGCGGCCTGCTTCGATCGCGAAGGCGAGGGAACCATCGACCTCGGGCCGCACATAGTTCTCGTCGACGGCGAGCCTTGCCAGCGACGTCGCGACGTCGAGCAGCGCAAAGCCTTGCGCGGCGGCACGCAGATCGTCGCTGATCTCGAGCGCCTTGGCGCAGAGCTTCTCGAAGATCTCGAGCTCGAGGCCGAGCGCTCGGTCGCCGGCATTGGCGATCTTGGCCTCGATCTCGCCGAGCTCGGAGGTGGTGAAGCGCACCTGGCCGGCTAGCGTCTGGCGGTGGATGAAGGTCGCGTTCAGCGGTGCCGACATCAGCTTGTCGCCGTGCTGCGCGGTGACCTCGACGAAATAGCCGAGCACGTTGTTGTGCCGGATCTTGAGACCCTTGACGCCGGTGTCGTCGGCGTAGCGCGCCTGCATCGAGGCGACCACGAGGCGCGAGGCGTCACGCAGGTTTCGCGTTTCGTCCAGCGCAGGCTCGTAACCCTGGCGCACGAAGCCGCCGTCGCGCTTGATCAGCGGCAATTGCTCGTCGAGCGCGCCGGCAAATTCGGCTGCAAGCTCGCGCGACGGACGCCTCAGCGCCGCCATCACCGCTGCGATCTCCTGCGCCGGCTGGTCGATCTCGCCAAGCCGCGCCAGCACCTGGTCGGCGGCGATGATGCCGTCGCGCAAGCCCGCGAGGTCGCGCGGTCCGCCGCGGCCGACCGAGAGACGGGCCAGCGCGCGCGACATGTCGGGCGCGCCGCGCAGGATGCTGCGGATGTCTTCGCGCGTCGCGGAATCCGCAACGAAGGTGCCGACCGCGTCGAGCCGCCGCGCGATCGCCGGCGCGTCGGTCAGCGGCGCGGCGAGGCGCTGCGCGAGCAGGCGCGAGCCCGCCGAGGTCACCGTGCAGTCGATGGCGTCGAGCAGTGAGCCGCGGCGCTCGCCGGCGAGCGTCCGCGTCAGCTCGAGATTGGCGCGCGTGGCCGGGTCGATCGCCATGGTCGCGCCGGAAGCTTCGCGCGCGGGCGGCGACAACGGCGGATGCTTGCCGACCTGGGTGCGGTCGACATAGGTGACGGCGGCAGCCGCGGCGGTGGCCTCTAACCGCGTGAGCTGAGCCAGGCCGTCCATGGTCGCGACGGCAAAATAGTCGCAGAGGCGCTTCTCGGCGGTGGCGCCGTCGAAGACGTCGCGGGTCAGCGGCGTCACCGCCGGCAGCTCGCGCAGGGTCTGGCCGAGCTCGTTATCGCCAAAGAGCGCGTCGGTGACGATCGCCTCGTTCGGATTGATGCGCGCCAGCGTCGCGGCGAGCTCACCGCCGGAGCATTCGGTCACCATGAATTCGGCGGTCGAAATGTCGATCCAGGCAAGGCCGAAGCGGTCGCCGCCCGCAGAGGAGCGGGCGCGCGCGATCGCCAGCAGATAATTGTTGGCACGCGCATCGAGCAGCGTGTCCTCGGTCAGCGTGCCCGGGGTGACGAGCCGCACCACGCCGCGGCGCACCACGCTCTTGTTGCCGCGCGCTTTCGCTGCGGCAGGATCCTCGGTCTGCTCGCAGACCGCGACGCGGTGGCCAGCGCTGATCAGACGATGCAGATAATCCTCGGAGCGTTCGACCGGCACGCCGCACATCGGGATGTCGGCGCCCTGATGCTTGCCGCGTTTGGTCAGGACGATGCCGAGTGTCCTGGAGGCGATCTCGGCGTCCTCGAAGAACAGCTCGTAGAAGTCGCCCATCCGGTAGAACAGCAGCAGGCCCTGATGCGCCGCCTTGATTTCGAGGTACTGTTCCATCATCGGCGTGACGCGCGCGGCGGCTTCCGGCTGCGGCGCGGGCGTTTCGTCGGGGGGCGGGACGGGTATCGGCTGTTGCATCGTCATGAGCGGCGCAACCTACAAAATTTCGCCTCCTGCTCCTATCGGTTTGGCCGATGGGAGAGGGTTTTCCACGTTGTCCGCACCGCGGCATGCGCTGCGGACGGCAGGCCCCTGCAAATCGCACGCGAAACCGTCAATTGACCTGCCGCGGGCGCCCTCCTAAAACTCCGCGGACATTGAAGAATTCTGGCCGGATCGCGGCATTCAGGGAGAACAACGATGCGTGACGTCTTTATCTGCGATGCCGTGCGGACCCCGATCGGCCGTTTCGGCGGCTCGCTCGCCAAGGTGCGCGCCGACGATCTGGCTGCCGCGCCGATCAAGGCGCTGATGGCAAAGCACCCCAATCTCGACTGGGCGCAGGTGGACGAAGTGTTCTTCGGCTGCGCCAATCAGGCCGGCGAGGACAACCGCAACGTCGCGCGCATGGCGCTGCTGCTGGCGGGCCTGCCTGACTCGGTTCCCGGCCAGACCCTGAACCGGCTCTGTGCCTCCGGCCTCGATGCGGTCGGCGCGGCCGGCCGCGCGATCCGCTCCGGCGAGATCGAGCTTGCGATTGCCGGTGGCGTCGAATCCATGACCCGCGCGCCCTTCGTGATGGGCAAGGCGCAGGAAGCCTTCTCGCGTTCCGCCGAGATTTTCGACACCACCATCGGCTGGCGCTTCATCAATCCGCTGCTCAAGGCGCAGTACGGCGTCGATGCGATGCCCGAGACCGGCGAGAACGTCGCCGAGGAATTCCAGGTCTCGCGCGCCGACCAGGACGCCTTCGCCATCCGCTCGCAGCAGCGCGCGGGTAAGGCGATTGCTGCCGGCTATTTCGCCGAGGAGATCACCCCGATCACCATTCCCGGCGGCAAGGCCGGTCCGATCACCATCGACAAGGACGAGCATCCGCGTCCCGAGACCACGCTGGAAGGCCTCGCCAAGTTGAAGCCGATCGTGCGCAATCCGGGCACCGTGACCGCCGGCAACGCCTCCGGCGTCAATGACGGCGCCGCCGCGATGATCCTCGCGTCCGAAGCCGCGGTGAAGAAGTTCGGCCTTACGCCCCGCGCGCGCATCCTCGGCCTCGCCTCGGCCGGCGTGCCGCCGCGCATCATGGGCATCGGTCCGGTGCCGGCGACCCGCAAGCTGATGGAGCGTCTCGGCAAGAAGATCAGCGATTTCGACCTGATCGAGCTGAACGAAGCCTTCGCTTCGCAGGGCATCGCCTGCATGCGCCAGCTCGGCGTCGCCGACGACGCCGACTACGTCAACCCGCATGGCGGCGCCATCGCGCTCGGCCATCCCCTCGGCATGAGCGGCGCGCGCCTCGCGCTCACCGCGGTCCACGGCATGGAGAAGCGCGGCGGCAAGCTCGCGCTCGCCACCATGTGCGTCGGCGTCGGCCAGGGCGTCGCCGTTGCGATCGAGAAGCTGAACTGACGAGACGCTTAGCGTCTCGTCATCCCGGAGCCGCTCGTTAGAGCGGAATCCGGGATCTCGAGATTCCGGGTTCAGCCCTGTCGGGCTGCCCCGGAATGACAATGCTGAGGTTTCGCGGGTCGCTTCAAGGACCGTCCCATGATCATCGAGCGCGAGCAGGACGTCACGACCGCGGCCCTGGCGGTGATGGAGCGGACGTCCGATCCGCGGCTTCGCCAGATCATGGTCTCCCTGGTCAAGCACCTCCACGCCTTCGTGCGCGACGTGCGCCTGACCGAGAAGGAGTTTCGCGACGCCACCGCTGTGATCGCCGAACTCGGCAAGCTGACGACCGACACGCATAACGAGGTCGTGCTGATGGCGGGCTCGCTCGGTGTCTCCCCGCTGGTGTGCCTGCTCAACAATGGCGACAACGGCAATACCGAGACCGATCAGTCGCTGCTCGGACCGTTCTGGCGATTGAACTCGCCGCGGGTCGAGAATGGCGGATCGATCGTGCGCTCGGAGACGCCGGGCGCGCCGCTGTTCGTCAGCGGCCGCGTCGTCGATAGGGACGGCCGTCCCGTTGCCGGTGCCGAGGTCGATGTCTGGCACGCCTCCCCGGTCGGTCTCTACGAGAACCAGGATCCCGAGCAGGCCGACATGAACCTGCGCGGCAAGTTCACCACCGACCAGGACGGACGCTTCGCCTTCCGCTCGGTGATGATGGTCGGCTATCCCATCCCGACCGATGGCGTGGTTGGGCGCCTGCTCGAGGCGCAGAGCCGGCACCCCTACCGGCCCGCGCATCTGCACGCCCTGATCTTCAAGCCCGGATTCAAGACGCTGATCTCGCAGGTCTACGATCCCGGCGATCCCCACATCGACAGCGACGTGCAGTTCGGGGTGACAGAGGCCCTGATCGGCAAGTTCCAGCGCCACGATACGCCGCATCCGAGCGCGGGCGACGTCACGGTCCCCTGGTATTCGCTGGATCACACCTACCGGCTCGAGGCTGGGGAAGCCGTGCTGCCGCGTCCGCCGATCAAATAGGGCGCGCATGGGCCCGCTGCCCCGGGGGCAGGAACGCCGCTAAACCCGCTTCCCCAAATTAGTTATGTCCTATAATGATTGGCGGAAATGTTGACCGGCCGGACTAAAACATGGCCGGGGAGGAGCTCGCCATGACGTTCATCTATCCCACTGACAGCAACAAGGCGCATCCGCTGCCGCTGTCGCCCGAGTACAAGAGCTCGATCAAGCGTGCGCCGAACAAGCCCTTGATCCCGATGCGCCACACGCTCTCGGAATTGACCGGTCCGGTCTACGGCCACGAGACCGTGCGCGAAGGCGATGCCGACCTCACGACCATGCATGCCGGCGAACCGATCGGCGAGCGCATCATCGTGCACGGCCATGTGCGCGACGAGGACGGCCGCGGCGTGCCGAATTCGCTGGTCGAGATCTGGCAGGCCAATTCCTGCGGTCGCTACGTCCACGTCCGCGACCAGCACCCGGCGCCGCTCGATCCGAATTTCACCGGCGCGGGCCGCACCGTGAGCGATGCCTCCGGCTATTACCGCTTCGTCACCATCAAGCCCGGCGCCTATCCGTGGGGCAACCATCACAACGCCTGGCGTCCGGCGCATATCCATCTGTCGGTGTTCGGCCATTCCTTCGTCACGCGCCTGGTGACGCAGATGTATTTCCCGAACGACCCGCTGTTTCCGTTCGATCCGATCTTCAACTCGGTGCCGGACGAGAAGGCGCGTGCGCGGATGGTCTCGTCGTTCGACCTCGAGAATACCCAGCCCGAATGGGCGCTGTGCTACCGCTTTGACATCGTGCTGCGCGGCAAGAACGCTACCCCCATGGAGAATCACTAGTGCAGGACAACGGTATCACCCCATCGCAGACCGTCGGTCCGTTCTTCAAATACGGTCTGACGCCGACCGGTGACTATGCCTGGAACGACGCTTTCACCAATTCGACGCTGACGCCCGATGTCACGGGCGATCGTATCCGCATCGAGGGCCGCGTGTTCGACGGCGACGGCGCCGTCGTGCCGGATTGCATGCTGGAGATCTGGCAGGCGGATGCACAGGGACGCTTCGCCGATCCGCAGGACAAGCGCGCGCTGCCGAACGCCAGCTTCCGCGGCTTTGCCCGCTGCGGCACCGACAAGGACGGCAATTATTCCTTCGACACCATCAAGCCGGGCGTGGTGCCCGATCCCGACGGCAAGCCGCAGGCGCCGCACATCGTCCTCGCCGTGTTCGGCCGCGGCATGCTGCGGCACCTCTACACCCGGATCTATTTCAGCGACGAGGCCGGCAACGCCGCCGACCCGGTGCTGTCGCTGGTGCCTGGTGAGCGTCGGGCCACGATCACCGCGGTGCGCGAGGCCGGCAAGCCGGTCTACCGGCTCGACCTGCGCCTCCAGGGCGACGACGAGACGGTGTTCTTCGACGTCTGAGGCAATGCATGGCGGCGACATTTGGTCGCCGCCACGCGCTTCTCATTCAGCGCAATCGCAATCCATTGCACGTTTGAGCGTCAGTCTCGCTGACCAAAATCCGATCAACCGGCATCCTATTCCCGTAGTTCTGCGGAGCTTTTCTTCGGCAACTTCCCCGCGAGGAAAGTCCGTATTTACCGTAGCAGTCTAGGCTCGGTGCGGATTTGATTCGTGCCCGGATTGCCTCATGAAAATTCGCTTGTCGTTGTCTTCCGCGATCATTGCGTTCGGGATCGTGCTCGCCATTGGCTTCACCGCGGTCGTCTCCACCAGTCTCTATGCGCTCCGCGAACTCAAGGTCGGCGGTCAGCTCTATTCCGACATCAAGCTCGGCAACGACCTCATCGCCGACATCCTGCCGCCGCCTGAATATGTCATCGAGGCCTATCTCGAAGCCACGCTCGCCATGCGCGAGCCGGATCAGCTGGCGGCCCATGGCGAGCGGCTGGTCCAGCTCCGCAAGGACTATGACGAGCGCAAGGCTTTCTGGGTCGGCTCCAGCCTGTCGGCCGACCTGAAAACGGCCCTGGTGTCGAAATCCGATGCCGAGGTGCAGAAATTCTGGAAGGCGTCCGACCAGCTCCTGCCGGCCCTCAAGGCCAAGGACACGGCCGCCGCCGAGCGCGCCTATACGCAGCTCAAGGACGCCTACACCGCGCATCGCGCCGTGATCGACAGCATCGTCGAGAACGCCAACAAGCAGAATGCCGCGATGGAGAAGCTGGCCGCGGACCGCGACAGCTCGATCCTCTATATCCTGCTCGGCGTCTCCGCCGCGGTTCTCGCCTTCATCGCCGCCGGACTGCTCGGCGTCGCTCTCGGCGTGGTGCGTCCGATCGTGCGCATGACCGGCACGATGCAGAAGCTCGCGACCGGGGATCTCGCCGCCGAGATTCCGTTCGCGCATCGGCAGGACGAGGTCGGCTCGATGGCCGGCGCCCTCGAGGTGTTCAAGCAGGGGGCGATCGAGAATTCGCGGCTGCGCGAGGAGCAATTGCAGAACGAGGAGGATGCCGCACGCGCCAAGCGCTCCGCCCTGCACCAGATGGCCGAGACGGTCGAGCGCGAAACCGGCCGTTCGGTCGATACTGCGAGCGCCGCGAGCCAGGGTGTGGAACGGGTCGCCTCCAGCCTGTCCGAGATCGCCCGCTCGCTGTCCACGGAATCACAGGCGGTGGCTGCGGCCTCGACGCAGGCGCTGGGCAGCTCGCAGACCGTTTCGGCCGCCGCCGAGGAGCTGAGCGCCTCGATCCGTGAGATCGCGACCCAGGTCGCGCGCACCTCGACCGTCACCAAGTCGGCCGTCGCGGGCCGCGAGCAGGCGCGCTCGACCATCCAGGCGCTGGCCGGATCGGTGAAGAAGATCGCCGAGGTCTCCGACCTCATCGGCGGCATCGCCGGCCAGACCAACCTCCTGGCGCTCAACGCCACGATCGAGGCGGCGCGCGCCGGCGAGGCCGGCCGCGGCTTTGCGGTGGTCGCCGCCGAGGTGAAATCCCTGTCCGACCAGACCGCCAAGTCCACCGAGGAGATCGCGCGCCTGATCGCCGAGATCCAGGCCTCGACGCAGGCTGCGGTGGATGCCGTGGAAACCATGGGCGGCCACATCGTCGAGATCGACGGCGTTGCGACCTCGGTTGCGGCCGCGATGGAAGAGCAGGACGCGGCGACGCGGGAGATCGCGCGGTCGATCTCCGAATCGGCGTCCGCCGCAAAGGACGTCTCGGCCAAGATCGGCAATGTCAGCCGCGACGCAACGTCCGTGAACGAGCGCGCCGCGGAGGTCAGGCAGGCCATCGCCGGGATGGCGGCCAATCTCGAGCAGTTGCGGTCGGTCGTGGTCCGGACCGTGCGGGACTCGACCGCGGCGGCGTAGGTCCCGCATCAGGCCCGCCGCTGGTGCCCGGGGTCGTGATCGTGCAGTATGGCGCGGGACAGAGGCATCGTGAATTTCATGACACCTCCACAATTGCCTGAAGTCGTTGAGCCCGCCCGGTTGACGGCGGCGCTGCGCCGGGGCGGCGTGCTGGACGCCGGTGCGGTGCGCGAGGTGAAGGTGCTGGATGAGCGCGACACCCTCGTGTCGCACATCATCCGCCTCGGCCTGCGCTATGTCGGCGAATCCGCCGGCGCTCCGCAATCGCTGATCCTGAAGACGGCACAGGCGAAGTTCGCCAAGACGCTTGCGCATGGCGGACGGCACGAAGTGGCTTTCTACACGCAGCTCGCACCGACGATGCCGCCCGGCCTGGTGCCGCGCTGTTTCGACGGGCATTTCGATGAGGATAGTCTCGTCTGGCACCTGCTGCTCGAAGATCTCACCGACAGCCATGAGATCGCGACGCAATGGCCGCTGCCGCCCTCGCGCGAGCAGGCGATGGCGATCGTCACGACGCTGGCGCGCTGGCACGCGGCCTGGTGGGATCATCCCGAACTCGGCGAAACCGTCGGAAGCTGGACGAGTGCGGAGGATTCCGCAAAACTGGTGGAGACCTTCGCCGGCCATTACGACCGGTTTGCAGACCTTCTCGGCGATCGGCTCAGCGAGGAGCGGCGCATTCTCTACCGCCGCTTCATCGAGCAATCGGACCGGCTGTTGCAGCGCTATCACACCCGCCGGCATCTCTCCATTACCCATGGCGACGCCCATATCTGGAATTTCATGCTGCCGCGCGCCGGCGTCAACGACAGCGTGCGCATCTTCGACTTCGACCAGTGGCGCATCAACGTGCCGACCGGCGATCTCGCCTACATGATGGCGGTGCAGTGGTATCCCGAGCGCCGGCAGGCCCTCGAACGCCTCCTGCTCAACCGCTATCACGAGACGCTGATCGCGCATGGCGTCAGCGGCTATTCGCGCGGCACGCTCGACCAGGATTATCGCCGCTCGGTGCTGTGGCACATCACCAAGCCGGTCTGGCAGTGGAGCATCAACATCCCGCCGCTGATCTGGTGGAACAATCTGGAGCGGGTGATGATGGCCGTGGACGATTTGGGCTGCGAGGAATTGCTGTAGGGGGCGCTTGTCCCGGGCGCGGTGCAGCGCGCAGCGGTGCGCCGCAGAACCGGGACCCATCGTGCCGCGAATATGGGCCCCGGCCCTGCGCTGCGTCCGGGGCGCGAGACCGAACCGCTACTCCATCACCGCATGTTCCGGCCCCGCGGCCTGCTTGCGCAGCGTGGCCTTGGTGGAGCCGATCATCAGCGCCAGGGGGATGGTGCAGAGGATGAAGAACATGATGACCTGGTAGTCGTGCGCGAAGGCGATGATCTGCGCCTGCACGCTGACCATCCTGTCGGCCATGGCGCGGCCGGCGTCGGTCGAGAGATTGATGATGCCGCGGACGTCGGGCATTTGCAGGGCGTGGTTGAACGGGTTGATGTGCTCGGACAGGATCGCGTAGGTCTTGCGCGTGCCCTGCGTCAGCTCGGCGATGACGATGGAGATGCCGACGGAGCTTGCGACGTTGCGCAGCAGCGTCAGCATCGAGGTGCCGTCGGTGCGCAGATGGTTCGGCAGCGTCAGGAAAGACACCGTCGAGAGCGGCACGAAGACGAGGCCGAAGCCGAAACCCTGGATCACGCTGACGATGACGATCTCCGGCACCTGGGTCTGGTCGGTCCAGCCGGTCATCTGGAACAGCGAGGCCGCGGTCAGCGTCAGGCCGCAGATGATCAGGGTGCGCGCCTCGATGTAGCGCATGATGCGGCCGACCATCATCATCGCGAAGAAGGTGCCGAAGCCGCGGCTCGCGAGCAGGCCGCCGGCGGTCATGATGGGATAGCCGATGACGTTCTGCAGGTAAGGCGAGGCCAGCGCCATGGTCGAGTACAGCACGAGGCCCATCACCGTCATGAAGATGCAGCCGGTCAGGAAGTTGCGGTCCTTGAACAGCGCGAACTGGATGAAGGGGCGCGAGGTCGTGAACGAGTGGGCGAAGAAATAGTAGAAGGCGATGCCCGAAACGATGAACTCGGTGACGATCTCGACCGATTCGAACCAGTCGAGCTGCTCGCCGCGGTCGAGCGCGAGCTGGAGCGCGCCGATCCCGACCGCCAGCGCGGCAAAGCCGAACCAGTCGAATTTCAAACTGAGATTCTTGTCGGTCTCGTCCATGAAGACGGCGAGCCCGAGCACGGTGATCGCGCCGAACGGCAGGTTGACGAAGAACACCCAGTGCCAGGAATAGGTCTCGGTCAGCCAGGCGCCGAGCGAGGGGCCCATGATCGGGCCCATCATCACGCCCATGCCCCAGATCGACATCGCCGTGGCGCGTTCCTGCAGGGTGTAATAGTCGAGCATCACCGCTTGCGACAACGGCACCAGCGCCGCGCCGAACACGCCCTGCAGCAGGCGGAACAGCACCATCTGGTTGATGTCCTGCGCGAGGCCGCACAGCACCGAGGCGACCGTGAAGCCGGCCGAGCAGATGATGAAGATGCGCTTGCGGCCGAAGCGGTTGGCGATCCACCCCACCGGCGCCGTCATGATCGCGGCGGCGACGATGTAGGAGGTCAGCACCCAGTTGATCTGGTCCTGCGAGGCCGACAGCGAGCCCTGCATGTAGGGCAGGGCGACGTTGGCGATGGTGGTGTCCAGCGCCTGCATGATGGTCGCGGTCATGGCGCAGATCGTCACCATGTTCCGGCGCAGGCCGGGGACCATCAGGCTGGCATTGGGGCCGGACATCGCGTCAGTCCTTGTCCTTGAACCTTACTCTTTGTCCTGGCCCGCGGTGGCCGACAGGCCGAGCAGGCTGGCGAGCGAGCGCTTGTGGCCGGTGTCGATGGTCGCATAGACGCTCATGCCGGCCTTCAGCTTGCGCACGTACTTGTCGGTCTCGTCGAAATAGATCCGGACGGGCACGCGCTGCACCACCTTGACGAAATTGCCGGTGGCGTTCTGCGGCGGCAGGATCGCGAACTGCGAGCCGGTGCCGGGCGAGAGCGAGCCGATCTTGCCCTTGAAGACGTGGTTCGGGAACGCGTCGACCTCGAGCGTCACAGGCTGACCTTCGGTGACATAGGTGAGGTCGCTCTCCTTCGGATTGGCGTCCACCCAGGGATGGGCGATGTCGACGATGGAGAACACGGCCATGCCGGCGGTGACGAAGCGCCCGAGCTGGATCTGCTCGACCTGCGTCGCGACGCCGTCCATCGGCGCGCGCAGCACGGTGTGATCGAGATTGCGCTGGGCGTCGTCGAGCTTCGCCTTGGCCTGCGCGTAAGGAGGAAACTGCTCGAGCGGCAAATTGGTATCGCCGAGCAATTGCGTCTTCGCATTGGACAGCTGCTGCTTGACGAACTGGGTCTGTGCACCGGCGGTCACCAGCGCGTTGGCGGCGTTGTCGAGATCGAGCTGGGAGCCGTAATTGTTCTTCACCAGCGCCTGCTTGCGCTCGACGTCGCGCTGCTTGAGGTCGACGCCCTGCTGGGCGAGGTTCAGCATGTCGCCGTAGATCTTGATGTTGGCGATGAGGTTGTCGTAGGTCGTGCGCGCCTGGGCGAGCTGCGCCTTGGCCTCATCCACCGCATGGCGGAACGGAGCGGGGTCGATCTCGAACAGCTCGTCGCCCTGCTTGACGACCTGGCCTTCCTTCACGAGGACCTTCTGGATCTTGCCGGAGATGTCTGGCGTCACCAGCACCTTCTGCGCGCCGACATAGGCGTCGTCGGTGCCGACATAGCGGCCGCCGTTCAGATAGAAGGTGAGGCCGCCGACGGCGACGAAGACGGGAAGCACGACCATCAGCAGGAAGCGGCGATGGCGGCGCAGGCCGGCCACGAAGCGGCGGCGCGGATCGGTGCCGGCCTTTTTGGTCGGCTTGCCGCTGTCGCTCTTCTGCTCTGGCGGGAACTTGAGAACCTGATCAGCCATAGCGCTGCTCCTTACGTGCTTGTTCCGCGCCCGATGTCTGGATCGCGCCGCGCACGTTTTCCTTGATTGCTTCGAGTTGAGTGAGGAGACGGTGGGCGTCCGCCGGACTGATGCCGTCGAGCGCGTTGGCCGTGAGCTCCGACTTCAGGCCGCTCATGCGGCCAAGCAGCTGCCGCCCCGCCTTCTTGAGATAGAGCCGCTTGACGCGGCGGTCGGACGCGTCGTTGCGGCGCTCGATCCAGTCATTGTCGCAGAGCTTGTCGATCAGCCGCGTCAGCGTGATCGGCTGCACTTCGAGCAGCTCGGCGAGTTCCGACTGCTTCATGCCCTCGCTGCGCTCCACCTTGGCCAGCACCGCCCATTGCGCGCGGGTGATGCCGAAGCGCGAAGCTTCCTTGTCGGCATAGACCCTCAGCAGGCGGTAGAGCTCACCGAGCGTGAACAGGAAATTGTGGTCGACCGAGCCGCGGCTCATAAGCTTCGTCTCCAATAAGCTTGGGATATAATAAGCAAGCTTATGATTATTTCACACCGGGTTATTGCGGTGCTGTCCCGCGGCATGAGCATGGCTGGCAGCCGCGCGGCCGGTCGCGCTTTGGGTTCCCCCGCTGAAATGCTAGAAAGCGGCCACATGACCCTCGCAAAGCCGGCCTTTCCCGCGCCTGACCATGATCACGGCCGCTGTACTGCGGACGCGCTGGCGCATGCGGAAGCGGTCTGCGAGCAGCGCTCGCAGAAATTCACGCCGATCCGCCGCCAGGTGCTGGGGGCCTTGCTCTCCAGCCACCGCCCGCTCGGGGCCTATGAGGTGATCGACGAGCTAGCGAAATCGATGGCACGGCCGGCGCCGATCACGGTCTATCGTGCCCTCGATTTCCTGATGGCCAACGGCCTCGTGCACCGCATCGAAAGCCGCAACGCCTATCTCGCCTGTGCCGCCCATGACCACGACGCCACCTCGGCGGTGGCGTTCCTGATCTGCGAGCGCTGCGGCCTCGTCGGCGAGATTCCGTCGGGGTCCTTTGCCGGCAATCTCAATGCCGCCGCGCGCAGCTCAGGCTTCGCGCCAAAGCTGTCCGTGGTGGAGATCACGGGCGTCTGCACCCATTGTCAGAAAAAATCTTGAAACAACAACGGCGCAAAGCCGGATTCCAGGAAGAAATGTCCGCACCTCAAGCCATAACCTCCGCCAGCCGTCCTCTCAGCGCCGGCGCCGTCGCCCTGATGCTCATGCTGTGCCTGACCTGGGGATTCAACCAGATCGCGGTGAAGCTGGTGCTGCCGGACATCCCGCCGATGCTGCAGGCGATGATCCGCTCGATGGGCGCGCTGCCGGTGCTGTTCATCATCGGCACCCTGCGCGGCGTGAGATTCTTCGAGCGTGACGGCACCTGGAAGGCGGGCCTGATCGCCGGGCTGATGTTCGGCATCGAGTTCGTGCTGATCTTCCAGGGCCTGCGCCTCACCTCCGCCTCCCGCGCCGTGGTGTTCCTCTACACCGCGCCTTTCTTTGTCGCGCTCGGCTCCTATCAGGTGCTCGGCGAGCGGCTCGGCGCTTCGCAATGGCTGGGTCTCGCGGTCAGCTTCGCCGGTGTCGCGCTCGCGATCGGCGTGCCGCAGCCCAATGTCGATTCGCATGTCCTGCTCGGCGATCTCCTGATCGTCGGCGGCGCCGGGCTGTGGGCGGCTACCACGCTGGTCGCCAAGGGCACGCGGCTGCGCTTCGCCGCGCCGGAGAAGGCGCTGGGCTATCAGGTCGCGACCTCGATCCCGATCCTGGGGCTGGCAGCCTGGCTGTTCGGCGAAACCATCACCCACACCCCGGCGCCGCTCTCGATCGGCCTGATGGCGTTCCAGGCGATCTGGGTGGTTGGAACCACGTTCACGCTTTGGTTCGCGCTGGTGAAGGCCTATTCGGCCAGCAAATTGTCGGCTTTTACCTTCATCACCCCTTTGTTTGGCGTGGTGGGTAGCTATTTCATCATGCACGACACGTTGAGCCTGACATTCGGGGCCGCTGCGGTCCTTGTAATTGCTGGGCTTTTTCTGGTTAACCGTCCCAGCCAAACGGCTGCGGCGCCGCGCGATGCATTGCTGAACGTCACCAAAACCTGATATTTGGACGCCATGAACAAGCTCGAAAACCCTCTCGATTCAGACATCGCGGGCCCCGCGCCCCGGCATCGGACCACCCAGGTCAAGGTCGGCGACGTCGCCGTCGGCGGCGGTGCGCCGATCGTCGTGCAGTCGATGACCAACACCGACACCGCCGATATCGACGGCACCATTGCCCAGGTCGCAGCGCTCTCGCGCGCGGGTTCCGAAATGGTCCGCATCACCGTGGACCGCGAGGAAGCCGCGGCCGCCGTCCCGCATATCCGCGACGGCCTCGCCAAGCGCGGCATCACCACGCCGCTGATCGGTGACTTCCACTATATCGGTCACAAGCTGCTCGCGGCCTATCCGGCCTGCGCCGAGGCGCTGGCCAAGTACCGCATCAATCCCGGCAATGTCGGCTTCAAGGACAAGCGCGACACCCAGTTCGCCGACATCATCGAGATCGCGAACAAGAACGGCAAGCCGGTTCGCATCGGCGCCAATTGGGGCTCGCTCGACCAGGAGCTGCTGACCAAGCTGATGGACGAGAACGCCGCTTCGCCGAATCCGCGCGACGTCCGCGCGGTGACGCGCGAGGCCATGGTGCAGTCCGCGCTGCTCTCGGCCGCACGTGCCGAAGAGCTCGGCATGCCCAAGGACCGCATCATCCTCTCCGCCAAGGTCTCGGCGGTGCAGGATCTGATCGCGGTCTATCAGGATCTCGCCAGCCGTTCCGATTACGCCATCCATCTCGGCCTCACCGAAGCCGGCATGGGCTCGAAGGGCATCGTGGCGTCGTCCGCGGCGCTCGGCATTCTGCTGCAGCAGGGCATCGGCGACACCATCCGCATCTCGCTGACGCCGGAGCCCGGCGGCGATCGCACCCGCGAGGTGCAGGTCGGCCAGGAGCTGCTGCAGACCATGGGCTTCCGCACCTTCGTGCCGCTGGTTGCGGCGTGCCCCGGCTGCGGCCGCACCACCTCGACCACGTTCCAGGAACTGGCGCGCTCGATCCAGGATTTCATCCGCGACGAGATGCCGGCCTGGAAGACCAAATATCCCGGCGTGGAAGAGCTCAACGTCGCGGTGATGGGCTGCATCGTCAACGGCCCCGGCGAATCCAAGCACGCCAATATCGGCATCTCGCTGCCGGGCACCGGCGAAGCGCCGGCCGCGCCCGTCTTCGTCGATGGCAAGAAGTTCCGCACGCTGCGCGGGCCCACGATCTCCGCCGACTTCAAAGCGCTGGTGATCGACTACATCGACCAGCGCTACGGCCAGGGCGCCAAGGTGCCCGCGCCCGCGGCGGAGTAGGCGTCTTCCAAGCATTGGAATCGTAAGGCGGGTTCGCGAAGCGAGACCCGCCTTATTTTTTGCGCGGCCTTAGCCCGGATGGCGCCACCGGGTTGGCGCAAAGCGCCGCCCGATGACAGGCTCCGCGAAATCCGGGGCATTGCCCACCGCGGAACGACCGTTCCCGGATTGCGCTTCGCTCCATCCGGGCTACGATGCTTCCCAATCAACAATGATCGGGAGATACGCTGATGAGCTCACTCGCCGGCAAGCAGGGGCCGCGCTATCGCCACACGACTGACGACGGCGCGCCTTACGAGACCATCGCGGTCGAGAAGCTCACCCCCATCATCGGCGCGGAAATCTCCGGCGTCGATCTCGGCGCGCTCGTCGACGGCGATGCCCGCTCCAACCGGCAGATGGACGAGATCCATCGCGCGCTCGCCGAAAACCTCGTCATCTTCTTCCGCGACCAGAGCATCACGCCAAAGCAGCATCTCGCTTTCGGCCGCAAGTTCGGCGAATTGCATTTCCACCCCGCAGCGCCGCACGAGGACGAAGACCCGGCCTTGATGAAGATCTACGCCGACAAGAACTCGCCGCGCGCCAATGGCGAGGGCTGGCATTCCGACGTCTCCTGCGATCTCGAGCCGCCGATGGGTTCGATCCTCTACATCAAGCAATGCCCGCCGCGCGGCGGCGACACGCTGTTCGCCAACATGTACGCGGCCTACGAGGCACTGTCGGACCGCATGAAGGCCTATCTGGACGGGCTCACCGCGCTGCATGACGGCGAGCCGATCTATCGCGGGCTCTATGCGAATTACGGCGTCGCCGACCGTCCCTCCTATCCGAACGCCGAGCATCCCGTGGTGCGCACGCATCCGGTGACGGGCAAGAAGGCGCTCTATGTCAACCGCGGCTTCACCCGCCACATCAACGGCATCCCCCGCGACGAGAGCGACGCGATGCTCGCCTATCTCTACCAGCACGCCGAAAACCCGCTGTTCCAGTGCCGCTTCCGCTGGACCGAAAACGCCATCGCTTTCTGGGACAACCGCTGCACCCAGCACCGCGCGATGTGGGACTACTGGCCGCACACGCGCTCCGGCACGCGCGTGACGGTGAAGGGCGAACGGCCGGTGTGACGGGGCTGCACTGCGGGCAGCCCTGCATGAAAGAAGAAAGCCTCGGTCGACGCCGAGGCTTTCAAAGTCTTTCGGTCGGCAGGTGGTCAGTACTTCGCGACGATAGCGCCGCCACTGAAGCGATAGTTGACGCCCAGGCGCACCACGTCTTCACGGAAATTATTCGAGATCGACCAGGCCGAACCCGCTCCCGGTCCCGCAGCGGGACCGGGAGGAGTCGGAGCAATTCCGGACGAGCTTCCGAAATCCATGTGCAAATATTCGACTTTGGCGGACCAACTGTTGTTGAACGCGTACTCCCAGCCGGCGCCCACGACCCAGCCGAGCTTGCTCTCAGACGCGCTGGCTTGATACCGGAAGCCTGCGAACCCGGGAAAATCGAGTGCCTTGAGCCAATTGTATTCGGCAAAGGCCGCGCCGCCGGTCACGTACAGCAAACTGCGCTCGGCGAGCACGACGCCGGCCCGCGCTCGCGCCGTTGCAAACCAGTTGGAATGGAAACGCTCTTCCCAGGTGTAGGGAACAACGGGTGCGGCGTTGGCAAAGGGGCCTCGAATTTGTTGTGCGCCAAGGTCGCTGTAATTGATGTCGCCTTCGGCGCCGATGACGAAGATGCCCCTTTGGTAGTTGCAGCCGATTCCGAGACCTGCGGTGAAGCCATCCGGCGTCACTTTTGCGGCGGACGCCGACGTCAATATTGCGGCGGTCCCAGCTGGCGCCGTGCCCGTAAAAATGGCGTTGGGGGTGCCGTCCGACCTGACCTCCGCGCGCGAGTAGCCCGCGTTGCCGCCGACATAGCACCCGCCCCAGGAGAAAGCGGGAACCGGGGCGGGTACAGAGCGAGCTTTCACCGCCATGTCGGCGGCGGAAGCGGTGCCGGCCATCAACACGGAAACAGAAATTGCCGCGGCCCTCAGCGCGTTTTTCACCATCTTTGGCCCCCAGCCAAATCAGATTTCCAAATCAGATTTCAATGTGCCCGCAAGTTACGGCGTCCACTGTGCCCAAGTCCGTCACCCGTCTGCAACACCTGGGGAAATTTCCCGAAACGGGGGGGCGCCATGAGGACAAAGGAGGGGCCAGGGCGCTCCAAGCGCCCGCGTTGACGTCCCGCGTCGCCTGCGCCAATCTTTCCGAACGGAGGTCGGGAGGATCAGCCATGCTCCGCGCCGAGGACAACAAATTCCTGACCGAGTCCGGCCCAGGGACGGGCATGGGCGAATTGCTGCGGCGGTTCTGGATTCCCGTCCTGCTGTCCGAAGAACTCCCCGAGCCCGACGGCGAGCCCAGGAAGATCGTCGTGCTTGGCGAAGAGCTGCTGGCCTTTCGCGATTCGCGCGGCGTGGTCGGGGTCATCGATCAATACTGCCCGCATCGCGGCGCCAATCTCTGGCTCGGGCGCAACGAGGAATGCGGCATCCGCTGCGTCTATCACGGCTGGAAGTTCGACACCGATGGCCGCTGCGTCGACATGCCGACCTCCTATCCCGATCTCAACGCCAAGGATCTCATCCGCATCAAATCCTATCCGGTGCGCGAATGGGGCGAGATGATCTGGGCCTATATGGGTCCGGCGGACGCCATGCCCGAGCTGCCCGATCTCGAAATGGCGCTGCTGCCGGCTTCGCATCGCTACGTCAGCAAGAAGTGGCAGGACTGCAACTGGGTGCAGGCGCTGGAAGGTTCGATCGACACCGCGCATTTCACCTTCGCCCATCTCTCCTTCGACAAGGAAGAGAACGAGATTCTCGACATCAAGAAGCACTTCGTGAATCCGATCGCGCGGATGTCGAGCGATCACATGCGCTGGATCGCCGAAGACCCGCGTCCGGTGATCAAGGTCAATTCGCACGAGGCGGGGCTGACGATCGCCGGCGGCCGGCTCACCGGGAGCGACAACATCTACTGGCGCATCGCGCAGTTCCTGATGCCGTTCCACGCCTATGCACCGAGCGCGATGCCAGGCGAAAACATCTTTGGCCAGACCTTCGTGCCCGTCACCGACACCAATTGCTGGATCTACACTTATGTCTGGAATCCGGAGCGGCCGCTGACGCAGGGCGAGCGCGATGCCTATGATCGCGGCAACGGCGTGATCGCAGAGGTCGACGACAATTATGTGCCGCTGCGCCACAAGGGCAACGACTATCTGATCGACCGCAAGCTGCAGAGGACTCGCAGCTACACCGGCATCAAGGGCGTCTCCGAGCAGGACGCCGCCGTGCAGGACAGCCAGGGTCCGATCGCCGACCGCACCCGCGAGCATCTCGGCCCGACCGATCTCGGCATCATGCATTTCCGCAAAGTCGTGATGGAGCTGGCGCGTGCGCTTCAGCAGGGCGAGCCGCCGCCGCAGGCCGCGCATCAGGACCGCTGTGCGGTGCGCTCCGGCGCCTGCGTCACCAGCAAGACCAAGGACCTGCCGGCCGTGATGCTAGAGCGTTTCGGCGACGTCGCCGGCTTCGTCGGCCGTCCGAGGATCGCGGCGGCGGAGTAGCGCTTGGGAGGATCACGCAGCATCATCGCCGGACTGGTCGCCTCGCTCCTGGCCTCGTCGCTGGTGCCTGTCGGCGAGGCTGCGGCTGCGAGAAAGCCGGAGAAGACCAGGCCGAAGCCGCCGCAGCCGTCGGCTGCATGCGAGGCGCCGAAATTCCGCATCGTCGTGGATGTCGGGCACACGCCGGACTCCTATGGCGCGCTGAGCGCGCGCAACGATCCCGAGTTCGGCTTCAACTTCCGGCTTGCGCGGCTGATCGCGGCGAAGCTCAAATCCGAGGGCTTTGCCGCAACCCGTCTGCTCGTCACCGACGGCAAGGCGCGGCCGAGCCTGTTCAAGCGCGTCGGCGCGGCGAACGATGGCCGGGCTGATCTGTTCCTGTCGGTTCACCACGATTCGGTCCCGGACAAGTTGCTCGAGGCCTGGGAGTTCGACGGCGCGAAGAGCTATTTCAGCGACCGGTTTTCCGGTCACTCGCTATTCGTCTCCGAACGCAATCCGCACTTCACCACCAGCCTGAAGCTGGCCCGGATGATCGGCCGGCAGCTGAAGGAGCAGGGCCTTCGCTATGCCAGCCAATACAGCTTGCCGGTGATGGGCCGCTACCGGCGCCAGCTGCTCGACAAGGATGTCGGCGTCTACCGCTACGACGGCCTGGTCGTGCTGTCGCAAACCAGAAGCGCCGCCGTGCTGCTGGAAGCCGGCTCCATCATCAACCGCGACGAGGAGATGGAGATGAACTCGGCGGAGCGGCAGGAGCAGATCGCCGGGGCCGTGGCGGCGGCAGTGGGAGAGTTCTGCGAGCGGCGGTAGGGTGCGCCGTTGCTTCAGCAACTGTCGCTGCGCTCGCAATGACGGGAGGCTACAGCGGCCCGCCTCGATACTCCCGGTTCGCCAGGCTTGCCTCTTCCAGATCCAGATCCCGCTCGATCCGCCGCCGCGTCTCGTCGGTGATCTGGCCGTCGCGCAGCAGGTCGTGGATGAACTTGCGCTCGGCGTCGATCAGGTTGCGGGTCAGTGCGGTGCCGGCGGCGGAGACGTCGTGGTGGGCGGGGTCGAGCGAGTCAGGCAGCTGGTTGGCGCGGATCTCGTGGCGGGCGCGCAGGAGCTGCATTACCTCGTCGGAGACTTCCTTTTCCGCGGTGAGCGCATCCAGCGATCTCAGTGCGGCATCGAGCGCCTGGCGCCGGGCCGCGATCTCGGCCTCGTGCTCGGCGACATGCTCGTTGCGGCCGGCTTCGGCGACGCCGAGCCAGCGCACCACCGGCGGCAGCGTCAGGCCGACGCCGATCAGGGTGACGAAGATGACGCCGAAGGCGACGAACAGGATCAGGTCGCGATAGGGAAAGGCATCCCCATCAGGCAGCGTGAACGGCAGCGCCAGCGCGGCCGCCAGCGACACCGCGCCGCGCACGCCGGTGAAGGCGAGCACGAACGGCCATTGCCATGGCGGCGACGGATCGCGCTCACGCAGCGATTTGGAGAGGATTCGCGGCAGATAGGTCGCGGGATAAAGCCAGACAAAGCGCGCGGTCACGATGATCGTCAGCACGACGGCGGTCGCGATCAGGATGTCGTCGAGCGGAAACGCCTTCGACTTCTCGTAGAGCGCGCGCATCTGGAAGCCGGTGAGCAGGAACAGCAGGCCCTCGATCAGGTAGATGATGAGGTCCCAGAAGAAGATGCCCTGCAGGCGCGTCGCCGACGAGATCAGGAGCGGGCCGTTCCAGCTCACATAGAGGCCGCAGGCCACGGTCGCGATCACGCCGGAACCGCCGACATGCTCCGGCAGCCAGTAGGAGACGTAGGGCGTGATCAGCGACAGCGTCAGCTCGACCTGCGGGTCCCTGGACCATTTGCGGAAGCGAAGGGAGAGCCAGCCGACGCCGATACCGAAGGCAATCTCGCCGGCGACGATCAGCACAAACTCGCCGGCCGCCAGCGGCAGCGAGAAGTGCCCGACCATGATCGCGGCGAGCGCGAAGCGGTAGAGGATCAGCGCGGTGGCGTCGTTGGCGAGCCCTTCGCCTTCGAGGATGACGACGAGTCGGCGCGGCAGGTTCAGCCGACGCGCGATCGCGAGCGGCGCCACCACGTCGGGCGGCGCGACGATGGCCCCGAGCAGGAAACCCACGGTCAGGGGCAGGCCGATCAGATAGTGCGTGGCGGCTGCCACCATTGCCGCGGTGAAGATCACCGCGCCGACCGCCAGCAGCACGATCGGCCGCAGGTTCTTCCTGAACTCGCGCCAGCTCATGGCGACGCTCGCCGAGTAGATCAGCGGCGGCAGCACCATCAGCAGCACAAGTTCCGGCGGCAGCTCGACCGGCGGCATGCCCGGCACGAAGGCAAGACCGACGCCGGAGAGCATCAGCAGGATCGCAGGCGCGATGTTGAAACGGCGGGCGAGGAGGGCGGTGCCCGCCAGCACCGCGAGCAGGATGAGGAAAGTCTGGAATTTCGCTGCGATCATGACCTGTCTTGGCCCGGAAGCGGCCAAGAGGTCAATGTTTGGGCCTTACGCCAGCCGCTCTGCCACCATGCGTCCGATGCGGGCGAACGCGGCCTCGATCTGCGGGGCCGTCGGCGAGCCGCCCTGGGTGTAGGCTGCGATCAGGATCGGCGCATTGGGTTTGGGCCAGACGACGGCGATATCGCCCGACGCATCCTTGCCGTTGTTGCCGGTCTTGTCGCCGATCGTCCAGCTTGACGGCAGCCCGCCGCGCAGCCGGTTTGCGCCGGTCTTGCAGTTCACCATCCAGTCGGTGAGCTGGGCGCGCGAGGCCTGCGACAGCACCTCGCTCGTCACGAGCCGCCGCAGATTGCCTGCCATCGCCGCCGGTGTCGTGGTGTCTTGGGGATTGCCGGGCGGGGAGCGGTTGAGCTCGGGCTCGTTGTGGTCGAGCCGCGAGGTGGCGTCACCGAGCGATCGCCAGAATGCGGTGAGCGCGGCGGGGCCGCCGATCCGCGCCAGCAGCAGATTGGCGCAGGTGTTGTCGCTGAGTTCAACGATCGCCTTGCACATCTCGGCGACCGACATCTTGCCGGCCGCGAGATTCTGCTTGGCGACCGGCGCGTAGTCCAGCAGGTCGGCCTGGCCGTAGGGGATCATGGCGACAAGCTGCTCCTCGCCGCGATCGACCCGTGCCAGCACGCAGGCCGCAAGCGAAGCCTTGAAGGTCGAGCACATGACGAAGCGCTCGTCGGCGCGCCAGGCGAGCTTCTTGCTGGTCGCAAGATTCTCCGCGTAGAGCCCGATACGCCCGCCGCTTTCGCGCTCGTAGGCTTCGAGCTCCGGCGGCGCCTCCGCGGCAAGCGCGGGAGCAGCGGCGATCCAGCAGAGCGAGGCGAGCAAGGAGCGGCGATCGAGAGGCATGAGGGACTTTCGGGCGAGGGGAGGCAGGAAACGTAGCGTGCGCTTTTTCCGCGTCGTCATTGCGAGCGCAGCGAAGCAATCCAGAGGCTCTCCGCGGAGGGATTCTGGATTGCTTCGTCGCGAGGGCTCCTCGCAATGACGTGTGGCGAGAGTTGCGCTCGCAATCGCGGAGAGTGGCGAGCGAGTGCGTCCGATTTCAGGCGGTGGAGCGAGTAGCCCCTCAATCCCTCAGGTCGTACCGGTACGATTTCGACACGATCTGCCAGCCGTCGGCGAGCTTCATCGCCACCAGATAATCGGTGAAAAAGCGCGGCGGCAGCTGGCAGCGCACCTTGATGAAGGCGGTCTTGTCGTCGGAGCGGTCGATGGTGACGATGAAATCCTCGCGCGGCTTGCCTTCGGCCTTGCCGGAGGGACGCTTGCGCACGCGGTCGAGCCAGTCTGGTACGGTCAGGACCTGCAGCTCGCCCTTCTCGACCCAGCGCAGATCGGCGGAGGGATGGAAGATGGCGCCGAGCTTCTCGGCATCGCCCTCATAGAGCCCGTCAAAATAGGATTGCACGACGGCTTCGACGCTCGAACGGTTCTGGCTCATGGGTCATCCCTTTGAATGATGGCTGGGGGCGAACTTAGTCGTACAGTGCAAGATGCGCTATGGGTGTGTCAGCCATTTGCGCAGAGGCCTCGTCATGACCGGATCAGAAAATTCGAACGCTCGTATCCTGACCGGCGAATGCTATTGCCGCGCCGTGCGCTTCGAGGTGACCGACGCGTTCTCCTATGCGCTGAACTGTCATTGCTCGAACTGCCGCCGCACCACCGGGGCGGCCTTCAAGCCGTTCGCCGGTATCCCGCAGGACAAGCTCCGCATCGTTCGGGGCGGCGAGCAGCGGCTCATTTACGGGGACGAGGTCACCCATGACGCCCACTGCGCCCGATGCGGCTCGCTGCTCTATTCCCGGGTGCGCGAGGGGAAATGGGTCCATGTCGCCATGGGAACCCTGGTCGATGCCCCCTCGATCCGGCCGAGCGCCCACATTTTCGTGGGCTCGAAGGCGCCCTGGCACGAGATTACGGACGATCTGCCTCAATATCGGGGGCATATCGGCGATCCCTAGGGAACCCGGCCGTTTGGCGGCGAACCCCGACCGCGCTGGCGCGACAAACCAGAGGGAACCTTCGTTTTGTCGCCGGACGCCGCCTTCGTGACGTCGGTCACAAGCGCCGGTACCCGATCCTGCTAAAGCGGTCCCAAAGGCCCAGTCGGGTCCTGAACTTCGGAAGTCGTGTCATGCGCAGTTTGCTCAGACTTTGTCCGCTTCTCCTCGCCGCCGCGCTGGTGTTCGGCGCCGGGCCCGCTCACGCAGGTAAGCGCGTCGCTCTGGTCCTCGCCAATTCGGCCTACCAGCACGCGCCGTCGCTGGCCAATCCCGTCAACGACGGTGCGGTGATGGCGAAGACGCTGAAGGAGGCTGGTTTCGACGTCGTGGATTCCCGGCACGATCTGACCGCCCAGGATACCCGGCGCGTGCTGCGCGACTTTGCCGATGCGACCCGTACGGCTGATATCGCCGTGGTCTACTATGCCGGCCACGGCATCGAGGTCGAAGGCTCCAATTATCTGATCCCGGTCGACGCTAGGCTCGAGCGCGACACCGATGTTTACGACGAGGCGCTGTCGCTCGACCGGGTTCTGGTCGCGGTCGAGCCCGCCAAGCAGCTCCGCCTGGTGATCCTCGACGCCTGCCGCGACAATCCGTTCGGCAAGACCATGAAGCGCACGATCGCCTCGCGCGGCATCGGTCGCGGTCTCGCCCAGGTCGAACCGACCAGTCCCAATACGCTGATCGCCTATTCCGCGAAGGCCGGCTTCACGGCGCAGGACGGCGACGGCGCCAACAGCCCCTTCACGGTGGCGCTCTCCAAGCACCTGACGACGCCGGGCCTCGACGTCCGCCGTGCCTTCGGTTTCGTGCGCGACGACGTGCTCAAGTCGACCGGCAACAAGCAGGAGCCGTTCGTCTATGGCTCGCTCGGCGGCGACGATGTCCCGCTGGTGCCGGTCAAGGCGGTGGCCGCCGCACCGGCGGCGCCCGTCGCGAACCCGCAGGCCGATATCCGCCGCGACTACGAGCTCTCGCTCCAGGTCGGCAACAGGGCGGCGTGGGAAGCGTTCCTCGCCCAGCATCCCGACGGTTTCTATTCCAACCTCGCAAAACTCCAGCTCGAGAAGATCGGCGCCGAGCAGGCTCACGCGGCGGCGATCGAGAAGGCGAAGCAGGCCGAGGCCGAGCGCGACCGTCTCGCAGCCGTCGGCGCGCAGAAGGATGCGCAGGCCAGGGCCGCGGCCGATGCCAAGGCGGCCGAGCAGGCCCAGCTTGCCGCGCAGAAGGCCAAGGAGCAGGCGCAGCAGCAGGCCGCCGCCGCCGAGCAGCAGCGCGTCAATCTCGCCGCTGCCGCGCCGAGCACCGCGCCGGCCAGCACTGCGAGCCCGGCCGGTACCAACGTTGCCTCGCTGACGCCTGCGACTGCGCCGGCCGATCTCAGCCGCTCGGTGCAGACCGAGCTTGGCCGGGTCGGCTGCTTCTCGGGGCAGGCCGATGGCAACTGGAATACGTCTTCGCAGCGCTCGCTGTCGCAGTTCAACCGCTATGCCGGCACCAAGCTCGACGTGAAGGTCGCGAGCAGCGACGCGCTCGACGCGGTGAAGGCGAAGCCGTCACGCGTCTGCCCGCTGGTCTGCGAGCACGGCTTCAAGGTCGACGGCGACAAGTGCACCAAGATCGTCTGCCGCGAGGGCTTTGCGATCAACGACGACAATGAGTGCGAGAAGCAGCGCGCCGCCAAGCCGGCCAAGCCCGCAACGGCCAAGCGCGACGACAGCGAGGAGCGCCCTGCGCGGCAGCGTCGTCAGGCCGGCGGTGCGGCGGGCGAAGCGGCAGGCGGCTACGGAGCGGCTGCCGGCATCGCTGCCGCAGCCGGCGCCGGCCGTCGCTCGGGCGGCGGGCAGGTCTTCTGCAACAGCAGCGGGTGCCGTCCGGTCAGCCGCGGCTGCCATCTCGAATATCGCGGCGGCGGCGGCCCCGGCAACGATGCCAATGCCGAGGTGTGTTACTGAGGGAAACTCTCTGGGGTCGTCCCGGCGAAGGCCGGGACCCATACCCCCAGGGAAAAGTTTGGCGAAGACCGGCAATTAGAGATCTTCGCCTGTACTCGCACCGCTCGAATGCGAGGGATCACGCGGTATGGGTCCCGGCCTTCGCCGGGACGACGTCATGTCGCGATAGCGCTCGCCGCGATGTTCACCGTCAGCGCCAGCAAGGCCGTGTTGTAGATGAAGGACACGATGCCGTGGGCGGTGGCGGTGCGGCGGATGGTCTTGTCGGTGATGCCGACGTCGGAGACCTGCGCGGTCATGCCGATGACGAAAGAGAAATAGACGAAGTCCCAATAGTCCGCGTGGACTTCCTTGTCGCCGCTTGGAAACTGCAGGCCGCCCGGCTTGGCGTCGCGGTAATAATCATGAGCGTAATGCAGCGCGAAGGTGGTGTGCACGGTGGCCCATGACAGCGCGATCGTGGTGATCGCGACGGTCAGCTCCAGCACGCCGCGATGCGGCGTGCCGAGCTCGGAGACGATCGCCGCGATACTGGCGAAGGCGCCGATGGCCGTCACCAGCAGGATCACGAAGCGGCCGTCGTCCTGCATCGCCGCGGCGCGGCGGATGTGCTGGTGGTCGTTGCACAGCATCATCGCATAGACCAGCACGAGATAGACCGTGATCAGCGCATCCCAGCCGAACAACAGCCGCGTCACCAGCCGGTGCGAGCCCGGCAGCAGCAGGGCGACCAGGATGCCCGCCGCGAGCGCGATGAAGGTCCGCGGCCGCGCATAGATCAGCCGCACCGGCCGCGACATCTTGCGGAAGCGGACGAGGACGGGATCGTCTTTGCCCTCGGCCGCCATCGGGATGCGCTAGTTCTTCCGCTCGGCGACGAAGCGCGCGGCGGCTTGCAGCACGGCGGCGCGGTCGCCGAAGATCGAGACGGCGCTGTCGGCGCGCGCGAGCAGGTCGCGGACGCGCTGCTTGGCACCGTCGATGCCGAGCTGGGTGACGAAGGTGGTCTTGCCGAGCGCGGCATCGGCGCCGGCCGGCTTGCCGAGGGCGGCGGCATCGCCTTCGACGTCGAGCAGGTCGTCGGCGATCTGGAAGGCTTCGCCGAGCGCGCGGCCGTAATCGTCGAGCGCCTGATATTCCTTCTGCGAGGCCTGGCCGAGGATCGCGCCGGCGATGCAGCCGTAACGCAAGAGCGCGCCGGTCTTCATCTGCTGAATGCGCGCGACGTCGATCGGCTCGTTGCCGCCGAAGCGGCCTTCGCCGGCGAGATCGAGGATCTGGCCGCCGACCATGCCGCCGATGCCGGCGCAGCGCGCCAGCGCGCGCGTCAGGAGCAGCCGCACATTGGCGTCGCGATGGATCTCGTCCCGGGTGACGATGTCGAAGGCGAGTGTGAGCAGACCGTCACCGGCGAGGATCGCGGTGGCGTCGTCGGTGTGCTTGTGCAGGGTCGGGCGGCCGCGGCGCAGGTCCGAATTGTCCATCGCCGGCAGATCGTCGTGGATCAGCGAATAGCAGTGGATGCATTCGAGCGCGGCGCCGACGAGCAGCGCGGCCTCGCGGGGAACGCCGAACACGGCGGCGCTCTCGACCACCAGGAACGGCCGCAGGCGCTTGCCGCCGTTCAGGCTGGAATAGCGCATTGCGTCCATCAGTCGCTTGGGCCGGGCGATCTCATCGTGCAGGATGTCGTCCGTGAGCAGGCGCCCGAGCAGCGCTTCGGTGTCATCAGCGGTCTTGTCCAGACGTTTGGCGAAATCGGACGGGGACGTGCCGGTCATCAAGAAAGGCTCCAGAACTAAAATTCGGCGGGACAATCCTTTATGCGCCCGCCCCAGTCAATCGTTTGGAAGGCCTAAAAAGTGCTGGAAAAGGCCCGAATTATCACAGACTTAATGGTCCAGCCCGTGGCCGCGGTTCAGTTTGCGCCGGAAAGGTCGATTTGCGCATCGTCAAAATCCTGCTGGTGGCGCTCGCGGTCGTGGTCCTCGCGCCCTATCTGATCGCGCCGTTCTACCGCGCCGGCCACCCGGTTTCGACGCTGATGGCCTGGCGCAGTTTGCGGGGCGCACCGATGCAGCGGGAGTGGATCGACCTGGCCGACATGTCGCCCTATCTGCCGCGCGCGGTGGTGGCGGCCGAGGATGCCCATTTCTGCAAGCATCACGGCATCGATTGGGGCGCGCTGCGCGAGGCGATCGACGATGCGAAGGAGGATGGCACCCCGTTCCGGGGCGCCTCCACCATCACCCAGCAGGTGGCGAAAAACCTGTTCCTCTGGCAGGGGCGGGATTTCGTCCGCAAGGCGCTGGAATTCCCGCTGGCGCTGTGGATCGACCTGGTCCTGCCGAAGCCCCGGATCCTGGAAATTTACCTCAACATCGCCGAGCTCGGCCCGCAGGGCCAGTTCGGGGTCGAGACCGCCAGCGCCTATGCCTTCGGCAAGTCGGCCGAGAACCTCTCCCCCCGGGAGGCGGCCCTTCTGGCCTCGATCCTGCCGAATCCGGTCAAACGCAGCGCCCGGACCCCGGGACCGGGTGTCCGGCGGCTGGCGGCCACCTATATGGCGCGGGGGCAGGCCAGCTCATTGGTCACCTGTTGGCGCGAAAATCGCTGATTTCGGGCCCTTTTCGGGCGCATTTTCCGGCCCAAGAGCCTAGCTTTACGGTCGGCCTTCCTCTATAAGCGCGGCCTTGATCGGCATTCAGCTCGCCCCGTATTGCGGGTGCTGAGCCGTCCCTCGGGGACGATGCCCTGATGACACCAATCCCTAGAGGATATTGAAATGGCCGTTCCGAGAAGAAAAACCTCGCCGTCGCGTCGTGGCATGCGCCGCTCGGCAGACGCCATCAAGAAGCCGACCTATGTGGAAGACAAGGACTCCGGCGAGCTCCGTCGTCCGCACCATCTCGACCTCAAGACCGGCATGTACAAGGGCCGGCAGGTCCTGAAGAAGAAAGAGTCCTGAGAACGGACTGTTTCTTTGGGCGGGTTATCCTCAATCAGGATGACGTGAGCCGCCTGATTTCGGCCAACCCATGAGATATGACAGTGACGGCGGCGGAGCTAATGCTTCGCCGCCGCATTGTCCTGTCTGCATATCTTGATCGAGAAGGCGTTTTGCCGATGGTCGGTTTCCCGCTGCTCCTGATTCCGCTCGCGGTCTACAACATCATCGCCTTCCTGATGCCCAGCGTGTCCTTTACGGACGTGCTGTTCAAGGTGCCGATGATCACGGGCGAGACCTGGCCGGTCACGCTCGCCGACCTCCTGCTTGCGCTCGGCGTCGTGCTGCTGCTGCTCGAGGTGGTCAAGGGCGCGCGGCCTGGCTCGAAATTCCTGATGGATCATCTGCTGTCGCTGATCATCTTCGGCGCGGCCGCCGCCGAATTCGTGATGTGGCCGAAATTCGGCAACTCCACCTTTTTCCTGCTGGTGCTGCTTTCGATGGCCGATTTCCTCGGCGGCATCGCCCAGCGCACGCGCCGCCGCGTCACCTATGTCGCCGAGACCACGGTGCCGGCGCCGCGCAAGGCCAAGCGCCGGGCTGACCCGCCGGCGGACGATGTGGCACCCGAACCCACGTTCGAGCCTTTGACGAAGGTGGAGCCGGTGGTGCCGCCCGCACCTTCCGCGCAGTCGGTCGCCGAATCCGTTTTGATGGATCATCCGGCGCCGAAGCCTGTGCCGAGCATTCCGCCGTCGCCGGAAATCCCCTCGCCGCATCTGCAGCCGGGCAACGGCACGCCACCCTCGCCCGATACGCCGCGCTGATCAGTCTTAGGCCACCTGCCGCGTGCGGGCGCTGACGCTCGGAAGCGGGAGCTTGCTGCCATAGGCGATGCGCGCGTCCTCGGAGGAGGCGCGGCGGAGCCGGCTGGTCTGCGGCACGTGCTCGGCATTGGCGATCAACTGGGTGACGAAGCTCGGATCGGGGCGGGGCAGCGGCACCTTGTGGAGCCATTGCACAGTCGGGACCAGCGGCACCAGGGCCGTGCCCATGCTGCCTGCCAATTGGTCCGATCGATCAGTACTCAACATCGCGATCACCGTTGATCCGGCAGATAGTGTCGCGTTTCGGGACGCGGGCGCCGGTTGCGTGTCAGTACTCGCAAGGCCTATGCCGGAGGGGCCGATTTGGTTCCCACCTCGCTTCACAACGTGGTTTCCAAATTGTTTATCAACTTTGCCTAGGGTCGGGGGCGAATCTAGCCGTATCCTGTGCCGGCTCAGGACTCCCCGCTGTCCCGAAACGAGGCGATTTTGACCCCCGCATTGCCGCAAGCCTCCGACATTCTGGCCGCGCTCGGTCAGGCCGTGTTCGCCTGGGACATCGCCAGTGACGTCATCGTCTGGGGCGAGCAGGTCGGTGCCGTCTTCCCAACCATCCCCGCCGAGCGGCTCGCGACCGGTTCCGAATTCGCCAAGCTGATCGAGCCTGCGCAGTCGCTGCGGACCGCCGCCCTGGCGCAGACCTCCGCCGTCCACGGCGCCGACGGCACGCCCTACCGGGTCGAGTACGGCGTGCGCATGAGCGCCTCCGATCCCGTGGTCTGGGTCGAGGAGACCGGCCGCTGGTTCGCCGGCCCTGACGGCCGCCCCACGCGCGCGATCGGCTCCGTCCGCATCAACAATGAGCGCCACGCCCGCGACGAGGAGCTGGCCAAGCTCGCCCGGCTCGATCCGCTGACCGGCGAGCTCAACCGCTCGCATCTGGTCGCGGCGCTGGCCGAGGCGATCGAGGAGACCACCCGCTTCCGCTCGACAGCGGCCTTCATGCTGGTCGGCATCGATCATCTCGCCCGCGTCAACGATGCCTTCGGCTTCGACGTTGCCGATGCCGTGATCCTCGACATCGCCAAGCGCATCCGTGCGCGCCTGCGCGGCGGCGATGTGCTCGGACGCTTCTCCGGCAACAAGTTCGGCCTGATCCTGAAGAACTGCACCACCGACGACATGAACGTCGCCGCCGAGCGCTTCCTCGCCGGCATCCGCGACGAGGTGGTGCCGACCAAATCCGGTCCGGTCTCGGTCACTGCGTCGATCGGCGCGGTGAGCCTGCCGCGTTATGCCCGCAACACCGACGAAGCGGTCAATCGCGCCCATGAGACGCTCGACGCCGCCAAGCGCCGCCGCGCCGGCTCGTTCGCGGCCTGGCGTCCGGATGCCACGCGCGATGCGCAGCGCCGCGTCAACATCCGCGTCACCGACGAGATCGTCACCGCGCTGAACGAGCGCCGCATCAAGCTCGCCTACGAGCCTGTCGTGTCGGCCGTCTCGCGCGAGCGGGCCTTCCACGAATGCCTGGTGCGGATGGACCAGGGCGACGGCCAGGTGCTGCTCGCACCCGACATCGTGCCGGTCGCCGAGCGGCTCGGCCTGATCCGCCTCGTCGATCATCGCGTGCTCGAGCTCGTGGTCGCCGAGCTCGCGGCCGCGCCCGACGTCAGCCTCAGCCTCAACATCTCGCCTGATACCACCATGGATCCGGATTGGTGGGCGAGCATCGAATCGCTGATGCGAGCGCATCCCGGCGTCGCCGAGCGGCTGATTGTCGAGATCACCGAGACCGTCGCGATCCAGGATATCGACGACGTCCGCGGCTTCGTCACGCGGCTGAAGAATTTCGGCAGCCGCATCGCCATCGACGATTTCGGGGCTGGTTACACCTCGTTCCGGAACCTGCGCAAGCTCGGCGTCGACATCGTGAAGATCGACGGCGCCTTCGTGCAGAACATCACGCACTCCGCCGACGACCGCGCCTTCGTGCAGACGCTGATCGACCTCGCCCGCCGCCTCGACATCAAGACCGTCGCCGAATGGGTGCAGGACGATGACGCCGCCAACATGCTGCGCGACTGGGGCTGCGACTACATCCAGGGCCGCCTGATCGGCCTCGCCTCAGCCGACCGCCCCTGGGGCGCGCCGGCCGAGAATGCGCTGCCTGCGGCAGGCTGAGATGCCGTAGGGTGGGCAAAGGCGCGAAGCGCCTGCCCACCATCTCTCTCCAACTCAGGCAGATCGTGGGCACGGCGCAAGTGCGCCTTTGCCCACCCTACAATAGTGCGCGTGGGGGCAACTCTCCCTTCCGTCATTGCGAGCGCAGCGAAGCAATCCAGAATCTTTCCGCGGTGGCAGGCTGGATTGCTTCGCTGCGCTCGCAATGGACGGTGCGGCACCTACGCCACGCAAATCCCGGCGACCGCGACCTTCTGGAACAGATGCGGGCTTGCGACGGCCGACGCCGGATAGTCCGCGATCTTGGCGCGGAATTCCGGGTGGGTGAACGCCGCGCGGAAAAGCGCATTGGATTCCCACACCGCGTAATTGAGATAGGTCGGATTGTCGCCGACGGCGCGGTGGAGCTGGGTCGAGATGAAACCCGGCTGCCGCTTCATGAAGGCGGCATCGTCCTGCCATCCCTTCAGGAAGGCTTGTTCGTCGGCCGCATCGAGCGTGAACAGGTTCACCAGCACCACGGGGCCGGCATCGAGCGCGATCTGGCGGTCGATCGGGAAGGTTGGGTCGAGCGGACGCATCTGGGGCATGGCATCACTCCGTGTAAATTGGTATCATCATGTCAATTCGACATGGTGTGACATAGATAATTGACATCATGATGTCAATATAGGGCGATCATTACAAATGACCAGAACCAAGCGGACCCCGGCCGGCGACGCCCTGACCGGCTTCATCCTCGACCTGTTCCGGGCCAACGGCCTGCTGCTGACCGCCGGCGACCGGCTGGTCGCCTCGCTCGGCCTCACCAGCGCGCGCTGGCAGATTCTGGGGACCATCGTCGACGCCGAGCGCCCCGAGCCGGTGGCCTGGCTGGCGCGCAATCTCGGCGCCAACCGCCAGAACGTGCAGCGCATCGTCAACGACCTCGAGCGCGATGGCCTCGTCGCGTTCGAGACCAATCCGCATCACCGTCGGGCGCAGCTCGTGGTGCTCACCGACAAGGGCAAGCAGGTCTACGATGCCGCCGGCCGCTTGCAGTCGCCATGGGTCAATGGCCTCGCGGACGGCTTGTCGGTGAAGGAGATCGAGACGGCCCATCGCGTGATCGGCGCGCTGCGCGATCGGCTTGAAGGGAGCGGCGAGGGGTAATCGCATCTGCCCGCGCTTCTTGCGCAGGCGCCGTAGGGTGGGTTAGCCGAAGGCGTAACCCACCATTCTACTATCCGCATGGAGAGAGAAGAGGTGGATTACGCCAGCGGACTGCGCTTCGCGCAGCCGCGGACTAATCCACCCTACGAAGCTACGCCCCTTCATCCAGCGCCACCAGCTCGCGCTTCTTGCGCAGTGACGGCAGCAGCGGCGCGATCAGCAGCACCAGCGCCAGCATCAGGCACGCCGCCGAGATCGGCCGCTGCACGAAGGTCCAGAGGTCGCCCTGCGACAGGATCAGCGACTTGCGCAGATTGTTCTCCAGCATCGGGCCGAGTACGAAGGCGAGCACCAGCGGCGCCGGCTCGTAGCCGAGCTTGCGCATGAAATAGCCGATGATGCCGAAGGCGATCATCACATAGACGTCGAACACGTTGTTGCTCGAGCAATAGACGCCGAGGATCGTGAACAGGATGATCAGCGGGAACAGGATGTTGTAGGGCAGCTTCAGGAGCTGCACCCACATGCCGATCATCGGCAGGTTCAGGATCAGCAGCATGACGTTGCCGATATACATGCTGGCGACGATGCCCCAGAACAGGCCGGGATTTTGCGTGATCAGCAGCGGGCCCGGCTGCAGGCCGTGGATGACGAACGCCCCGAGCAGCAGCGCCATCACCACGTTCGGCGGGATGCCCAGCGTCATCAGCGGAATGAACGCGCCACCGGCGGCGGCGTTGTTGGCGGATTCGGGGCCCGCAACGCCCTCGATTGCGCCGTGACCAAAACGCTCCGGCGTTTTCGACAGCCGCTTCTCTAGCGCATAGGACGCGAACGAGGCGACCACGGCACCGCCGCCCGGCAGGATGCCGAGCAGGAAGCCGAGCAGGGTGCCGCGCGTCACGGGGCCGGCGCTCGCCTGCCAGTCCTCCTTGTTGGGCAGAAGCTGGGTGATTTTGGCATTGATGATGTCGCGCTTGATCGCCTGCTCGGTGTTGAGGAGCACCTCGGCGACGCCGAACAGGCCCATCACCACCGGCACGAGGCCGATGCCGTCGATCAGCTCCATGCGGCCGAAGGTGAGACGCGGCTGCGCCGTGATGCTGTCGAGCCCGATCAACCCGAGCACGACGCCGATGCAGGCCATCAGCAGCGCCTTCGGCATCGAGCCCTGGGTCAGGAAGGTGAGCACCACGAGGCCGAGCACCATCAGGCTGAAATACTCGGCCGGACCGAACGCGATCGCGATGCTGGCAAGCCGTGGCGCCACCAGCATCAACGCGACCAGCGCGAAGGTGCCGGCGATGAAGGAGCCGAAGGCGGAGATGCCGAGCGCGGGACCGGCGCGGCCCTGCTTGGCCATCTGGTGGCCGTCGATGCAGGTGACGACGGAGGCCGCTTCGCCGGGGATGTTGACCAGGATCGATGTGGTCGAGCCGCCATACATCGAACCGTAGTAGATGCCGGCCATCATGATGATTCCGGATTCCGGCGTGCCCGACAGCGTCACGGGCAACAGCAGCGACATCGCCGAGATCGGTCCGATGCCGGGCAACACGCCGACCAGCGTGCCGATGAAGACGCCGATGAAACAATAGAGCAGGTTGATTCCGGTCAGAGCGACGCCGAAACCATGGGCGACATTGGCGAGTGTATCCATGGGTCAGCCGATCCCGAACAGGCCGGAGGGCAGCTGGATCAGCAGCAGCCGCTTGAGCACCCACCACATGCCCGTCGGCACCAGCACGGCGATCGGGATCGCCAGCGTCCAGCGCACGGGATCGATCAGGCGCAACAACAGCAGCATCAGCGGGATCGATGATAGCAGGAATCCCAGCGGCTCGAGCGCGAAGGAGAATGCGGTGAGGCAGGCGATGACGAGCAGCGGCTTGCTCCAGCGCGCGTTCTCCCAGCGCGAGGCCAGCGTCGGCCCGCCCTCGGTGATCGCCGAGATGATGATGGAGGCCGCGAACACGCACATCAGGATGCCCGTGTAGAACAGCACGTAACCGGAGCCGGGATCGTTGATGGTGCCGAGCTTGAGCTTCAATCCCTGCCAGATTACGAAGCCGCCGAGCGCCAGCCCGATCAGGCCGCCCCAGAGTTCGGAGTTGTTGAGGCGGAGTTTGACGTTGGTTTGGTCGTTCATCGCGATCCTCTCGTGCCCCGGACGCAGCGCAGCGCGAAGTGGTGCGCTGCAGAGCCGGGGCCCATGAGTGTGGACGAAAAAAGGTGGGTCCCGGCTCTGCGCAGCAGCGTTTCACGCTGCAGCGCGTCCGGGACACAGAGGTGGCTCAGTCCTACTTCTTCGCCAGCCCGAGCGTGTCGATCACCTTGCGCTCGGACTCGGTGACCTCGACGACGAATTTCTTGTAGTCCTCGGTGTTCTTGTAGTTCGGCACCATGTCGTATTTGGCGAGCGTCGCGATCACCGCGGGGTCCTCGACCGCCTTCTTGAAGGCGTCGTGCAGCTTGGCGACGATCTTTGGATCCATGCCCTTCGGGCCGGCGACGCCGAACGGGGAATCATAGACCATGGGATAGCCGAGCTCCTTCAGCGTCGGCACGTCGGGGTAATTTGGCGACCGTGCGCCGGTCCACACCATCAGCAGTTTTAGCTTGCCGGCATCGACCAGCGGCCGCCACCCCGTCGAATCCGCCTGCAACATGGTGTGCTGGCCGAGCACGGCCGCGTTTGTCTCGGCGCCGCCCTTGAACGGCACCTGCGTGAGCTTGATGCCGGACATCGCCGCAATCTGCTCCATGCCGATATGCAAGGAGGTGCCGGTGCCTGGTGTCGCGTAGGTCACCTTGCCCGGGTTCGCCTTCGCGAAATCGACGACGTCCTTCCAGGACTTGAACTGCGACTCCGCGCTGGTGGTCACGCCGAACGTGTAGCCGGTGAGGTGAATGATGTAACTGAAGTCCTTGGCCGGATCCCACGATACTTCCTGCATCAGGGGCAGGCGGAACACCGTGATCGGGATCTGCGCGATGGTGTAGCCGTCGGGCTTGGCGGCCGCCGCCATGGTCGCGGGACCCACGGTGCCGCCGCCGCCGGCCTTGTTGTCGATCACGATCGGCTGCCCCAGCACCTTCGAGGCGCTGTCGGCGATCGCGCGCATGGAGATGTCGGTCGATCCGCCGGCCGGCCACGGCACGATCAGCGTGATGGGTTTGCTGGGATAGTCCTGCGCACCGGCGGCCGTTGCGAGCAGCATCCCTGCGGCTTGCACGGCGGCAAAGGCAATCGTCTTCAGCCCAAATCGCGACATCGAAACACCTCCCTCGCAGCGGTCTCGCTGAACCGCCGTTTCTCATTGTTATGAGGGGATTGTCCCCGAAATCATCGGAGAAGAAAAGCGCATTGCGCCGGTCGCGCGCGGGGGCGCCGCGGCGATCCCCGCGGAAACGCGACGTGCGACAATTGGTCGTTTGGAGACGTGCCGAGAGGCGGAATTTGAGGCCCGAAAGACCTTACGCCACGCGCCGGACCGCGCTCAGCGTCTCGATGGTGCGGCCGACCTCGGCGGCCGGGCAGGGCTTGCCGAAATAATAGCCCTGCACCGCGGTGCAGCCGCATTCGCGCACGAAGTCGAGCTGCTCCTCGGTCTCCACACCCTCGGCCGTGGTCTCGACGCCGAGCACGGAGCCGAGGCTGGCGATGGTGCGGACGATGGCGACGCTCTCCGGGCTTTCGCCGAGCGTGCCGACGAAGGAGCGGTCGATCTTGATGCGGTCGAACGGAAACTTGCGCAGATAGCTCAGCGAGGAATAGCCGACGCCGAAATCGTCGAGGCTGACGCGCACACCCAGCGCGCGGAGCTGATGCAGGATCTCGATGGTTGCCTCGCTGTCGTCGAGCAGGGCCGTCTCGGTGACCTCGAGCTCGAGCCGTTGCGGCGGCAGGCCGGCTTCCGCCAGCGCGCTCGTGACCAGCGCCACCAGCCCGCGGGAGCGGAATTGCACCGGCGACAGGTTCACCGCGACGGTGACGTCGGGCCAGGAGGCTGCCGTGGCGCAGGCCGTGCGCAGCACCCATTCGCCGATCGGGACGATCAGCCCGTTCTCTTCCGCGATCGGAATGAACTCGGCGGGCGAGACGAAGCCGCGCGACGGATGCTTCCAGCGCAGCAGCGCCTCGAAGCCGGTGAGCTCGGACGAATCCAGCCGCATCTGCGGCTGGAACACCAGATGGAACTGGTTGGCCTCCAGCGCGCCGCGCAGGTCGTGCTCGAGCGCATGCCGGCTGCGCGCTTCTTCTTCCATCTCCGGCTCGAACAGCTGGTAGGCGCCGCGCCCCCTGGCCTTGGCCTGGTACAGCGCAAGATCGGCGCACTTCATCAGCTCGTCGGCGTCCAGGCCGTGATCGGGTGCGATCGCGATGCCGACGGAGACGCCGACATGGATCGCCTGGCTCTCCAGCGGCGGCGGATGACCGATGATCTCGACCAGGCGGCGGGCGAGCCGTTCGGCCGCTTGCGGCTGCGGTCCGCGCTGAAGCACCGCGAATTCGTCGCCGCCGAGGCGCGCGACGGTGTCGTGCTCGCCGACATTCTCCTTCAGGCGCGCCGCGACCCAGCGCAGCAGGCGGTCACCGGCGGCGTGGCCGAGGCGGTCGTTGACGGTCTTGAAATTGTCGAGGTCGAAGCAGAGCACGGCCATCGCGCCGCCGGCGATCGCGACCTGGTTCAATCCCTCACCCATCTTCTCGCGGAACAGGGTGCGGTTGGGCAGGTCAGTCAGGGAATCGTGCCGCGCCATGTGCGCGACGCGGGCCTGGGCCTTGTGGCGCTCGGTGACGTCTTCATAGGTGACGACCCAGCCGCCATGCTCCATCCGCTTGTGGTTGAGCTTGATGATGCGGCCGTCGCTTAAGTGACGGTGCAGCGTGTGCTCGCCCTCGCGCAGCCGCTCGACATAGTCGGCGTAGATCTTCGCGGCCGTGGTGTTCGGATGGATGCCGAGGTCGCAGCTGTGCTCCATGATCTCGCGCATCGTCACGCCCGGCTTCACGATGTCCGGCGACAGCCCGTACATCTCGATGTAGCGGCGGTTGCAGACGATCACGCGCAGGCTCGAATCGAGCATGCACAGGCCCTGGCTCATGTTGTTCAGCGCCGCGTCGAAGCGCCGATACTGCTCGCTCAGCTCCTCGACCGCGTGCTCGCGCTCGGTGATGTCCTCATAGGTGGCGACGAAGCCGCCTTCGGCCAGCGCGCAGTAGCGGACCGAGATCACGGTGTCGTTCGACATGCGCCGCCGCATCGGCGAGCAGTCGCGGCTCGCGATCCGCGCGCGGGCGGATTCCAGAATCTGCTGCGGGCTGTATTCGGAGGCGAACGCGCCGTTCGCCATCGATCGCTCGATCAGCTCGGCGAGATGCGTGCCGGGCCGGGTCTCCTCCTGCGACAGGTGGTAGATGGCGCGGTAGGTGGTGTTGCAGACGCGCAGGCGCATGTCGCTGTCGTAGAAGGCGAGCCCGTGCGCCATGTTCTCCAGCGCCGCGTCGAGGATGAAGTTCTGCTGCCTGAGCGTTTCCTCGTATTGCAGCCGTTCGGTGACGTCTTCGTGCACCGTCACCCAGCCGCCGTCGGGAAGGAAGCGGGAGACTGCCTGCACCATCCGTCCGTCGTAGCGCATGACCAGGAGAGTTTTCGCCTTCCTGTCGCGCACATCTTCGAGCCTGGTGCTGCGGAATTCGTCGGCCGGTACGCCCGGCAGATTGCCGCGCGAGAGCCAGTGTTCGATGGCCGCATCGTGCGTGATGCCGGGCCTCACGATCGCGGGGTCGAGATTGTAGAGCTTCAGGAAGCGCTCGTTGCAGACCACGACGCGGCTGTTGGCGTCATACATGATGAGGCCGTGCGACATGTTGGCGAGCGCATGCTGGCTGCGCTCCGTCTGCACGCGCAATTCGGCTTCGAGCCGGGCGAGGCGGCTGACATCGTCGCAGATCGTCATCCAGCCGCCGCCGGGGAGCGGCTTCAGCTCCAGCGACATCACGAGGCCGCTCGCCAGCCGCTGCTCGGTCCGGAACGGTTTGCCGCCGGCGATCTGCGCGATCCGCGCCGAATACAGCGCGTCGATCTCGCTCTCCGGAAAGTTGCCGCGCATCGCACTGTGGGCCAGCACTTCGCGATAGCTGGTGCCGACGTGCACGACGTCGTCCGACATGTCGAACAGGCTGAGGTAACGCTGGTTGACCAGCACGATCCTGTTGTCGGCGTCGTAGACGCAGACGCCCTGCTCCATGCGATCGAGCGCAAGCTGACTCAGCGCAACCAGGGCCTGCGGGCCCTGCTCGCGGCTTGCACCAAGCTCGTTGTCGCAGGTCGACGTCATGGGATCGGCGTGATCTCGGCGGGCAATAGACTTAACGCAACGTAATTCCGCCACCGAGCGTAGCGAAGAGGCGGGAAAATTCCCTTAAGCGCGTTAGTTTACGGAGGGTGACTCGCGATGGAGAGAGATCGCTTCGCGCGCGCGAATGATGAGGGGCGTGCAAGCCAGAGTTGGCCGGGACGGCGATGAGTATGGGATAACCTACGGCCCGTACAGCACCAGCTCCGTGTCGGTGAGATCGCCGAGTTGCGGCCGGTGCGGGCCCTTGAAATATTTGCGGCCGCGCCGCTCCGTATAAATACCGGCGAGGCCGGGAATCGGGCCGTTGGCGTCGACGGCCACCGCGATCTTGCCGAGTCGCAGCAGCAGCCGGCCGATGCGGCCGGCGCATTCGGCGTATTCGGCGGCGCTGCGGCAGTAGATCAGCTTCATCGCGGGCGGCGCGATGAAGCCGCGACGGATGCGCACCGGTTGCAGGATGAAGGGGAACGTTCCCTTCGGCGTGCGGCAGACGACGCTGAGGCAATTGTAGCGCGCATGCCGCGTCAGGATCTCGGTCTCGTCCGGAGAGAGCCCGTCGATCGTCTTGGCGTGCTGGGAGATCACCTCGATCTTGCTCCAGCGCGGGGCGCGCGCCAGCGCGGGCACCGAGAAGAAGATGCCGCGGCAGTAATTGCGGAAGCCCTGGGCCTCGATGATCGGCCAGGTCCACGGCGCCGGGCTGATGTTGAGATAGGTGACGTCCTTGTGCCGCTGCGCGACCTTGGTCAGGAACGGCGCGTAGTTGCGGTAGGCCGCGTCGACATACCAGCTCGACAGATTGCACTGGATGGCGGTCTCTTCGCCGTGCTTTCGCGTCGTGTAGATCAGCAGCAGCACGCCGACGGGCTCGCCGTCATTGTCGAGCATGTAGCCGAAGCGCGGATAACCCTCCGGTACGGGCCGGAAGGCCTGCCGGCGCAGGCCCTGCATCCAGTATTCGCGTGAGCGGCCGACGAAGCCGCGCGTCAGCAAGTCCGCGATCTTCTCGACGTCGGACTCGGTGATCTCGCGGCAACGGACCTTGGTATGGATCACGCTCGTCTTGCCCGTGGAAATGGTCGGCCTCGTCTGATCTAACGTTTCAGCATCATGTTTCCGGAAGACCGCTTCGCGCGTTTCGCCATGCGGTCCTCCGAATGCGCTAGCGCCAGCCTTCGCCATGGGCTTCAGCCGCGGCCTGCGGCTGCAGGCCCAGCATGTCCCGCACCTTGGCGGGCCAGGCGGAGAGGTCGGTGCCGTGGGTGTGGAACATGGCGACGGCCAGGCGGTCCATGCCGAAGGCGACGCAGCCGGTGTGAGCCGGCTCGCCATTCGCGTCCTGGATGCCCCAGGTCGTGCCGAAATGCTCGCGGTGATAGTTGAAGCTCATGCAGGCGGTCGGCTGTTCTTCCGAGCGCAGCGGGATCAGGAGCTCGAATTTGAGCTGCTGCTGCTTCTGGCTCACCGCCTTCATCTGGCCGACGCGGCCGAAGAAGGGATCGCTGGCATAGTCGACACGGAAGGTGAGGCCGAGGTCGGTCGCGATTTTCTGCGCACGCACCATCCAGCGCTCGCGGAAATCGGCGACGTCGTCGGGCGTGCCGATGCAGACATATTCGCGCATCCGGAACGATTGCAGCCGGTCGAGATGCTTGGACGGCTCGCGGCGGAAGCAGTCGGCGGCGACGTCGAAGCGCAGGCCTCCCTTCGGCAGCTGGCCGCGGCTCGCCGCGATCGGGTAGACCGGATAGCAGGCGGCGGGTGAAAGCACGAGGTCGGCCGGCGACAGCGACGTGGTCCAATCGCCGCCGGCATCGAAGCGGCTCACGGCGGCGTTGATCTCGCGCTCGGTGCCGTGCAGGCCGCAGACGCAGCCGAGCAGGTTCGGAAAGCTCTTGAGATAGCCGGACTTCTCCAGCTGCGCGCGGCTCATCACCGGCGGGAAGCGCAGCGCTTCGGTGCCGGCTTCGCGATGGCTGGTGATCAGCGCGGCGAGCTTTTCGACGATGCCTTCATAGAGAGCGGTGCGGGCGTAGACGCCGTCCGAGCCCATGCGGTGGAACAGCTTGTCGGCGAGATGATCGAGCGGATCTGCGATCTGCGGCGCGGTCGTCGGCGAGTCGGGAAGGACGGCAATATTCATGGGATGATGTCCTGCTATCTGAAAATCTGTTCTTGTTGTTTCAGTCGTGAAGGCTCGACGGCACGCCGCTCATCAGGGTCGAGGTCGCGGCGTTGGCCAGAATGCGGTCATTGTTGATCATGATCGGCGACGACAGCACGTCGCGCAGGTGACGGCCCATCGTGAACTCGCCGTCGTTGCGGTAGCCGGACAGGCCGGCGGTGCGCATCGCATGCATCACGGTCTCGACCGCGAGCTCGGAGGCCTGCACCTTCAGAAGGGTGATCGAGGACTGGAAGTCGAGCGAGCTCAGCGCGCGCTCGTCATGCTCGGCGCGGGAGAAGGCGTCGATATTGGCCGATATCAGCGCACGCAGCTTGGCGAGCGACATCTTGGCGGCGGTGAAATGCGCGGCGGCCGGGGGCATCTGCCCGCCCGACGTGCGAGCCGCCTTGCGGATGAAAGCCTGCGCGCGCGTGACCGCGGCGGCAGCGATGCCGGCCCAGGCCGAGGACCAGCACAGATGCGCGAACGGCGTCATGGTCTGCGCGTGGATCTTGTCGTAGGCCTCCGGGAAGACGCGATCGGCGGGGCAGTCGACCTTCAACTCGAAGCCGGTCGAGCAGGTGCCGCGCATGCCCAAGGTTTCCCAGCCCTGCGTCTGCTTCAGCGAGTAGTCGTCCTTGGCGAGCGCCAGCAGTACCTGGTCCGAAGCCGCGGCGCTGGTGGCGCGACGGGCGATGGTGACGAGACCGTCGGCCTGGGCGCCGTAGGAGATCACGGTGGCGTCGCGTACCAGCGACACGGTGTCGCCGGCATGGTCGACCGCGGCCGCGCTGGCGCGGATGTTGCCGCCGTTCTGGCCTTCGGTGGTGGAGGAGGCGAGCAGCCACTGGTCGCGCGCGACCCGGCGCATCATCGTTTCCATCCAGGGAATGCCGTGGCCGTGCCTGACGACGCAGGCGACCTTGGTCTGGTGCATCGCGTAGATCATCGCCGTGGAAGCGCAGGCGCGTCCGAGCGTGTAGCAGATGTCGGTGACGTCGTGGATCGAGGCGCCGAAGCCGCCGAACTCGACCGGGATCATCACGCCGAGCAGCTTCTGCTCGCGTGCGACGTCGAAGGCTTTATGCGGGAAGCGGGCGTCGCGATCGACGCCGTCTGCGTCGGCTGCGGCCGCGGCGGCGGTCCGGGCGGCGCGCTCGATCAGGGAAGGACCCTGCTCGAGAAAACTCGTCTGTGTTTCGTCGACAGTGAGGACCGCTTCACGCACGTTCATACTCGTCCGCCTCCGGTTCGCCGTTCAGGATCGCCGGCATCATTCGCGATGCGCGCAAGCGATCTCCGGCCATCTTTGCTTGTGAGACGAGGCTACGGATTTAATTCAAATTCGTCGATCAAATAGAGGGTAAACGAAGTCCAATTCCAAATGGACAGTTAAAGCCCGGTTTTTCGCACCGCAGGATTTTCCGCGATCGCGTTAGGGATCTGGAAGAGGGCTGAATTCCAGACAATCTGAGTCATCGTTTACTAAGAAACGCGAGTTAATGGTGACGCCCATTGCGGGATCGGCCGTCCCTGCCCATCGTACCCGGCAGTTCGGTCCGACCAAACAAATGGGAATTTACCGATGCAGGCCTTCGATACCGAATTGCGCAATCGCGTCATCAAGCTGGTGAAGGGCATCCTCGCGCAGAACTCGCTGCCCGCTGACGTCACCCCGTCCGCCAAGCTGGTCGACGTCGGCCTGACCTCGATGGACATGGTCAATCTCATGCTCGGCGTCGAAGCCGAGTTCGACTTCACCATCCCGCAGTCCGAGATCACGCCGGAGAATTTCCAGTCGGTCGAGACGCTGGAGCGCATGGTCGCGACGCAGCTGCGGCTGGCAGCGGCGGCGTAGTTTCGGCTGTCGTCCCGGCGGAAGCCGGGACCCATACCGCGTGATTTATCGATCGCGGATGATAGCAGTACTGAACGACCACTCCTCGTCAAATTACTCCCTGTGGTTATGGGTCCCGGCATCCGCCGGGACGACAACGAGTGGGGGGCCGCGCTTCTGCGCCCCTCACAACCCCATCCCCCGTTCCAAATCTGCCCCAAAGCTGGCATAGCTTAACCATGTCGCACGTGGCGGACAGGGTGGAGCAGGCATGGCGCAGGCGGTATTGGGCATCATCGGCGGATCCGGCATCTACGACCTGCCGGGCCTCGAGGGCGCGCACGAAGAGGTGATCAAGAGCCCCTGGGGCGAGCCGTCGGCTCCCTTGCGGCGCGGCTCCATCGCCGGCCTGCCGATCGTGTTCCTGCCGCGGCACGACAAGGGCCACCGGCTGTCGCCTTCCGACATCAACTATCGCGCCAATATCGACGTGTTGAAGCGGGCCGGCGTCACCGACCTGATCTCGCTGTCGGCCTGCGGCTCGTTCAAGGAAGAGCTGCCGCCCGGCACCTTCGTTCTCGTCGATCAGTTCGTCGACCGAACGCACAAGCGCGAGAGCTCGTTCTTTGGCCGTGGCTGCGTCGCGCATGTCTCGATGGCGCATCCGGTCTCGCCGCGCTTGCGCATTCACCTCACCGCGGCCGCCGAAGCCGAAGGCCTCGCGATCGCGCGCGGCGGAACCTATGTCTGCATGGAGGGGCCGCAATTCTCCACCTATGCGGAGAGCATGACATACAAGACATCAGGTTATTCCGTGATCGGCATGACCAACATGCCCGAGGCGAAGCTCGCCCGCGAGGCCGAGATCTGTTACGCCACCGTCGCGATGGTGACCGACTTCGACTGCTGGCATCCCGACCACGACGCCGTCACCGTGCAGGACATCATCCGCGTGCTGACGTCGAACGCCGACAAGGCCAAGGCCCTGGTGGCACGGCTGGCGAAGGATTTCCCGCGCGAGCACGAACCGTGCCCGATCGGCTCGGACCGCGCGCTCGACACCGCGCTGATCACCGCGCCCGAGGCGCGCGATCCCGAGCTTCTGAAAAAGCTCGATGCGGTGGCCGGGCGCATCCTGCGCGGTTGAGACGCAAGAGAGACAAAAAGGCAGAATGCCATGAAGGTCGACGGCAAGCATTTCCGCAGCATCTGGCGCGAGCGCGACGGCTGGTCGGTCGGTGCGATCGACCAGCGCCGGCTGCCGCATGAGTTCGTCATCGCGCGCCTGACCTCGTGCGAGGACGCCGCCGTCGCGATCCGCGACATGCTGGTGCGCGGCGCGCCGCTGATCGGCGCGACTGCGGCCTATGGCATGGCGCTCGCGATGCGCGAGGATTCCTCCGACATCGGTCTGAAGCGCGCCTACGAGACGCTGGTCGTGGCGCGGCCGACGGCGATCAATCTGAAATGGGCGCTGGACGAGATGCGCACGGCGCTCGCGCCGATCGACCCGGTGGAGCGGGCGGAAGCCGCCTATGCGCGCGCCGACGAGATCGTCGAGCAGGACGTCGAGATCAACCGCGGCATCGCCGGCAACGGCCTTGCGTTGATCGAGGCGATCGCGGCGAAGAAGCCGAGCGAGACGGTCAACGTGCTGACCCATTGCAATGCCGGCTGGCTTGCCACCGTCGACTGGGGCACGGCGACGGCGCCGATCTATCTCGCGCATGAACGCGGCATCAAGGTCCATGTCTGGGTCGACGAGACCCGCCCGCGCAACCAGGGCGCCTCGCTCACCGCCTGGGAGCTCGGCCATCACGGCGTGCCGCACACGGTGATTCCCGACAACACCGGCGGACACCTGATGCAGCATGGCATGGTCGATCTCGCCATCGTAGGCACCGACCGCGTCGCCGCCAACGGCGACGTCTGCAACAAGATCGGCACCTATCTCAAGGCGCTCGCCGCTCATGACAACGGCGTGCCGTTCTACGTCGCGCTGCCGTCGCCGACGATCGACTTCGCCGTGAACGACGGCATCCGCGACATTCCGATCGAGCAGCGCAGCGGCGTCGAGGTCACGGACATGACCGGCCGTACCGCGGATGGAAGGCTGGAGACGGTGCGCATCGTGCCGGAGAACTCGCCGGTCGCGAACTATGCCTTCGACGTGACGCCTGCGCGGCTCGTCACCGGCCTGATTACGGAACGTGGCGTGCTGAAACCGGATCGTGCCGCGCTGGCGGCGGCCTTTCCCGAGCGAGTCACTGCTACGGCGAAGTAGGTCTCGTAGGGTGGGCAAAGGCGCGAAGCGCCGTGCCCACCATATGCTAGCGGTGGGCACGCTGCGCTTTGCCCAACCTGCGGCATTTTGCGAACTATGTCAGCTTCAACCCCGTCGCCGCCTCGAGCTCCGCGATCGCCTGCGCGCCGCTGGCCACCTTGATCGTAGTCATGCCCATCTCGCGCGCCGGCTTCAGGTTCACGCCGAGATCGTCGAGATAGACGCACTTCTTCGGATCGACCTTTAGTGTCTCGACCATCAATTGATAGATGCGCGGATCGGGTTTGCGCAGGCCGATCTTGGCGGATTCGATGACGTGGTCGAACAGCACCATCACCTCGGCCACGTAGAGCGAGCGCCCGGTCATGCTGCCGATCGCGTTTGCCGGCAGATTGTTGGTGATGCAGCCGGTCTTGAATTGCGCCTTGATGCGCTTCAGCGCCTCGACCATCTCGGGGCGTAGATCGCCCTGGAGTAATGGCAGCACCTCGCGTCCGCGGACCTCGGCGCCAAGCGCGAGTGATTCCGCCGCGAACAGCTTGTCGAAGGTTTCGATATCGACCTCGGCGCGCTCGAACTTGGCCCAGGCGTTTTCGAGATGGTTGGCGGCGTTGGTGCGCCGGATGATGTCGGCGGGCAGGCCGCGCTCGGTCTCGAACCGCGTGAACGCCTCGAACGGCGAGCTCGTCAGCACGCCGCCAAAATCAAAGATCACCGCCTCGGTCGTCACGATCCTGTCCCCGTCAATTCCTTTCCAAGAGGGCTAGCATGCGCTATCGGCAAGGGCCAGTCCGAAGCAGCCCGTCGTCTCCACCGAGGCCGAAGCGTGTTCCCATGAAGAAGCCTGCAATGCTTATCGCAGCCGCGCTGCTGCTCGCCACCCCCGCTTACGCCATCGTCGGCGGCGGCACGCCGCAGGCTGATGGCGTCGCGCGCGCCGTCGTCACCATCGTCGGTTCTCGCGGCAATTTCTGCACCGGCACGCTGATCGCACCAAAACTGGTGCTGACGGTCGCCCACTGCGTGCAGCCCGGCGCCGACTACAAGATCGTCGATCGCGGCGCCGACGGCGCGCCGCAATTGCTGAACGTCCGCACCGTCGCGATTCATCCAAGCTTCAACATGCAGGCGATGCAGGCGCATCGCGCCACCGCCGACGTGGCGCTGCTGCAACTGGAAATTCCACTGAAGGGAAAATCGACAGTGCCGGTCGGCACGCCGACCATACCGATCCAGGTCGGCAGCCGGTTCGTCATCGCCGGTATCGGCGTCACCGTGCGCGGCGACGGCAAGAGCGGCGGCGCGACGCGTGTTGCCGGTCTCGTCGCCACAGGGCAGCCCGGCACGCTCCAGATCCGGCTGGTCGATCCCGTAACCAACGGAGTTCGTGACGGAATCGGCGCCTGCACCGGCGATTCCGGCGGGCCCGTGTTCGAGGACAAGCCGAACGGCACGATGCTGGTCGGCCTCATCAGCTGGTCCACGGGTCCGAACGGCGCCGCAGGTTGCGGCGGCCTGACCGGTGTCACGCCGCTCACGCTCTATCGCGACTGGATTTTGCAGACCGCGCGGAGCTGGGGTGCGGCGCTGTGATTTGACGGCGACCTGATCTATGTCATTTTGAAGCGGAAGCGCGATGGGTGATCATGCCCGTCGCGGAGGAAACGCGCCGTCCGGTCAAGGACGGCCACAAAAAGCAAGCAAGGCATAGAAGCAACAATGAATGTCGCTGTTCGCAGTCACGCCACCACCAAGCAGGCCTCGGAACATTTCGACGTGCTGATCGTCGGCGCCGGTATCTCCGGCATCGGCAGTGCCTACCACATCAACAAGCAGCTGCCGGGCACGAGCTACGTGATCCTGGAGACGCAGGAGACGTTCGGCGGCACCTGGTCCACGCACCGGTATCCCGGCATTCGCTCCGACAGCGACCTGCACACCTTCGGCTACAGCTTCAAGCCGTGGGTCGGGCCGCCCATCGCGACCGCGGAAGAGATCCTCTCCTATATGAAGGAGGTGATCGACGACAACGATATCGCCCGGCACATCCGTTACAAGCACCAGATCAATTCGGCGAGCTGGTCGAGCGAGCAGAACCTCTGGACCGTCGAGGCGACGACGACCGACACCGGCGAAGCAAAAACCTTCACTGCGAACTTCCTCTGGATGTGCCAGGGCTATTACCGCCATTCGGAAGGCTACACGCCGGAGTGGAAGGGCACCGATCGCTTCAAGGGCCGCATCGTCCATCCGCAGACCTGGCCGGATGACATCGATCTCACGAACAAGAAGGTCGTCGTGATCGGCTCGGGCGCGACCGCGGCGACGCTGGTGCCGAACATCGCCGACAAATGCGCGCACGTCACCATGCTGCAGCGCTCGCCGACCTATTTCCGGCTCGGCCGCAACGCCATCGAGATTGCTGAAGAGCTCCGCCGGCTCCAGGTCGATGATGCCTGGATCCACGAGATCGTGCGGCGAAAGATCCTGTTCGAGCAGGATGCGTTCACAAAACTCTGCCTGTCCAATCCGGAAGGGGTGAAGAAGGAGCTGATCGGCCAGATCAGCGCGGTGCTCGGTCCGGACTACGACGTCGAGAAGCACTTCACGCCCAGCTATCGTCCGTGGCGCCAGCGCATCGCCTTCGTGCCCGATGCCGATCTGTTCAAGGGCATCGCCAGCGGCAAGGCCTCCGTCGTCACCGACGAGATCGAATGCTTCGTCGAGAACGGCATCCAGCTCAAATCGGGCCATGTGCTGGAAGCCGATGTCATCGTCACCGCGACCGGCTTCAATCTCGCCGCGCTCGGCGACATCGCGTTCGAGATCGACGGCAAGCCGCTCGCTTTCGGCGACACCGTCACCTATCGCGGCATGATGTTCACGGGCGTGCCGAACATGGTCTGGGTGTTCGGCTATTTCCGCGCCAGCTGGACGCTGCGCGTCGATCTCGTCGCCGATTTCGTCTGCCGGCTGCTCGGCCACATGAAGGCGAAGGGCAAGAAGAAGGTCGAGGTGAGCTTGCGCTCCGAAGACCACAACATGCCGATCCTACCCTGGATCGATCCGGAAAACTTCAATCCGGGCTACATCATGCGCGACATGAACCTGCTGCCCAAGCGCGGCGACAAGCCGGAATGGCAGCACAGCCAGGACTACTGGACCGAGAAGGACGAGATCCCGAAGACGGACCTGGACGACAAGGCATTCGTCTACGGCTGAAGGAAGTATTGTGTAGGGCGGCAGCGACCGCCCTACGCACGACCGTCGTCATGGCGAGAGCCATGACGCATTATTTCAGGAAAAAGTTGCAACGAATGCCGCCGCAAAACGTGGCCCGGTTGCAACATGGCCGTCGGATTCTGCCTCGGTTGTGCGCCAAACGGACGCATTTCGGTAGCGCCGTAGTTTTACGGAACCTCGTCATGACCTAAGTTCCCGGCGAAATTGCTGGGAATTGGGGGTGCGAGGTGCAGGGCGTGGGGCCATGGTGGCGGCAGGATCGATTGCGCCGATCCGTTGCTGCGTCGCTTGCAGGCGTATCGGCCGTCTTCGTCGGCTTCTGCCTTTGCACGACACCGGCCAACGCGCTCTGCGCGCCCGATCCCGCCACCAGCGGCCAGACCGTCACCTGCAGCGGCACTGACACGGACGGCTTTCAGGCCGGGGTCGGCGTCGACAGCCTCAATGTCAACGTGCTCTCCGGCGCGATCGTGAACGATAACGGGGCGGTCTCGATCGGCGTCAACGATTCCAGCACGGTCACCAACAACGGCACGCTCTCCGCCGGCTCGGGCCTGACCGGCATCGGCGCCGGAAATTTCAACACCGTGACGAACAACGGCATCATCACCGTGATCGACAGCGGCCTCGGCATCCAGGTGATCGACCACAACACGGTCGCCAATGCCGGAACGATCACGACCGGCGATAACGGTGCCGCGATTTGGGTCAACGACAACAACACGGTCACCAACAGCGGTGCGCTGTCCGTCGGCGCGGGAGGCGCGGGTGTCTTCTCGAACCAGAACAACACGATCACCAATACTGCGACGGGTACGATCATTGGAGGCGACGATGCACGCGGCATTTTTGCGGTAGGCGGCGCGACCGTGATCAATGCCGGCACCATCACGGTCGGCGATTCCACCGGCTTCTCCGGCGGCATTCTCGCAGTCGGCAACAACAACACGGTCACCAACACGGCCACCGGCAGGATTACGGTCGGACAGAATGCAGCCGGCATCTTCATGGCTGGCGACGCCCAGACCGCGAGCAATTTCGGCACCATCACGGCCGGCGATCTTGGCGTCGGCATTGCCGTGCAGGGCGACGATGCCAAGGTGACCAACGGCGGCACGATCACCGCGGGTGACAGCGGATCGGCGGGCATCTCGGTGCAGGGCGACCGGGCGGTGATCAGCCAGAGCGGCACGATCAATGTCGGCGTGGGCGGCGCCGGCATCGCCTATAACGGATCGTCCGCCACGATCACCAACAGTGGACGGATCACCGGCGGCGATTTTGCCGAAGGCATCCTGGCGTTCGGCGATTCCAACGTCGTCACCAACAGCGGCACGATCACCGTCGGCACTGCCGGCGTCGGCATCGACGTGAGTAACTTCAGCACCACCAATCAGGTGGTCAACACCGGCACCATCACCGTCGGGGCCGGCGGTATCGGCATCACCGTGAGCGGCGGCGGCAGCGTCTTCAATTCCGGCACCATCAACGCCGCGACCGGCCTCGCCGCGATCGAGTTCTGCAGCTGCGGCCCGAACACGCTCACGCTCGGTCCGGGCAGCGTCATCAACGGCGCCGTGCTCGGCGCCGGCACCGACACGTTCCAGCTCGGCGGTGTCGGCAAGGACACGTTCAATCTCGACCTGATCGGCACCGCCCTCCAGTACGACGGCTTCTCGACCTTCAACAAGGTCGACAGCTCGACCTGGACCGTGACCGGCACCGGCAATCAGGACTGGAACGTGCTCGGCGGCACGCTGCTGCTCGCCGGCACCATCAACGGCACGGTGACCATCGCGAGCGGCGGCACGTTCGGCGGCGTCGGTACGGTCGGCACAACCACCGTCAATGGCGGTACGCTGGCGCCGGGCAATCCGACCGGCACGCTCACCGTATCGGGCGATCTCACCTTCACGTCCGCATCGAGCTACATGGTGCAGGTTTCGGGCGCCAGCAACGGCCTCGCGGTCGTGACGGGTACGGCGACGCTCGGCGGCGCGACGGTCGTGGTCGTGCCGACCGGCTCGATCGCGAAGCATTACACCATCCTGACGGCGACGACGCTCCCCGACACGTTCAATCCGGTCGTGGCCGGGCTCTCGCCGAACCTGAAAGCGGTCCTGAGCTACGATCCGGGCAACGTCTTCCTCGATCTGTCGCTGAGCTACGGCACCGGCCTCAACGTCAACCAGCAGAACGTCGCCAACGTCTTGACCAATCACTTCAACAGCACCGGCAGCCTGCCGGTGGCGCTCGCCAATCTCTCGCCGGCCGGTCTCACGCAGGCCTCCGGCGAATCCGGCACGGGATCGCAGCAGACGACCTTCAACGCGATGAACCTGTTCATGAGCCTATTGACCGACGTGTTCGGTTCGGGTCGCAGCGGTGCGCCCGGGGCGACGCCGCTGGCCGACGAGGCGGATGCCTATGCGTCGACCGGCAAGCGTGCACGTGACGGAAGCGCGCGCGACGCGTTCGCCTCGATCTACCGCAAGGCGCCGGCGGCGACATTCGATCAGCGCTGGGATGTGTGGGCGGCCGGCTATGGTGGCTCGCAGACCACGGACGGCAACACGGCCCTCGGTTCCAACGCCAGCAGCAGCAGCGTCTACGGCACGGCCGTCGGCCTCGACTATCGCTTCTCGCCGTCGACGATCGCCGGTTTTGCGCTGGCCGGCGGCGGCACCGGCTTCAACGTCAACGGGCTCGGCTGGGGCCGTTCCGACCTGTTCCAGGCCGGCGCCTTCGTGCGTCACAACGCCGGACCGGCCTACATCACGGCCGCATTGGCCTATGGCTGGCAGGACGTCACCACCAATCGCATCGTCACCGCTGCCGGGACTGATCAGCTTCGCGCGCAATTCAACGCCAATGCGTTCTCGGGCCGCGTCGAGGGCGGCTATCGCTATGCGACACAGTGGATTGGCCTGACGCCCTATGCCGCCGCCCAGGCCACCATGTTCAGCCTTCCGAACTATTCGGAGTTCGCGGTGGTCGGCAACAATACCTTTGCGCTCAACTATGCCGCCAAGGACGTGACCAGCACCCGCACCGAGCTCGGCCTGCGTGCGGACAGGTCGTTTGCAGCGGCGGGCGGCGTGATGACGCTGCGCGGACGTCTTGCCTGGGCGCATGACTTCAATCCGGATCGCACCGTCGGCGCGGTGTTCCAGACGCTGCCGGGTTCGGCCTTCGTCGTGAACGGCGCCGCCCAGGCGCGCGATTCCGCACTGACCACGGCGTCGGTGCAGATGAACTGGATGAACGGCTGGTCCGCGTCGGCGACCTTCGAGGGCGAGTTCTCGAACGTCACGCGCTCCTACGCCGGCAAGGGCGTCCTCCGCTACGCGTGGTGAGGTGAGGGCATAGAGGTCGTCGTCATGCCCGGGCTTGTCCCGGGCATCCACGTTCTTTGTCCCGCGAGGCCAGACGTGGATGGCCGGGACGAGCCCGGCCATGACGCTGTGGAAGCTTCAACGCCTTTTCCTCCAGGGCGCCCCAGGAAAGCTACCGCTTCTTCTGCTCGGGCTGGCGAGGTGGCCGCGGCGGCAGGGGCGTGCCGGCCATCTTGTTCGCGGTCTCGCTGACGTCGAGCAGCGAGCGGCGGATCTCCTCGAGATAGGTCGCCGATTTCTTCTTCATGGTGTCGGCGAGCTCGTGCAGGTCCTGCACCTTCTCGAACAGTTCGTCGGCCTTGCCGTTGACGAAGCCGGGCACCACGCTTTCGATCTTGGTGACGGCCTTGTCGAATCCCGCGAAGGCGCTGTCGACCTTGGCCATCACGGAATCGATCTCGCCGCCCTTGCTCCTGAGATCGGCGGTGTAGGTCTCGAACGTGCGCAGACCCTCCTTGATGGCCGGCGCGTTGCTGACGATGGTGCGGTCGACGCTGTGCAGGGTGTCGACGATGGATTCGGCGTCGCTGAGATCGGCGGTCAGCACGGGGATGCCGTCCACATCCAGCGGCACCGGCGGCGCCGAGGGCGCGCCACCGATCAGCGAGATCGCGGCGACGCCGGTGAGCCCCTGGAACTCGATGCCCGCGACGGTGTCCTTGCGGATCGGCGCGGCGTTGTCGAGCATGACCAAGGCCACGATGCGGCGCGGATTGTCGAGCTTGATCGACAGGATCTGGCCCGCAGGCACGCCGTCGAAATTGACCGGCCCGCCGCGGCGCAGGCCGCTCGCGGAGCCGCCCTCGAACACCACGCGCAACTGGCTGCGGCTCTGGATGGTGCGCCATTTCTGCACGCCGAGCAGGCCGCCGAACGCGACGGCGATCACCGCCAGCGTCGCCGTACCGATCACAAGATTGCTCGCGCGTGCCATGAGGCTGAGTCTACGGCCAAAGCGGGCAGGTGGGAAGAAGCCCGGATGGCCGAGATTCTAGGTAGGGCGGGTTAGCGAAGCGTAACCCGCCAACGCCTACCCCCGGATAGGTGGAATTGGTGGATTACGCTGCGCTAATCCGCCCCACAGTCTTCTCAATGCCCCGCCGCGCGTTTTGCCGCGGCATTGTTCAGCACGATCAGCGCATCGACGGCCACGCCCGTTTTGGGGTTGATCAGGAACGGATTGATGTCGACCGAAGCGATGCGGTCGCCGGCATCCGCGATCAGGTTGGACAGGCCGACCAGCGCCTTCACCGCGGAGGCCTCGTGCAAGGCCGGCTTGCCGCGATAGCCGCGCATCTTGATGCCGGCCTTGGTGCGGCCGATCAGGAGCCGCGCCTCGGCCTCGTCCAGCGGCGCGCCGGCGAGCGCGACGTCCTTCATCAGCTCGATGTCGATGCCCCCCGTGCCGAACAGCACGACCGGACCCATCTCGGCATCGAGCGAGGCGCCGACCACCAGCTCGAGATCGGCCTTGACCTGCTGCGCGATCAGGATGCCGTCCAGCTTCGGCTTGCCCTTCAGCCTCGCCACCCGCGCGGAAATGTCGGTGAACGCCTTCTTCACCTCGGCTGCGCTGTTGAGGTTCAGCACCACGCCGCCAATGTCGGACTTGTGCAGGATCTCGGCGCTGACCACTTTCGCCACGACCGGGAAGCCGATCTGCTTGGCGATCTTCGCAGCCTCCGCCGCGGTCTGCGCGATCGCCTCCCTGGAGATCGGGATGCCATAGGCCTTCAGCAGCTTCTTCGAGGCGACCTCGTCGAGCGCGGCGCCGTTAGCCGATTTCAGCGCCTTCTCCAGCACGGCGCGTGCGGCGGGCTTCGATGAGGAGACGATGTCGGGCACTTCCTTGCGCAGCTTCGCATAGGCGAGCAGCGACTTGATCGCGGTGACCGCCCGGTCCATGCCCTGCATCACCGCGAGATGGGGGAGTGATTGGCGCAAGCCCTTGGTGAAGTCGGTGAAGCCGATCGACATCGCGCTGATATAGATCACGGGCTTGCCGGCCCCGCTCGCCATGTCGTTGACGATACGCAAGTTCCGCTCGCGCAGCTCGTGCGGCGTCTTGGGCAGCTCGGCATCGATGATCACGATGTCGATATCGGGATCGTCGATCATCAGCTTGATCGACTTCATGTAGACGGAGGGATCGACCACCGCGGCAAAGCCGGCGTCGAGCGGATTGCCGACGATCGAGCCCGGCCCGAGCATTTTTGCGAGCTCCGAGCCGACATGCGGGCTCAGCGGCGCGAAACTCAGGCCTTCGGCATAGAAGGCGTCGAGCAGCATGCCGCGCTTGCCGCCTGAGAGTGTCACGGCTGCGAGCCGGTCGCCCTTCGGCACGGCTGAGTGGACGAAGCATTCGGTGGTCTCGATCAGCTCGTCGAGCCCGCCGACCCGGATCACGCCCTCGCGCGTTGCGATGGCGTCGAAAGTCTCGATCGAGCCAGCCAGCGCGCCGGTGTGTGCCATCGCCGCGGCGCGGCCGCCCTCGGACGCCCCGAGCTTGAGCGCGATCACCGGCTTGCTGGCGGCGCGCGCCGCCTTGCAGGCATCGCGGAACGCCTTGGTGTTACGCACGCCTTCGAGGTAGACGACGATCACCCTGACGCTTGGATCTTCTGCGAAATAGCGCATCAAATCCGGCGTCTCGAGCCCGGCTTCGTTGCCTGTGGTCACCATGTAGCCGACCCCGACGCCGCGATCCTCCAGCGCCTGGCGGATCGCCATGACGATGGCGCCGGATTGACCGGCGATCGCCACCGCGCCCTGTTCCATGGTGACGATGCGGTCGTCGATATTGGTGAAAAGCTTCTCGCCGGCGCTCAGATTGCCGAGGCAGTTCGGCCCGGTGACGGCGAGGCCCGTCTCGCGTATCGCCGCCTGCAATTCGGCGGCGAGCCTCTGGCTCTCGTCATCCTGCAGCTCGCTGAAGCCGGAGGTGACGATGGTGGCCGAGCGCGCGCCGGCGGCAGCCGCATCGCGGATCACCTGCACGGCGAAGCGTGCCGGCACCAGCACCAGCACGTGATCCGGCTTTTCCGGCAGGCTCGCGAAATCCTTGTAGCAGGTGACGCCCCAGATGCTCTCGCGTTTGGCGTTGATCGGATAGAGCCCGCCCTCGAAACCGTATTTGACCAGATTGTTCCAGATGCGCTCGGCATAATTGCCGGGCTTGTCGGTCGCGCCCACCAGCACGATGTTGTGCGGGTGCAGCATGGCATGGATGCGCTTGACGATGTCGCTGGCGCCCGGCGGCGGAGACCATGGACGAGACGCGGACGCAGCAGACACATGGGCTTCCATGGCGTGACCTCACCTGTTGTTCTTATTGGTGGCGCGTCACTCTGTTCTATGGGGAGTTCTTCGGAGTGGCAACCATGCGAGTTGGCATGCCGTGTGGTGGAATGAGCAACGCTTCGGTGCGTCTCGCTGGATCGCGGGCGATCTATCTGCCGGCTTCGATCAATGTTGCGTGCAGGATGTAGCGCTCGGGGCCGGAACTGACGGCGTCGAATGGCCAGCAGGTCGCGAGAACGAGCTCGAAACCCTGCGCCGTGGCATCGATGCCCGATGCATCGAAACGGACCACGGCCGACGAATCGGCGCGATAACGAAAATGTTGACCGTCGCTGCGTGTGACGTCGATGACGTCGCCGATGGCAACGTTGCGCAGGAAGCGGAAATGCGTGTCGCGATGGGCGGCATAGACGGCAATCCCGCGTTCGCCCGCCTCCGGCGTGTGGTCGACATGGCCGGGTCCGAAAGCCAGCGCCTGTCCGCTCGCGCCTTCCAGCACGATGGCGCTGGCGCCGATCCGCTTGACCTCGATCCGCGCCACCGGCCAGGTGTCGGCCCATGACCATGGCTTCACCGCCTGTCCCGTCGCCATGCTGCGGTCGAACGCCCGCTCCAGCAGCGCCTGCGCGAGCCAGGCCTTGGCGTGGATGTAGGCGCCGTCGCCGAACAGGATGAGGCCGATCAGGGCCAATACCAGGGGAGAGATGAAGCGGGGCATTGTGTCAATTCCTGTCATTGCGAGGAGCCCTTGCGACGAAGCAATCCAGACTGTCTCAGCGGGTGCATTTCTGGATTGCTTCGCTTCGCTCGCAATGACGAATTCGGTTGAGACGGCGTGTTCCCAAAAAAAGGCGCGCGCGGCCGTTGGAAGGGACGGGCAGCCGCGCGCGCTAACAGAGGAGTTCGGGGGGCTCCTCTCTCAAGCGGCGACGGTGAGCAAGGGCCGACGCCGGTTGAACACGAACAGGACCAGGGCGAGCACGATCAGGACGAGGCCTGCGATCATCTTCAGCTCGGCCGAGGTTGCGGTCTTGGGCAGGCGGACTGCGTCTTGTGCGGCGGGGGTCGGCCGTCGCGCCGCCGGCAGATTGCGTGCATCGGCATGACGTTCGCGCAGCTGCGTCGGCGTCAGATGCGGCCGTTCGCCGAACACCTTCTCGAAATCCCATCCAGCCGGCAGATTGATCGGCAGGTCGCTGAGCCTGAGCGGCTCGCCTTCGGGCCGGCTCGGCGTCTTGTCGACGGCGACGAGGCTGGTGAGCCGCGTGACGATCTGGTGGTCGAGCGCCAGCGCCAGGATCGCCTTGTCGGAGTCGTCGGGCGTCATCTCGCGCAGCGTGCGCGCCACCTCGGCATCGCCGATCTTGCGCCTCGCCCAGAGTTTCGACAGCCCCTTGCCTTCGGCGGCGCTTTGCAGCGGCAGCGTCACCGACCACGGGCGGTCGCCGACGCGGCCCTTGATCTCGAGCGAGCCCGCGAGCTTGTCGAGCTTGGCCGCCAGCACCAGCGGCTCGTCGCGATAGACGTCCGGAATGATCGCTGGGGTGATGTCGGCCTTGGCGTCGGAAAATTTTGCGCTGAGGCCGGTCACGGCAGGGTTTTCCAGCTTGGCGAACAGGCCGCGCATACGCTCCTCGACCTGCTCGACGGAGCCGATATGGGTGAAGGCGCCGCGGCCGAGCTCGGCGGCGCGCGTCATCAGATAGGTGTTGGGCGCAGAGCCGATGCCGACCATGAAGACGCGCGAGCGGCCGCGCATCGCCGTGATGGTTTCGAACAATTGCTGCTCGTTGCCGATCGCGCCGTCGGTCAGGAACACGACCTGGCGAACCATGTTGGTGTCAGCGAGCTTGTCGGTCAGCGCGGCGCGCATTGCCGGCACCATCTCGGTGCCGCCGCGCGCCTGCAGTCCATTGACGAAACCGAGTGCTTCGCCGAGATGCGCGGGGTCGGCCGGCACGGAGGTTGAGAACAGCACGTCCATGGTGTCGTCGAAGCGAATGACGTTGAAGCGGTCATTGGGCTGCAGGCGGCCGAGCGCATAGAGCAGGCTCGCCTTGGCTTGCACGATGGACGTGCCGCCCATCGAGCCGGAATTGTCGATCACGAACACGACCTCGCGCGGCAGCGGCTTCTGCGTCGCCTGCTCGGCGCTGGGCGGGGTGACGAAGGCGAGCAGATAATCGGCATCGCCGACATGCTCGCGGAACAGGCCGACCGACGGCGCCTTCTCGGCGGCCGGCTTCCAGGTCAGTTCGAAATCGCGGTCGGCGGGGACAGAGCCGTCAGCGAGCGTGACGACACGCGTCGTGTTGTCAGGGCTCTCGATCTTGACGTTGTGGTGGTGGCTCTTGACTTCGCCGAGCGCAAAGCCGGCCTTCAGGCGCACCGTAATGCTGGTCGGATTGACCGGCGCAGTCCTGGCGGGATCCAGCACGGGCGGCGAGATGCGGTCGCGATCCGGCACGGGATCCGAATTCGTTGCGCCCCAACCGGAGCCGTCCTTGCGGAAGTCGACGCTCTGCACGATCGGCGCCGGATTGTAGCGCGGGGCGACCACCAGCGGCAGGCGCAGCGAATATTCATTGCCGGACTGGTGGGCCGGCTCCTGATATTCGATCTGCACCAGCACGGTCTCGCCGGGACCGATATTGGCAACCGAATTGGTGAAGATGTTGGGCCGCTCCTGCTCGGTGAGTGCGGCCTTCTGGCCGGCGCTGCGCGCCTGCTCGTAGATCACGCGGGCCTGCTGCCGCTCCTTGATGTCGCCGACGATGACGCGGTCGCCGACCACCATCTTCAGCGTGTCGACGGCGCCGTTGGTCGCGAGCGGGTAGACATAGGTGGCTTCGACCCAGTCCTTGGTCGGGTTGCGGAACACCTGCGTGACGCGGGCGCGCAGCGTCGGACCGGAGACCGTGATGTCGATGTCGGTCCCGAGGCGGATCGCCTCGGTGGTGGCGCCGTCCTCCTTCAGCAGGAGGCTGCCCGACCGTGCCTCGCCGGGCTGGAGCAGTCCGGCCTGCTCGGTCGTTGCCGACCAGCCGGTCCCGAAGCTCACCAGAAGGGCCACGAAGGCGACCAGCAGCACCGCGATGCCCTGTGCGAGGAGAAACAATCCGACCTTGATCAGCCCCCTGAGCAGAGGGTGTTCGTCGCTGTCGGTGGTGTCGTAGCTGCTCATTTGGTCTGCTCCCGGAGCATGTTTGCTGGTCCTCAGCATCCGTCGGGAGGGCCGGATTTCGCGAGCAGAATGATCGGCAATGTTCCGCCGCCGCCGGCCGGACGGGCCCGCCGCCGGGGCGGCGATGTGCGGTTTTGTGCTGCTTTGTCCGTCCTGCTAGAATGGTGCTCCCAGGCAGGGTTGACGATGCAGATGCAGGCCGACAAGCAGCTTTCGGACGAGCAGAGCCGCGAGATCGCGGAGACCATTCGCGAGGAGCTGGCCAGGCGCCGGATCTCCCGGCAGGCGCTGGCCGAGCAGGCCAAGCTCAGCCTGTCGACCCTGGAGAAAGTGCTCGGCGGCCGCCGGCCGTTCACCCTGGCGACCACGGTCCGGCTCGAGCAGGCGCTGGGCGTGTCCTTGCGCAAAAGTCCCGCCGTTGTGGCGGCGCCGACGGCCGCAAACGACGTCGCGCCCGACAGTCTCGGCTCCTATGCGCATCGCGCGGTGACCTGGCTCGAGGACATCTACATCACCCTGCGCCCGTCCTTCGGCGACAAGGACGCGATCTTCGCCTACCGCACCGAGATCGTCTGGGAGCCGAAGGTCTCATCGCTGGTCTTCCGCGAGGGCGAGCGGACGGATACCGCCTATGAGCACACCGGCGAGGTCGCCGTCCCCCACCAGTCCGGCTTCATCTATCTCGTCATCATCAAGCACGGTCAGCATCGCGTGATCACGGTGTCGCGGCCGACCGTTGCCGGCGAGATGTACGGCATCATCTCGACGCTTCGCGCCGGGCCCGGCTCGCAGCTGACGCCGATCGCCGCGCCGATCGCCTATGTGCCGCTGAAGAACATTCCGAAGCCGTCGCTGGGACGAGTCGCGCCCGACGACGCCAATTACGCCCTGTACCGGAAGCATCTGCGCCGTACGGTGGAAGAACCGTTCGCACTCTTTCTGCCGGCATAGCTTCATCTTGAAGGACATGGATGAAAAGATGGCGGCCTCGCGGCCGCCATCTTCCGTGCATGGACCGTCCGCCGCGCGCTAGCCGCTCGGCTCGGCGCTGATGATGTCGCCGAACAGCTCCCACTGGCCCTTCTTGAAGCGCCACATCTTGAGCTGCTCGATCGGCGCGAAGTCGGTGGCCGAGGTGTTGATCGTGATCCCCGGGATCAGCGTGTCCGGCACGAAGTTCTTCAGGCTGGCGGCCTGCTTCATCACGTTCTCACGCGTGAGATTGTCGCCCGACTGCTTCAGCACCTGAACCATCGTCTGGGCTGCGGCATAGCCGTAGACGAGATTCGCGTCCGAGATGTTTGCGCCGGGCATGTACTTGTCGATGAAGGCCATGAACTTCTTCATGCCCTCGTCGTCCTTCCACTGCGGGTCCGACGCGTCCTTCAAATAGCCGGCAGACAGCACGCCTTCGGAGGCTTCGAGGCCGGCGGGCTTCATCACGGCGCCGATCGACACCGAGACATCAGTCATCAGGTGCATCGGCTTCCATTCCAGCTCGGCGATCTTCTTGATGGCCTGCGCCGCGAATTTCGGGGTCGCGATGTTGACGAAGACATCGGCTCCTGTGCCCTTGAGCTTGACGATATGGGCGTCGATCGACGGCTCCGACGTCTCGTAGCTCTCTTCGGCGACGATCAGTTTCGACGCCTTGTCGCCGAACACGTCCTTGATGCCCGCGACGTAGTCCTTGCCGAAATCGTCGTTGGCATAGAAGATCGCGACCTTCGCGTCCGGCTTCTCCTTCAGGATATACTTGGCGAAGATCCGCGCCTCGACGCGGTAGCTCGGCTGGAAGCCCATGGTCCACGGAAAGTTCTGCGGGTCGTTCCACTTGCTGGCGCCGGTCGCGAGGAAGAGCTGCGGCACCTTCTTCGAATTGTGATATTTCTGCACGGCGGTCTGGGTCGGCGTGCCCAGCGCGTTGAACACCAGGAAGACCTCGTCGCTCTCGATCAGCTTGCGGACCTGCTCCACGGTCTTCGGCGGCGAATAGCCGTCGTCGTAGGAGATCCAGTTGATCTTGCGGCCGTTGATGCCGCCCTGGTCGTTGATCATCTTGAAATAGGCTTCCTCGGTCTTGCCGATCACGCCATAGGCGGAGGCCGGACCCGAATAGGCCTCGACATTGCCGATCTTGATCTCGGTGTCGGTGACACCGGTGTCGTATTTCTTCTGCGCCTGGGCGCCCTGGGCCGAGAGCAATGTCAGGGCCGCCGCCGCGGCGAGCAGGGAGAGTTTCTTGTTCTTCATGGAAATTCCTTGGGTTTCTTGTGGGTTGGGCAGGCACTTCAAAAAAAGAAACGCGCCCGCAAGGGGCGCTTCCATCAGGCGTTGGCGACTTTCTTGTCGACCTCCGAAACGACGGAGAATTCCTTGCGCAGGGTCGGCTTGTGGATCTTGCCGGTGGCGTTGCGCGGCAGCGCCGTGACGAAGCGGATCTGCCGCGGGCACTTGAAGCGCGCCAGATTGGCCGCGCAATGCGCAAACACATCTGCCTCGGTCAACCGCTCGCCCGGCTTGACCGCGACGATGGCAAGGCCGACCTCGCCCCATTGCGGATCAGAGATGCCGATCACTGCGGCTTCCGCGATCGCGGGCAACTGATGCAGGACGTTCTCGACCTCAGCCGGATAGACGTTCTCGCCGCCGGAGATGTACATGTCCTTCCAGCGGTCGACGATGTAGTAGAAGCCCTCGTCGTCGATGCGCGTGGCATCGCCGGTGTGCAGCCAGCCGTCGGTGAAGGAGGTCTTGTTCGCCTCGGGCCTGTTCCAGTAGCCCGGCGTGATGTTGGGACCCTTGACCCAGAGTTCGCCGAGTTCGCCGATAGCGGCATCGCTGCCGTCGGGCCGCACGATGCGCACTTCGGTGTGCAGCACCGGCTTGCCGGCGGAGCCGGCCTTGCGCGCCGCGTCCTCGCGGTCGAGCACCAGCACGGCCGGCGAGGTCTCGGTCATGCCGTAGCCCTGCTGGAGCGCGACGCCGCGCGCCTCCCAGACCTTCAATAGCGGCACCGGCATCGGCGCGCCGCCGACACCGCCGACGATCAGCCTGCCGAGGTCGGTCGTGGCGAAAGCCGGATGCTGCGCCATGAACTGGTAGATCGCGGGCACGCCGAAGAACACGTTGATGCCCTGGGCGGGATCGTTGATCAGGCCGAGCGCCGTGCCGGGATCGAAGGCGCGCATGATCATCACGGTGCCGCCGGCATGCAGCACCGGATTGGTGTAGCAATTGAGCCCGCCGGTATGAAACAGCGGCAGCACGGTGAGCAGCACCGAGGACGGCCCGATGCAGGCGGGGCCACCGAGATTGACGCAATTCCAGAAGGTCATGCCATGAGTGATGGTCGCGCCCTTCGGATGCCCCGTCGTGCCCGACGTGTACATGATGGTCGAGACGTCATCGAGCGTGACCTCTTCGGCGCGGTCGAGCGGCTTTGCTGCGGCGATGCCGGCCTCATAGGCCCCGCCTGGCCCGAGCTGCAGGCTTGTCGGGATGTTGCAGAGCTTTGCGACGGCAAGCGCCGTTTCGGCGAGATCGGTGTCGTGGATCATCACAACAGGCGCGCAGTCGCCGGTGATGAATTGCAGCTCGGGAACGGTGAGGCGGGTGTTGAGCGGCACGAAGATGGCGCCCAGACGTCCGCAGGCGAACTGCACCTCCAGCGTATCGGTCGTGTTCAGCGCCAGCACCGCGACGCGGTCCCCGCGCGAGACCTTCAGCGTGTGACGCAGGAACGAGGCGAGGCGCGAGACGCGGCCGTCGAGCTGCGAATAGCTGAAGCGGCGCTCGCTGGCGAGATCGATCACCGCAACCTTGTCGGGTGTGCGGCGGCCATGGTGGGTGATCCAGTCGTAGTAACGAACGGCCAAAAATCCCTCCCTCGGCGGTCTTGTGCCGCCTGCATTCCTGTCGCCGTGCACCATGCCCGGCGTGGCCCTGGGGCCAGCCGGAGTCTGTGCAACGACGTCTTTTTTGATTTGGAGTTGGCCTGCGGGGGGTGAAAATCGTCTTGCGTTGAGTTGCTAGGCGGCGCGCTGCCGTGGAGCGGTTCCCCGGTCAGCCACTCTGCGCAAGTGGACGGCTGTTGTTCCGGCCATGGTGGACCGGACGAATCCGCCAGAGGGCGAGTTGCGATGAAGAGCCCGTTCTATACCGCCGAGCACGACGCCTTCCGCGACGTCATGCGCCGCTTCGTCGAAAAGGAGATCGCGCCGTTCGCCCACGACTGGGACGAAGCCGGCGAATTCCCGCGTGTGCTTTATCGCAAGGCGGCGGAGATCGGCCTTCTGGGACTCGGATTCCCCGAGGAATATGGCGGGATCGCCGCCGACCAGTTCATGAAGATCGTCGCCAGCCAGGAATTGGCGCGGGCCGGTGCCGGCGGCGTCAGCGCCAGCCTGATGAGTCACACTATCGGCTCGCCGCCGATCGCGCGGGCGGCACGGCCCGAGGTGAAGGCGCGCGTGCTGCCGCAGGTGCTGGCGGGCGAGAAGATTTCCGCGCTCGCGATCACCGAGCCCGGCGGGGGCTCGGACGTTGCAAACCTCCGCACGAAGGCCCGACGCGACGGCGATCACTACGTCGTGAGCGGCGAAAAGACCTTCATCACCTCAGGGATGCGCGCGGACTATCTGACCGTTGCCGTGCGCACGGGCGGCGAGGGCGCCGGCGGCGTCAGTCTGCTCCTGATCGAGGGCGACACGCCCGGCCTGTCCAGGACAAAACTGAAGAAAATGGGCTGGTGGGCCTCCGACACCGCGACGCTGCATTTCGACGACTGCCGCGTGCCGGCCGAGAACCTCATCGGTGAGGAGGGGCAGGGCTTCAAGATCATCATGCGGAATTTCAACAGCGAGCGCATGGGCATGGCCGCGGGCTGCACCGGCTTCGCGCGCGTCTGTCTCGACGAGGCGATTGCCTATGCCAAGGAGCGCAAGACCTTCGGCAAGCCGCTCGCCCAGCATCAGGTCATCCGCCACAAGATCGTCGACATGGCGCAGAAGGTCGCGGCAAGTCAGGCGATGCTGGAGATGCTGGCCTGGCGGCTGGAGCAGGGCGAGAGCCCGGTCGCGGAGATCTGCATGATGAAGAACCAGGCGACCCAGACCATGGCGTTCTGCGCCTCGGAAGCCGTGCAGATCTTCGGCGGCGCCGGCTTCATGCGCGGCATCAAGGCCGAGCGCATCTACCGCGAAGTCAAGGTCAACGCCATCGGCGGCGGCACCGAGGAGATCATGAAGGATCTGGCCAGCCGGCAGATGGGGTTGTGAAAATGCGTCGTCCCGGGGCGCGCGGAGCGCGAACCCGGGGGCTAGAGCTGAGTCCTAACATATCGAGATTCCGGGTTCGCGCTTCGCGCGCCCCGGAATGACGGGAAACAAAATGCTATTCACCGCCGACCACGACGACATCCGCCGTAGCTTGCAGAAATTCATCGCCAACGAGATCAACCCTCATGTCGATGAATGGGAGAAGGCCGACATCTTCCCGGCGCATGCGCTGTTCAAGAAGATGGGCAGCCTCGGCTTCCTCGGCCTGAACAAGCCGGTCGAATTCGGCGGCTCGGGCCTCGACTATTCCTATGCGCTGATGATGGCGGAAGAGCTCGGCGCCATTACTTGCGGCGGCGTGCCGATGGCGATCGGCGTGCAGACCGACATGGCGACGCCGGCGCTGGCGCGATTCGGCTCGGACGAGGTGCGCCGCGAATTCCTGGCGCCCTCGATCTCCGGTGACTTTGTGGCCTGCATCGGCGTCTCCGAGCCCGGCGCAGGCTCCGACGTCGCCTCGATCAAGACCAATGCGCGCTCCGACGGCGACGATTACGTCATCAATGGCGGCAAGATGTGGATCACCAACGGCACCCAGGCCGACTGGATCTGCCTGCTCGCCAACACCGGCGACGGGCCCGTCCACCGCAACAAGTCTCTGATCTGCGTGCCCATGAAGAGCAAGGGCGTCACTGTCGCGCGAAAGCTCGACAAGATGGGTATGCGCTCGTCCGACACGGCGCAGATCTTCTTCGACAATGTCCGCGTGCCCAAGCGCAACCGGATCGGCGAGGAGGGCAAGGGTTTTACCTACCAGATGATCCAGTTCCAGGAGGAGCGGCTCTGGGGCGCGGCGGCGTGCCTCAAGGCGCACGAATACATCATCGACCAGACCATCGCGTACACGCGCGATCGCAAGGCGTTCGGGAAGTCGATCCTCGACAATCAGGTCGTGCACTTCAAGCTCGCGGAGATGCAGACCGAGGTCGAGCTGCTGCGCGCGCTGATCTACCGCGCCGCCGAGCAGCTGGTCGCCGGCGAGGACGTGACGCGGCTTGCGACCATGGCCAAGCTGAAGGCCGGCCGGCTCGGCCGCGAGCTCACCGACGCCTGCTTGCAATATTGGGGCGGAATGGGCTTTACCAACGAGACGCCGGTCAGCCGTGCCTATCGCGACAGCCGCCTGACCTCGATCGGCGGCGGCGCCGACGAAGTCATGCTGATGGTCTTGTGCAAGATGATGGGTACGCTGCCGGGCAGTGGTAAGGGGAATGCATCATGATTACGCTCTATCATTGCGACGCCGCGCGCTCGTTCCGTCCGCTCTGGATGCTGGAGGAGATGGGGCTGCCGTATGAGCTGAAGATGCTGCCGTTCCCGCCGCGCGTCTTCGCCAAGGAGTACCTCGCGCTCAATCCGCTCGGCACGATCCCCTTCATGGTCGATGGCGAGACGAAGATGACGGAGTCCTCCGGCATCTGTCATTATCTCGGTACCAAATACGCCCCGACTCCGCTGATGGTGGATGTCGCGGATCCCGCCTATGGCGCGTTCCTGAACTGGATGTATTTCAGCGATGCGACGTTAACCTTCCCGCAAACGCTGGTGCTCAGATACACCCAGCTCGAGCCGGAAGAGCGGCGCAATCCGCAGGTCGCCACCGACTATGCAAAATGGTTCTTAGGGCGGCTGCGCGCCGTTGAGGCAGCCACCGCAAATGCCGAAACCTTGTGCGCGGGTCGCTTCACCGCCGCTGACATTGTCATCGGTTACGCGCTCCGCCTCGCCGACAATATCGGGCTCGCCAAGGACTTTGGGCCAAATGTCGCAGCCTATTGGGCGCGACTGCAGCAACGCGACGGCTTCAGGCGCGCCGTTGCTGCGGAGCAAAAGGCCGGCCAGGAGCAGAATGTTGCGCCGCGCGTGAGGGCGTAGTGGTCGTCCCGGCCCCCCGCGCGCAATTGCGCGCTAGGCCGGAACGACGGTGAACGAGAGTTCCGGGCGCGTCTCCCAACAGTCCCGGAATGGTCATCTCTTGCGCCTCCATGACAGCGCTATCCCGTCGTGACAGCGCCCAAATTTCCGCTAAGGTGACCTCCGTCCGCAGCGGCCAGAGAGCCGCGCGAGGAGGAGCCCAATGGAATATAACGGTCGCGAATCCGACCATCTGATGCTGATCACGCCGGAGCGGGTGTTCTATGCCGGCCTGCTCGGCCGCCCCCGCAAGCGGACCCCGGGCTGCTGCCATGTCTATGTGGCGGTCAAGGGCAATCTGCACCTGACCATCGACGACGCTCTCGCCTCCGGCGAGCTGTTCGTCACCCTGCCGAACCAGCGGCATTCCATTGCCAGCGACTATCGCACCGCCATCAGCGTGACGCTCGAGCCCGAGAGCATGCCGGATGGCGTGCTCGAAGCCCTGGCCGAGCGGCTGATGGGACCGGACCGCGCGGCCTATGCCCGCAAGATCCTCGCCGCTTACGCGTTGCTGCGCCAGCGCCGCTACGGCGACATCACCACTGCCGAATTCGACGAGATGTGCTTCGGCGAGGCGCTGCCGCGCCGCGTGCTCGACCCGCGCGTGACGCGCGCGGTCGCCCGCATCGAGCGCTTCTCCGGCGAGCCGGTGACGGCGGATACATGCGCCGCCGAAGCGGGGCTCTCCGCCTCGCGCTTCCTGCATCTGTTCAAGGAAGAGACCGGCATCTCGTTCCGCTCCTTCCGCGCCTGGAAGCGCGCGCGGCATTTGCTGCACTTCGCCAACCAGGACCTCAACCTCGCCCATCTCGCGCAGGACATCGGCTATCCGGACTCCACCCATTTCAGCCATTCGATCCGCCGCTTCTACGGATTGAAGCCGCGCGCGATCTTCGTCGGCTCGCGCGACCTTGCGATCTATCGCAGCACCGAGACGGTGCGGCTCGCGGAGGCGGGCTAGCACCGCTCTCGTAGGGTGGGTTAGCCAGCGGACTACGCTTCGCGTAGCCGCGGGCTAACCCACCCTACGAATTCGTCGTTTTTTCCAGCTTCTCCGCGCAAGAAGCCGCATGCCCCGCATCACATGATCGCCCACGTTGAATTCTCAACGTGCGAGATATTTTTGGCATGAGCGACAAGGCCGTCATCACCTGCGCGCTGAACGGCGTGCTCACCGACCCGAAGCAGCACAACGTGCCCGTGACGCCCGAGCAGATGGCGCGCGAGGCCAAGGCTGCGTTCGATGCCGGCGCGTCCGTCATGCATATCCATCTGCGCCAGCAGGCGCCGGGCAAGGGCCACCTGCCGTCCTGGGAGGTTGCGGTCAGCAAGGAGATCCAGCAGGCGATTCGCGAGGCTTGCCCGGGCGTGATCATCAACCACACCTCCGGCGTGTCGGGGCCGAACTACTCCGGCGCACTCGACTGCATCCGGGAAACGAAGCCCGAGATCGCCGCCTGCAACGCCGGCTCGCTGAACTATTTGAAGGTGAAGGCCGACAACACCTGGGCCTGGCCGCCGATGATGTTCGACAACGCGGTCGAGAAGGTAAAGGACTATCTCGACGTCATGAACGCAGTCGGCACCATCCCCGAGTTCGAATGCTTCGACGTCGGCATCGTGCGCTGCGTCGGCATGTACCACCAGGTCGGCATGTATAAGGGCCCGCTCGAATACAACTTCGTCATGGGCGTTGCGTCCGGCATGCCGTCGGACCCCGAGCTGCTGCCGATCCTGATCAAGCTGAAGCGGCCCGAGGCAAAGTTTCAGGTCACCGCGATCGGCCGCGAGGAGATCTGGCCGCTGCATCAGCGCTGCGCCGAGCTCGGCGGCCATTTGCGCACCGGCCTCGAAGACACTTTCTATCTCGCCGACGGCACGAAGGTGACGTCGAACGGCCAGCTGATCGACGCCATCGCCGCCTGTGCACGGCGCGCCGGCCGCGAGGTCGCGTCACCCGCCGAGGCGCGGAAGATCTTTGGGACGAATCGGTAACCCAAATCCTGTCATTCCGGGGCACGCGAAGTGACCCGGAATCTCGAGGTTCCGGGTTCGATGCTGTGCATCGCCCCGGAACGACGGAGCCAGTTGAACGTGTCCATTCTCGAAAACACCATTTCCCCCGGCAGCGCGACCTATCACGCCAACCGTGACGGGATGCTCGGCCTCATCGACCGCATGCGCGCGCTGGAAGAGCGCACGCGCGCGGCGTCCGCGGCCGCGAAGGATCGTTTCCACAAGCGCGGCCAGCTGCTGCCGCGCGAGCGCGTCGCGCTGGTGCTCGATCCCGGCGCGCCCTTCATCGAGCTGTCGACGCTTGCCGGTTACATGTTCGACGTGCCGGACGCGAACAAGAGCGTCCCAGGCGGCGGCGTCATCGCCGGCATCGGCTTCGTCTCGGGCATCCGCTGCATGGTCAGCGCCAACGACGCCGGCATCGATGCCGGCGCACTGCAGCCCTACGGCCTCGACAAGACCATCCGCGTGCAGGAGCTCGCGCTGGAGAACAAGCTGCCTTATGTGCAGCTCGTCGAAAGCGCCGGCGCCAATCTGCTGCGCTACCGCGTCGAGGATTTTGTCCGCGGCGGCAACATCTTCCGCAACCTCGCGCGGCTCTCGGCGGCGGGCCTGCCCGTCGTCACCGTCACGCATGGCTCCTCGACCGCGGGCGGCGCGTATCAAACGGGCCTCTCCGACTACATCGTCATGGTCCGCGGCCGCACCCGCGCCTTCCTCGCAGGGCCGCCGCTGCTGAAGGCCGCGACCGGCGAGATCGCGACCGAGGAAGAACTCGGCGGCGCCGAGATGCACACCCAGGTCTCCGGTCTTGGCGATTATCTCGCCGAGGATGACCGCGACGCGCTGCGCATCGCCCGTGAGATCATGGCCGCGCTGGAGTGGGAACGGCCGAACAAGGTGGCTCCTGAATTCAAGCCGCCGCGCTACGACCAGGACGAGCTGCTCGGCATCATGCCGATGGACCACAAGCGTCCGGTCGACATGAAGCAGGTGATCGCGCGCATCATCGACGATTCCGACTTCACCGAGATGGCGCCCAACTACGGCCCGGCCACCGTCTGCGGCCATGCCCGCATCGAGGGCCAGGCCATCGGCATCATCACCAACAACGGTCCGCTCGATCCAGCCGGCGCCAACAAGGCGACGCATTTCATCCAGGCCTGCTGCCAGACCCGCACGCCGATCCTCTACCTCAATAACACCACCGGCTACATGGTCGGCAAGGCCTATGAGGAAGCCGGCATGATCAAGCACGGCTCCAAGATGATCCAGGCGGTGACTTCCGCGACGGTGCCGCAGATCACGATCTATTGCGGCGCCTCCTTCGGTGCCGGCAATTACGGCATGTGCGGCCGCGGCTTCCATCCGCGCTTCTGCTTCTCCTGGCCCAACGCCAAGACCGCGGTGATGGGCGGCGAGCAGGCCGCGGAGACCATGGCGATCGTCACGGAAGCCGCCGCCGCGCGCCGCGGCAAGCCGGTCGAGAAAGAGAAGCTCGATGCGATGAAGGCGCAGATCGTCGGCGTGTTCGACGGCCAGATGGACGTGTTCTCGACCAGCGCCCGCGTGCTCGACGACGGCGTGATCGATCCGCGCGACACCCGCGCGGTCCTGTCCGAAGTGCTCGCGATCTGCCGCGAGGGCGACTCGCGCACGCCTCAGCGCATGCAATTCTCGGTGGCCCGCCCATGAGGAACGGATCAGTGCATCACCGCCCGTTCTTCAAGGTCCTGGTCGCCAATCGCGGCGAGATCGCATTGCGCGTGATGCGTAGCGCGCGGCAGTTGGGCCTCGGCGTCGTCGCAGTCTATTCGGACGCCGATCGCGATGCGCTCCACGTGCGACAGGCCGATCAGGCCGTGCGCATCGGCGAGGCGCTGCCCGCGCAATCCTATCTCAACATCCCCGCGATCATTGCCGCTGCCAAGGCGAGCGGCGCGGATGCCGTTCACCCCGGCTACGGTTTCCTCGCCGAGAACGAAGATTTCGCGCAAGCCTGCAAGGATGCCGGCCTCGTCTTCATCGGCCCGACGCCGCAGGCGATCGAGGCGATGGGCAACAAGGCCGGCGCCAAGGAGATCATGAAGAAGGCCGGCGTGCCTGTCGTGCCCGGCTATCAGGGCGCCGATCAGGGCGACGAAATCATGCTCGCGGAGGCCAGGAAGATCGGCTTCCCCGTGATGATCAAGGCGGTCGCCGGCGGCGGTGGCCGCGGCATGCGGCTGGTTGCCGACGCCGCCTCGTTCCCGGATGCGCTGCGCAGCGCGCGGTCGGAGGCCAAGGCGGCGTTCGGCGATCCCACCGTCATCCTCGAGCGGGCTATCCAGAATCCGCGCCATATCGAGATCCAGGTGTTCGGCGACAGCCACGGCAACGCCGTCCATCTCGGCGAGCGCGACTGCTCGGTGCAGCGGCGGCACCAGAAGCTGATCGAGGAGGCACCGTCGCCCGCGGTCACGCTGGAGCTGCGCGCCAAGATGGGCGAGGTCGCGGTATCCGCAGTGAAGGCGCTGCGCTATGAGGGCGCCGGCACGCTGGAATTCTTGCTCGACGCGAGCGGCGAGTTCTACTTCATGGAGATGAACACGCGTCTCCAGGTCGAGCATCCCGTCACCGAGGCGATCACCGGGCTTGATCTCGTCGAGCTGCAGCTGCGCGTCGCACGCGGCGAGCCATTGCCGGTGAAGCAGCAGGATATCAAGTTCTCCGGTCACGCCATCGAGGTGCGGCTCTGCTCCGAAGATGCCGCGCAGGACTTCATGCCGCAGTCCGGCCGCATGGCGCGCTGGCAGGTGCCTGACGACATCCGCGTCGAGCACGCGCTGCAACCGGGCTCGGAGATCCCGCCGTACTACGATTCCATGATCGCCAAGGTGATCAGCCACGGCGCCACGCGCGAGGAGGCGAGGGGACGATTGATTGTCGGGCTCGAGCAGCTCACCGCGTTTGGCGTGACGACCAACCAGGCCTTCCTGATGTCCTGCCTGCGCCATCCCGGCTTTGCCGGGGGCGAGGCGACGACCGCCTTCATCGGCGCGCATCGCGACGAACTGCTGGCGCCGCGCGCGGACGCCGCATTCGATACGGCGCTGGCAGGCCTGCTGCTTTACGTCACCAACCCCCGCGCGCCGTCCTGGCAAGGCGGCCGCAGTCTCGCCGCCACCTTTCCGTTGCCTGCGAAGATCGAGATCGCCGGCCACACGCACGAACTCGAAGTCACGCGCGAGCGTGATGGAAGCTACACGGTCGCCGCCGACGGTCGTCAGGACAGGTTCGAGATCGACCAGCTCGATCCCGATGCGATTCGCTTCCGGCATGAGGGCGTGATGGACAGCGCAAGATTCCTGCGCGATGGCGATCGGCTGTACGTGCAGCACCGCGGCATCCCGCTCGCGGTCACCGATCTCACCCTCGCAGCACCAAAGGCCGCTGCGAGCAACGGCGGCGACGGCAAGGTCCGCGCCGCCATGAACGGCCGCGTCGTCGCCGTCCTGGTCAAGCCGGGCGATCGCGTCACCATCGGCCAGCCGGTGATGACGCTGGAAGCGATGAAGATGGAGCACGTCCACAAGGCCGGCATCGATGGCATCGTCGCCGCGATCGACGTCGCCGAGGGCGAGCAGGTCACGACGGGCAGGATCGTCGCGGAGATCGGAGCCGGCTAAGGCGGTACCGCAGGGCGGGCAAAGGCGCGAAGCGCCCTGCCCACGAAGGTCAAGCGTACCGGGGTGGTGGACACGCTTCGCTTTGCTCCCGACGGCACCTGCCGGTCGGCGAGAATTTCAATGATTTCAACGAAGTTTCGGCGCATCATGGCGCGCAGGGGTGGCCATTGAACAATGTTCAATCATGGACTATATTGAACATTGTTCATTTAATCGGGAGGCTCGCATGCAGCGCGCAACTGATTCCGCCCCAGAGACCAATGCTACGCCCCGTTTCCTGTCGTCCCGGCTTCCCCTCGCCGGAGCACACGTCCGCGAAAAATACCTGAGCGCCGCTGTCCTCGTGCTGGTGCTGGCGGCACTCTTCGCGCCGGCCCTGCCTGCCTCCGCCTGGCCGATCCCGCATTACGTCGACAGCCGCAGCTGGTTCGGCCTGCCCAATGCCGGCGATGTGCTGAGCAACCTCGCCTTCCTCGCGCTGGGTGTCTGGGGCCTGATGCTGCTGCGCGCCCGTCCCGATGCGCCCGCGGGCACAGGCTGGCTCTTCGTGGGGCTGATCCTCACTTGCGTGGGCTCGACTTTCTATCATCTCGCTCCCGACGTGCCGCAGCGCCTCGTGGCAGATCGCCTCGGCATGGCGGTGGCATTCGCGGGCTTTCTCGGTATCGCAGCCAGCGAGCGCGTCAGCATGCGCGCCGGCCGCGTGCTGGTGCTGCTGATGATGGTTGCGGGTCCGCTCGCGGCCTGGGTGGCGCGCGACAACATCACGCCGTGGGCCGTCGTGCAGTTCGGCGGCATGGCGCTCGCGGCGGGATTGGCGTTGACACGGCCTCGCCTCGGTGCGCTTGGCGTGCCGCTCGGCGGCGTGATCTTTTTCTATGTGCTGGCCAAGCTCTTCGAGCTCGGCGATGCGGCCGTGTTCGAAGCGACGGGGCATCTTGTCTCGGGCCACACGCTCAAGCATCTCGCCGCGGCGCTGGCTGCGTGGCCGGTGATTAGCACGCTCCGTGATCGTAGGGTGGGTTAGCCCGCGGCTGCGCGGAGCGAGGTCCGCTGGCGTAACCCGCCCTACGGCACCTATGTTGGTCGGCCCGTCCCCTCATTCAGTAGGCACGCCACCTGGTGCCCGTCGCCGGCATCCAGCAGCGCGGGGCGCTCCGTCCTGCAGCGCTCCATCGCGAACCGGCAGCGGGTGTGAAACGCGCAGCCGGACGGCGGATTGACCGGGCTCGGCACATCGCCGTCGACCAGCGGCACCAGCTTCTTTGCGAGCGGATTGGCGACCGGCACCGAGGCGAGCAGCGCCTGCGTATAGGGATGCCTGGGATTGCGGAACAGCTCGTCCTTGTCGGCGATCTCGACGATGCGGCCGAGATACATCACGGCCACGCGGTGGCTGATATGCGCGACCACGGCGAGGTCGTGCGCGATGAAGAGATAGGAGAAGCCGTGCTGGCGCTGCAGGTCGATCAGCAGGTTGATCACCTGCGCCTGGATCGAGACGTCGAGCGCGGACACCGGCTCGTCGCAGACGATCAGGCGCGGCTCCAATGCGAGCGCGCGGGCGATGCAGATGCGCTGGCGTTGGCCGCCCGAAAACTGGTGCGGGAAATTCTGCATCTGGTCCGGCCGCAGGCCCACTTGTTCGAACAGTCTCGCGACCCGCGCCTCCAGCTCCTTGCCGCTCGCGAGCCCATGCACGGCCAGCGGCTCGCCGACGATGTCGCCCGCAGTCATGCGCGGATTGAGCGAGGCAAAGGGATCCTGGAATACGATCTGCATCGAGCGGCGGTGCGGGCGCAGCGCGGTCTTGGACAGATGCGTGATGTCCTCGCCCTCGAGCCGGATCTGGCCCGAGGTCGGCTCGACCAGCCGCAGCACGCTGCGCGCCACCGTCGACTTGCCGCAACCGGATTCGCCGACGAGGCCGAGCGTCTCGCCGATGCCGAGCGAGAACGAGACGCCATCCACCGCATGCACGGTGCCGACCTGCCGGCGCAGCACGCCGGCGCGCACCGGATAGTGTTTCGTGAGGTCGGTGACTTCGAGCAGCGCCTCGGTCATGCCACCTCCGCGACTTCTTCCGCGCGCCAGCACGCTGCGAGATGGCCGCCGCCCCAATCCGCCAGCGGCGGGTATTCGGCCTCGCAGCGTTTCACCGCCAGCTTGCAGCGCGGCGCGAAGGCGCAGCCCTGCGGCAGCCGCACCAGCGAGGGCACGGTGCCGGGAATTTCGTTCAGCCGCGCCTGCGCGGGAACGCCGGAGGCCGGCACCGCCGGGATCGAGGCCATCAATCCGCGCGTATAGGGATGCTTTGGCGCGGCGAACAGTGCCTCGACGCCGGCTTCCTCGACCTTCCGTCCCGCATACATCACGATCACGCGCTGCGCGGTCTGCGCGACGACGCCGAGATCGTGCGTGATCAGCACGAGGCCGGTGCCGAGCTCCTTCTGCAGATCGAGGATCAGCGCCAGGATCTGGGCCTGGATGGTGACGTCCAGCGCGGTGGTCGGCTCGTCCGCGATCAGCAGCGCCGGCCTGCAGGCCAGCGCCATCGCGATCATCGCGCGCTGGCGCATGCCGCCGGAGAGCTGGTGCGGATATTCGCGCGCGCGCCGTGCCGGCTCGGGGATTCGCACCAGGCGCAGCATCTCGACCGCAATCTCACCGGCCTCCTTCCGCGACAGGTTGCGATGCAGCCGCACCGCTTCGACGATCTGGTCGCCGATCCGGATCACCGGATTGAGCGAGGTCATCGGCTCCTGGAAGATCATGGAGATGCGGTTGCCCCTGACCGCGCGCATCTGCGCTTCGTCCAGCGCCAGCAGGTCGGTGCCTTCGAGCGTGACGGAGCCGCCGACGATGCGGCCGGGCGGATCCGGCACGAGCCGCATCAGCGACAGCGCGGTGACGCTCTTGCCGCAGCCGGATTCGCCGACGATCGCCAGCGTCTCGCCGCGCTTCACGGTGAAGGACAGGTCGTCCACGGCCTTGAACAGGCCGGAATTGGTGAAGAACACCGTCTTCAGGTTCTTCACATCGAGCACGAGATCGGATTTGTTCGCCATCAGCCGCGCTGCCGGGGATCGAGGATGTCGCGCAGGGCGTCGCCGAACAGGTTTGCGCCGAATACGGCGAGGCTGATCGCGATGCCCGGGAAGATCACCAGCCACGGCGCGGTCCGGACATATTCGGCGGCGGATTCGGAGAGCATGCGGCCCCATGACGGGTAAGGCTCGGGAATGCCGAGGCCGAGGAAGGAGAGCGAGGCCTCGGTCAGGATGGTCGAGCCGAGCTGCGCGGTGGCGAGGACGATCAGCGGCGCCAGCGTGTTCGGCAGCACGTGGCGGAGCGCGATGCGGACCTCGCTCATGCCGATCGACTTGGCGGCCTCGACGAAGGGCTGCTCGCGCAGCGCCAGCGTGTTGGCACGAATGACGCGCGACACGGTCGGGATCAGCGGAATGGCGATGGCGATGATGACGTTCGGCAGCGACGGTCCGAGCGCGGCCGTCATGATCAGGGCCAGCACCAGCAGCGGCAGTGCCTGCAGCACGTCGGAGACGCGCTGGAACACGAGGTCGACCCAGCCGGAGAGATAGCCTGACGTCAGCCCGACGATGACGCCGATGCTGCCGCCGAGCGCGGTCGATCCGATCCCGACCGCGAGCGAGATGCGCGCGCCGTGGATGATGCGGCTGAACACGTCGCGGCCGAACGAGTCCGTCCCCATCCAGTGCGCCCAGCTCGGACGGGCCAGCGCGCGGGCGGAATCGACCGTGAGCGGGTCGTAGCGCGCGATGAAATCGGCAAAGATCGCGGTGAGCACGAACACCGTCATGATGATGAGCCCGGCCGCGCCCAGCACGTGCCGCTGTGCCATGAACAGCACGCGCCGCCACCCGCCCGTCGCATGCGCCCCGGCGCGTCTCAGTTCAACATCGAAGTCGATCGCGGCCAAACAGCTCTCCTAATCGGTGTATCTGATGCGCGGATCGAACACCGCGTAGAGCATGTCGACGGTGAAGTTCGCGAACACCACCACGACGGCAATGAACATCACGAGGTTCTGCACGATCGGATAGTCGCGCCAGCGGATCGCCTCGACCAGGAAACGCGCGACGCCGGGAATGTTGAACACGGTCTCGGTGACGATCAGGCCGCCGATCAGGAACGCCGCCTCGATGCCGATCACGGTGATGACAGGCAGGATCGCGTTCTTCAGCGCGTGGTGATAGTTCACCGCGGCGTCGGAGGCGCCCTTGGCGCGCGCGGTGCGGATATAATCCTGCCGCAGCACTTCCAGCATCGATGAGCGCGTGATGCGCATGGTCAGCGCGGCGCTGCGGAAGCCGACGGCGGCAGCCGGGACGGCGTAGGTCGTGAACGCCTCCAGCCAGGTCTGCGGGTTCGCATTGAAGATCGGGATCTGGCCGAACATCGCCACCGCCGCGGTGAGGATGAGGAGACCAAGCCAGAACGAGGGCAGCGACAATCCGCTGAGGCTGACGACGCGCAGCGCATAGTCGAGCTTGGTACCCTGCTTGACCGCACTGATGACGCCGAGCGGAATGCCGATGGATGCCGAGAACAGCAGCGCGAGGCCTGCGAGCCGCGCCGTGATCGGGATCCGCGGCAGGATCTCCTGCAGCGCCGGCTTTTCCGAGACGTAGGAGTAGCCGAAATCGCCGCGCAGGAATCCGCTGATCCAGTGCCAATATTGCAGGATCAGCGGCTGGTCGATGCCGAGCTCCTTCTCCAGATTGGCCTTGTCGGCGGGATCGACATAGCCAGCGGCGGCGAACAGGATGTCGACGATGTTGCCGGGCACGATGCGCAGCAGGAAGAAGATGACGATCGAGATCCCGAACAGGGTCACGAGCATCAGGAACAGGCGTCGTACCAGATAGGCAAACATCCTTCGCCTCCTGCCGAACCCGTCAGCCTGCGCTACTTGTCCATCCAGACGTCCTCGTAGCGATAGCCATTATACGAGCTGTTCGACATGATCGTCACGCCCCTCACGTAAGGCTGCCAGCAGGAGCCGGTGCGCGCGTGGAAGATGATCGGGCGTGCGACGTCCTCCTGCAACTTCTTGTCGATGTCCCACACCAGCTTCTTGCGCTTGGCGATATCGGTCTCCTGCGACTGCACGTCGAACAGCTTCTCGATCTCCTTGTTGCAGTAGTTGGTGTAGTTGCGCTCGGACCCGCAGGAATAATTCTCGTAGAAGGACTGGTCGGGATCGTCGACGGCGTTGCCGGTCAGATTGAGCCCGAGCATGTAGTCCTTGCGCGCGATCTTCGGGAACCAGTTCGCGGTTTCGACCACGTCGAGCTCGCCGTCGATATAGATGCTCTTGAGCTGGTCGATCAGGATTACCGCGGGATCGCGGTAGACCGGGATGTTGCGGGTCGAGACCTTGACGGCGAGATGCTTGTCCGGCCCGTAGCCGGCCTTCTGCATCAGCTTCTTGGCCTCCTCGCGGTTGGCTTTCACGTCGGGGCCGTAACCCGGAATGGTCTCGAGCATCTCCTTCGGCATGCCCCACAGGCCGTTCGGCGGCGGCAGCATGGTGCCGCCGACGTCGCCCTGGCCCTCGAACATGATCGAGATGAAGGCCTTGCGGTCGAGCGTCAGCGCCATGGCGCGGCGGATATCGATGTTGTCGAAGGGCGGGGCGCTCGAATTGACGATGATGTTGGTCGCGACGTTGTTAGGCTCCACCACGCAGACCGCGTTCGGCGCCTGCGACTTCACGTCCTTCAGCAGCGGAATGCTCACCTCGGTCGGGAACGTCATGTCGAACTTGCCGGCGACGAAGGCGAGGATCGCGGTCGAGCGGTTCGGAATGATGGTGAACTCGATGCCGTCGAGATAGGGACGGCCCTTGCGCCAGTAATCCGTGTTCCGCGTCAGCTTGATCGATTCATTGGCCTTGAACTCGACGAACTTGAACGGCCCGGTGCCGATCGGATGCGTGCGCATGTCGCCGGGCGAGACGTGGCAGGGGTAGACCGGCGTATAGCCGGAGGCCAGTAGCGCCAGCAGCGAGGGTTGCGGCCGCTTCAGGTTGAACGAGACCTCGAGATCGCCGTTGGTGGAGATGTCGTTGACCTGCTCGTACCAGGTCTTGCGCGGGTTCTGCCGGAACTTCTGTTGCGACTTGCCCATCAGCATGTCGAACGTGCATTTGACGTCCGCCGACGTGAACGGCTTGCCGTCATGCCATTTCACGCCCTGGCGCAGCTTGAAAGTCAGGGTCTTGTTGTCGTTCACCCAGGCCCAGCTCTCGGCGAGCTCGGGCATGATGTTGTCCATCCTGTTCTGCGCCTCGTCCTGCTTGTAGATGACGAGGTTGTTGAAGACGGGCATGAAGGGAACATTGAGCGAGTAGGTCGCGCCCTCGTGGATCGAGGCATTGCCGGGGCTGTCGCGATGATACATCCGCAGAATACCGCCCTGCTTGGGCTCGCCGGCGAATGCAATGGTCGAAAACGCCAGCAAAGATAGCGCCGCCGTCGCGGCGAGCGCCCGCACGCTCCGCATCCTCGTCCTCCCTGGACAATCGGCCTTTGTGGCCTGTTTGTCAGGACGATAGCCGAGGCAAGCACAGCGAGGCAACCCGCAAGCGCGGCGGCACTCTCCGCAATTCGGATGACGGAAGGCCGCAGGCCTTTCACATTTTCATAATGTGAGAGTGCAGGTGCGAAGGCGGTTCCTGTGGTGTGTAATGCGCAGTCGCATCCGCAAACTCTGCCGTCGTCCCGGGGCGCGACGAAGTCGCGAGCCCGGGACCCATAACCCCAGGAAGGAGCTGCCGCGCGAGCCGGCAACTCCGAGTCTTCGCCAAACAGCTCCCTGTGGTTATGGGTCCCGGATCTGCGCTTCGCTTGTCCGGGACGACAGCGAGGGTGTGGTTGCCGCCCTCACACAATCCGCGACGTCTTGTTCCCCCAATAGCGGTCGCGCAGCAGCCGCTTGTACAGCTTGCCGGTCGGCAGCCGCGGCAACTCCTTCTCGAAGTCCACCGAGCGCGGCACCTTCTGTCGCGACAGCTGTTGCCCGCAGAACGCGATCAGCTCCTCGGCGAGCGCCTCGCCTGGCAGCACGCCCGGCATCGGTTGCACCACCGCCTTCACCTCCTCGCCGAGATCGGGATTGGGCACGCCGAACACCGCGGCGTCCGCGACCTTCGGATGGGTGATCAGCAGATTCTCGCATTCCTGCGGATAGATGTTCACGCCACCGGAGATGATCATGAAGGTGGCGCGGTCGGTGAGGTAGAGGAAACGGTCGTCGTCGACATAGCCGACATCGCCGACCGTGCTCATGCTGCCGTCGGCCGAGCGCGCCTCCCTGGTCTTCTCGGGGTCGTTGAAATATTCGAACGGCGATCCGGTCTTGAACCAGACTTGTCCGGGCGTGCCGGTCGGGCACGGCTTCATGTTCTCGTCGAGAATGTGGAGGTCGCCGAGCAGCACCTTGCCGACGGTGCCGCGGTGGCTAAGCCATTCCTCGCTGTTGCAGGCGGTAAAGCCGAGGCCTTCGGTCGCCCCGTAATATTCGTGGATGATCGGTCCCCACCATTTGATGATGTCCTCCTTGACGAGGGCCGGGCAGGGCGCGGCGGCGTGGATCGCGATCTCCAGCGACGACAAATCGTAGCGGCGTCGCACCTCCTCCGGCAGCTTCAGCATGCGCGAGAACATCGTCGGCACCAGCTGGGTGTGGGTGATGCCCCATTGCTGGACGAGCTGGAGATAGCGCTCGGGATCGAAGCTCTCCATGATGATCACGGTGCCGCCCATGCGGATCGTGAGGTTCACGGCCGCCTGCGGTGCCGAATGATAAAGCGGGGCCGGCGACAGGTAGACCATGCCCTCGCGGTAGTGCCAGAGCTTGGTGAGGAAATCGAACAGCGGAAGATTGTGCTTCGGCGGCTCCTCCGGCAACGGCCGCAGGATGCCTTTCGGCCGCCCCGTCGTGCCTGATGAATAAAGCATGGCCGTGCCCAGCCACTCATCCGCGATCGGCGTCGCCGGCAAGTCGGCTGTCACCTCGGCAAGGCCGACGATGCGGTCGCTCTCGCCGGGACCGTCGGCGACGATGCAGAGCTTGATGTCGGGACAGGCCTTGATCGCCTCGCGCGCGATGTCGAGCTTGGCCATCGACGTGATCAGGATCTTCGACTGGCTGTTGACGAGGAGATAGGCGAGCTCGCCCGGCGTCAGGAACGAGTTGATGCAGGTGTAGTACAGCCCGGAGCGCTCGCCCGCGCCGCAGGCCTCGAGATAGCGCGAATTGTTCTCCATGAAGATCGAGTAGTGGTCGAGCCGCTTCAAGCCTTGCCTGCGGAACAGCTGCGCGAGGCGATTGCTGCGCGCGTCCAGCTCGCGATAGGTAACGGTCTCGCCCGTCGCGGCCATGATGAAGGCAGGCTGCAGCGGACGCAGGCGGGCATGGTGACCAGTGTACATCTATCCTCCGGCTTGGATCATGCGGCGAGAGACAGGATTTCGCGGATATCGGCGGGGCCGTCGATCTTGCGCGGGTTGCGCGGGATCCAGTTCGTGCGCATCGCCTGCTCGGCGATCGCATCGAAATGCTCCGGCGCGACGCGCACGTCCGCGAGGCTGCGCGGCATTCCGAGCGAGCGGATGAAGGCATCGAGCACGTCGGCGGCGTCACGGCCGGGGAAGCCCATGGCGGCCGCGACGATGACCTGCCGCTCGGCATTGTCGCGCGCATTCCAGCGCATCACCGCCGGCAGCATGACGCAGGAGGTGTAGCCGTGCGGCACGTCGAAGGCCGCCCCCAGCACGTATCCGATGCCGTGGCTGGCGCCCATCGGCACGCCGGCGGCGAGCGCCCCCATCGACAGCCAGGTTCCGATCTGCGCGTCCATCCGCGCGTCGAGATCGGACGGATCGGCCTTCACCCGCGGCAACGCGTCGGCGAGCATGGCAAGTCCTTTGACCGATTGCGCGTCGGCGTAAGGGTGCGTCTCGCGCGAGCAGATCGCCTCGACGCAATGATCGAGGGCGCGGATGCCGGTGGAGAGGAACAGCCATTCCGGCGTGTGCACGGTCATGGCGGGATCGAGGATGGTCGCGCGCGGCACGGCCAGCGGATGCCGCAGCATCTGCTTCACGTTCGAGCTACGGTCGGTCACGCCCGCGATTGAACTGAACTCGCCGCCGGCGATCGTGGTGGGTACGCTGACCTGGCGCACGGCCGGCGCATTCATCTCGGGTGCGACGCCCTTGTGCACGCGGATACGGTCGATGCCGTCGATCGTGTCGATGCCGTTGGCAAGGCAGATCTGCACCGCCTTGGCGCCGTCGGTGATCGAGCCGCCGCCGACGGTGACGATCAGGTCGGCGCCGGCTTCGCGCGCTGCATTGGTGGCGGCAATCACCGCCTCGCGCGGCGTGTGTGCCGGCATGGCGTCGAACAGGCCGGCGCAACGCGCGCCGAGCGCGTCCTTGATCTTCGTGATCTCGTCGGTCTGGCGGTTCAGCGTCCCCGAGACCATCAGGAAGGCGCGGTGCGTGTCCAGCCGGTCCATCTGTGCCACGATCGCGCCTGCCGCAGGCTGGCCGAACACGACCTCCTCGATCGCGCCGTAAACGACACGTCCCTGGTGCACGCCTGTCCTCCCCGGACAATTCGTCTTTGTTTTTGTGAGGGGAAGTCTAGCCGAGCCCGCCGCGTCCGTCATGCGCGAAGACGCTGGCCGTTTCGCTCCCTCGTCTCAAGCGTCCGCACCGTGATGGCCGGGCTTGTTCCGGCCATCCACGTCTTGTCCCGTGGCACCAAGAACGTGGATGCCCGGGACAAGCCCGGGCATGACGGAAATGGAGGCGCTCAACGACCCCGCCATTCATGAACCCCGCGAATAAGTCCATTCGCGTCTCGCCCACTTATCGTCGCGTGCGCAGCCGGCTATCTCCCTTGTCAACCCGCCATCCGGTCAGGGCGTCTGTCCAAGCATTGCGCGTGCATGGGTCTTGAAGAGTTCATCATTGCCGCCCATCCTGTAGGACCCGCGAACAGGCGAATACCCTGCATTTTCCGCGGCTTTTGATGCGAGGACTTGGGATGACCGGACCGGACGGAAGCGAGCCATATGTCAAAAAGCACGATTTCGTTAGGCCGAGGCATTACGCGCTAGCGGGTCTCCTCACCGCTTCATTTGCGCTCGCAGGTTGCGGCCAGCCGGCTTCGCAGGCTTCCGCGCCGCCGCCAGCGCCGGTCACGGTCGCCCAGCCGGTCAAGCGCACCGTCACCGATTGGGACGAGTTCACGGGACGCTTCGAGGCGGTCGAGGAGGTGCAGGTGCGCCCGCGCGTCGGCGGCTTCGTCAACTCCGTCGAATTCCAGGACGGCGCCATCGTGCACCAGGGAGACCTGCTCTATGTCATCGACCCGCGCCCATTCGAGGCGGTGGCTGAGCAGGCGGACGGCCAGCTCTCCGATGCCCGCGCCAAGGTGGAGCTTGCCAAGCGTGAGCTCGACCGCGGCCTGAACCTGGTTCAGACCAGCGCCGTCTCCGAGCAGGTCGTCGACCAGCGCCGCCAGGCTCTGCAGGCCGCGCACGCCGCGGAAGTGCAGGCCGCGGGCGCGCTGAAGGCCGCCCGGCTCAACATCGAGTTCACCCATGTGACCGCGCCGCTCACCGGCCGTGTCAGCCGCCATCTCGTCAGCCCCGGCAATCTCGTGCAGGGCAGCGACACCGGCACCTCGACGCTGCTGACCTCGATTGTCGCGCTCGATCCGATCTACGTCTATTTCGACATGGATGAGGCGACCTTCATCAAATACAGCAAGCTGTGGTTCGAGGGTAAGCGCCCGAGCTCGCGCGACACGGCGAACCCGGTGCAGGTAACGCTCGCCGGCGAGACCAAGGCCTCGCATGAGGGCACCATCAACTTCCTCGACAACCGCCTCGATGTCTCCACCGGTACGCTGCGCAGCCGCGCCGTGATCAAGAACACCGATCTGTCGATCCTGCCCGGCCAGTTCGGTCGCGTCCGCCTGATCGGCAGCGCGCCCTATGAGGCGCTGCTGATCCCCGATGTGGCCGTTGCGACCGACCAGTCCCGCAAGATCGTTTTCGTGGTCAAGCCTGACGACACGGTCGAGGCCCGCCCCGTGGTGCTCGGGCCGCTCGACGACGGCCTGCGCGTGATCCGCGAAGGGCTCAAGCCGGACGACCGCGTCATCGTCAACGGCATCCAGCGCGCCCGCGTCGGCGCCAAGGTTGCTCCGCAGACCGCGCCGGCTGGTGGCAAGTCATGAATCTCGGCCGTCTCTCTATCAATCAGCCCATCCTGGCGATGGTGCTGTCGATCGTGCTGCTGATTGTCGGCGCGCTCGCCTACACCACGCTGCCGGTGTCCGAATATCCGCAAGTGGTGCCGCCCACCGTGGTGGTCACCACGCAATATCCCGGCGCCTCCGCGCAGACCGTGTCCGACACGGTCGCGGCTCCCATCGAGCAGGAGATCAACGGCGTCGAGGACATGCTGTATCTCTACAGCCAGGCGACCTCGAACGGCCAGCTCACCATCACGGTCACCTTCAAGCTCGGCACCGACCTCGATAAGGCCCAGGTGCTCGTGCAGAACCGCGTCGCCATCGCGCAGCCGCGCCTGCCGGAAGAAGTCCAGCGCAACGGCGTCACGACGCGCAAGAACTCGCCCGACATCCTGATGGTCGTGTTCATGCTGTCGCCGGACGACACCTTCGACCAGCTCTACATCTCCAACTACGCGCTGCTGCAGGTCCGCGACCAGCTCCTGCGCATCGACGGCGTCGGCGACATCCAGATCTTCGGCGCCCGTGACTATTCGATGCGGCTGTGGCTCGATCCCGACCGCATCGCCAATCTCGGCCTGACCTCGACCGAGGTGCTGGCCGCGATCCGGGCCCAGAACGTGCAGATCGCGGGCGGTCAGATCGCCGAGCCGCCGATCGCCGACCGCGCCTTCCAGCCCAACCTGGTTTTCACGGGACGCCTGAAAGACCAGAAGCAGTTCGAGGACATCCTGATCAAGGCCGGCTCCGACGGCCGCACGGTACGCCTGCGCGACGTCGCCCGCATCGAGCTCGGCGCGCTCGCCTATTCCACCAACAGCTTCCTGCTGCGCAAATCGGCGGTCGCCATGCTGGTGACGCAGCGGCCGGGGTCGAACGCGCTCGCGACCGCGAAGAACATCTCCGACACCATGACCAAGCTGAAGGAGAGTTTCCCGAAGGGTCTCGACTACAATATCGGCTACAACCCGACCGAGTTCATCGCGCAGTCGGTCCATGAGCTGATCAAGACCATCTACGAGGCCATGCTGCTGGTGGTCATCGTGGTGCTGGTGTTCCTGCAGGGATGGCGGCCCGCGATCATTCCGATCATCGCGATCCCGGTCTCGCTGGTCGGCACCTTCGCGGTGATGGCGGCGCTCGGCTTCTCCATCAACAATCTCACGCTGTTCGGCCTCGTGCTCGCGGTCGGCATCGTCGTCGACGACGCCATCGTCGTGGTCGAGAATGTCGAACGCCATCTCGAACACGGCTTGAGCCGGCGCGATGCCGCGCTCAAGACCATGGAGGAGGTCGGCGGCGCGCTGGTCTCGATCGCGCTGGTGCTGTGCGCGGTGTTCGTGCCGACCGCCTTCCTCGGCGGCATCTCTGGCCAGTTCTTCCAGCAGTTTGCGGTCACCATTGCGGTGGCGACCGCGATCTCCTGCTTCTGCTCGCTGACGCTGTCGCCGGCATTGGCCTCGCTGATCCTGACGCCGCACGAGGAGAAGCGGCCGCCGGCCGCCTGGAACATCGTTGCGCGCGGCTGGAATGCCTTCACCGGCGTCTTCAACCGCATATTCGACCGGCTCTCGCACGGCTACGCCGGCCTCGCCAATTTCGTCATCCGCCATTCGGTGGTGATGCTGCTGGCCTACGTCGTGCTGATCGGCAGCGCCGGCTGGCTGATCGTGACCACCCCGCAGGGCTTCATCCCCGCGCAGGATCGCGGCTACGTCATCATCTCGGTGCAACTGCCCGGCGCGGCCTCGCTGGCGCGCACCACCGAGGTGGTGCGTGAGATCGAGCGGATCTCGCTGGATACGCCGGGTATTATCCGCGTCGCCGCCTTCGCCGGCTTCTCGGGCGCCACCCGCACGCAGGCCGGCAACGCGGCGGCGCTGTTCCCGGTGTTCGAGGAGCCCGAAGCGCGGATCAAGAAAGGGCTCACGGCGAACGCGATCACGGCCGAGCTGCGCAAGCGGCTTGCCGCGATCCAGGGCGCGTTCATCATCGTCATCCCACCGCCGGCCGTACCCGGCATCGGCACCGGCGGCGGCTTCACCATCCGCATCCAGGACCGGCAGGGCCGCGGTCCCGAAATGCTCGCCGCGGCCACCGACGAGCTCGTCGCCGCCGCGCGCAAATCGCACGCGCTGCTCGCTCCGACGGTGTTCTCGCCGTTCTCGGCCAACACGCCGCAACTGTTCGTCGACATCGACCGCACCAAGGCGCAGAAGCTCGGCGTGCCCATCGCCAACATCAACGACACGATCCAGACCTATTTCGGATCGACCTATGTCAACGACTTCAACCTGTTCGGCCGCACCTACCACGTCACCGCACAGGCCGACTTCCCATTCCGGAAGGAACCAAGCGACCTCTCGCGTCTGCGCACGCGCAACGCCTCGGGTGACATGGTGATGCTCGGCAGCGTGGTCGAGTTCAAGGACGTCTCGGGCCCCGACCGGGTCGCGCGCTACAATCTCTATGCGGCGTCCGAACTGCAGGGCGAGCCGGCGCCGGGCACCAGCTCGACCACCGCGCTCAACGCCATCAAGAAGCTCGCGGACGATACGCTGCCGAGCGGCTTCACCTTCGAATGGACGGATCTGTCCTACCAGCAGATCACCGGCGGCAATGCGGGCCTGCTTGTGTTCCCGATTTGCGTGCTGTTCGTCTATCTCGTGCTCGCCGCGCAATATGGCAGCTGGACGCTTCCATTCGCGGTCATCCTGATCGTGCCGATGTGTCTGCTCGCGGCCACCGTCGGCGTGCGCATCATGGGGCAGGACGTCAACATCCTGACCCAGATCGGCTTCGTCGTGCTGGTGGGATTGGCGGCGAAAAACGCGATCCTGATCGTGGAGTTCGCGCGCGACATCGAGAAGGAAGGCAAGCCACGGCTTGAGGCCGTGATCGAGGCCTGCCGCTTGCGCCTGCGGCCGATCCTGATGACGTCGTTCGCGTTCATTCTCGGCGTGCTGCCGCTGGTGGTCTCGACCGGCTCCGGCTCGGAGATGCGCCAGGCCGTCGGCGTCGCCGTCTTCTTCGGCATGATCGGCGTCACCCTGTTCGGGCTGCTGTTCACCCCGATCTTCTACGTGGTGGTGCGGAACCTGGCCGAGGGGCGGCAGGACAAGAAGCCGGAGGCGGTGGCGTAAGGCCGCTTCTGGCTATCGGCGTCTCCACAATCACAGTGTCGTCCCGGCGAAGGCCGGGACCCATAACCCCAGGAAGAGGTATGGGGCGAGCCGGTAACTCCGAGCCTCCGTAAAACCCCTGCTGCGGCGTATGGGTCCCGGCCTTCGCCGGGACGACACCATCCTTGTGGCAGGCTCACTTCATACTAACGACCAACATGCAATGGATGGGCAGGGGCGGGGTTGTTCACTAGTATCCGCGCGATTTCAAAACAGAAAACTGCTGGGAGCTCACAGATGAAATCAGCCCTTTTGGCCGCCGTCGCAACCTCGGCCCTGCTGCTGGCAGCGCCGGCCTCCGCGCAAGGCGTCAAGATCGGCATCCTCAACGACCAGTCCGGCGTCTATGCCGATTACGGCGGCAAATGGTCGGTCGAAGCGGCCAAGATGGCGATCGAGGATTTTGGCGGCGAGGTGCTCGGCCAGAAGATCGAGCTCGTCACTGCCGACCATCAGAACAAGCCTGACCTTGCCACCTCGATCGCGCGGCGCTGGTACGACGTCGAGAACGTCGACATGATCACAGAGCTGACGACCTCCTCGGTCGCGCTCGCGATCCACGAGCTCTCCAAGGAAAAGAAGAAGATCGACATCGTCGTCGGCGCCGCGACCTCGCGCCTCACCGGCGATGCCTGCCAGCCCTACGGCTTCCACTGGGCCTACGACACCCGCGCGCTCGGTGTCGGGACCGGCGGCGCGCTGACCAAGGCCGGCGGCGACACCTGGTTCTTCCTCACTGCTGACTACGCCTTCGGTTACGCGCTGGAGAAGGACACCAGCGAGATCGTCACCGCCAATGGCGGCAAGGTGGTCGGCTCGGTGCGCGTGCCGCTCAACTCCTCGGACTTCTCCTCCTTCCTGCTGCAGGCGCAGAGCTCGAAGGCGAAGATCGTCGGCCTTGCCAATGCCGGCCTCGACACCACCAACTCGATCAAGCAGGCGTCCGAATTCGGCATCGTCTCCGGCGGCCAGAAGCTCGCGGGCCTCCTGATGACGCTCGCCGAGGTGAACGGACTCGGCCTGCAGGCCGCGCAAGGCCTGGTGCTGACCGAGGCCTATTACTGGGACGTCAACGACAAGTCGCGTCATCTCGGCGAACGCTTCCTCAAGCGCACCGGGCGGATGCCGAACATGATCCAGGCCGGCACCTATTCGGCGACGCTGAGCTATCTCAAGGCCGTCAAGGCCGCCGGCACCAAGGATCCGGATGCCGTCGCCAAGAAGCTGAAGGAGCTGCCGGTCGACGACGACTTCGCGCAGGGCGGCAAGGTGCTCGAGAACGGCCGCATGGTCCACGACATGTATCTGTTCGAGGTCAAGAAGCCCTCGGAGTCGAAGAAGCCCTGGGACTATTACAAGCTGCTCGCCACCGTCCCCGGCGACAAGGCCTTTTTCACCGCCAAGGAAAGCGGCTGCCCGCTGACGAAGTAAGCCTCTCGTGTCCCGGACGCGCTGCAGCGTGAAACGCTGCTGCGCAGAGCCGGGACCCATGCTTCTCCAAACGTCGAGGCCCGACTGGGTCCCGGTTCAGCGGTGCAGCGTTACACGCTGCGCCGCGCCCGGGACAAGCGTGCGTGTACGGCAGCTTGGGTCTCACCTCACCAGCCGCACCACCACCGCGCCCAGCGCCCCCGCCCACAGTGTAAGCGCCGCGAGCGCCTGGATCGCAAAGCCCGGGCCGCGCTTTGCGGCGGCCTGCGAATAGCCGATGAAATAGACGATGCGGCCGATGATCCACACCGCGCCGATCCCGGCTGCAATGGCATCGCTGATATAGATCGCGAACAGCCAGAGCGCCGGCACGAAGATCGGCAGCCATTCCAGCGTGTTCGCCTGGATGCGGAAGGCGCGCTCGAAATCCGGGTGGCCCGACGTCGCCGGCACCTTGATGCCCGTCCTCGACCGCGCGCGTGAGACGTTGATGGTGACAAAGAGATAAAATGCGAGCGCCAGTAGCGTGACGAGGGCGGTGAGGTGATACATCGCGAATTTCCCCCAGGCGTTTTCGAGCGAAGTGGATACCGGTTCGTGTGAAGAAAACGCGTCAAACAAGAATCCAGACCGCGCCTCAATACCCGGTCAGCTCGAGATAGCCAACGCCGTCATGCGTGCCGGCAAAGCTGATCGGCCCTTCCCAATAGGAGAAGCCTGTTCCCATCCAGGCGTTCGGATTGAGCGGCTTGCACAGGATCGAGAACGATCGCGAGGGGATCGCGATCTGCCATTCCACCGGCAGCTTGCGCCCGGTAATCTCGACCGTCGCCTTCGGCATCATCTGGATGTCGCCGCCCGCGATCATCTGCGTCTCGCCGCTCGCGCTGATCCAGTTGCCGAACGGATAGTCTTTGCCGTCCTTCTGCCGCAGCCGGTACAGCATCAGCTTGTCGCCGGATGACAGATGCAGCGACAGCCAGTCCCAGCCGGTCTGGTCGGCATCGAGTGGCTGGCTGCTCCATTCGCGGTCCATCCAGGCTTGCCCTGTGACATCGACCGGCTTGTCGTCGATGGTGAGCGTGCCGCGAGCGCGGTAGAACGGCTGGCTGTAGTAATACGACGCCTGCCCGCGCTCCGACTTCCGGCTGAAGCCGCGATCGCCCTGCAGCACCACCGGGCGATCGGCGTCGAGCGTCAGCGCGTAACTGAAATCCGTGCCGGAGGCCTTCAGCGTCAGCGGTGCGAGCGTGCGATCGTCGGTGCGCTCGGAGCCCTTCATCTCCCAATCGTCGATCCAGGCCGCAAACGGCTTTGCCGTGACGCCGGCCTGCCCGATCCCGCCGCGCGAAAACAGCTCGTTGAAGCGATGGGTGCCGGCGCGCGTCACCGCGGCATGCGCCATCCAGATCTGCTGGTTGGCCCAGCCTTCGCCTTGCGGACCCGGCTGTGCCGCCTGGCGGAACAGCGTCCATTGCAGGCCGCAAGGAGCGCCGCTCCCGTCCGTGAGGTTCGCCGTGAGATACCACCACTCGATGCGAAACTCCGGATGCGGCCCGTGATCTCCGGGGAAGGTGAACGTTTTCCCCGGCGTCACCTTCGCAAAGCCGTCGGCGGTCTCGCCGAGCCCGGCATAGCCTTGCGCTTGCGCCCGGCGCGCGAGCGCGAGAGCGGCGATGCCGCCGGCGAAGGCGCGCCGCGAGATCCCGTCAGCGCTCATTGGCAAACACCTTGACGAGATTGTCCGGCTGCATCCGCGCCAGCCGCAGCATCGGCAGCAGTGCGGCCAGCAGCGAAGCGAGCAGCGCCACCGCGACCAGCTCGATCAGCTGCAGCGGAAACACATGGAACGGCAGCCGCCAGCCGAACGCCTTCACATTGACGATCGCGATCAGGCACCACGCCACCAGCAGTCCGAGCGGCACCGCCAGAAGTGCAGTGAACAGTGCCACCGACAGCGTCTTGGTCAATTCGATCGCGGCAAGGCGCGGCCGCGTGATCCCGATCGCCCACAACGGGGCAAGCTGCGGCAGGCGCGAATTCGCCAGCGTCAGCAGGCTGGTGAGCAGCGCGATGCCGGCGACGCCGAGCGTGAACGCGTTCAGCGCGGATGTGACCGCAAAGGTGCGGTTGAAGATGCGGATCGATTCCGCCTTCACCGTCGCCTGGTCGGCGACGCTGCGGTCGTCGAGCGCGAACTGCTTCTGCAGGGCCGCGATCAGGCCGGGGATGTTCTCCTTCGCGACGATCAGCCCGATCCGCGTTTGCGGCGTCTGCGGGAATTGCCGGATCAGCGCCGCGACGTTCACCGCGAGCTGCCCCTTGGGATTGCCGTAATCCGCATAGATGCCGACGATGTCGAGCTCCCAGGTCCCGCCCGGCGCCGGCACCGCGATGACGTCGCCGACGCGGACGTTGAGGCGGCGGCTCAGCTGCTCGCTGATGAAGGCGGCGTTGCCCGGTATGAGCTGCGTCCAGGCGCGCGGCGCGGCCTCCAGCAGCGGCCAGCGCTCGCGATAGAGCGCATGATCGGGCAGGCCGAGCAATTCCACCGGCTGGCCCTGCACTTGCGTCTCGGCGCGGCCGCCCGACAGGATCGCCTGAACGTCGCCGCGCTGCTGCAGCCAGTTGCGGATCGCAACGCCTTGCGCGTTGTCGGAGGCGCTGATGTAGACATCGGCCGCAAGCCGCCCGTTGAGCCAGCCGATGAAGGTGCGGCTGAACGTCTCCACCATGGTGGACACCCCGACATTGACGGCGAGCGCGAGCAGCAGCGCCATCAGCGCCAGCGACAGCCCGGAGAGCTGCTGCCGGCTGTCCGCCCAGAACCAAAGCGCAAGCGGCCCGCGCGCGGTGCGCTGGCCGATCAGCAGGATGATCTCGAGGAAGGCCGGCAGGATCAGCGCCGCACCCAGCATCAGCGCCGCCAGCACGCCGAAACCTGCGATCAGCGACACGCCGTAATGGAGCAGCAGCAGCGCGACCGCGAACACGGCGCAGGCCGCCAGGCTCTGCAGGACCAGCCAGCGGCGCTGCCGCTGCTGCCAGGCGCGCGGCTGCGCGGTGGCCAATACCGGCATCCTGATCGCCTTGACCAGGCTGGTCGCCGCCGCAACCAGCGCGCCGGCAACGCTGATGCCGATGCCGGCGAGCCACCATTCGCTGCGCAAGGAGAGCTGCCCCGGGATCTGCGCGCCATAAAGCCCGCGCAGCGACGCCGCGACATCGGGCAACAGCGCGGCCGCGATGAAATAGCCGCAGACCAGCCCGATCAGACCCGCGACCAGCGCCAGCGCCACCAGCTCGACCACCAGCACCGTGTTCACCAGCCGCGCCGAGGCGCCACAGGCCCGCAAGGTCCGCAGCATCGGCAGCCGCTGCTCGAAGGCAAGGCCCACGGCCGAGTTGACGATGAAGAGGCCGACGAAGAACGACAGCAGGCCGAAGGCGGTGAGGTTGAGATGGAAACTGTCGGTGAGACGCTCCAGCTCGGTCTCCGCGTTCGGCTCAACCCGCTGCAGCTGCTCGCCGACGACGCTTTGCAGCGGCGCCGGCTTGCCCTTCGGCTTGCCGATCAGGAGCCGGGACACCTGGTCCGGCTTGTTCAACAGGCGCTGGGCCACGCCGATGTCGACCACCAGCACGTCAGGCACCAGTTGCGGCAGCACGTGCAACGGCGGCAGCTTGGCGCCGCTGCTGATCGGCGGCGCCACACCTTCGGTTTCCTGCAGATCGCTCAGCGTCTCCCGCGACACCAATGTCTGGCCCGGCGGCGCGACGAAGCTGCGCAAATCCGAGGCACCAAGGCGCGGCGCGTTGCCGACATCGACCGGCAGCGTCACCGGCTCGATGCCGAGCAGCCGCACCGAGCGTCCATTGACCTGGATGCGTCCCTCCAGCACGGGCGATACCGGCCAGCCCTCCCGGCGCAGCTTGACGAACAGCTCCTGCGGAAACGTCGCCGCATTTGGCGCCACCAGCATCGCGGTGCGCGCGCCGCCAAAGGTCGCCGCGGCACGGTCATAGGCATTGCGGGCCTGCTGGTTGATCGCCTGCACGCCGCTCCACAGCGCGGTCGCCGCGATCAGCCCGATCAGCAGCGTCGCGAACTGCATCCTGTGCCGCCGCCAATGGCTCAGGAGCACGGCGAGGACCCAGAGCGCGCGTCTCATGCGATCCGTCCCGCATGCAGGGTGAGGTGACGGTCGAGCGTGCCGGCCAGATGCAGACTGTGCGTCACCATCAGGAAGCCGCAGCCGGTGCGCGCGACGAGGTCGCGCGTCAGCGCCAGCACGTCCTCGGCGGTATCTTCGTCGAGATTTCCGGTCGGCTCATCCGCGAGCAGCAGCGAAGGCTTTGTCGCCAGCGCCCGGCCGATCGCGACCCGCTGCTGCTGGCCGCCCGACAATTGCTCCGGATAACGCTTGAGGAGACTGCCGAGCCCGAGCCGCTCGATCAGCTCTTTTGACCACGCCGCATCATGCCGGCCGGCGATCCGCGCCTGGAAGGCCAGATTGTCCGCGACCGACAGGCTCGGGATGAGGTTGAACTGCTGGAAGACCAGCCCGATCCGGTCGCGCCGCAAGCCGGCGCGCCCCGCGTCCGAGAGTTTTGTGACCTCGATATCCTCCAGCCGGATCGAGCCGCCATCGGCGGCATCCAACCCGGCGATCAGGTGCAGCAGGGTGCTCTTGCCGCTGCCGGATTCGCCGGTCAGCGCGACCCGCTCGCCGGCCTTGAGGTCGAGGTCGACGCCGCGCAGCACATGGACCGGCTCGCCGGCCGAGGAGAAGGACTTTGAGAGGTTTCGAATGCTCAGCAAGATTGATGCGCCGGACGGAATTAACTCAATGCTGCGTAGCACACCTGCCGTGGAAATGCCGGGGTTGCGTTGGCTTTCAAGCCGTTGTTAGCTCCCAAGACGGCCAAATCAAAAAGGCCGACCAAATACATACGGGGAGAACGATGAGCGCTCAGGGAACGCCCGAAATGGGCCGGACGGCAGGGGATTCCAAGGTAACGCCGAAGGGCGCCTGGACCGTCACATTTCTCCTCTTTCTTTTCATGGTGGTGAACTTCGCGGACAAGATCGTCGTCGGCCTCGCCGGCGTGCCGATCATGACCGACATGAAGCTCAGTGCCGAGCAATTCGGCCTGCTCGGGTCCTCGTTCTTCTTCCTGTTCTCGATCTCGGCCATCGTGGTCGGCTTCATCGTCAACAAGGTGCCGACGCGCTGGGTGCTGCTGACGCTGGCCGTGATCTGGGCGCTGGCGCAGTTTCCGATGGTCGGCACCGTCTCCTTCACCACGCTCCTGATCTGCCGCATCGTGCTGGGTGCCGGCGAAGGCCCGGCCTTCTCGGTCGCCGCGCACGCGATCTACAAGTGGTTCCCCGACGAGAAGCGCACGCTGCCGACCGCGATCCTGTCGCAGGGTTCGGCCTTCGGCGTCATCCTCGCCGTGCCGGCGTTGAACTGGGTCATCGTCAACCACTCCTGGCACTACGCCTTCGGCGCGCTCGGCGTCGTCGGCCTGATCTGGGTCTGCGCCTGGCTCGCGCTGGGCAAGGAAGGCCCGCTGGAGGACACCCAGCTTCTCGCCGCCACCGAGCCGAAGATTCCCTATGTGCAGCTGCTGACCTCGCGCACCTTCGTCGGCTGCGTCGTCGCGACCTTCGGCGCCTATTGGGCGCTGTCGCTCGGCCTCACCTGGTTCACGCCCTTCATCGTCAAGGGCCTCGGCTTCTCGCAGAGCCAGGCCGGCTTCATCTCGATCCTGCCCTGGGTGTTCGGTGCGACCATCGTCATCCTCACCGGCTGGATCTCGCAGGTGATGATGGCGCGCGGCTACACCACGCGCATCTCGCGCGGCGTGCTCGGCTCGGTGCCGCTGATCATCGGCGGCCTGATCCTCGCCGGGATGGCGCATGTGCAGGGCCCGGGCCTGCAGATCGCGCTGCTCGTCGTTGGCTCCGGCCTGTGCGGCGCGATCTATGTGGTCTGCCCGCCGATGCTCGGCGAGTTCACCCCGGCCTCGCAGCGCGGTGCGGTGATCGCGATCTACGGTGCGCTCTACACGCTCTCGGGCATCATCGCGCCCAGCGTGATGGGCACGGTGATCCAGCGCTCCGGCAGCATGCTCGACGGCTACATGACCGGCTTCACCATCAACGCGGTGGTCATGGCCGCCTCCGGCGTGATCGGCCTGCTGCTGCTGTGGCCGAACACGGAAAAGGCCAGGCTGACGCGCGGTGCGGCTCCGCAAGGAACGTCGCTCAAGGGCGCGGTCTCGCCGACGTAAGGGCTGGCTGCTCGCCCCAACCACAACTGTCGTCCCGGCCTAGTGCGCAATTGCGCACTAGGCCGGGACGACAGCGAGATTGAGGCGCGGGCTACGCGCCTCACAAGCGCCGCGCCTAATTCACCCCCTGCGCGCCACGAATCAGCTTCCCCGGCCGCCGTCCCGTCGCCTCGCCGTGCCGCCGCGTCACCACGCCCGACACGATCGTCGCCTCGTAGCCGTCGACATCCTGCAGCAGCCGGCGCCCGCCGACCGGCAGGTCGTAATGTACCTTCGGCGGATGCAGATGCAGGCGGTCGTAATCGATCACGTTGACGTCGGCCTTGTAGCCGGGCGCGATCAGCCCGCGGTCGGTGAGGCCGACCGAGAGCGCGGTCTTGCGCGACTGCGCCGCGACCACGAACGGAATCGTCAGCTTCTCGCCGCGCTTGCGGTCGCGCGTCCAGTGCGTCAGCAGATAGGTCGGGAAGCTGGCATCGCAGATGATGCCGCAATGTGCGCCGCCGTCGGACAGGCCCGGCACCGATTGCGGATCGATCAGCATCTCGCGGGTCGCGTCGAGATTGCCGTCGGCATAGTTGAGGAAAGGCACGTAGAGCATGCCCTTGCCCTCGTCCGACAGCATCGCATCATAGGCGAGCTCCTCCGGCTGCCGTCCCTGCCTGCGCGCCTGCGGTCCCAGCGCATTCTCCGGCGGCTGCTCGTAATCGGGGGGATCGCCGAGCAGGAACATCTTGTCGTAGTTGGGCCGGAAGAACAGCGGATCGTCGGTCGCGGTCGCGGTCTCGCTCAGGATTGCCTTGCGCACATCGGCCTGGTGCAGCCGGGCCAGCCGCTCCTTCAGCGGCAGATGCGCGATCGCCTGGTAGCTCGGATGGGTCTGGAACGGATTGCGCGACAGCTCGAGCCCCAGCAACAGGCCGACGGGCCGCGCCGCGATCTGCGCGGTGATGGAGAGGCCGCGTTTTGCTGCCGCATTGATCGCGTCCAGCGTCTGGCGCCAGCGGTTCGGCGATTTGTCGTTCTGCGTAATCGAGAACGAGATCGGGCATTTTGTCTGGTCCGCCACCCGCAGCATCATCGGCAAATCTTCGTGGATGGTGGATAGATCGAGCACGAATTGCAGCACGCTGCGGCCCTGCCGATGCATCGCGCCCGCGATCGCGGTGAGCTCGTCCTCGCCGGCCTTCAGGGTCGGCGTGAAGTCGCCGGTCGAGGTGCGGTGGTTGAGCGTGCGCGAGGTCGAGAAGCCGAGCGCGCCGGCGCGCACGGCTTCGCCCGCGAGCTTTGCCATCGTCGCGTTGTCCTCAGGCGTCGAGGGGTCGCGCCGCGCGCCGCGCTCGCCCATGACATAGACGCGAAGCGCCGCATGCGGCAGCTGTGCGCCGACGTCGATGTCGAAATCGCGTTTCGACAGCCAGTCCATGTAGTCCGGGAAACTCTCCCAGGCCCAGGGAATGCCGGCGCTCAAGACCGGCTCGGGAATGTCCTCGACGCCTTCCATCAGCTGGATCAGGCGGGTGTGATCGGCCGGCTTGCACGGTGCAAAGCCGACCCCGCAATTGCCCATGATCGCGGTGGTGACGCCGTTCTGCGATGACGGGGTGATGTCCTGGCTCCAGGTGACCTGCCCGTCATAGTGCGTGTGCACGTCGACGAAGCCCGGCGTCACCAGCTTGCCGCGCGCGTCGATCTCTTCGCGGCCCTTAGCCGAGACCTTGCCGACCTCGCTGATCCTGCCGCCGGTGATGGCGACGTCGGCCTCGAACAGCTCGCCGCCGTGGCCGTCCGCAACGGTGCCGCCGCGGATCACGAGATCAGGGGTGCTCATGGTGTTTCTTCCCGTTTTGTTGTTTTGCGTTTTCTATCCGTCGTCCCGGACAAGCGCAGCGAAGCGGAGCGCAGATCCGGGACCCATAGCCACAGGGAGGTGTTTGACGAAGACTCGGAGTGACCGGTCTCGTGCCGCAAGTTCTCCCTGTGGTTATGGGTCCCCGCCTTCGCGGGGACGACATGTGAGTTTGTAGCGATACCGACCGATCAACTGGCCTTCGCCGGCTTCCGTTCCGTGAACGGCGACAGCACCACCGTCGCGACCATGAAGATCACCGACGCGCCGAACACCCAATGCGGCGCGTTCTGGTCCATGATCCAGCCGAACAGCAGTGGTGAGACGATGCCGCCGAGATTGAAACCGGTAGAAACGATACCGAAGGCGCGTCCCGCAGCGCCGGCGGGCGCGGCGTTGCGCACCAGCATGTCGCGCGAGGGCGCGATGACACCGGAGAGGAAGCCAGCGGTGGCCATCGTGGCGGTCAGTGCCCAGACAGGCAGCGTCACCAGCGCGATCATCAGCACGATCGCCGCGTTCACGGCAAAGCAGGCCGCGGCGACATAGCCATGGTGCTTGGTGTAGTCGGCGAGGAAGCCGCCCGCGAGAACGCCCGCGGCGCTGCAGCCGAGGAACGCCGTCAGCATGACGTTGGCCGAGGAATAGGACGCGCCATAGCCGCTCATCAGCGCGACCACGCCGAAATTGTTGATGCCCGCGACCGACAGGCTGAGCAGCATGAACAGCGCGGTCAGCATCATCAGCGCCGGCGTGATGACGGCCTGCTTCGGTGCGTTCTCCGCGCCCGGCTTCTTCTTATGGGCGCCGGCATCGGGAATGTTCATGGCGATCAGCAGCACCGCTACCAGAACGGCGATCGCGCCCGAGGCGATCAGCGCGCCGGTGCCGCCGGACATCGTGACCAGCGCCGCGACGATTGCCGGTGCCACCGCGCCGCCGAGAAAGCCCGCGAATGTGTGGATCGAGAAAGCGCGGCCCATCCGCGCCTCGTCCATGTGCTCGGCGAGGATGGCGTAGTCGGCGGGGTGATAGACGCTGTTGGCGAGCCCGAGCAGCACGGCGCAGGCGATCAGTGAGACGTAGCTGAGGTGCAGGCCGAGCAGGATCAAAGCAAGGCCGCCAAGCGTGAGCCCGGCCAGCAGGATCTTCCGCGCGCCAAAATGATCGACGAGATACCCGGTCGGCGCCTGCGTCAGGCCGGACACGACCGCGAACACGGTCAGCGCGAAGCCGAGCTCGATATAGCCGACGCCGAGCCTCTCCTTGAGGAACGGAAACAGCATCGGCAGGACCAGCAGATGGAAATGGCTGACCCAGTGCGCGATCGAGATCCCCGTCAGCGTGCGCAGCGCACTGTCCGCCTTGCCTTGCTGCGGTGCGGCGAGAACGTCGACCATTGCAGTTCCGTTTCACTCCCGATGGACGCGCAAACTATCGGGGACAGCGGTTATTTGTCCATGAACGCAGGCGCATGGCAGGTAGCGCGGGTGGGGTGCTGCGCTCTTGCTCAACGGTCCGGCGGGGCAAACTGCGCTCCCTCCCCCCTTGCGGGGGAGGGCGGTAGTCCAGGAAAAGGTCTTCGTTATCGCGAACAAGTCTTCTGCGCGATCGATGGAGTCCCCGTGTGGCACCCCTCTCCCTAACCCTCCCCTGCAAGGGGGGAGGGAACGCACCATTTGTGAGACAAGCTTACGCGCTCACAACGGCTCGTCATCATTCCCGTAGCGATCGCGCTTCGGCGTGGCGAAGTCGCCGTCTTCGTCATCGTCGTCGCTCTCGCGCGGCGGCATGGGCTTCTTCGCCCTGTCATCCGCCGTCTTCGGCGGTCTGCTCGGCTTGGAGGTCTCAATCCCGGTCTTGTTGGCGGTCTTGGCCATGGCTGGTCCCGGATGGTGATGCTGCATCCGAATCTATCCGCCAAATATGAGCGGAACCTGACTTATCTCAAGGGGGTGCGACGCGGCCGTCAGTGCAAGACCGGGCCGCCCGCCTTCTTCCAGGCATCGATGCCGCCGGCGATATGGGCGGTGTTGAGCAGGCCGGCGTCCTTGGCCGCCGCAACCGCCATCGCCGAGCGCTCGCCGAAGGCGCAGAAGAACACGACGCGGCGTCCTGTTGCGGCCGCGACCTCGCGCAACATGCCGCCGGGCTTCAGGCTCTCCTCGACACTGGGATAGGGCGTGTGCAATGCGCCCTCCAGCATGCCGTGCTTGATCCGCTCATTGGTCTCGCGCAGGTCGACCAGGAGGATGTCGGGCCGGCCGAGGATGCGGATCGCGTCGACGGCGCTGAGCGCGCGGCCTTCTTTCTCCAGCGCCTCCTGATGCAGGCCGACATGCATGTTGGCGGGCACCGCCACGTCCATCATCTTCGGATTGGGCAGCTTCAGGTTCGCCATCAGCTCGATATATTCGTCGACCGAGCGCACCTGGAGCCGCGGATTGTAGCGCTTCTCCTCGCCGATGGTGGAGACGGTGTCGCCCTTGTAGTCATGCGCCGGGAACACCATCGTCTCGTCCGGCAGCTTCAGCAGGCGGTTGAAAATCGATTCATACTGCGCGCGCGACGAACCGTTCTGGAAATCGGTGCGGCCGGTGCCGCGGATCAGCAGCGTGTCGCCGGTGAAGACGCGGTCGCCCATCAAATAGGAATAGGAATCGTCGGTGTGGCCCGGCGTGTACATCACGTCGAGCGACAGGCCCTCGATCGTCACCTTGTCGCCGTCGGCAACCCGCATCGCCACCACGTCGGCCTTGGTCTGGTCGCCCATCACCGTCATGCAATGGGTGCGGTCGCGCAATTCGCCGAGCCCGGTGACGTGGTCGGCATGCAGATGGGTGTCGACGGCCTTGACCAGCTTGAGGTCGAGCTCGCGCAGCAGCTGGCAATAGCGGTCGACCTTCTCCAGCACGGGATCGAGGATCAGCGCCTCGCCGCCGGGGCGGCTGGCGAGGACATAGCTGTAGGTGCCCGAAACGCTATCGAAGAGCTGGCGGAAGATCATGGCAGGACCCGGCGGCTTGGAACTGATTTCGAGGATTCTACTACGTTGCGGGCCGGAAAGAGAAGTAATTCACTGCAATGAAGAGGTAATTTGGAAGATTTTTATTCCGCGGGGTGCGGGGCGGGCGGCTCTGAGAACTGTGAGGGACGCCATCATGCCGTCCCACCCATTGCTGTCATTCCCCGCGAATGCGGGGAATCCAGTACGCCGCGGCCTGTCCGTACCCCGCACCTTCCCGGAGTACTGGATCGCCCGCCTTCTCTTCGGTCTAAACACTTCGCGGGCGATGAGACCGTATGTGACGAGAGACAACGCCCCCTACGGCCGCACCAACGTGTACCCGTTCTCCGCCAGGAACAGGATCTGCCCGACCCCCACCTGCACCGGCGTTGCCGCCGGGATGAACTCCGGCCGCTTGCCCGTCTCGCGTTCGAGCGTGTCGACCGTGTTGAGGCAGATGTCGAAACGCACGCCCTGCGCGATCAGGCTCTCGACCTGCTTGCGGCGCTCGCTGCCTGACAGCAGCAGATCGATGCCGGGGCCGAACGCCACCACCTCGATCGCGATCTTGTCGGGATCGTAGGCCTTCAGCAGGTTGTTGGCGACGCTCAGCACCAGCGCCTGCTTCCTCGCATCGCCGTCGGAGAGCTGCAGCACGATCTTGTGCTCGGCGAAGGGCTTGTCCTGGAGCTGCACCTGCTGGGCAAAGGTCTGTGGCATCCAGGCGAGCAGCGCCAGCAGCATCGCGCAAAAGACCTTCGACCGCATCATGCCTATCCCGCAATGCCCGGGTTGCCGTCGACGCCCTGCAGCGCGACGCCGGAGCCTAGTCGCTCCTGAAGCATCCGGCCCGAACGCAGATATTTGCCGACCACGTCCCATACCGGCGCGCCCTGCTGACCATTGACCGAGGCCCAGCCAGCGACCTTGTAGCGATGGCCGGCGCTGATCGCCTTGCCGTTGTTGAGCTTCAGCTCCGAGATACGGCTGCCGATCGCATTCGTCGGCGTGCAGGTGTAGCTGAGCCCGCCGGCACGCACCATGTCGCCGCCCTGCTGGTAATAGGGATCGGCGTTGAAGAGATTGTCGCAGACGTCTTCCATCACGGTCTTGATCTCTGCGCCCGTCATCTCCTGCACATAGGTCTCGGGATAGGTGATGGCGGTTTCCGCGAGCAGGTCCTCCATGGTGATCGCCTGGCCCGACAGCGCGGTGACGCCCCAGCGGAAGCCGGGCGACAGCGCGATCTCGGCATCGAGCTCGGTGCGCAGCGCGGTGCAGATCAATTCGTCCATGGGCCCGGTGAAATTGCCGCGGCGATAGAGCAGCCGGTCGGGCGTCGCGATCTTCTCCGACCAGTCGGAGACGTGCGGCGCACGAACCCGGCCGATCAGCTCGGCCATCCCGGGATCGGCTTTCAGCAGCTCCGAATAGACCGGCAGCAGATGATAGCGGACGTCGCTGACCTTGCCCTTGTCGAGCGCAAGGTCGAGCACGCCCAGGAATTTGCCGTTGGAGCCGGCATTGGTGACGAGCGTCGTGCCGCCGGCGTTCTTCACGGCGATCGGCTGCGGCACGGCATCATGGGTGTGGCCGCCAAGGATGACGTCGATGCCGGTGACGCGGCTGGCGAGCTTGAGATCGACATCCATGCCGTTGTGCGACAGCAGGACGACGGCATCGACCTTGTCGGTGCCGCGCAAGGCATCGACATGCTTCTGCAGCTCCTCCTCGCGGATGCCGAAGGTCCAGTCGGGCGTGAAGCGCTTGGGATGCGCGATCGGCACGTAAGGAAAGGCCTGGCCGACGATCGCGACCCGATGACCGCCGAGCTCCTTGATCATGGACGGCTTGAAGACGCGCCCGCTCGCGGGGTCGAAGGCGCGGGCGTCGTTGAACGCGGCTTCCTCGGTCAGGAAAACGTTCTGCGCCAGGAACTCGCCCTTGAAGCGCTCGAGATTGTCGCGCAGCGCCTGCTCGCCATAGGTGAATTCCCAATGCCCGGTCATCGCCTCGATGCCGAGCAAATTGGCGACCTCCACCATGTCGCGGCCCTGCATGACGTTGGCAAGCCCGGTGCCCTGCCAGAGATCGCCGCCGTCGACGAGCAGCGAATCTTTTTCGCCGACGTCGCCGCGCAGGCGGTCGACCAGCGTCTTCAGATGGGCGAAGCCGCCGAGCTTGCCGAAACGGCCGGCGGACTTCTCGAACTCGAAGCAGGTGAAGGCATAGGCATCGGCGCTGTCGGGCCGGATGCCGAACCGCTCCAGGAAGGCGCGCCCGACCAGATGCGGCGGCCGTCCCGCCATCTCACCGATGCCGATATTGACGCTGGGCTCGCGGAAATAGACCGGGTTGAGCTGCGCATGCGCGTCGGTGATGTGCAGGATGCGCGCGTTGCCGAACCGTTCGAGCTCGTAGATACTCGCGGTCTCGGTGCCGCGCGCAAGCCGGGGCAGGCTGAGCGATGCGGCGGCAAGGCCTGCAGCCCTCAGGAAATCGCGGCGGCGGATGCCCATCTCGAATTCTCCGCGCCCCTAACTAACGACGGTCCGACAGTTTCACGGCAGCCAGTCTAGCGGATTTCCATCGCCTTCCAGGCGTCTTTTTCAGACGCCGCCTGGAAGATCGAGGCCTTCGCCAGCGCTTCGGCCTCCTTCGCCGCAGCGGTTGCGCGGTCGAAGTCGCCGCCGTCGGCAGCCTTCTTGGCCGCCGCCAGCGCGGAAACGGTCACGGTCCATTGATTGCGCATGCCGGCTGCCTCCTTGGAGGCGGCTTCGGCAGCGGCATAGGCCGCCTTGTAGTCCGCCTCGTTGGCCGCGCGCGCGGACGGCGCAAGGCTCGAGGTCAGCAGCATCGCGAGGAGAAGTGACCGCTTCATGGCCGCGCTCCCGGGCCCGAAATCGGCAGTCCGTTGGCGACGTAGGAGAGGAAATATTCGACGTCGCGATATTCATCCGCCTGCGGCTCCAGCGGAACCGCGCGGGTCTGGCTGTTGCAGGTGACGAAGCGGCGGCTGGTCGTACCCATGCCGCTCCATTCGGAGCGGTAGATCGGCATCGCGTTCAAAATGCCGAGCGCGGGCGCCAGGATCTCGGCGCGGATGCGCTCGCCCGGGCTCTGCACGTGACAGCTCGCACAGGAGAAATTCATCTGGCCGCGGCGGGTGTAGAAATAGCGCTTGCCGTTCTCGAACGCCGCGAGCGCGCGGGGATCATCGGGAATCTTGATGTCCATCAGCTTGCCGCGCGAGGTGTAGGCCATGTAGGCGGTCAGCGAGGCCATCTCGTCCTTGACGTAGGAATAGGGCTGCTCCCCATTGGCCTCGCGGCAGCGGTTGAGCGCGAGCTCCAGCGTGACGACCTTGCCTTCCTTCTCGTCGAAGTAGGGATAGTTCTGGCGGATGCCGACGCCGCCGTTCGGGAAGCAGTCGGCATAGGTCTTGCCGTTCTTGAACGGGGTCGCGAACATTTCCTTGCCGGCGTCGAGTGCGAACTCGTAGGGCGGGAATTCCTCCTTCTCCTGCCACTGCCGCTTCATGTCCTCGTTCATGGAATAAGGACCGTTGACGAAATCCTCGTGCTTCACGTTCGGAAACTTCTGGAAGAAGAAGTTCTGGAACGCCTTGGCGTCAGCGACGGGATCGACCTTGTCGGCCGCGACCACGCGCGGAGAGGTCAGCGCGAACGCGACCAGCGCGGCGCTGAGCGAGCCAAGAAGGAGATGGATGCGGGCCTTCATCACGCGATCTTCGCGGTGGTCGTGTCCGAGCCGCCCTTGTTGTCGGTCCAGGAGATCTTGAGCTCGTCGCCCTTCTTGGCGCCCTTGAAGCTGAACTTCACATAGGGGTCCTTGGAGACCGCGGTGCCCCAATCGGCGACGAACACGTCCTTGCCGTTACATTCGAACTTCAGCTGCTGGATGTAGTGTGCCGGGATCAGCTCGCCCTTGGAATCCTTGACGAGGCCGGTGTCCATGGGGTGCTGGATCAGGGCCTGCACCTCGGTGATGTCGCCGTTGGCGGTCGCGCGGACGCGAATGCTGGATGCCATCTCGGTTCTCCCTAGCCGCCGCAGCCGCCGACGGTGACCTTCACTTCCTTGGTCGCGCTGTAGAGCTTGCCGTCGGCCTCGACGATCGCGACCACATTGGTGGTCTTGGCCATCTTCAGCCGGTTGGCGACGGCAGGGATGGTGCCGTCGGGAATCCTGTAGCTCGCCGCGAGCGCGAACGGGTTCTCTGCGACGAAGAACGAGATCGAGGTGACCTTGTCGAGCGACGTCGTCACCGAGATCGGCACCACGCCGCCGTTCTCGGCGATCTCGGGCGCATCGAGATTGATCTTGTCGGACGGCTCGGCGGTCTTGCCATAGAGCGCCTTGATCGCGTCGGTCTCGTTCTTCTGCTTGAAGGCCTCTTCCGGATATTTGTCGTTCGCCGCCGCAAGCGCAGGGCTCGCGCCGAACGGCAGGTTGCCGAGGCCCAGCAGCGCGACGCCGGCTGCGCCCTGAAGGATCAGGCGCCGCGTCGGAAGAGGGCCGGTGGTCGTGGTCATCTCAAATCTCCTGGCGATCTCTTGGCAGCCGGCGGTCACAGGGTCTGCAGGAAATCAACGATCGCGCTGATCTCCTGCTCGGTCAAAATCCTGTTGCGGCCGAACGGCGGCATCATGGTCTGGGGATTGCGCTTGGTCTCGTCGAAGATGATCGCGACCAGCTCGTTGCGATCAGGGTATTTTGATTTGATGTCCTTCAGCTCCGGACCGATCGTTCCCGGCAGGTCGCCGCCCTTGATGACGTGGCAGGTCAGGCAATTGCCCTTGCCGCGGTCGAAGGCGAGCTTCTGGCCGTCGGCAACAGCGGATTGCGCCCGTGCCGGGCCGGCAAGGCCGGCTGTGATGGCCAGCAGGAGGAACAGGAGGGACATCCGGGAAAGGGCGGTCAATGCGTCATTCCGAGGCGTTGCGGCGATGGTTCGATCGCGGAAATATAAGCGTTCCAAAGCACAAAGGGCCGCACCTGACAATCAAGACTATGCACGCGGCAAAATGGAGTTAATATCTTCCGCATTGCAACTAAAGAGATTATTTGTTCGGCCGATTTGGCCCGGGCGTTAAGAGTAATGGTGCGGGCCGGCCGTTTCCGGGGCGTTTGGGCGCTCATGCCGTTTTCATCGCGTTCTCGTTTTTTCAAGGGGACCTCACTTGGCTGAATATGTCGTCGAATTTGGCAGGGACGGCGGACGGGTCGAACCCGACGGGCGCCTCGATGCGCCGGCTTTCCATCGCAATCACGAGCCGCTCTGGGCGGCGCTGGGGAAGCATCTGGCGGGTGCCACCGGGAACGTGGTCGAGGTCGGCAGCGGAACCGGCCAGCACGTGGTCCATTTCGCCCGGCATACGCCCGGTCTCGTCTGGTGGCCGAGCGATCTCAACCAGCGGCATGTGAAGAGCATCGAGGCCTGGCGGGTCCATTCGGGCCTGCAGAACATCCGCTCTCCCTTGCGGATCGATCTCACCGATCCCGACTGGTGCCCGGAGATGCGAAGCGGGCAGGGGCCGGCCAGCCTCGCCGCCGTGTTCTGCGCCAATGTCATCCACATCGCGCCATGGTCCGTGGCCGAAGGCCTGTTCGCCGGCGCCGGCCGCTATTTGCGCGCCGACGGCAAGCTGTTCCTCTATGGCCCCTTCAAGCGCGACGGCAAGCACACCGCGCTCAGCAACGCCGTGTTCGACACCTCCTTGCGCGAAGGCAATCCCGACTGGGGCGTGCGCGACATCGGCGATGTCGAGACGCTGGCGAAGGCGGCAGGCCTCAGCCTCATCGATACGATCGAGATGCCCGCGAACAATCTGACGCTGGTGTTTGCGCGGGGTTGAGGCGCTGCCAGACTTGGGTCTGGGTGCATGCCACTACGGCGGTGCGCTCCCTCCCCCCTTGCGGGGGAGGGCAGGGGAGAGGGGTAGCCCAGCAAACGGTCTATCCATCTGCGATCACGCCGTGCTCCCGCACATCGAGAGGATCCCCGTGTGGTACCCCCTCTCCCTGCCCCTCCCCCGCAAGGGGGGAGGGAATGAGAGGGCGGTGCTCGCCTTACGTCGTGATGATGAGAGCGCGAAGCAGCAGCGCTGCCGCGTCTCGCGGCCTCATCCCGCATGCCGTGCGATGAATTCGGAAATGAGGGCCGTAACCTCCGCCGGGCGCTCCAGGCTTGGGACATGCGCGGCGCCCGACATCTCGCGCTTCTCCGCGTCCGGTACGACCGCGGCGATGTGGCGGCAGCGGTCCTGGACGTAGGGGAAATCGAGGTCGCCCCACACCACGAGAGTCGGCACTGCGACATCGCTGAGCCGGTCGAAGAAGGGCCGAATGTCGACGTCCGCCCCGAACGGCGGGGATCGGAGCGCGATGCCGTTCATGTCGAGGAACAGATCGCGCGCAGCACCCGCGACGCGGCCTTCGTGCGCCAGCGGGCCATCCAGCCAGAGACGCGCCTTCATCGCGTTTATCCGATCGAGATCGCCGGACGCCTCGGCCTGCTTCGATTGCGTCATCAGCTTCTCGATGTCGGGCGTGTAGGTCGGATCGGGCGCGCCCGCGGCATTGGGGGCAATCAGGACGAGGGCGCGAACGCGCGACTTGTATCGGATCGCTGCGTCGAGCGCGATGCGGCCGCCGAGGGAGCAACCGACGAGAATTGCGGGCTTGCCGTCCGCGGTTGCGTCCAGCACCGCGACGAGATCTGCGAGGGCGGAGAAATCCTCCGGCTCGGCACGTGTTTCGCCGAAGCCGCGCCGGTCGTAGGCGACCGCCTTGTGGGTGGCGCCGATTGCATCCAGTTGGGCGCGCCACATGCGCCGGTCGCACACATTGGCATGAAGAAAGATAGTGGCAGTGCCGCGGCCTACGACCTCTGTGGCAAGTCGGGCGCGACCGGAAGCAACGAACTGCATTGATGGCATATCCGCAACGGATGAGGTTGCCGACCAGCGTAGAAGGGATTAATCGCGCCAAGAACCCTGGTCGTCTGCATGGGCGGCATGTGAATGTCACCTTTCCGGGGTGGGACCATCACAAAGCGCGGGAACGCTGCTCCCTAGCCTTCCGTCCACCCGATCTTCTCCTTCAGGAATCGATAGCCGAGCACCTCGAAGCCGGCGCGCTCCTTGTTGTCTTTGCCGTAGCCGTGGCCGCCGGCCGCGGGCTCGTAGAACCAGGCCTCAAAGCCCATCGCCTGCAGCTTGGCCGCCATCTTGCGGGCGTGGCCGGGATGGACGCGGTCGTCGCGCCGCGTGGTGGCGATCAGGATCGGCGGATAGGCCTGGCCGGCCTTGACGTTGTGATAGGCGGAATAGGTCTTCAGCCATTCCCATTCGTCCGGCTTGTCGGGATCGCCGTATTCCGCGATCCAGCTCGCGCCCGCGAGCAGCTTTGTGTAGCGGCGCATGTCGATCAGCGGGATAGTGCAGAACAGCGCGCCGAAGCGCTCGGGATAGCGCACCAGCATGTTGGTGATGAGGATGCCGCCGTTCGATCCGCCTTGCGCGGCGATGCGCTTGGCGCTCGTCACGCCGCGGCGGACCAGATCAGCCGCCACCGCGGCGAAATCGTCATGCGAGAGCTTCTTGCTGGCGAGCCGCCCGGCATCATGCCAGCGCGTGCCGAACTCGCCGCCGCCGCGCAAATTCGCCTGCACAATGGTGCCACCGCGCTCCAGCCACAGCTTGCCTAGCGAGGCGTGGTAATACGGCTTCACGGAGACGGCGAAGCCGCCATAGGCGGTCATGTAAACCGGCGCATCGCCGGTCTCACCGGCGGGGCCGGTCTGCACATAGGGAATGCGCTCGCCGTCAACAGAGATCGCTTCGTGCTGCGTCACCACGAGGCCGTCGGCGGTGAACGTCTTCGGTGCCTGCTTCAAGACGGTCGGGCTGGCGACGCCGCGCTCCATCAGCAGCAGCGAGGGCGGCGTCAGCGGATCCTGCACATTGGCGAGCAGGTCGCCATTGCTCTCGGAGGCATGCCGATCGAGCGCCCAGACGTCGACGACGCCGATCTGGGGCAGGCCGGGAAGCGTCTCGCGGCTCCAGGTCGTGGCGGACGGCGTGCAGATCTCGAAACGCGGCCTGAGCTCGTCGAGGATCGAGAGGACCAGTCTGCCTGCCACCCAGAAGAAGCCCTGGATCGCCCGGCGCGGCGCCGGCTCGAACAGCACCGCGAACTCGCGGCCGCCTTTGAGGAAAGCCGATAGCGAGATGCCGAGCACTGCGTCCGCCTTATACGTGCGTCCGGCCACGGACCAGTCCGAGCGCGGCTTGATCGCGAGCCAGTCGCCATGGGCCTGCAGTTCTATGTCGGTCGGCAGGTCCAGCCTTGCGAGCGGCCCGGTCTGATCTCCGATCGAGACGCTGAAGTTGAAGAAATCCAGCATGCGGCCGAACCATATCGTTCGGTTCGGCGTGATGCGATCGACGTAGCAATACGCCGCCATGTCGCTCACGGATGCCTCGAACAGCACCGAAGCCTGTTCGACCTTTTGGCCGCGCCGCCACAGGCGGACGGTGCGCGCATATCCGGAGCTCGTCGCCATGTCCTCGCCATGCGCGCTCGACAGCAGCAGCGTGTCGGCATCGAGCCAGTCGGCACCGCCTTTCGCTTCGGGCAATGTAAAGCCGTCCGCAACGAAGCTCTTCGTCGCGAGGTCGAACTCGCGCAGGGTGACGGCGTCGCTGCCGCCGCGCGACAGGCTGAGGATCGCGCGCGAACTGCCGGGCATCGTGGTGATCTGGCTCAGCAGCCAGTCCTCGCCTTCGCTCGCCGCAAGCTGATCGATATCGAGGATGGTTTCCCACGCCGGATGAGGCTTGCGAAACTCCTCCATCGTCGTCCGCCGCCACAGGCCGCGCGGATTGGTGGCGTCCTTCCAGACATTGTGCAGGTCGGAGCCGCGCCGGCTGACATAGGGAATGTTGTCGGGACGGTCGTAGATCGCCGCGAGGATGTCGCGGTCGCGCTCGAACGCCGCGCCCCCGAACGCTGCGAGCGTCAGTTGATTCTGCCGCTCCACGAAATCGAGCGGCTGCGTGCCTTCGATCTCCTCCAGCCACAGCCAGGGATCGTCGTCGGGAGCGCTGAGCGTGGGCCTGTCGTCGACGGACATGAACGAAACTCCGGAAAACTGCGGGGATAGGATTTGATCGGGCGCAAGCCGTCAAGGGCACGCTCCGCTATCATCTCATCGATTGCGTCAGGGGCATGGCCCGCGCCCGTTTGCGCCGGTTGCCCGCCCTGGCGCGCCCCTCCATAGTGCCGCGAATCAACAAGGCCCTCCGGGCGGAAATGCCGATGCTTGACGCGACTGCAGCCAACGAGATCGCCTCCGACGCCCGCGTGCGTGCCAATGTGGTGCGCCTTGCCGCCGCGCAGGCGCTGACCGGCGCCAACTCGGCGGTGATCTTCGCCACCGGCGCGATCGTCGGCGCCACGCTCGCGCCGGAGATGTCGTTCGCGACCGTGCCGATCTCGATGTATGTGGTGGGCCTTGCCGCCGGCACGTTGCCGACCGGCGCGATCTCGCGCCGCTTCGGCCGCCGTGCGGCGTTCATCGTCGGCACCGGCCTCGGCGCGCTCACCGGCCTGTGCGGCTGCTTTGCGATCCTGCACGGCTCGTTCGCGCTGTTCTGTCTGGCGACCTTCCTCGGCGGCCTCTACGGCGCGGTGGCGCAGTCCTATCGCTTCGCCGCGGCCGACGGCGCCAGCGCCGCGTACCGGCCGAAGGCAGTCTCCTGGGTGATGGCAGGCGGCGTGTTCGCCGGTGTGCTCGGTCCGCAGCTCGTGCAATGGACCATGGACGTCTGGCAGCCTTATCTGTTCGCCTTCAGCTTCCTGGTGCAGGCGGCCGTCGCGCTGGTCGCGATGGGCATCGTCGCCGGCGTCGACATGCCGAGGCCCGCTCCGGCCGACATGCATGGCGGCCGGCCGCTGCTGACGATCGTGACCCAGCCGCGCTTCATCGCGGCGGCGCTGTGTGGCGTCATCTCCTATCCCATGATGAACCTGGTGATGACCTCGGCCCCGCTCGCCATGAAGATGTGCGGCCTGTCGTTGTCCGATTCCAATTTCGGCATTCAATGGCACATCGTCGCCATGTATGGGCCGAGCTTCTTCACCGGCGCGCTGATCGCGCGCTTCGGCGCGCCGAAGGTCGTTGCGGCCGGTCTGCTGCTGGAGGCGGGCGCCGCCGGTATCGGCCTGTCCGGGATCACCGCCATGCATTTCTGGGCGACGCTGATCGTGCTCGGTGTGGGCTGGAATTTCTCCTTCATCGGCGCTTCCGCTTTGGTGCTGGAGACGCACCGTCCGCAGGAGCGCAACAAGGTGCAGGCCTTCAACGATTTCCTCGTGTTCGGCATGATGGCGATCGGCTCGTTCTCCTCGGGCCAATTGCTCGCCAATTACGGCTGGTCGGCGGTGAACATGGTGGTGTTCCCGCCCGTCGTGCTCGGCCTTGCCGTGCTCTCGCTGGCGTCCTGGGCCCGCCGCCGCAAGGCGCGGCTCGAGGCGGCCATGGGCGAGTTCCCGGATGCGATTTGAGTTGTCCGAGTTGGCAGGAGGCTGTCAGCAACGATGATACTTCGATCCAGGTCGAAGTGATTTTCGGAGAGTATTTATTAGATGCGTCATGGCCGGGCTTGTCCCGGCCATCCACGTCTTGGACGCTTCGGATCGAAGAACGTGGATGCCCGGGACAAGCCCGGGCATGACGGAGTACACGAGCATGCTCGACAATCCCCGCCCCACCGCGCCCATCGACGAATCCTCCCTCCGTTACGAAGGCTGGCGCATCGTCGCGGTCTGCTTCCTGCTCGCGACCTTCGGCTGGGGGCTCGGCTTCTACGGCCAGAGCGTCTATGTCGCCGAGCTGCAGCGCGCGCGGGGGTGGCCGGCCTCGCTGGTCTCCTCGGGCACCACGTTCTTCTATCTGTTCGGCGCGCTGCTGGTCGTGTTCGTCGGCGAAGCCGTGCGAAAATACGGCCCGCGCATCTGCCTGATCGCGGGCACGCTGGCGATGGCGGCGGCTAGCGTCGCGATCGGCGCGGTGCGCGAGCCGTGGCAGCTCTATCTCGCCGACGCCGTGCTCGCCTTCGGCTGGGCCGGCACCAGCCTCGCCATGATCACCAACACGATCAGCCTGTGGTTCGACCACAAGCGCGGCATGGCGATCAGCCTCGCGCTCAACGGCGCCAGCTTCGGCGGCATCGTCGGCGTGCCGCTGCTGGTGACCCTGATTGGCCGTGTCGGCTTCGCCAGCGCGATGTATGCCGCCGCCGGCGCCATGCTGGTGCTGCTCGTGCCGGTGATCCTGCTTCTGGTCGGCCGCCCGCCCGATCTTCACGGCTGGAAGGCGTCGGCGAAGGCGGCGCCGCAATCGTCCACGCAGATACGCGCCTGGGCGCTGCGCGATGTCGGCTTCCTCACGGTGACGATTGCATTTGCTTTGGTGCTGTTTGCGCAAGTCGGTTTCATCGTGCACCTGATCTCGTTCCTCGATCCCGTGATCGGGCGCGAGCGTGCGGCCGTGGCGGTCGCGGTGCTGACGGCGATGGCGGTGGTCGGCCGCGTGCTGTTCTCGATGGTGATCGACCGCCTCAACCAGCGCCTCGCATCGGCGCTGTCGTTCCTGAGCCAGGCCGCGGCGCTGCTCGTCGTCATCAACCTGCACAACGACTATGTGCTGATCGCGGCCTGCGCGGTGTTCGGCTTCTCGGTCGGCAACCTCATCACGCTGCCGTCGCTGATCGTGCAGCAGGAGTTCGACAGCGCCGCGTTCGGCGTGCTGATCAGCCTCAACACCGCGATCAACCAGGTGACCTACGCGTTCGGCCCGGGTGTCGTCGGCGCCTTGCGCGACTGGTCCGGCGGATATTCGCTGCCGTTCTATCTCTGCATCGCGCTGGAGGTGGCGGCCGCGGCGCTGATCATGGTGCGGGGGAAGCCACGGGCGCAGCTCTCGTAGGGTGGGCAAAGGCGCACAGCGCCGTGCCCACGTATTCGCGATGAGTCAGCAAGAATCCGTGGGCACGCTTCGCTTTGCCCACCCTACGGCATCGTGCTCGGCGCTTGAGATGCCGTCTCAACAGGCTCCGTCATTGCGAGCGCAGTCTCGTAGGGTGGATGAGCCGAAGGCGTAATCCACCAACTTTGTCCCGCATGCGCCGAGGCATGGTGGGTTACGGCTTCGCCTAACCCACCCTACGGCATCACCCCTCCCGCTGCTTCAGCAACGCCTCGACATCCAGCCGCTTCGTCACCATCGCGAGCTTCCCGTCCGGCCCGAACGGCCATTGCTCCCGCGGCTTGTCCCAATACAGCTCCACGCCGTTCTCATCGGGATCGCGCAAGTACAGCGCCTCGCTGACGCCGTGGTCGCTGGCGCCGTCGAGCGCAATGCCGGCCGTGAGCACCCGGTGCAGCGCATCCGCCAGCGCCGGGCGCGTCGGATAGAGGATCGCGGTGTGATAGAGCCCGGTGGTCCCCGGCGGCGGCGGCGAGCCGCCCTTGCTCTCCCAGGTGTTGAGCCCGATGTGGTGGTGATAGCCGCCGGCCGAAATGAAGGCCGCGCCCGAGCCCATGCGCTGCATCAGCTCGAAGCCGAGCACGCCGCAATAGAAGCCGAGCGCACGATCGAGATCGGCGACCTTGAGATGGACGTGGCCGATCCTGGTGCCGGCATGGACGGCTTGGTTCTGCGACATGTGAATGCTCCGTTGAAAACATGCACATAAGGCCGGCCTCAGGACAGTGCTACGGGCCGATCCTGAAACCCATCGTTTCCGAATGGGAAACTAAGCCAGCTCCTTCACCTCGCCCTCGGGCAGCTCGAACTCGAACGTGTTCAGCGTCATCGACACCATGGTGTAGTAGCCGCACAGCCCGATCACCTCGACGACGCCGCGCTCGCTAAGCTCCTTCACCGCCGCGTCATAGAGACCTTTCTCGACGCCGTGGCCCTCATGCAGCGACTTCGCGACGTCGTAGATCATCTTGCCCTTGGGATCGTCGAACTCGGGCGTGCGGCGGTCGCGGATCGCGTCGATGATCTCAGGCTTCATGCCGCCGGCGAGCGCCAGGCGCTTATGCGCATACCATTCGTAATGCGCGGTCCAGTGCCGCGCCGTCACCAGGATCGCGATCTCCGAGAGTTTTGCCGGGAAGATGGTGTCGTAGCGCAGAACCTCGCCGAGCCGCGTCGCGTGGCGCGCCATGTCGGGACTGTTGAGCCAGGCCATCATCGGGGCCGGCGGCTTGCCGCGCTTGCCGGCAATCGACTCGTCATAGGTCTGCCGCTGGCTCTCGTTCATTTCGCCAGGCGAAAGAAGTTTCAGGCGCATTGTCGTTTCCTCTTTGTTTTCAAGCACCGTCGTCGCGACGACTATAGCGGAATGTGTCAACGGAAGTGGTTGAATTCCGCAGGTGCTTGGCCCAGAGTCGCCGCCAACAAGTCGATTTTGAGTGATGGAAACGACCATGAGCGAGACTGAGACCGCCGATCTCGAAACATTCCGCAACGAGACGCGCGCCTGGCTGGAGGCCAATTGTCCGCCGGAGATGCGCAAGCCCGCGACGTCGGACGGCGACGTGTTCTGGGGCGGGCGCAACGCAAAATTCTCGTCCGAGCCGCAGCGTATCTGGTTCGAGCGCATGCGCGACAAGGGTTGGACCGTGCCGGACTGGCCGAAGGAATATGGCGGCGGCGGCCTCAGCGCCGCCGAGCACAAGGTGCTGCGTGCCGAGATGGCCAAGATGGGCGCGCGCCCGCCGCTGTCCAGCTTCGGCATCTGGATGCTCGGGCCGGCCTTGCTCAAATACGGCAACGACGCGCAGAAGAAGGAGCACCTGCCGAAGATCGCGGCGGGCTTGATCCGCTGGTGCCAGGGCTATTCCGAGCCGAACGCCGGCTCCGATCTCGCTTCGCTGCAGACCCGCGCCGAGAGCGACGGCGATGATTTCGTCATCACGGGTTCGAAGATCTGGACTTCCTACGCCAATTACGCCGACTGGATCTTCTGCCTGGTCCGCACCGATCCCGCGGCCAAGAAGCACGACGGCATCAGCTTCATCCTGTTCGACATGACCTCGAAGGGCGTGACGACCAAACCGATCCTGCTGATCTCCGGCTATTCGCCGTTCTGCGAGACCTTCTTCGACGGCGTCCGCGTGCCGAAATCGCATGTGGTCGGCACCGTCAACCGCGGCTGGGACGTCGCGAAATATCTGCTCCAGCACGAGCGTGCGATGATCTCGGGGATGGGCGAGCGCGGCGTCGGCCGTCCGCTCGGCCAGATCGCGGCCGACTCCGTCGGCAGCGATGCGCAAGGCAAGCTCGACGATTCCATGCTGCGCGGCCGGATCGCGACGTTCGACGTGGACGAGGCCGCGCTTGCGGCCTGCGCCGAGCGCGCGGTCGATCTCGCCAAGGCCGGGCAGGCGCATCCGGCGTTCTCCTCGGCGATGAAATATTACGGCACCGAGCTCAACAAGCGCCGCTACGAGATCCTGATGTCGGCCGGCGGCGTCGATGCGCTGGAATGGGAAAGCGAGCGTTCGAAGCAGGGCGCCCGCCCGCGCGCCTGGCTGCGCACCAAGGCCAACTCGATCGAAGGCGGCACCACCGAGGTCATGCTCGGCATCGTCGCCAAGCGCATCCTGGATTTGCCGGGGGCGTAGGACCTTCCGTCGTTCCGGGGCGCGTCGAAGACGCGAGCCCGGAACCTCGAGATTCCGGGTTCGATGCTGCGCGTCGCCCCGGAATGACACCAACAATATGCGTCACGCGATATTAGAGACACTGCACATGGCCCTCGTCCTTACCGAAGAACAATCCATGCTCCGCGACAGCGCGCGCGGGCTGATCAGCGACAAGGCGCCGGTGTCGCATCTGCGCCATTTGCGCGACAGCAAGGATCCCACCGGCTTCTCCAAGGAGCTCTGGCACTCCTTCGCCGAGATGGGCTTTGCCGGCCTGCTCGTGCCGGAAGAGTTCGGCGGCTCGGGCCTCGGATTCATGGAAGCTGGTGTCGTGATGGAGGAGATCGGCCGCAGCCTGATGCCGTCGCCCTTCCTCGCCACCAGCGTGGTCGCGGCCTCCGCGCTGAACCGCGGCGGCAATGCCGCGCAGAAGTCGGAGTTCTTGCCGAAGATTTCCAACGGCTCGCTGCTGGCGACGCTGGCGATCGACGAGGGCGCAAAGCATCGCCCGCTGCAGACCAACCTGCAGGCCGTGCGCGCCGGCAACGGTTTTAAACTCTCTGGCGCCAAGGCCCTGGTCGTTGATGGCCATGTCTCCGACCTCCTCATCGTCGCGGCGCGCACATCCGGCCCCGCCGGCGAACGCGAGGGCCTGACGCTGTTCCTTGTGAACCCCAAGGCCAAGGGCATCACGGTCGAGCGCACCATCATGGTGGACGCGCATAACGCGGCGCGGATCGAATTCGCCAATGTCGAGGTCAATGCCGACAGCGTGCTCGGCGAAGTCGATCAGGGCGCGACCCTGCTCGACGGCGTGCTCGACATCGGCCGCGCTGCGGTCGCCGCCGAAATGGTCGGCCTGAGCGACGAAGTCTTCAATCGCACCGTCGAGTATCTCAAGAACAGAAAGCAGTTCGGCAAGCTGATCGGCGAATTCCAGGCGCTGCAGCACCGCGCCGCCGAGCTCTATGTCGACATCGAGATCACCCGCGCCGCCACCATGAAGGCGCTGCAGGCGCTGGACACCGACGCTGCCAAGGCTGCGTCGGCGGTCGCCGTGGCCAAGGCCCGCGCCGGCACCACCGCCACCCGCGCGGTGCAGGAAGGCGTGCAGATGCATGGCGGCATGGGCATGACCGACCAGTTCGACATCGGCTTCTTCATGAAGCGCGCGCGCGTGTGCGAGGAATTGTTCGGCGATGCGAACTACCACACCGAGCAGCTCGCGCGGGCGCGCGGGTATTGAACTTGTAGCCCGGATGGAGCGGAGCGAAATCCGGGTTCTGTCCCCGCCGTGAGACGGCCCCGGATTGCGCTGCGCTCCATCCGGGCTACGACCACACAACCAGATCTCTCGTCATGGCCGGGCTTGTCCCGGCCATCCACGTTCTCAGGGTGCTTCAAAAACGTGGATGCCCGGGACAAGCCCGGGCATGACGACGGAGGGTGCGGCGCGAGCTTTGGCTCAAGCTCGCAAAGACGGCGGTTAGACCGCCTTACCGCATCGGTGGCGCGTACTGCACACCGCCGGCGTTCCAGAGCTGGTTCATCCCGCGCGGGATCTTCAGCTTGGACTTCTCGCCGATGTTGCGCTCGTACATCTCGCCGTAATTGCCGACGTGGCGGATGATGCGGACGACCCAGTCCTTGGTGAGGCCGAGCTGCTCGCCGTAATTGCCCTCGGTGCCGACGAGGCGCATCACTTCGGGCTTCTTCGACTTCAGGGCCTCGTCGATATTCTCCGAGGTGACCCCGAGCTCTTCGGCGTTGATCATCGCGTAGAGCGTCCACTTCACGATCATCATCCAGTCGTCGTCGCGCTGGCGCACGACGGGGGCGAGCGGCTCCTTGGAGATCATGTCCGGCAGGATCATGTGGTCGCCGGGCTTCGACAGGTTCAGCCTGAGCGCATAGAGCTGCGAGACGTCGGCAGAGAGCGTGTCGCACTTGCCGCTGTCGTAGGCCTTCACCACGTCGTCGAGCTTGTCGAACTTCACCTCTTCATACTTCATGTTGTTGGCTTTGAAGTAGTCGGCGACGTTGAGCAGCGTCGTGGTGCCGGCCTGCACGCAGACCTTGCTGCCACTGAGGTCCAGCGAGGTCTCCTTGTTGCGCGAGCGCGGCAGCATGAAGCCCGCGCCGTCGTAATAGGCGACCGCCGGGAAATAGAGGTCGTAGTCGAGCTCGCGCGCCATGCTCCAGGTCGAGTTGCGCGAGAGGATGTCCACCTTGCGGCTCTGCAATTCCTTGAAGCGTTCGCCGGCATCGAGCGGGACGAACTTCGCCTTGGCCGGATCGTTGAAGATCGCCGCCGCCACCGCGCGGCAGAAATCGACGTCGAAGCCGGTCCAGTTACCCTTGTCGTCGGGGATCGAGAAGCCCGGCAGGCCCTTGTTGACGCCGCACAGGACTTCGCCGCGGCGAACCGTGCGCTTCAGGGTGCGGGTGTCGTAGAATTCGTAGATCACCGCCAGCACGCCGACCAGCACGGCGACCGCGAGCCCGATCAGCAGGCCGCCTCGAAAAGTGCGCATGATGTCTCTCTCTCTCGAAATAATCGGGAAAAGGATGAGGGGAGGAGGGGCCGGGCATGATCGGGAAGATCATGCCCGAACCAGAGCCCTTCAGAGCTCGGGCTTCTGCCGGATGATCACCTTGGTCCCGACAGGGACGCGATCGTAGAGATCGGCGACGTCGTTGTTGACGAGACGGAAGCAGCCCGAGGACACCTTGGTCCCGATCGTGTCGGGCCGGTTGGTGCCGTGGATGCGGTAGACGGTGGTGCCGAGATACATGGCGCGGGCGCCGAGCGGATTGCCGGGGCCGCCGGCCATGAAGCGCGGCAGATAGGGCTGGCGCTGGATCATCTCCGGCGGCGGCGTCCAGTCCGGCCATTCCTTCTTGTTGGTGATCTGCACCAGGCCCTGCCACTGGAAACCGTCGCGGCCGACGCCGATGCCGTAGCGGATCGCACGCCCGCCCGGCTGCACCAGATAGAGATGCCGTTCGGCGGTCGAGACGATGATCGTGCCCGGCGCTTCCGTGGTGCGGAAGTAGACGACCTGCTTCTGCCATTCCGGCTCGAGCTGGTAGCCGTCGTCGGCGATCAGGCCGGGCTCGTCGCCGCGGTCGGGCTGCTGGGCCGAGGCGTATGAGGTGGTCAGGGCGAGGCTGATCGCAGCCACAAAGATCCCGGTCAGGCGACGAAAATCCGTCATTTCAAGCTCTCCCCGCTGCCACAGCGCAAATCATTCGGAACCATCAAATCTCAGGGGCATGTTCATGGCAAGTTGATGGCGCGCCCGGCTGGTATGTCACGAGAATGCCTATGGTTTTTTGACGGGACCGGGCAATGCCACAAACAGGGGATGGCGCGAAAAGCCTAGATTGCTGCCGTAGCGGTAGTGCGCTCCCTCTCAGGGATAGCTGCCGTCATGCCCGGGCATAGCCGTCCGTAGGACGGCGTCGCTTCCGCTCGCCTATGTCCCGGGCATCCAGGTTCTTCGTGCTGCGGGTCAAGGCGTGGATGGCCGGGACAAGCCCGGCCATGACGACGAGAAGGCGATTGCTCAAATCTTGTTGCTCTCCGCCGCGATCCCGAGCCGCCGCACGATCTCGGTCCCAACCGCGCGGGCCTCGACCCGCGAGCCGATGCGGGGGCTGCGAAACCGCCGGCCGGAGCGCAGCCGGATCGTGACGATGCAGTGCTCGTCCTCGGACCGGCCACGGCGGTCGACGGTGATGCTCTTCACGTCGTGCCCCTCGATATGATCGGCGCGCGGCGTGCCGTCGCCCCACAGGCGTTCGACGCGGATGTCGCCCTCGCGGATGATCCAGAAGGCGCCGGTCACGAGGTTCGCGTAGCGGTGCACGGCAAACGCGGCGAGCACGCCCAGCGGCAGCAGCAGGATATCGACATGCGTGGGCGGCCATCCGCGCCAGAGCTTGTAGGCGTAGGGCACGGCGGACAGCGCGACGGCGATCAGCGAGACGATCCGGATGTCGCGCGTGGAAAACGCCTCCAGCGGCTCGCCGAGATGCATCTCGGGATTGCTGGCATCGAGCGGATTGACCGGCTCCTCGACATTGGGCACCTCGAACTGCGCTGCGATCCGGGCCACGGTGTCGCGAACATGGGTGACGTCGGAGATCGGCGGGGATGTCAGGCGTTCCCCCGAGGTCAGCGTGAAGACGAGCTGAAAACGGGCCTTCACGCGCTTGCTGCCGGGAACCTGCAGCGCCGTGATGTCGTCTTTGCCGATGATCCGCGTGCGGAGCTTGCCGAACGGGCTTTGCCGCCCGATCAGGATCTCGTTCGCGGTGATGATCCACACCACCGCCGGCGCCAGCATGATGCCGGCGACGAACCCCGCGCCCACGAGCAGGGCGACCACGGAGATGATGATCTCCAGGGGATCGCGCGTGAACAGGCCCGGCGTGAAGCACAGCGCGACGGCGGCCGCGAAGCCGGCCATGACCAGCCGCTGCGCGATCGAGGAGCCTTCACGAAGGCGGATGTCGGTGCTGATGGTCGCGTCGTCCATTGCGGGCGGCTGATTCCGTCGGCGCGAACCTCCACGGACGGGTCCGTGGAGTCAAGCAACAACGCCGCGACACGGCCGTCCGGCATCAGCTGCTGGCGTTCAGCAGCTTGCCCACGGTGCGGTCGATCTCGTCGTAGCGGCCTTCGCCGGCGTGCTGGAACACGATCTTGCCGTTCTGGTCGATGATGTATTGCGCCGGCCAATACTGGTTGCTGTAGGCGTTCCAGGTCTTGGAGTCGTTGTCCTGCGCCACCGGATAGGTGATGCCGTGGCGCTTCAGTGCCGCCTGGACATTGGAGGCCGAGCGCTCGAACGGGAATTCCGGCGTGTGGACGCCGACCACGACGAGGCCCTTGTCCTTGTATTTCGCATAGAGGTCGGTGACGTGCGGCAGCGTGTTCACGCAGTTGACGCAGCCATAGGTCCAGAAATCAACCAGCACGACCTTGCCGCGGAGATCGGCAAGGCTCAGCGGCTTCGAGTTGAACCAGGTGGTGATGCCGGTGAAGTCGGGCGCGGTCTGCTGGCTCGCGGCGGCGACCTTGATCGGTGCCGCGGGAGTGGTGACGACAGGTGTTGCGCGCGCGGCCTCGTCGCAGATGCCGGGGATGACGGCGCCGGTCACGGCCATGCCGATCAGGGCAGCGGAGACGGCGAGCAATTTGATGGTCATGGACGATTCCTCCGGTTGGGCTATGCGATGATCACAGGCCGATCTGGCCGGTGGGATAGAAGCCGGTGAGCCACGCCACGATCAGCGTGTCGTATTGGAAATAGGCGGCAACGGCGAAGGCGATCACGACGATTCCAAAGCCCTGCTGCAGGCGCGGCGAGATCCGCGACAGGCTGCGCACGCGCGTGGTCGCGGCCTGTCCGCCATAGGCTATTCCCAGCATCGGGATCGCAGCGCCGATGGCGTAGGCGACCAGCAGCGTGCCGGCCCAGGCCAGGTTCTTCGAGGTCGCAACCAGCGTCAGGATCGAGCCGAGTACGGGACCCGCGCAGGGCGTCCAGACCAGGCCGAGCGTGCTGCCGAGCACGAGCCCGCCGAGCGCGCCCTCGCGCTGCGTGGCGCCGGCATTGCCGAGAGCAAGCCAGCCATTGAGCCGGATCGACAGCCACTCGAACGGCGCCGGCCACAGCATCAACAGGCCGAAGCCGAGCAGCAGGATAGATGCCGCTTCGCGCAGCACGTTCGGATCGAAATCGAATGCCTTCGTCAGGGCGCCGAGCAGCAGCGCGACGGCGGAGAACGAGACGACGAAACCGAGCGCGATCATCGCGGGGCGCAGCTGCGAAGAGTGCCCGATCGAAGCGCCGAGCAGGATCGGCAGCATCGGCAACGTGCAGGGGGCGGCGATGGTGAGGACACCGGCAAGGACGGCGAAGAGAAGTTCGAGCATGCGGCACTCGTGATGGAGGTCACGAGGGCAGTTCGGAGCGGGTGGGGCGGTCGTTACGGAGCGTCACGCGTTCGTGACGGGGGCGGCCTGCCAAGCCGACGGTGCGCCCCCTCGCCCGCTTGCGGGGGAGGGTTGGGGTGGGGGTATCTCCGCAACGGGACCGTCCCCCAGAGGAAAGAACCCTCACCCGCCGCGCTCTGCGAGCGCGTCGGCCTCTCCCGCAAGCGGGAGAGGCGGGAGGCATCCTGGCTCCAAATACAAAACGACCCGGACGGGGGCATCGTCCGGGTCGCTGGAGGTCTTGGGAGGTTTAACGAAACCGTATGTGATGTTTATAGGGGGGAAGTTTTTCCGCCTGATGTTGTCGTTTGTTTCAATTGTTTCGTGGGCGGTAACGCTTCCGTGTCCGGGATAGGGCCCAATCGGAGGTCCTATCCCATTGAAATATCTAAATTTTAAGCGGCGAAACGGTCGACGCCGGCACCCTTAAGCAAATCGGCCAATTGCTTGCGGGCGTAGAACATCCGGGTCTTCACCGTGCTCTGGGGGATGCCGATGATCTGACCGACCTCCTCCACCGACTTCTCGTGGTAGTAGACGAGGTTGATGATCTCGCGATGCGCGGGCGACAGCTTCTGCACGCAGGCGCGCAGGATGGCGCTGGTGTCGCTGCGGTCGAGCGAGGTCTCGGGCGTATCGCAATCGTCAGGAATCTGGCGCACGTCCTCCTGGTCGATGTCCTCGAAGCGGCGCTGGCGCATCGCGGTCAGCGCCTTGAAGCGGGCGATCGAGAGCAGCCAGGTCGAGACCTGCGAGCGGCCCTGGAACTGGCCGGCGGTGCGCCACACGTCGAGGAACACCTGGCTGACCAGGTCTTCCGCCGTGGTGGCGTCGCGGACGATGCGCAGGATGAAGCGGTACACCCGCACATTGTGCCGGCAATAAAGGATGTGCATGGCCGTCCGGTTGCCGTCGGCGATGCTTTCAAGGAGCATGTCGTCCGAAGTCGCCTGAGCGGCAATGATGCTCTGGCTGGCCTGGGCGTTGATGGCGATGACGTTCCGCATGGACTTGGCTCCCCGTAGCGCCGCAACCGAGCGGCGTTTCCTTGGACCAAAGTGTTAATGAGCCAACGTTTCGGGACGTCTGCACGAAAAGCGGAAAATGGTTTCGTGCGCCGCCAAATTGTTTCGTCCCATTAGCCGCGACGAAACATTCGCGGCAAAAAGTCGTGGAATTTCAATGTACGGAAAATACGGGGGTGGGGATTTGGACTGGGAGGAACGATTTTCCGGGTCTTGCGTTCGGTCGCGCGGCGCATATCGCCGTCGTCCCGGCGTAGGCCGGGACCCATAACCACAGGCAGTGGTTTGACGAAGACCAGGAGTGAAGGGGTTTACCGGGTATAGGCACCTGCAATGATCGAGAGATCACGCGGTATGGGTCCCGGCCTTCGCCGGGACGACCCCGAAGGGCATTCTCCCCTTACCCCTTCTCGCCCTGCGGCGAGAACAGATAGCCGCCGCCGCGGATGGTGCGGATCACGGCGGGTTTTGCCGGATCGGGCTCGATCTTGCGGCGGATGCGCATGATGCGCAGGTCGACCGCGCGGTCGAAGGCCTCGGCATCGCGCGCGTTGGCGAGCTCGAGCAGGCGCTCGCGCGAGAGCACGCGCTTCGGATTGGCCGCGAACACTTTCAACAGCCCGAACTCGGACGCCGTCAGCGGATGCTCGTTGCCTTCGTCGTCGCGCAGCGCCTGCGCTTCGAGGTCGAGCCATTTGGTGCCGAAGCGTACCAATTGCTCCTTGTCGGATTTCGCCGCCGCCGCCTCGCTTGCAGCGGCCTTCACCGGCGTGCTCCGCCGCAGCACCGAGCGGATGCGCGCCATCAGCTCGCGCAGCTCGCAGGGCTTTGCGACGTAGTCGTCGGCGCCGAGCTCGAGGCCGACGACGCGGTCGATCGGGCTCGCGGTCGCCGTCAGCATGATGACGGGCACGTTGATGCGGCTCTTGAGATCGCGGATGATCGAGAGCCCGTCTTCCTCGGGCATGTTGAGGTCGAGCACGACGAGGTCGGGCATGCCGCCCTGGATCGCGGCGCGCAAGCTCTTGCCGCCGTCGCACAGCGTCACGGTGAAGCCGTGCATCTTGAGGTAATCGCCGACCATCTCCCGGGCCGGGGCCTCGTCGTCGACAATCATGATGTGCTGGCTTTGGGTCATGGTCTCTAGATCACGGCAATTCGGTCGCGGGAAGGGTGATGGTGAAGGTCGAGCCCTTGCCGGGGCCCTTGCTGTCGGCGGTCACCTCGCCGCCGTGCATGTCGATGATGCGCTTGACGATGGAGAGTCCAAGTCCGGTCGAGCTCTCACCGGCGGTCGGCTTGGCGGACAGCCGTTGAAAGCGGCCGAAAAGGCGGCCGAGATCCTCCGGTGACAGGCCTGCGCCCTCGTCGCTGACGCGCACGATGGTGTCGCCGCCCTCATGGGTGACGTCGACCCCGATCTTGCCGCCGATCGGCGAGTATTTGATGGCGTTGCTGATGAGATTGTCGATCGCCTCGCGGATGCGATCGGTGTCGCACATGGTGACGATGTTGGGCGGCGCGACGACGCTGATCGCCTGCTGCTTGTTGACGGCGAGCGGCTGGTTGGCCTCGGCGACCTCCTTCACCAGCGCGGCGACGTCGACCGGCTCGCGGCGGATGGTGATGTCGAAGGCATCGGCCATCGCGTCCGAGATCAGATGGTCGACCATCGTGGTCAGGCGCTTGGTGGCGTCGCGGATGTGATCGACCTGGGCGACCACGCCGGCTTCCGACGCGCCGGTCGAGATCAGCTCCTTCAGCATCTCGGTGCGGCCGAGGATGACGCCGAGCGGGTTCTTCAGATCGTGGGCGACGGTGCCCAGGATCTCGTTCTTGAAGCCGTTGGCGCGCTGCAGCCGCAGCCATTGCGCCGAGAGGCGGCGGTTGGCCTGCATCAAGGCGCGGGTGCGCTGGGCGACGCGGTCCTCCAGCTGCGTGTTGGCGTCCTGCAGCTGCTGATAGAGGATGACGTTGTCGAAGGCGATCGAGAGCCGGCTGGAGAAGATCTCCACCAGCGAGCGGTCGGTCTCGGACAATTCGCGCTCGGCCTGCAGCAGCACCACGACCTCGCGGCCGGAGCCGGTGCGCAAATAGATCACGCTGCGGTGGTCGGCGAATTCGTTCTTGCGGCCCTGGAAGGCGGCTTCCACCATCGCGCGCAGATCGGGGTCGAGCGCCTTCGAGGAGGTCGTGCCGATGAAGCGGCTGTAGCAGCCGCTGCCGGCGAGCACCGAGAGCTCGGGGTCGATGCCGCCATTGTCGCGCAGGACCAGTATACCGGCGCAATCGGCATTCAGCAGCGAGGCGAGCTGGGTCAGCACCCCCTCGGCGAGCCGCTGCATCGACTTGAAGTCGTACAGCGTCGAGGCCGCATCGATGATGATCTCGAGGCCTCGCCGGGTCTGCACCATGCGCTCGAGCTGCTGGTAGGAGCGCAGCGCCGCCGTCAGCGAGGTGAACAGCTTGTCGGCGGTGAGCTCGGTCTTGGCCTTGTAGTCGTTGATGTCGTACTGAACGATCACGCGCCGCTCCGGCGCCTGGCCGGGCTGGCCGGTGCGCAGGATGATGCGCACGGTCTCGTTCTTGATCTCGTTGCGGATGAACTCGACCAGCTCGAGGCCGGCGACGTCCGTCTCCATGATGACGTCGAGCAGCACCGCGGCGATGTCGTTGTGCGAGGCCATCAGCTTGCGGCCTTCCGCCGCGGAATAGGCGGAGAGGATTTCCAGGCTCTGGCCGTTGAGGCTGTAGTCCGACAGCGCGAATCGGGTGCCGTCATGCACGGCCGGATCGTCGTCGATGACGGCGATCTTCCACTTCCGTGCGTTCTGGTCCTCCGACGCGGTGCCGGTATCGTCGATCAGGTGGAGGACATCGTCCTGTTCGGCCATTGAGAAGTCCCGTCAGTCTCTGTGCTTTGCGCGCCGCCCTTGGCGACCCGGGGCATGATAATGCGAAAAGTGGTGCCTTGTCCCAGCTTGGATTCCAGCATCATGCGACCGCCGAGCTGCTGGGTGACCAGGTTATAGACGATATGAAGCCCGAGTCCCGTGCCACCTTCGTTGCGCCGCGTGGTAAAGAATGGGTCAAAGGCCTGGCGCTGCACGTCGGGGGTCATGCCGGCCCCGTCGTCGGTGAAGATGATCTCGATGTCCTCGGCCCCGCGCGGCCGCGCCGAGATCGTGATGGTGCCGGCGCGCCCGTCGGCGAAGGCGTGGTTGGCCGCGTTGAGGAACAGATTGGTCAGGATCTGGCCGTAGGAGCCGGGATAGCCGTCCAGCAGCAGCCCCTCGGGCACGTCGACCGCGAGCGTGATCGGCGAGCGCTTCAAGACGGGCCGCAGGCTGGCGATGATCTGGTCGGTGGCTTCGCTGAGTGAGAACTGCCGCCGCTCGGCATGGGAGCGGTCGACCGCGACCTGCTTGAACGACTGGATCAGCTCGCCGGCGCGCTGCAGGTTGGCGACCAGCTGCTGCGAGGCGTCCCGCGAGGACTGCACGAACTCCTCGAGCTGCGAGCGGCGCAGGCCGCCCTCGCCCTTGAGCTGGGCCTCGAAGATCTCGGTGCGCCGGGCGAAGCTCGAGGCAACGGTGAGGCTGATGCCGATGGGGTTGTTGACCTCGTGCGCGACGCCGGCGACGAGGCCGCCGAGCGCGGCGAGCCGCTCGGCATCGATCAGGTTCTGCTGTGCGGTATTGAGCTCGAGCAGCGCGCTCTCGGCCTTCTCCTTGGACGCGCGCAGCTCGTCCTCGGTCTCGCGCTTGGCGATCGCGTTCTCGCGGAATACCTCCACTGCGCGCGCCATCGCGCCGACCTCGTCGCGGGCCTTGGTGCCCTGCACCTCGCGGTCGAGATCGCCGAGCGTGATCGCGCGCATCGCCGTCATGATCTGCTGCAGCGGCAGGCGGATCGACAGCGCGATCAGCACGCCCGCGGTGAGGATGATGCCGAGGAAGATCACCGCGATGGAAAGCACGCGGCGGGAAATGTCGGCCAGCGTGCGGTCGAACGTCTCCTGCGCCTTCTGCTCGCGCTGGCGCATCTTGGTGGAGAGATCGTCGATGGCGCCGATCGCCTCGGCCTGGCTGGCGTCGATGGTGTTGCGCAACAGCTCCGTGCGGCTCATCAGCTGCTCGGAGAGCTTTGCAAAGCCCTCGCGCAGCGCGGCGGTGCGGGCGCCGAGCCGTTGCAGCGCCATGCGCTGGAGGTCGTTGTCGGCGAGATCGATCATCACCGGAATGGTCTTCTCGATCGTCTCGGTGTTGCGGCGTGCGTCGTCGGCGGCGCCCGCCGACTGCGACAGATAGTAGGAATTGGCCGCGACCAGCATCGCGGTGAAAGCTTCGCGCGATTTGCCGAGCGAGGGCCAGATCAGCGCGTCGCGATGGCCGGTGGCGCCTTCGATGATGGAGTAGAGGCCCGCCATGTCCCTGGCCGGTCCCTGCACCTGGTCCTCATAGGTCTTGGCGATGGTCGCCTGCACGCTGCGCAGCTCGCCGAAACCGTTGAGGAAGCGGTCGGTGGTGCGCTCCAGCTCCTCGACCGAGCCTGACAGCATCGGGTCCTTGGCGGCGCGGTTGGTCAGCGTGCCCAGCACCGCCTCGCGCAGCAGCAGGATCTCGGCGAACAGGTCCGGGCTCGGCTGGTTGATGTAGCGGTGGATCAGATTGTGCAGGCGCCCGGTCTCGCTCTCGAGCAGCGCCAGGATGCGGTCGGATTCGCGCACCTGGCGCACGTCGTCCCAAGCCGAGCTCAGCACCACCGAGCCGTTCCAGATCAGGGCGACCAGCACCACCACGACGGCCGAGTTCAGCGCCGCGATCGACAGGATGCGCCAGCGGATCGGCACCGCACGCAGCAGGCCGACGAGGCGCGCGCGCAGCCGCCCGATCGGGCCGGGCGCCCTCTCTGCGTGCTCGCTATGTCCCGGCGTGGCCAACGGGGCTCACTCCACCTTGCGGATACGTTCGATCAGCGCGGCCGCGGCGGGATCCTGCGCCGCCTTGGCGTAGATCGGGGCCATCGCGTCCTCGAACGGCTTGCGGTCGATATCCCTGACGATGCTGACGCCGGCCGCTTCCGCCTTGCGCTGCGACTGCTCCTCGAGGTCGCGCCACTTCTCGCGCATGAACCGGCTGGAGCGGGCGGCGGCCTCCCGGAAGAAGGTCTGGTCCTCCGCCGAGAGGCTGCGCCAGGCCTTGAGCGAGATCACCAGCACTTCGGGGCTCATCGTGTGCTCGGTGAGCGTGTAATGGCCGGCATGTCTGTAATGGTCAGTCGTCACGAAAGATGGCCAGTTGTTTTCGGCGCCGTCGATCAGATGGTTGGCGAGCCCGGTAAGCACCTGCCCATAGGGCATCTCGACCGGCTCGGCGCCGAGGGCGCGTACCATCTGGCTCATCAACTCCGATTGCTGCACCCGGATCCGCAACCCCTTGAGGTCCGCGATGGTGGTCACCGGATGGACGCCGTTGTAGAGCGACCGGGCGCCGGAATCGTAGAAGCAGAGCCCGACGAAGCCATAGGGCTCGAAACTGTTCAGGATCTCGCTGCCGATCGGCCCGTCCAGCACCTTCTGCATGTGCTCGATGGACCGGAACAGGAACGGCATGGCGAGCACGTTCATCGCCGGAACGAAGTTGCCGATCAGGGCGACATTGGTCCGGTTGAGGTCGATCGCGCCGGCCCGGGTCTGCTCGATGGTCTCCTTTTCCTCGCCGAGCTGGCGGGAGTGGAACACCTTGATCTCGTGCCGGCCGCCGGTGCGCTCGGCGATCAGCGCGCCCATGTAGCGCAGCGCCTGGACGGTCGGATAGTCCTCGGTCTGGGTGTCGGCCGCACGGAATTCGCGCGCGGCGGCGCTCGTCGCGCAGATCGCGAGCAGAAGCGCGACGAAGATCACCCCGGTCCGCGAGAGCTCGGCACGGTTCAACACTGGCACACTCAACCCCTCAGAGATGGAGTCTATGGCGGGACCGAAAGGTTCAATGCAATCTAGCAGATGGTTAAGGGAAGGCCATCCCGTGCCGGGCCTTCGGAGCGATTGTGCGGCGCGGCCGGCGCGCATTGCCGGTTGAAACCGCCGGGGGCCCGCCTTAAGCAGGGGCAGCCGTCTTTCGTCGTGCGAACGGGAAGAGCCATCGTGACGTCAGCATCGCGCCTCCTGCAGCTCGTAGCCGCCCTCGCGGCGCTCGCATCGGCCGCCCCGGCGCGCGCCGCCACCGACATCGCGTGGTGGCACGCCATGTCGGGCGAGCTCGGCAAGCAGCTCGAAAAGCTCGCCACCGACTTCAACGCCTCGCAGTCCGATTACCGCATCGTGCCGGCCTACAAGGGCAATTACACCGAGACGGTGACGGCGGCGATCTTCGCCTTCCGCTCGCGCAGCCAGCCCGCGATCGTCCAGGTCAACGAGGTCGCCACCGCCACCATGACCGCGGCCAAGGGCGCGATCTATCCGGTGTTCAGCCTGATGCGGGACCAGGGCGAGCCGTTCTCGCTGAACGACTACCTTCCCGCGGTGTCCGGCTATTACACCGATGCGGCCGGCAATCTGCTCTCGTTCCCGTTCAACTCGTCGACGCCGATCCTCTATTACAACAAGACCATGTTCCGCGACGCCGGCCTCGATCCGGAGACGCCGCCGAAGACCTGGCCCGAGCTCGGCGCCGCTGCAAAGCGCCTGCGCGATCGCGGCGCGGCCTGCGGCTTCACCACCTCCTGGCCGTCCTGGATTCACGTCGAGAATTTTTCCGCCTTCCACAACCTGCCGCTCGCCACCCGCACCAACGGCTTTGCCGGCCTCGACGCCGAGCTGACCATCAACAACCCCGTCGTCGTCAAGCACGTCGCCCAGCTTGCCGAGTGGCAGAAGACGAAACTGTTCGACTACAGCGGCCGCGGGCAGTCGGCCGAGCCGCGCTTCCAGAACGGCGAATGCGGCATCTTCATCGGCTCCTCGGCGACGCGCGCCGACATCAAGGCCAATTCGAAATTCGAGATCGGCTACGGCATGATGCCGTATTGGCCCGATGTCGCGGGCGCGCCGCAGAACTCGATCATCGGCGGCGCCACGCTGTGGGTGCTGCGCGACCGGCCGCGCGAGGAATACAAGGGCGTGGCGCGCTTCTTCGCTTATCTGTCGCAGCCCGGCGTGCAGGCCGCCTGGCACCAGAACACCGGCTATCTGCCGATCACCCGCGCCGCCTTCGAGCTGACGCGTGCGCAGGGTTTCTACGAGCGCAATCCGGGCTCGGCGATCTCGTTCGAGGAGATCACGCTGCATACGCCGACCGAGAATTCGAAGGGCATCCGGCTCGGCTCCTTCGTGCTGATCCGCGGCGCCATCGAGGACGAGCTCGAGCAGGCCTTTGCCGGTCAGAAGAGCGCGCAGGCAGCGCTCGATTCCGCGGTCGAGCGCGGCAACAAGCTGCTGCGCCAGTTCGAGCGCGCGAGCCCCGACCGGTAGAAGCAGCGCGCATCGCCGCACCGCTCCTGCGCGGACACGGTCTCCGTCCGCCGGCCAGCCCCATCTTCCATCACGCAACCCGGAAGTGTGTGCAATCTCACACGCAACGGTTCGCGCGCCTGCGATAATCGCCCCATGCGAGACGCCAGGATGGCGCCGACGCTTGCCGCCCGCGGCAGGAATTTCCCGAGATCGTTTCAGCAGTCCATTTTCGCAAAAACGTGCAATGGAGATTCATCGATGCCCTGCACATGTTGCATCATCCCGAACGACGTCCTGACCCGGCTGTCCCAGGACAAGAAGCTGTCTGCCACGCTGCGCAAGCAACTGGTCGACACCGTCCAGGTCAGTCATGAGCTGCGTGAATTGCGTAACCAGGCCGCTAAGCTGACCAGCGTCACCGCGGCCCGGAGCGCAGGTCTCGTCACCCTGGCGGCGGCGCCCTCCGTCACCGCCTATGATTGCAAGCACACGCAATCGCTGCCGGGCTCGCCCGTGCCGAAGCCGAAGACGTCGTCGGACGGCTCCGTCAAGCGCGCCTTCAACCAGACCGGCAAGGTCGCGAAATTCTACCAGCAGGTCTTCAACCGCAATTCGATCGACGATCACGGCATGACCATGATGTCGTCGGTCCATTTCGGCGAGAACTACAACAACGCGATGTGGAACGGCTCGCAGATGATCTATGGCGACGGCGACGGCAGCATCTTCGTCGACTTCACCAGGGGCAGCGACGTCATCGGCCACGAGCTCACCCATGGCGTCACCCAGCACAGCCTCCAGCTCGCCTATAGCGGCGACGCCGGCGGCCTCAACGAGAGCGTCTCCGACTGCTTCGGCTCGATGTTCCGGCAGTGGGAGTCCAAGCAGGACGTCAAGAAGGCCGACTGGCTGATCGGGCGCGACATCATGGGGGCGGCCGCCAAGAAGAAGGGGTTCACCTGCCTGCGCGACATGGCCGATCCCGCCGCCAAGCACTGTCTGGCGCCGCAGCCGACCAAATATTCGCAAATCACGCCGGGCATGGACCCGCATTATTCCAGCGGCCCGCCGAACCTCGCCTTCTACACGGCCTGCACCACGCTCGGCGGATACAGTTGGGCCAGGATCGGCCAGGTGTGGTATCACTCGCTCACCGGCTTCGGGCCGACGCCGAACATGACGATGAAGGCGTTCGCGGCCAGAACCCGGCAGGGAGCCCACACGTTGTATCCCGGCGAGGCCGCGGTGTTCGCGGCCGTCGATGCCGGATGGAAGAAGATCGGGCTCTAATCGGCGCGTTGCCGGCAGCGCGCCACGAAAGGAAGCGAGCGTGGATCGCTTGAAGATCGAGCGTGTCGGAGGGGTCGCCGGCTTCGGCGGCCCTCACCTCAAGAGCCGCGGTGAAGTAACGTTGTCGGATCTGTCCGCTGCCGACCAGAAGGCGGTGGAGCAGTTGTTTGCCGAGCCGGACAAGGTCCCTGCCGCGCGCAGGGGCCAGGCCGACGCGTTCAGCTATCGCATTACGCGCGGCGCACAGACGATCGAAGTCCCCGAACATGCGGTGCCCCCGGCCATCAGGAACAGCGTCAAGGACGTGTTGGAATAGGTTGACGCCGTGATGGAGGGGATGCTGCCGGATTCCGCGGGCGTATGGGGGCTGTCCGCGTCGACGAACCTCGAAGCCTACCGCGCCTTGCGCGCAGACCGGGCGCGATGGCTGCCGGTCGCGCTCGACATCGCGCGCGGCCACGGTCTCGACGTCGGCGCGCCGCACATCTTCGCAACAGGCACCAATCTCGTGGTCGGCCTCGGTGAGCGCCTGATCCTGAAGATTTTTCCGCCCCTGCTTCGCTCGCAGTTCCTCTCCGAGCGCGGCTCGCTGACGCAGCTCGCGGGCCGGCTGTCCCTGCCGATCCCCGAAATCGTCGCGGAAGGGGTGCGCGACGGCTGGCCCTATCTCGTCATCACGCGGCTATCAGGCACGCTCGGCGCGGAGGCTTGGCCGCACCTGCCCGAACAGCAGAAGGAGCGCGTGCTGCGCCAGATCGGCGAAACCATCGCGTCGGTGCAGCGCGCCCCGCTCGGTCCGCTCGAAACAATCGAGCCGCGCTGGGACGACTTCATGCGCGCCCAGATGCAGGGCTGCGGCGCGCGGCACAAACGGCTGGGTCTCGCGCCGAAATTCCTCGAAGGCCTCGACGATCTCCTGCGCGATGCGGCCGCGCTGGTTCCGATGGATGCCCCGCCGGTGATCCTGACCGGCGAATACATTCCGGAAAATTTCCTGCTCGCCTGCGATGACGGCAACTGGTCGGTCGCCGGCCTGTTCGATTTCGGCGACGTGCGTGCCGGCTGGCGCGACTACGATTTGCTCGGCCCCAGCGCCTTCATGGCCGCAGGCCGGCCGGGCAGGGTGCGTAACCTGCTCGAAGGCTTCGGCTATGCAAGGCTCGATTACGCCCTCAAGCGCCGCCTGATGGCCCTGATGCTGCTGCACCATGCCAGCGACCTCAACAGCCACATCTGCATCGACGGCTGGCAGGAGAGGGCGGGAGATCTGGTCGAGCTGCAGGAGCTGATCTGGGCGGAGTGACCACCGCTGTCGTCCTGGACAAGCGCAGCGAAGCGGAGCGCCGATCCAGGACCCATTACCCCAGGGAGAAGTCGTCTTGCGACGGCGGCAACCACGAGTCTTCGCCAAACCCCTCCCTGGGGTAATGGGTCCTGACTTTCGCTAGGACGACGGCGGAGGGGGCGCGCCCACCAAATAAGCCGGTGTCATTGGCAGTCTATTTTATGTGCAAATGATAATCTTTGTATGCAATTCCCCTCCGGGGCATGGCGGTCGTGCGTACGTCCAGCATGCCTATTTTTCAAGTTAATTCAGTAGCTTACCGCATTCGTAAACGCTTATGAAGCCTTGGCACGAACCTTGCGAATCCAGTTCCAACCAGAAACTTTTGTGTTGGAGCGATTTCATGAAGCGCCGCGATTTCCTCAAGTCCGTTTCCGGATTGGCCGCTGGCGCGGCGCTTCCGGCCATGCCGTCGGTGATCTCCACCGCCTATGCCGATGCGCGCTCGGAGACGCTGCTGATCGTCTCGGAAGGCGGGCCCAACAATCTCGACATCCACGGCGTCGGCACCAACGTGCCCGGCTATGAGGTGTCCTGGAATTGCTACGACCGGCTGATCAGCCACGAGATGAAGAGCGGTCCCGGCGGCGTGCCCTATTACGACCGCGACAAGTTCAAGGGCGAGCTCGCCGAGGAGTTCAAGATCGACGACATGTCGGTCACCTTCAAGCTGCGCAAGAACGCCAAATTCCACGACGGCACGCCGGTCACCGCGAAGGACGTGAAGTGGTCGCTCGACCGCGCCGTCAGCGTCGGCGGCTTCCCGACCTTCCAGATGAGCGCGGGCTCTCTCACCAAGCCTGAGCAGTTCGTCGTGATCGACGACTACACCGTGCGCGTCGACTTCCTGAAGAAGGACAAGCTGACGGTCCCCGATCTCGCCGTCATCGTGCCCTGCATCGTCAACTCGGAGCTGGTGAAGAAGAACGCCAGCGAGAAGGATCCCTGGGGCCTCGAATTCACCAAGCAGCAGACCGCGGGCTCCGGCGCCTACAAGGTGACGAAGTGGACCGCCGGCACCGAAGTCATCATGGAGCGCAACGACGACTGGGTCTGCGGTCCGCTGCCGAAGATCAAGCGCGTGATCTGGCGCATGGTGCCGCAGGCCGGCAACCGCCGCGCGCTGCTGGAGCGCGGCGACGCCGACATCTCCTACGAGCTGCCGAACAAGGACTTCCAGGAGATGACGGCCAACGGCAAGCTCAACGTCGTGTCGCTGCCGTTCTCCAACGGCATCCAGTATATCGGCATGAACGTCACCAAGCCGCCCTTCGACAATCCGAAGGTCCGTCAGGCGGTCGCCTACGCGCTGCCCTATCAGAAGATCATCGACGCCGTGATGTTCGGCCTCGCCAACCCGATGTTCGGCGCGGCCAAGGACAAGCCGACCGAAGTCGCCTGGCCGCAGCCGCACAAATACAACACCGACATGGACAAGGCGAAGGCGCTGCTTGCGGAGGCCGGCTACGCCAACGGCTTCGAGACCACGATCTCGTTCGACCTCAACTTCGCCGGCGTCAACGAGCCGCTCTGCGTGCTGGTGCAGGAGAGCCTGGCGCAGATCGGCATCAAGACCACCATCAACAAGGTGCCTGGCGCCAACTGGCGCACCGAGCTGAACAAGAAGGAGATGCCACTCTTCACCAACGTGTTCTCGGGCTGGCTCGATTACCCCGAGTACTTCTTCTACTGGTGCTATCACGGCAACAATTCCGTCTTCAACACCATGAGCTACAAGTCGGCGGAGATGGACAAGCTGATCGACGGCGCGCGCACGGCGGCGGCCATTGGCGACAAGGCGACCTACGACGCCGACGTGAAGGGCTTTGTCGATCTCGCCTTCACCGACATTCCGCGCATTCCGCTGTACCAGCCCTTCGTCAACGTCGCGATGCAGAAGAACATCAGCGGCTACCAATACTGGTTCCACCGCAGGCTCGACTATCGTGCACTGGCGAAGGGGTGAGGGGGGATGGCGCGCGACGTGGCCGCGACGCTAGCCGTATTTCGGAGTGAGGCGGGCACTGGCCTCTCGCTCCCTCCCCCCTTGCGGGGGAGGGTCGGGGAGAGGGGTAGCCACGAACTCCGATCTCTCCCGCGGCCACCCCTCTCCCTAGCCCTCCCCCGCAAGGGGGGAGGGAACGCAGCGGAGTGCGGGGTTACGTTCGCGCTCATCGACAGGCAAGCATCGCTCGCTCGGAGCCCCACCCCATGCTGACCATGATCGGCAAGCGCCTGATGTTCGCGATTCCCTCGCTGATCGGCGTCGTCATCGTCACCTTCCTGCTGACGCGCGCGCTGCCGGGCGATCCCGCCGCGTACTTCGCCGGCCCCGCCGCAACGAAGGAAGCCGTCGAGCAGATCCGGAAAAAGCTCGGCCTCGACAAACCGCTGATCGAGCAATTCTTCCGCTACACCAACGATCTCGCCCACGGCGATTTCGGCAACTCGCTCACCACGGGGCAGCCGGTCGCGGCCGAAATCCGTAACCGCCTGCCGGCCTCCGCCGAGCTGACGCTGCTCGGCCTCATCGTCTCCGTCGTCATCGCCATTCCGCTCGGTGTGCTCGCGGCAACGCGGCCGGGATCATGGGTCGACCATTTATGCCGGGTGACGACGACGGCCGGCGTCTCGCTACCGGTGTTCTTCACCGGGCTCGTGCTGGTCTACGTGTTCTATTTCCGGCTCGGCTGGTCGCCGGCACCGCTCGGCCGTCTCGACGTGTTCTACAGCGCGCCGCCGACGGTCACCGGCTTCTATTTGATCGATACCCTGATCGCGCGCGATTTCGAGGCGTTCCGCTCGGCGCTGAGCCAGCTCATCCTGCCCGCGACGACGCTCGCGATTTTCTCGCTGGCGCCGATCGCGCGCATGACGCGCGCCTCGATGCTGGCGGTGCTGGCCTCCGAATTCGTCCGCACCGCGCGCGCGAGCGGCCTGTCGCCCTCGACCGTCATCGTCACCTATGCCTTCCGCAATGCGATGCTGCCCGTCATCACCACGCTCAGCATGGTGTTCTCGTTCCTGTTGGGCGCCAACGTGCTGGTCGAGAAGGTCTTCGCCTGGCCGGGCATCGGCTCCTACGCCGTGGAAGCGCTGATCTCGTCGGACTTCGCGCCGGTGCAGGGTTTTGTCCTCACCATGGCGGTGATGTACGTGCTGCTCAATCTCGTGATCGACATCTTGTACGGCGTGATCGATCCGCGCGTGCGGCTGGAGGGATAGCGCATAATGGTCGCGTTCGATGCGAGCCACGCGAACGGTGCGCTCCCTCCCCCGCTTGCGGGGGAGGGTTGGGGAGAGGGTTTCTCCTCGGTCGAGAACCCCCAAGAGGATAGAGCCCTCACCCGCGCCTTCGGCGCGACCTCTCCCGCAAGCGGGAGAGGTGAAGCCAGTTCGCGGCTCGTCCGGTCATCCCAACGCCCAGGAGTGAAGCTATGAGCTCCGTTGCGCCTGCTGTTGAACCCGTTGGTCCCGCGCGGACGTCGGGACTGTCAGCGATCCTCGAGCAGACCCGTTACGTTCTCAGCGAGAACAAGGTCACGGGTTTTGCATTCGCGCTGCTGATCCTGATCCTGGTCGCGGCGATCTTCGGCCCCTATGTCGTGCCGTACGATCCGCTCGCCTCCGATACGGCTGCGGCGCTCAAGCCGCCGTCGGCAGCGCACTGGTTCGGAACCGACCAACTCGGCCGCGACATTTTCAGCCGCGTCATCGTCGCAACGAGGCTCGACACCTTCATCGCGGTCGCCTCGGTCGTGCTGGTGTTCCTGATGGGCGGCCTCGCCGGTATCGCGGCGGGCTATTTCGGCGGCTGGACCGATCGCATCGTCGGCCGCATCGCCGACACCATCATGGCGTTCCCGCTGTTCGTGCTCGCCATGGGCATCGTCGCCGCGCTCGGCAACACCGTGCAGAACATCATCCTCGCCACCGCCATCGTGAACTTCCCGCTCTATGCCCGCGTCGCGCGTGCCGAGGCCAATGTCCGCCGCAACGCCGGCTTCGTGCAGGCCGCGCGGCTCTCGGGTAACGGCGAATTCCGCATCCTGCTGGTACATATCCTGCCGAACATCATGCCGATCATGATCGTGCAGATGTCGCTGACCATGGGCTACGCCATCCTCAATGCCGCAGGTCTGTCCTTTATCGGCCTCGGCGTCCGCCCGCCGACGGCGGAGTGGGGCATCATGGTCGCCGAAGGCGCGGGCTTCATGGTGTCTGGCGAGTGGTGGATCGCGCTGTTCCCCGGCCTTGCCCTGATGATCGCCGTGTTCTGCTTCAACCTCCTCGGCGACGGCCTGCGCGACATCGTCGATCCCCAGCGGAGGACGTGATGGTTGCGTTCCAATGCACCGCGAGCCGCGCGAGGCTCGCATGTAAGAAGGGCACATCTCTCTCGCTCCCTCCCCCCTTGCGGGGGAGGGGCGGGGAGGGGGGTAGCCCAGCAAAAGGTGCAGATGGTGCGGATGTTCGGGTGGTAGCATGCGGCGAGAATCCCCGTGTGGCACCCCCCTCCCTGCCCCTCCCCCGCAAGGGGGGAGGGAATGAGAGGCTCGTGCCCACTTCACGCATTTTCCGTTCGAAAATCCCCAATGATTCCAGTCGCCGTTCTACTGTGCATGGGGTTGTTTTCAACCTTTTGATTGACGGGACGCCCGCATGACCGCCCAACCCCTGCTCGACGTCCAGGACCTCACGGTCGAATTCACCACCCGCCGCGGCATCGTGAAGGCGGTGCAGCACGTCAACATCTCCGTCGCCAAGGGCGAGACGCTGGCCATCGTCGGCGAGTCCGGCTCCGGCAAGTCGGTGACGTCCTACGCGGTGATGCGCATCCTCGACCGCGCCGGCAAGATCGCCGAGGGCTCGGTGATGTTCTCCGGCATCGACGTCAAGGCCGCGACCGAAGACCAGATGCGCGATCTGCGCGGTCGCGAAGTCTCGATGATCTTCCAGAACCCGCGCGCGGCGCTGAATCCGATCCGGAAAGTTGGTGACCAGATCGAGGACGTGCTGCGCACCCATGTGCAGCAGGCGCAAGTGGCCGATCACGGAGAAAAGGCGATCGAGGCGCTGGAGCAGGTCAAGATCGCCCGCCCGCGCGAGCGTTACCACGCCTATCCGTTTGAGCTGTCGGGCGGCATGTGCCAGCGCGTCGTCATCGCGCTCGCGCTGGCCTGCAATCCGCAATTGCTGATCGCGGACGAGCCGACCACGGGTCTCGACGTCACCACCCAGAAGGCGGTGATGGACCTGATCGTCGAGTTGACCAAGCGCCGCGCGATGTCGACTATCCTGATCACGCATGATCTCGGCTTGGCCGCAGCCTATTGCGACCGTGTCGTCGTGATGGAGAAGGGCCGCGTCGTCGAGACCGCCAAGGCCGCCGACATCTTCGCGAACCCGCAGCACCCCTACACCAAGAAGCTGATGCGCGCGACGCCGCGCCTTGGCGTGTCCTTGCGGGACCTGTTGCCGGAGGAAGAGAGTTCAGCCGTCATGGCCGGGCTTGCCCCGGCCGTCCATCACACTTCGCAAAATTCATCTCAGTCGATGGACGCCCGGGGCAAGCCCGGGGGTGATGAGAATTCGAAGCCTCTCCTCCTCATCGAAAAGCTGGTCAAGGAGTACCCCCGCCAGGGCGCCACGGCCACGCTCGGAAAACTGTTCGGTCGCAAGCCGCCGGTGGAGCCGGACGTGTTCCGCGCCGTCGACGGCATCAGCTTCTCGATCGGCCATGGCGAGAGCGTCGGCCTCGTCGGCGAATCCGGCTGCGGCAAATCGACCACGTCGATGATGGTGATGCGGCTGCTCGACCAGACCTCCGGCCTGATCCAGTTCGACGGTGAGGACATCGGCGGCATCCAGCCTGCCGCCTTCGCCCGGCTGCCGCAGCGCAGCCGCATCCAGATGGTGTTCCAGGACCCGACCGACAGCCTCAACCCGCGCTTCACCGCCGCGCGCGCCATCGCCGACCCCATCATGCAGCTCGGCGATATCAAGGGCCGTGACGCGCTCCGCGCCCGCTGCGAGGAACTGGCGACCATGGTCGGCCTGCCGCACAATCTGCTCGATCGCTTCCCGCACCAGCTCTCCGGCGGCCAGAAGGCCCGCGTCGGCATCGCCAGGGCGATCGCGCTGCATCCCAAGCTGGTCATCCTGGACGAGCCGACCGCGGCGCTGGACGTCTCGGTGCAGGCCGTCGTGCTCAACTTGCTGCAGGATCTCAAGGCGCGGCTAGGTATGAGCTACCTGTTTGTCTCTCATGATTTGAATGTAGTGCGCTTGTTGTGCGATCGTGTCATTGTGATGCGGACGGGACGGATCGTCGAAGAGGGCTCTTCCGAGAAGGTCCTGAGCGATCCGCAGGACGACTACACCAAGGAGCTGCTGACGGCGATCCCGCATCCGCCGTTGCCGGTGCACTGAGATCAGCTTGAGAGAGTGATGGCCGAACCTCTGGACGAATATATCGACGCCGTGTCGAAAGCGCTGGCGCTGCCTGTCGAGGAGGCCTGGCGGCCCGCGGTGCGCGCCAATCTCGAAGTCTCGCTGCGGCTCGCCCGCCTCGTCGACGAATTCGCGCTGCCGGACGAGACCGAGCCGGCGCCGATCTTCACGGCCTGATGCTGCCATGACCACCAAGCCAGAGATGACGGCCGCCGAGATCGCGAGTGCGGTCGCCGGTCGCAAGATGTCCGCGCTCGATGCCACGGAAGCAGCCCTCGCGCGCATCAAGCAGCACGACGGCATCCTCAACTCCTTCACCGATGTCACCGCCGATCGCGCGCGTGCAAAAGCCCGTGCGATCGATGCGGACATCGCCGCCGGCAAGGACGTCGGTCCGCTCGCGGGTGTGCCCTTCGCGGTGAAGAACCTGTTCGACGTCGCCGGCCTGCCCACGCGCGCCGGCTCGAAGATCAACCGCGACCTCGCGCCGTCCAAGCGCGACGCCACGCTGATCGAGCGCATGGAAGCGTCCGGCGCCGTGCTCGTCGGCGCGCTCAACATGGGCGAATACGCCTACGACTTTACGGGCGAGAACGTCCATGATGGTCCCTCGCGCAATCCGCACGACACGACGCGGATGACGGGCGGCTCGTCGGGCGGTTCGGGCAGCGCCGTCGGCGGCGCGCTGGTGCCGATCGCGCTGGGTTCGGACACCAACGGCTCGATCCGCGTGCCCTCGTCGTTCTGCGGCATCTTTGGCTTGAAGCCGACCTATGGCCGGCTCTCGCGGGCGCGATCGTTCCCGTTCGTGGCGAGCCTCGATCATCTCGGCCCGTTCGCGCGCTCGGTCACCGATCTCGCGCTGGCCTATGACGCGATGCAGGGGCCGGATGCCGACGACGGCGCCTGCACCACGCGCGGGCTGGAGCCGACGCTGCCGCTGCTCGCCAACCCGGTCTCGGATTTGCGTATCGCGATCGCCGGCGGTCACTTCCAGAAGAACGTCTTTCCGGAAGCCGTCGAGGCCGTCAGCCGCGTCGCCAAGGCGCTCGGCGCGACCAAGGTCGTCGATGTCCCCGAAGCCTCGCGCGCCCGCGCCGCGGCCTATGTCATCACCACCACCGAGGGCGCCTCGCTGCATCTCGATCGCCTGCGCAAGCGGCCGAACGATTTCGATCCCGCCGTGCGCGACCGGCTGATCGCCGGCGCGATGGTTCCGGCGGCGCTGGTCGACCGCGCGCAGAAATTCCGACGCTGGTATCGCGCGCAGCTCGCCGAGATCTTCAAGACCGTCGACGTGCTGATCGCGCCGGCGACGCCCTGCACCGCGCCGAAGCTCGGTCAGGTCAATTTCAATCTCGACGGCGTCGAGCTGCCGGTGCGCGCCAATATCGGCATCCACACCCAGCCGATCTCCTTCATCGGCCTGCCCGTGGTGGCGGTGCCGGTGCCGCTCGAGCCGCTGCCGATCGGCGTGCAGATCATCTGTGCGCCCTGGCGCGAAGACATCGCGCTCCGCGTCGCCTACGCGTTGGAACAGATGGGCGTCGCATCCGCGCCTGCACCGAGAGGACTTTGAAATGGAGATCGATCTCCCCGAGGTGATCGCGGAAGTCAAAGCCGCGTTCGAGCGCTATGAGCAGGCTCTCGTCACCAATGACGTCGCCGTGCTCGGCGAGCTGTTCCGCAACGATCCCCGCACCCTGCGCTATGGCATCGGCGAGAACCTCTATGGTTACGAGGCGATCTCCGGCTTCCGTGCCGGCCGCTCGCCGCTCGGGCTGAACCGGCGCACCGCCAAGACGGTGATCTCCAGCTATGGCCGCGATACCGCGGTGGCCTCCACCTTGTTCTATCGCGACACGGCGCCCGGCAAGGTCGGCCGGCAGATGCAGACGTGGATTCGCTTCCCGGAGGGCTGGCGCGTCGTCGCCGCCCATGTCAGCATCATCGACGAGCCGAAAGAGACCGTATGACGCTTGACGATCTTCCGCCCGGGACACTGCCGGCCGAGCCGGTGGTGCCGCGGGTCGACCGGGCGCAGCCCAGCGTGCACAAGGTCACGCGCGCCGAGGAGCTGCGTCTTCAGCTTGCCGACGAGATCGTCCGCGGAACCCTGGCGCCGGGCGCGCCGCTGGACGAGACCGACATCGCGCGCCGCTTCAGCGTGTCGCGGACCCCGGTGCGCGAGGCGCTGCGGCAACTGGTGGCGAGCGGCCTGGTCGAGGCGCGGCCCCACCGCGGCGCGGTGGTGGCGCAGCCGTCGATCGAGCGACTCAAGAGCATGTTCGAGGCGATGGCGGAACTCGAGGCGCTGTGCGCCGGGCTTGCCGCCGAGCGCATGTCCGCCGCCGAGCGCCATGCGCTCGAAGCCATCCACGAAGAGCTGCGGGTGCTGAGCTACGCCGGCAATCCCGATCGCTTCCACGAGGTCAACGAGCGCTTCCACAACGCCATCTATGCGGGATCGCAGAACGGCTACATCGCCGAGATCACGCTGGCGACGCGCGTCCGTGTGCAGCCGTTCCGCCGCGCCCAGTTCCGCAACCTCGGCCGTCTCGCCAAGTCGCAGGCCGAGCACGATCGCGTCGTCGTCGCGATCATGCGCGGCGACAAGCAGGGCGCCGCCGCCGCGATGCGCGCGCATATCGAGCTGGTGCGCGGGGAGTATGAGATCTACGCGGTGTCGGTGTAGGGCGCGCCCGTGTCCCGGACGCGGTGCAGCGCGGGGACCCATCATCCATCTCGCACAGCAGCTCTATGGGTCCCTGTGTCTTGAAAGTCTGTCAGGATGGGTTGGGCGGGAAGCCGTTGGGTCCTTGGCGCTTGACGCCGTGA
>NZ_JAFCLT010000017.1:0-105635 GCF_018130885.1 Bradyrhizobium sp. KB893862 SZCCT0404
GCACGTCGTTGCCGACGAACAGCGTCTGCGCCTCGTCGTCCAGAACCGTTGCCGCCGTCACCGTGCCGGCATTCGGCCCATCGTCCAGGAATGTCACCTGCTTGCCGAGGTCGATGCTCGTGCTCGCCGAGTCACCGTCATTGTCGGTGATCGTGCCCGTCAGCGTCACCACGCCGTCGGCGAGGCTGATGCCTTCACTGGTGTCCGGATCGGTGCCGTCGGCTTCCTTCACCGCACGGTTGTCCGTGAACGTCACATTGCCGTCGCTGTCGACCGCCAGCGTGAACACCAAGAGGTTGCTCGACGCGGTATGGCCTTCCACCGTCGTGCCGTTCATCGTCAACACGACATCTTCACCGGTCTGCGCATCCACCAGGCCGCTCGGCTTGGAGGTGTCGATCGACAGCGCGTAGCTGATCGGATGCTGCGAATCCGGCACGCCGTCCGCGCCCGAGATCGCATTGAACGCGCCGCTGAACGACGCTGTCGCCGTGTTGTTGCCGTTGTGGATCGAGCCGTCGATGCCGTTGGTCGAAGCCGTCAGGTTGCTCTCGTCCACCGACAGCGACGGGGCCTCGCCGCCCGCCGAAATGCTCGGCCCATCGTCCAGGAATGTCACCTGCTTGCCGAGATCGATGCTCGTGCTCGCCGAGTCACCGTCATTGTCAGTGATCGTTGCCGTCAGCGTCACCACGCCGCTGGCCAGGCTGATGCTTTCGTTGGTGTCCGGATCCGTGCCGTCGGCTTCCTTCACCGAGCGGTTATCCGTGAACGTCACATTGCCGTCGCTGTCGACCTCCAGCGTGAACACCAAGAGGTTGCTCGACGCGGTATGGCCTTCCACCGTCGTGCCGTTCATCGACAGCACGACATCTTCACCGGTCTGCGCATCCACCAGGCCGCTCGGCTTGGAGGTATCAATCGACAGGGCATAGCTGATCGGATGCTGCGGATCTGCAACACCGTCCGCACCGGTCTCCGCCAGGAAAATGCTGCCGAACGACGCGGTCGCCGTGTTGTTGCCGTTGTGGATCGAACCGTCGACGCCGTTGGTCGTAGCCGTCAAGTTGCTTTCGTCGACGATCAAGCTCGGAAGCGTCCGCTCCTCGCCCTCCAGAACGATCTGGATAGACGGACCGTCGTCCAGGAACGTCACCTGCCTGCCGATGTCGATGCCCGTGGTCGCCGTGTCACCGTCATTGTCGGTGATCGTCGCCGTCAGCGTCACCGCGCCGTCGGAGAGGCTGATGCCTTCGTTGGTATCCGGATTGGTGCCGTCGGCTTCCTTCACGGAGCGATCGACCGTGAACGTCACGAAGCCACTGCTGTCGACCGACAGCGTGAACACCAGCAGGTTGCTCGCCGCGGTGTGACCTTCCACCGTCGTGCCGTTCATCAGCAGCACGACAGCTTCGCCGGTCTGCGCATCCACCAGGCCGCTCGTCCCGGAGGCACCGATCGACAGCGCATAGCTGATCGGATGTTCCGAATCGGCCACGCCGTCCGCACCCGAGTTCGCCTGGAAGATGCCGCCGAACCACCCGGTGGCCGAGTTGATGCCGTTGTGGATCGAACCGTCGATGCCGTTGGTGACGGCCGTGAGGTTGCTCTCGTCGACGACGAGGTTCGTAAGTACCTGCCCCTCACTTTCGCCATCCAGGACGACGTGGATCGACGGACCATCGTCCTGCAATGTCAGATGCGGGCCAACGTCGACGCTCGCGCTCGTGCTCTGGTTGCTGTTGTCCGTCACCGTGGCGGTCAACGAGATCAGACCGGCAGGCACATGTATGCCTTCGCTGATATCGCCATCCTCGCCCGAGCCTTGATGCACCGAGCGCAGATCCGTCAGCGTCAGCTTGCCGCTGGAATCCACGGACAACGTGAAATCCTGCGGGCCGCTGGCCGCCGTCGCCGCGTCCTTGCCTTCGCGGCCGACCACGACACCGTTCTCCAGGAACAGGAACACGTGATTCCCGGTCTGAGAATCGATCAGGCCGGTGTCCACGCCCGACGCACTGATCGACAGCGCGAAGGTCAGCGACTGCTGGCCGCCCGGCACATTGAGTGTGACCGGCAAAATACCCGAAATCACCGTGCTCAACGCGTCAGGCGTGGAGCCGTCAATTCCATTCGTGGCGGAGGTCAGGAAGCTCTCATCGAGGACCAGCTCGGGCAGCGTGCCCAGCGAGATCGTCGGAGCCGGCGGGGTCGTCGGCTGCTGAACAAAGCCGGTCGGGGGGGTCGTCTGGAATGTCGGCAGGTCCTCATTGGGAGCCAACGTGTTCGTGCCGACCGGCGGCAGCGGATCGACCGTGAACGGGCTGAAGTTCGCGCCGCTCGCCTGCGCATTGTTCTGCCCCAGCGAGTCGCCGGCGGCGGGAAGAACGGCCGAAGCTGCCGAGGGATCGTTGATGATCGGGAACGCGCTGGCGAACTCGGCGACGGAGAGATCGCGACCTGGCGCGACCTGGATGGAGAGATTGCCGAGTTGATCGTGCCGGGAGTCGAAGAAGGGCTCGACAGTCACCGTCGAGTGATTGTCGAAAAGAATGATCAGCTTTTCGCCGACATGAACGAGCGTAATCTTCTCGTTCGCAATAGCCGAAAAGTCGACTTGAACCTTCTGGTCATAACCGAGGTTTAAAACGACTGCCTGATCTGCAAATGGCTTGGTGAGCTTGAAGATGCGCGGCGGCGAGGCGTTGTTCGAATTTCCGGCACCAGTAGCCTGGGCAATCCGAAATTGCTCATTCATGAAATCTCTCCGCCAAAAGAACGTGAATTGAAAAATTGCAGGAAATTTACGTCGAACTGTACCTTTAAGCTATTGTTAACCCCGACGACGGTCAAGAAAACTATTTGGTTAATCAATACTTTCGATCAGGATGTGGTAAAGGGGACCGCGCGGTCGCGATATGTCGCAAAACGGACCAGATGAACGTCGTTTTGACGCATGTCGCTCCAGGCCCAACAGGGCGGCAGCTGGAGCAAGGGGATGAGGAAATTACTGGTAACAGCCGTGCTGGCCGGATCTTTCGGATTGCATGCCGCCGCCGCTCAAAACCCGCCGGCGCCAGAGGCCCAGACGGTCGAACGCACGGTTAAGGCCCAGCCGAACAAGGACACCCAGATCGGGCTTTACATCAACGTCAGACCCGATTGCACCTCGGGGCCGCTGCCGACCATCCGATTGGCAACCTCCCCGACGTCGGGAAAGGTCGTCGTAAAGCCCGGTAAGGTGAAGGCGACTAACTACAAGGCCTGCCTGGCGCTGGAGGTGCCGGCTTACGTGGCCTTCTACAAATCGCCTCCAGACTTTGTCGGCGACGATACGTTGACCATCGAGGTGAAGTATCCCGGCGGACGGACCGAGATCCAGAAGATCACGGTCAACGTCACTGGAGCGGGCGGCCAGAAGATCTAGGGCACGATATCGTGGCGGGCTCGGCGCCAACATTCTGCGCCCGTGGTCGACCGGTTCAGTCCACCCGCGTGACCTCGCATTGGCTGCGTGAGTTCAGTCCGACCACGCCGATGTTGACGTTCTTGAACTGGTAACTCGCATGCGCCGGCACAGGCTGGTTGGCCCACACCAGAACCTTGGTGGCGCGCTCCCGGTCGTCATCCATCCAGCAAGTCAGTTCGACGCTGTCGATCTTCTTGTCGGTGCCGTTGGACAGCACGAAGCTGGCGATTCCGTAACTGTCAGATCGTCGCGTCGTTTGAAGTGAGTCGATCTTGACCAGCTCGCTCAGGCCTGGCTGCGCAGCGGGTGGTCCAGCGACCTGAGCCGCCGCGGCATCAATCAGGACGCACAGCGCCGCGCAGCAGACGATCCCGGTCAACAGCCTCATGGCACGCCTCATCCCCAACGCGGCGATATTTCCGCGTCTGTCGGGTCCGCGCAAGGGCCTGTCGTCATTGCGGCGCGAGAACCGCCGCGGCCATCCTACGGCGATGCCGCGTCAGTGAGAGAGCGTCTTTGCGCCCGCCCCCAGGTCTGCGCCTGCACCACAATCGCCGATCCGATGCGCCACGACCAGCTCGACCCGCGGCACCTGCCCTTCACTGAGCTCGTTCTGCTCCGTGTAGGATTCCTCGCTATGAACCGTGATCACCGTGCTGACGGGGCCCATGAAGTCGCAACGGTTCGCGAAAGTGTATTGATTGTTCTTCTTCTCGGGTCTCGCGGAGACACAGCTGCCGACCGAGGGAGACGCGAAGGTCGCCTTCATCGAGACGGTCGGATCCACACAGGCCGTCAATTCCCGCTCGAGCAAACGGTGCTTCGGCTTGCGATGAGCGACCATGTCGAGCGTCCGGACGAAGTGCCAAAGTCCCTTGCGGAAGGTCGGCCCCTGGAATTCATCAGCCTTGGCTGCAGTGGTGGTTGCGGTGATCAGAAGCGCCAGAGCGGCACAACGGACGAGAGAGGTCGCAAGGATTGAACGACGGCCTGTGGTCATGGTCTCCATACCTGCTCGCTTGCGCCCCAAGGAAAAGCCTGCACAGTCGAAAAGCACCGCCTCAGGTTCAGGCACCGTCGTAAAGCAAACATTAACAATGCGAGAGATCCGTTAAATTACGGAAAACCCGCTTGCCCGACCGGCTGTTTTCGAATCGCGCGTGACTACCCCTGCTCCCCGCGCGACTTCTTGTCACGCCATCGGACGGCCGGTCAACCACGCACCATTACGGAAGATCAGCTACCGGGTCAAAACGGCAATTCACGAACATTAATTCCGGCGACCGCGGCATTTCGGTAACAGTGAGCAGGCCCGATCGCAGGGAGGTCACAACAGCCAAATATGGCGGCCGCGCGCAGGCGGTATTTAAATAGAGCTGGGGGCTGGCGGCCAGCGAGCCCGGCGCGACCGCAAAAGCACGGAGGCGGAGGTGTAGGCGCTCGCGAAGCCCGGGATCAGCGTACGCGAAAGCTAAACCGGATTTATCCCGAGCTTTGCGCGACGACGCCGCCTCGCCTGGACGGGTGCCTCGCGAACAACATTGCTGACCGCAAACAACTTCTGAAAAGCGGAAAGCGGCAAATCCTCGGTCCTCACGCAGAGCGCCAGAATCCTGGTCCGCGAGCGGGTTCTGCGCACGTCGCAAAGCAAGCCGTGCAGATTGACCTTTGATGCCATTTTTGCTCTTTTAGTTGAATATTTTCTCGCTATTGGGGGCTGCGATGCGGAGCAGATTCAACGGACTTCTTTGGGCAGCGGCCTTTTTGAGTCTGGCAGTCGGTACGAGCCGAGCCAGCGCGGCCGATCTGGGCCTGATGACCTCGGGGCCCGCAGCGGTCGGAAGCTGCAGCGAACTGGTGTTTGTCTGCGAGAATGGCCGGCAATATCCGCTTTGCCCGATCGCGGTCTCGGTGGCCGGTGAGGTCGTCACGGCATCCCTGCACACCGGACGCCATGGCGGCGCGCATGTTCGGCTGGTTCCAATGGGCGTGGGGTACCGCTACGCCGGACGGGGCATTTGGCTCGACGGCTTCCGCGAGAATGCCCTGCTGAACTTCGGCAAGCACAGCCAAGTCGCCTGCACCCTCGCCCGCTAGGGCGAGGAAGCTGAGGCGAACTGAATCAGCCCTTGGTGCGCAGCACGGCTCCCTGCGACCGCGGATGCAGATAAGCCTTGGGCTGAACATAGACCGGGCAGTAATTATTCCATTGATACTGCTGCCAGTTCCATTTCCAGCAGCCGGCATCAATCTGCGGTTCGGGACCGAAGCCCAGGCGATATGGCTCGTCTCCGAACGGGTAAGGACCGCTGTAAGCGGCGCTTGAAACGAACATAACTGTCAGGGAGACGGCAGTTGCGGCCAGCAATTTTGGCATGTTGCCCTCGATCTTCACGCGCGAATGCGCGACAGTGCCAAAGCGGGAGTTTCCAATCAAGGCCCTCGTGGGCGAATAGTTGAGCGCGGGTTGCGCGCTCGTTTCGCCTGCCTTGGCGTCCTGCCTGATGATCGTGGTCGCCGTGCAAGCCAATCTCGCCATCCTAGCTGCACTTGCGAGTCGTCCGGACGGACGGATTGCGTTTGCCGAGCTCGAGCGGCAACTGCAGGCACATGACGAGAATGGCGAGATCCAGGGCCGGATAGAACAACAGGTATCGGCCGGAATCGAATTGATTGAGGCCGGTCTTGCCATCGTGGATGGCGACAGCCTGGAGATCACCGAGGCCGGCCGCTCGGTCATTGAGGCCCTGCCCCATCACTCGTCATCTCAGTCGAATTCGCTTGAGATCATTGATCACCTGATTGGCGCAGAGGTGCGCTCGAGGATGTTCAACCTTGATCTCCGCGAGGATACCGAGCCGGTCTTTTCTCAGGGCCGGAATGCTCCCAGGATAGACGGCGCCGACGGCGCACCGAGGCATGTGGGCCAACCGAGCTCGGCCGAGCCGGATGTGAACGCTGCTATTCCCGAACCGGCAATCCCGCCAGCCTTAGCGCCTCTACCATCGGCAACGGCCCTCCGCCTCACGCGAAGCGAGCGGGATCCCGCGCCAGACAATGGCGACTGGCGAGCTCGTACGTTCGACGCAATTTCCCGCCCGCTGCATCGCGTGGCTGTCCTGTGGCGGCGGCATCTTGAAGAAGATCTGCCGAAAGCGCGGACGGTCAGTAAGAGTGCAAGCGTCAATGGAATCGTGATTGCGCTCATCAGCCTCTTGGTCGTCATCATCTGCGCCGGCGCCGTGATTGCGCTGCGACAGATCAAGTCACTCCAGACGGAAATCTCCTCCTTGCAGCGAGAGCTGTCGCCGCTGAAGGAGCGGCTGTCGCGGTTCGATCAGGCAGAAAAAGCAAGGCAGGCCGAGGAGAAGGCGCGGGAAGACCGGAACAAGCGAACGGCAGACAATCCCCTGCAGCAAGTGCCTCTCGCTTTGTCGCGGGAGGAGGTTCAGCTCATTCGCGACTATATCAAACCCGCACCCGGCACCGGCCCTTCCACCGCAGCGCCGGCTGTTGGCGATCCGATTGGCAGCGCGACAATACCCTTCCCATCGCCGATCACCGAAAAAGTGCCCAAACTGCTCGGCGCGAGATTCGCGATCCGCAATGGAGCCATCCTCATCGTCCGAAGGGACAGCCGTCAGATCGACGCCGTACTCGGCCCGAACTGAGTGTTCCGGTTCATCAGAGCGCGAGCGAGTACGGAAATTGTCTCGTCAGATCGAGATCGAGGTAGCCGCTGCCGTCGATCCATTGATGCGGGCAATAGGCTAGCGTGGATGGATCGATAAGGAGACCGTCTCGAAGAATGGCCTCGCGCGTACCTATTCTCCCCGTCGCTATCCGCCCTTGTTGCGGATCGAAGCGCAACGCATCAAACACAGCGGTATCGTTTGTCACCCGAAGCCCCTGTAAAAATGACTATCTCGAAAGTAACGAAGACTAACGAACCGATTAACCGAGGCAAGTTTTATCGTTTTTGCAGATGCTAACTCACCGCCAAACGCAGCTTCCTATTCGCTACCGCTGTCGCGCGAGAGCGAGTAGGCTCAGCTGTCTATTCCTGTTTCTGACATCTGATTTGAGCGAGGAGGAACGCGATGCGAGGCACTACATACATCGTGGCGGCTGCCGCCCTTCTTGGGATCGGCGCCTTCGCGACGTCCGGATCGGCTCTGGCTGGCGGAACGCGGATGGGAACGGGCGGCCTTCCCACCGTCGAAAATGCGTGGGGGTTTGGCTACGGCCAGGGCCCGTCCTTTTATGGACAGTACGTTGCCGATGACGGCCACGCCTTCAGTTACGAGTATCCCGTTTTCGTGGGCCACGACGTACGAGCGATCGCCGTCGACCTCTCCAACTCGCGCTTTCGGCACCGACCGGTCGCCGGACCAGGAATCATCCACTATCGCGGCCAGTATCCCCGCCCTTACCGCATGAACCAATACTGGTGAGCCGATCGACCGAACCTCCTGCGCGGCGGCAACGCCGCGCAGGCCGAGAGCCAGTCACCCCTCGCCTGCTCGCGCGTCCCCTTCGGGACCATGCGGGCTCGCTTAGGATCCGGGCAGGCGCTTGCTGACGAGTTTCTTGATCGCGTCGTAAGCCTCGAGCAAGGGCGGCGTCAGCGAGAAGAAGACGCCAAGCGCGATCGCAATGACGAGATGCCGTAATGAAACGCTCTCGTCCCGGGTTTCAGTTGCGCGGGAGTTCATCCCGGCCATGGCAGGCGTGGCGTCGCCCGACCTGCCGCCGACGCTAGCCCTCCGTGGCTTGCGCGGAGGGATCATCACGACGACGAAGAGAACGTTAATCAGCAACCAGATGCTGACAATGATCAACAGCGTTCTCATTCGCAAAATCCAAAAATAGATACGCCGGAAATACTCTCGTTATCCGGACCAAAATGGGTCCATGACACCGTCACAGTTGTCCAAGCCAATCCCCGATGCAAGCCTAAATCTTGGTCGTTAAAGATTAAATGTGCCGATAAAAGCATGACCGGCGGGAGGTTTACCGACCACGGGCGCGCCGGATTTCGGCCTGAGCAGCCTTGTGGAACGCCAGGCGGCGTGGCGCCGCTTTGCCGGGATGGCGCCCCTAGTCCAGGAATTCGACGCCGATACGATTTCCGCTGGACCAGACGACCCGGCAATCCCTGACGATGCGATCCTTCTCCAGCATCAGCTTGATGCGGGGCCTGACATAGACCTTGTCAGTCATCTCGATGGCGGCGCCGAGGTCGGAGAGACTGACGACGCGGCATCGCAAGCTGGATCCGTCGCCAGCGATGTAGGCGACTTCGTCGACCGTTACGCGCTGCTGCCTGCGACGCTCCTCCATGACAAACTCAGCCCTTGCTCGATTTACCGGCGCGGAGGAAGTGAACTCCGATGTAATCGCCGTTGATCCAGGCCAGTTCGCAGCGGCGGAAAGCCGCTCCGGTCGTCGAGAGCAACAGGAAGAACTCCTTCAGCGCAAGCCCTTTGATCGAGCCTTCGACCTTGAGCTTCGCACCGGCTTCGGCCACGTCGGTCATCTGACATTGACGGCTCCAGGTCCCGTCGATGGCCACCATGTGCACATCGACGCCCCGCGAGAACTCGACACGTGCCGTTCCACGTTTTTCGGGCGCTAGTGAATCAGACATATTCAGGCCGAAATCTGGGTTTGAAAATTCAATCGAGTCGCCGCTCGCCGGCGGCCTGATAAACCAGGCCTGCCGGCGCGAGACGCTCCCACCAAATCACGCACCGCTCGGCCACCGGCCGAAGCACGCACAGCAATTGCGCGTTGCCTCGATCATGCAGGACAAAAATTCAAGAAGGGCTAATGAGCCTACCGGATTTCGGCAAATCGCAACCGATCTCCCGCCGCAACCGATCGAGGCGCAAACGCAGATTGAATGCGCACGACGGCCTCGCCTTCAGCTGATTTTACGATTCGTAACTCCGGTCTCCGTCATCGTAAATACGACTTAACTCGATTTACGATCCCGGTAGTCCTGCGGGTTTTCACGCCGGGTTCCATGATGCTACGGTTCCATCGCGAGCGACGGGACCCCTAGCCAGCCCCGGGTGGACCGGCGCCGCAAACGACCTTGGCCCGCCTCCATCGCTCTTTTTGCCGGAGGCGGGCTTCCTTTCTGTTTCCGCCTGCCAAACTGAAAGGGGCCGCTCAAAGAGCGGCCCCTTGCCGGTTGAAATGATTGTCCGTGATGAAATGCCAGCCCCGGCATCAGCAACCCTACCGGTACTGAAGTGCCATGTGGATTCCGTTCTACTACGGTGAGCCATACTGCCGTAATTCCCGCGCGGTTTCCTGCCCCAAAGGCCAAGAAAGGGGCCAAAATGCCCGGTCGGCCGAAAAAACAGGGTCTCAGCGCGCTGGCGCGGGAGCAGAAGCCGGCGCGGACGGTGCAGGCTTCGGCTTCACGGCACCCGGCTGGGAAGCGGCCTGCTGCGACGAGGCGGCCGGGGCGGGTTTCGGCGCGGCAGGAGCCGTTGTTGTCCGCGGCGGCGGCGGGACCCTTTTGGATACCGCATTCTGCTCCAGGCGGATCAGTTGCTCCCGGACAGCCCTGATTTGTTCGGCTGCGATCGCATTGTCGCGCTCGGTCAATTCCTGACTTGCCTTCACTTGATCGGAAAGTCGCGCGACCGCACGCGCCAATGGGTCCAGAGAGGCCTTGAGCTGCTCGCCGGAAGTTGCGCTATCGCGGACGGTCGTGTCCCGGAGGCGAAGCTGCTCGATATCCTTCCGCAAGGCGGCGATGTCGATCGACATCGACTGAAGCAATGGCTTCAAATCCGCAGGCAGCGCTGCGGGCGCGGCCAAGGCAGCAGAGGTCGGCTCGGAGCCAGGGGTCCCCGCCCCGTTGAGCGAGCCACGCCAAACAAGAACCGCAGCGCTGACAGCGGCTCCCAGCACGAATAAAGCAACGCTCCACAATACCCTTTTCCCGACGGAAACTCCGGTTTCCGCGCCGGTCGATCGAGGCACATGCTTGCTGGCTGTGTGAGTGTCCACCTGCGGAGCCGGGAGCTCGGGCGATGTCTTTGCGAACAGCTGCCTTCCCGAAGTTTTCGAACGGGCGAGATCGGCCTGTTCCGTCAGTGTCCGACGGATGGACTCGATGCTCTCGTTCCTCTCGGAGCCAACAGCTGCCAAACCGTGGGCATCCTGCCCGACGCTTCCGAAACTGCTTTCCGAACTTGCGGACCTGGATAAAACGCCGTGAGAACTGGGCTCGTCAGGCAAGGCGCCGTCCGTGGGGTCCTCGTCGAAGTAAGTCGTCGGCGCGGAAGTTTGGCGGAGTATACCCTCGATCGCCTCGCTTACGGTCTTGAGCTTGTCCGCATTCGTATCCACAACCGAAATCCCCATAATAAAACAGCAATAAACAATTTATCAGCCGTGCAAGATCGTCGCTATTGCAACCCTCTGTCAAGGTTGTGCAATGCACCAAGGGCATAGCGGGGCAGCGGTACGTTCATCAATTTCGCTATTAAAGGTCGAAACTGGTTAGATCCGCACGCGAGTGGCCCCAAAACAAGCCGAGCTCTTCTGCCGTTGGCGGTGTCCATGCAGGACAGATATCAGGCACGGACGACTGGCGGTCATTTCCGCCTTGGCTCCTAGGCCGGCAAATCGCTCGAACTCATGGCCTGACCGATCTGGACTTGGTCCTTGGACTGCCGCGTCCCGGACCGCCGGACCTTGGAGAGGCGCCTCACAAGATCTCTGATTTCGTTTCGAACAGTCAGGAGATACAGAACGTGCGTGACCGCGAACGACAAGAGGCAAGAGCCCAGAATGGCCGCGGTCATGTACAGGCCCACGCCTTTGGGGATCGCCATGGTCACGAGCGAGGCCTGCTTAACGGCGGGAACGCCCAACTGCCAGGCGAGGATCAGAAATCCCGCGTAACCCGCACTCAGATGCGTCGCCACTGTGAACGCGACCCTGGATTTGGCAGCGAGCCCGATGCAGGCGAGAGCAAAGATTGGAAGCGCCACGCCTAAGAACTGGAAGCCATCGATGGGAACGAAATAGCTTAACGAGGCGTGGCTCCGCTGAAAGATGCCGAACACCCTGAGATTGATGAACCAGAGAAGCTCCGAGGTCGGATTGTTTTGAAGCGCTCGGCTTGCCAATTCAGCGCAAAGGGTGGCGACAAAAAGCGCAAACGGTCCCACGAATTGCAGCTTAATCAGTCGGTTCATGCGCCAAGCCTTACGTTAAAAACGTTTAGCTTGACTTAACGGTTCCCGGGTTGGGTACGTTCCTGCCGGCCCGACAAGCGGCGGATCACATCGACCTTACGGCTGGTTGTTCGGCGGCCTTTCGATGAAACGGCGGCTGCCGTTCAGAAGCTCGAGGTTGTTGGCAATGACAGGATTGCCGGGATCCATCGAATAAGCCTGCTCGAACTTCTTGCGTGCGGCCCCGAGGTTGCCCCGCAGCATGTAGGAATAGCCCTGATCGTTCAGGATCTGGACCGTAACGCCGCCGAGCCGGATGGCCTGAGCGTAAGCCTGATCGGCAAGGTCGAAACGGCGCAGACGATCGTAACTGGCGGCGAGGCCAATCCACGCGGTGACGTCCTTCGGCGACTTCTCCACCGCGTCCCTGAAGTAACGTTGCGAGATTCCGTAATTGCCGCGGTTATATTGCTCGAGCCCCATCCGCACCGGTTGGTCCGAGGGGTAGTATTTCACGTCAGTCGGTTCTTGCACGGGATCACCTCCCGCCGGCTCGACGGGGGCGACGATCGCTGCATCTCGGAGCGTGGTCTCGCACCCGGCCAGCACTATCGCCAGACAGCAACCTGCCAGAATTAGGATGAGACGCCGCATAAACCTTTCCCCCGCCCCGGCCCCAGCGGACTCAGCGCACCGTTTGAAATAACGCCAATCAATTACGCCACATCAACACAACGCGCGTCCCCGTTACCCTCACCAACAGGAAACAGACGTCGTACCCCAATCTTCTGCTCCGCACGCACATTGGCCGAACCGCTGGACTCTCCAGCGTGCTTGCCAACTACCTGATCCCCACGGATACCCCGGCTGATCCGGCACCCGCTCCACTGACATTCACATTCTGGTTGGTGTTTGTCGTCACGGGCGGCGGCTGGCCCATCGCTTCCGTCGCCTGACCCATGTCGGGTAACTGATCCACCGGCCGCGTCGTTGTGCTGTAGCGCGTCACAGCGGCGCCTACGCGCCGACCGTCAGAGGGGATCCGGCGGTCAGCCACATAGCGCGCCCAGGGATGGATGGTGTGGGTGGCCGCGTTGACCTCCTTGGCATTGCCCGCGCTCATCGTAATGGTGTCGGAGCGCTGAAAGTAACGGTCGACCTCGTCATGGCCGGCAAGCCCGTAGCATCCCCCAAGCAACAGGGGTGCGAATAGAGCCAGATATCTGATGCTCATTGTCTCGCTCCTCTAGTTGAGGGTTTTCACCACCGTTTCCCCGGCGGGGACGGCTGGTGGCGGAACGGGGGTGGTAAGCTCGGGCGCGATGATGTGCCCATAAGGACCCTTCACCTCGCCACCGGAGTTGACGTAATCGTTGTAGCGCTTGCGGACTTCCATCTGGCCGTTCAGGAAGAAGTCAACGTCATTGGCCGGCAGGCGGGAGTCCAGCGGCGACGCCAGTTGCTGTCCGGGCACAGCGGGTGCCACGAGGCGCGGCGTCACAATGATGACGAGATCGGTTTCCTGCTGCTGATACGACTTGCTGCTGAACAAGGTCCCAATCACGGGCACCGAGCCGATCCAGGGCAATTGGGACACGTCCTGGATGTTGCGCGTCTGCAGCAACCCGGCGATCGCGAAGCTCTGGCCGTCGCGGAGTTCGATCGTGGTGCGCGCGTCGCGCCGGGATAGCGCCGGGATCGTCGTCCCGGCGATCGTGACGGCGTTGGTAAAATCAAGTTCGCTGACCGACGGCTCGACCCGCAAGTTGATCACGCCGCGCGACAGGACGGTTGGGACGAAGGCCAACTCGACACCGAATTTTTTGAATTCGATTGTGGTTGTAGGAAAGCCATTCGTGGTGTTGGACGCGACGGGTACAGGAAATTCGCCGCCGGCCAGGAAGCGTGCGGCATCGCCCGACAACGCCATCAGGTTTGGCTCGGCCAGCCGCCGCACCAGACCTTTGGTCTCCAGCGCCGTAACCAGCAGGTCGACCGAAGCACCGTTCGTCCTGAGAACGCTCGTCAACAGGCTTCCGAACGGGATCGCCGGCACCCCCGCCGCGGACGCCGCCAAAGTCCCTGCAGTGCCGAGCAGCGGAATCGAGCCTTGTGGCGGAGCCGTATTCGGAGGCCCGGTATTGGGCAGCGGAATGCGGCCGGTAGTACCAGGGATTATGGAACCACGGCCGCTATTCCCGATGTTCGTACCGTTCGCGTTTCCAGCATAGAGGTTCATGCCCAGCTCGCGACCGGCCTGCCGGTTCACCTCGAGGAAGCGCACCTCCAGCATCACCTGCTGCGGCGCCGCCACGGTGATGGCGTTGACGACTACGGCTCCCTTGGGGACGCTGCCTGTGGCAATTGCCATCGCACGCTCGGCAGCGACGGCATCTACGGCCGTCCCTCTCAGCACCACCTGCCCTTCCGAGGCCGCGACACGAATGCCCCTTCCACCCGGGCTGGACTGGATGTTCTGCTGGAGGCTGCCGGTGTCGATAGTGACCTCGACATCCAGGATGCCGATCTGTCTCATCGAGGAGTCAAACAGGATGACGTTGGTGGTGCCGGTCTGCTTGCCCTGGACGTAAATCTGACGATCGCTCAGCGACTTCACGTCGATGATATCGGTATTTCCGGCCACGATGCTGGAGTAAGGGGTATTCACCCTGAATGTGCGCGACTTGTTGATGGTCAGCTTGACGCGCTGGACGTCGTTCATGTCGCTGATGAACACGCCGGAGCCGCCCTCCGCCGCCCCGGTGCGATCGATCGCCCCGAACAGGGCAAGGGCAACACCAAAGGTCATCGCACCTAAGGCGACAAGCCCGTTTCCCCTGATCGCAACACGACCACCACCCATCATAAACCCCTTTGCCGCCTTCTGCGGCTGGCCCCCCGGGGAGCCATCAACGCCCTAACAACTCTCCTTCGCAACCCTGCGCTAAAGAGCCTACAAATTGTCCATTAAAAATCGGTACAAGTTTAGCGCCCGGAATCGCTTACCTCCCCGTCACCCCCGCAAATATCCTCCGTCCGCCCTGTGATTTGCAAGGAGATAGCCCTCTTGGCTTGTCGCAACGCCAGAGAAAACATGCCGATGTTGCCGCTCGGCACCACTTAAAGATCCCACCCTGAGGTATCGACGGAAGACGAAGCCGCGCCGAATGCCGCCTGCCGGCCACACCATCGCGCGTTTCCGAAGACGATCGGTCTCGAGTTCCCCCGGGTTGCCCCGAACGGCTATGCCATGCGCCCGATACCTTGACGGCGCTCCGGAAGAATACGGGATTCTCAAGCGCAAGCTCACCCGGGGGGAGCTTCGGCGATGAGCTCGAGCAACCCGCTAGAATGGAACCGAGGTGGATGCACTCGGCGTCGCGTTCAGAGCTACGGGCCACACGGGCATGATCATCGCAAAGCCAGGCAACGTGGCCGTTACGGTGAGGGCATTGGCGCCGGAAGTGGTGGTCACCGTGGGGGATAGCGTGCCGCCGTACAGGAATGGTGCGGAGTTGCGCTTCTCGGCATCCGACAAATAGTCACCGGTACAAGTCGATGGCGATGTACTCGTGAGCCCGATTTTTGCAGGCGTGTAGCACTGGATCATCAAGGCCCGCGCACTATCATTTGCGAGCTTTCGCAATGATTGCACAGTGAGCGCATATCGGCCGAAGTCAAAGATTACGAACATCAGAATAAGTACGGGCGCGCCGACGAAGCAAAATTCCAACGCCGCGACCCCTCTGCGATCCAACTTGCGCATCGTCAATTCACCAATGCTACGACTTGGCTTTTGAACACTGCATTCCCTGTGCAACCACTACTGCTCAAGTAAGCATTGCCGTTTATCGTCAGCGAATTCGCGACCACTTCCGTACAGGTGGTCGTGCTGCTCTGAACGTTTCCACCCCAGGTGACGCTGACATACGGAAAGTACATTGCGCCGCCCAGGGAAACTGTGCCGCCGTTAATGGTCACGTTATTACTGTTCCCGGTCGCCTGATCGTCGATCAACACGCCATTCAGATCGGAAGAAAATGTATTGGTCTTCGGCGCGGAGAGGCTAACGTTGCCGGTGATGGAGAGACTGGAATTGCCCAGCAGGACAAGGGTGACACCCAGCCCCGTCCCTGTCCAACTTGTGCAAGTGGAGCAGGTTACCGTTCCGCCAAGGCTTACAGCCGAGTCTTTAAAGAAGTAGGTACCGGGGGCGAGATCGATCGTACCGCCGTTCACAGTAAAGTTCTTAGTGAAGTAGTACGTTCCCTGAGTCCCCGCCACCTTAGGGACAAAGACAAAATAGTCTCCGGTATTTGCCGTCAGTTTTCCATACGCAGTGCCCGCAGTGTTCTCGTTCACGCATTGCGTAGCGCCAGCAGGTGGCGGACTGGGACAAGAAGTTGTTGGAGACGAATTGCCCGTGATCGTCGGCGTAGTGTTGAATGACTCGCTGTTCAACACGGCGAGTGGGTTTTTAGCGGGCAGCGCATTGTAGTTGTACGGCACGCTTAGAGCGCAATGTCCTGCCGAGGCAACACAACCATTAACAGCGTTGACGGCCCAGTCGGAGCCACTGAAACTGGGAGCACTGTTGTATTTGACCGAGGTATCCGACATCAGCCCGCACCCCGTTCCGGTAATGGTGCTGCTGCCCCCGATCGTGAGCGCGGGAGCCGACGGCCCAATACCCAACCCGCACAAATTCTTCGGATTTTTTACCTCGACGATGGCCTGCGCGCCGATGTTGATGGTGGTAAAGCCAAGCACCGCCGCCAAATAGCCCGACTGTTGCTGGCTGGCGCTAGCCCGGATGAAATTGCCGGAGGCCGAGGTGGTCCAGGCGCCGCTGGCATACGTGCCGCGATCGATCTGAACTGTGTGGGTCGTGCCTGCCGGAGGCGTGCTGTTGCAGGCGTAGGACGTGTCGCGGGTGTCGCAAAAACCGTTTCGGTCAGCGAATTGCTTGCCTCGATAGACATAATCGGGCGGACTCTGAGTGGTTTCACAAGCGCTGCTTCCGGAGAGCAAGCAGGCGAGTCGCAGGCCTCCCGAGTACGCTGCTGCGTCGGCCGCATTCTGTGCGTGCTGCTTGGTCACGTACCACGAGCCCGCTTCCGCGCCGAGTGCGATGAATCCGATGAGAGGGACGAGCGCGATCACCGTGGCAAGAGCCACCGAACCGCGACGACACTGAAGAAAGCTGCGCACGAACTCCTCCTACTGGAAGCGTTGCGAGTAGTTCACGGTGCAGGTGCTGCAAAAAGCCGATCCAAGCACCAGTGGCGAAAGGGTAAAGGACGTCTGGAACGTGTAATACTTCGGAAAATCCGTCCCAACGCAAGGCGCCGCTGTGCCGGCATTGCCGCACTTCACTGCCGCACTGACGGTATAGCCGCTTACTGTTGCCGGGAGTGAATTTTGCCAGGTGGTGATGCTGGTCGCATCGGTCGCATCAGGGGGAGGCGAATACTGCGTGTACTGCCCCATGTCGCGCAGGGCCTGATACGCCGAGATGTACTTGAAGCCCGCGATCGCAACGTCGGCAAGCGGCAGGAGCAACGTGAACATCATCAACGAGTAAACAAAGAGGCCCTCAATAGCGACAGCCCCGCGTTGATCGGCGATGAAGGTCCGTCTTCCGGCCACCGGCTTACCTGGCCGGGCCGACCAAAGAAATCGCATGAAATTCAACCGCAAGCCGGTCATGGCCTACTGACCCAGATTGGAGAACGCGCGCACGAGATGCAGAAACGGGCTTGCGCCCAGAATGACGAACATGGCCGGGAGCAAGAACAACACCATCGGAACCGTCAGTTTTGCGCCGAGCTTGTGCGCGCGTTCTTCGAGCTTGGTGATCCGCTCCCGCCTGAGATCGACCGCAATGCCGCGCAAAGCCTGGCTGAGCGGCGTGCCATATTGCAGGCTCTGACTGACCATGGTGCCAAACCGGCGAAGTCCGTCCGACATCGATCCGAACTTCTCGAAGGCATCGGCGCGGTTTGGCATGACGCGGAGATCATCCAGCAGAGCGAACAGGACGTGCGCCATCGCAGGGTTGGTGTGCTCCATCTCCCCGGCGACCCGTTCGAGCGCGCTCTCCAGGCCCATTCCGGCCTCGGTACAGACCACCAGCAGGTCGATGGCATCCGGCGTGCCGAGGCGGAGGGCCGCATCGAAACGCCGCCTCATGACGATCAGAGCCAACCGCGGCCCCATGATCCCGATCACGACGCCAACGAGCGTGATGACCAGTATATCGCTCAGATGCTTGCCCAAAAGCGCCGAAACGCAGAACGCCAGCGCCGGGACCAGGAACATGCTGACAGTCTTGACGCCGATCCAGACCGGAAGCGTGCGATGATGATTGAACCCGGCCGACTGGAGAATTCCTCGGAGCTGATCCAGGTTCTCCTGCGCGTAGAAGTGGCGGTAACGCGCACCGAGTGCAGAAATCCAGCTCGTTGTCTTGTCTCGCAAGAGTGGCGAATGGTCCGAGACGCCCGTCACGGCATTGACTGCGCGCGCATCCAGCGTCCGAAGATGGAGCTCGCGGATCATCAACACGAAGCCCGCAGCGGCAATTACGATCGCGAGCGCCACTACACCGAAACCGACCGTCATAGCGCGGTTTCCTTCTTAATCATCCAGCGAATCACAAAATGCCCGATCAATACCGAGACCACCGCATAGGCCAACAGCGCGTTTCCGGTTGGATCGTAGAACAGCAGGTCAATCGATCGAGGATTGATCCAGTACAGCAGGCCGCCGACGATCAGCGGTGCGCATGAAAGCGCTCTGGAGGAAAAGATCACTTCACCAGCCAGCGCCTTGGCCCGCGCCGCGAGTGCCACACGCTGACTGACGGTATCGCTCAGCGTCTGCAGTGTTTCCGCGAGACTGCCGCCCGACTTGAGCTGTACCGCGAGGGTTACTGCGAACATGGCGTATTCAGCAACTTGCGTCCGCCGATACACGGCCTCGATGGCTTCCTCGGGAGCCCTGCCGAGACTCAATTCGTTGCAGACGATGGCAAACTGGCCGGCCGTCGGTTGCGGCATTTCGCGGGCGATCGTGCGGAATGCCTCGCTTACGGGAAGTCCGGACCGAACCGTACTCGTCACGATCTGAATCGTATCGGGCAGCTGTCGAAACAGCTGGTTGGCGAGACGGCGTTGCTGCCAGCCAAACAGACCACGCACGACCAGGAGCGACAGGACCGCTGCAGCAATCGACACGTAGAGAGCAGAGAAGTTCACCAAGCTGTTGGCGTAGAAAACCGCAAATGCGGTGGCGAGGCCGGCAAGCAGCACGTAAGCCGGGTGGAGCGCATAAACAACTCCAGTCTGGTAATTCGCCACCTGCTGGATGAACCGCCATCGCGAGCCGGATTCGACGCGACGAATCGACGGCAGGCTCTCCGCACGGGAAGTCGGCAATGCGGTGACCACCCGACGATCCAAGCGCCGCTGCCGGGAGTCGAGCCTCAACGCGGTGATTGCTGCACAAATCACGAGCACCAGCAGGATTATGATCAAAGACTGCTGCATTAGAGTTGTCTCATCGCCTCGGTCCAGGCCCGCTCGAACCCGTAATAGGTCAACCTGCTCTTGAACTTTGGAACGGCGTGCGTGGACCGGTAAGTCCCCGAGATGCGGCCGTGAGCATCCTCCTCCGTGTATTCGAAGGCAGCAATGTCATTGGTTGTGATGACGTCGCCCTCAAGGCCGGTAACCTCGGTAATCTGGATAACGCGGCGCTGCCCATCGCGCATTCGCTCGACTTGCACCAGTATATCCAGCGCCGCGACGATCTGGTTGCGGATCGCGCGGAGCGGAAGGTTTGGCTGGCCCATCTGCACCATATTCTCGACACGGGTCAGCGCATCGCGGGCGCTGTTGGCATGCACTGTAGAGATTGAGCCGTCGTGACCCGTGTTCATCGCCTGCAGCATGTCGAACGCCTCTGCACCACGCACCTCGCCGACGACAATCCGGTCCGGGCGCATGCGCAGCGCGTTCCAAACGAGATCGCGTTGAGTGACCTGCCCCGTGCCTTCGATGCTCGGAGGGCGGGTCTCGAGGCTGATTACATGGGGCTGCTGGAGCTGCAACTCAGCCGCGTCTTCGATGGTGACGATTCGTTCGCTGTGATCGATGAACTGGCTGAGCGCGTTCAACAGCGTGGTCTTGCCGGAACCGGTACCGCCGGACACCAGAATATTGAGCCGGCATCGCCCCGCAATCTCCAGCAACTTCCCCATCGCGGGTGTCAAGGAACCGTTCGCAATCAGGCCGGCCAGGTCGAGCCTTCGGCTCGGAAACTTGCGGATTGATATGCAGGGACTATGAATCGCGAGCGGCGGGAAGATGATGTTGACGCGGCTGCCGTCCGGCAGGCGGCAGTCGACCATCGGGCTGGACTCGTCGACGCGACGGCCGACCTGTGCGGCGATCTTCTGCGCGACCGAGGCGATGTGATCATTGTCGCGAAATCTTATCGCGATCCGCTCGAGCTTGCCTGATCTTTCCACATAAACACTGTTCGGTCCGTTGACCATGATATCGTTGATGGTTTCGTCCAACAGGAGCGGACGCAGCGGACCGTGGCCGGTCATATCATCGGCAATTTCATCGGCCAGCTGGATCTGCTCGCGACCGGATAGCTCGAGCCGTTCCTGGTTGGCGATCCCGTGGATAATCTCTTCGATCTGTCGCCGAAGAACATCACGCGAGACGGTGGCAGCTACGGCCGGTTCGATCTGCTCGATGACCCGCTCGCGCAACGACGCGCGCAAGGCGGAATGTTCACTCCAGGCTTCGTCGCGCTTGACCGGCAGGGACGGCGGTCGAGACGAGGCGACGTCCGGCGACGTCCACGCAGAAACGGTCGCAGGCGTATCCGACGGCGCCAATGATGGGAAATGCGCCGGCGCGACGTCGCGGTCGCGGCTACCGAATTTCTTCGTCACCGGAACAATCTCCTCAACCATCCCTTCCGCTGTGCACCGACGCCGGCAATCTCGCGCACGATGGGAGCCAGGTGACGCCGCAGGGCACGCACGTGCTTGAGCGCCGGCACCCCGAGATTGACAGCCTGGGTCATTCCCTTGCCGAGGTCGGGAATGACCATGTCTGGTTCGGCTCCCAGAGCCTTGACGATGGTCGCCCTGGGAAGCCCCCCGGCACGGTTTGCACGATTGAGCAGGGTGAACACACGGTCCTTGCCCGCGATATTGGTGACGGCCGTGCGCAGCGCATGGGCATTTCGAAGTCCGGTCACTTCGGCTTCGAGAAGCACCAGAACATGGCGCGACAACATGATCACCGGATGGATCGACGGCGGAAATGGTACCGGGACGTCCACCACAATGTAGCTGAACCGCTGACGGAGCAGGCCCAGGACATGGCGGACACCGGCTTCGGTGATGTCCAGCTGGGCATCCAAATCTTCATCGGCCGAAATCAGGGACACCCGGTCATTGATCTCGATGGCGGCGCGTTCGAGGAACAGCGTATCCGCGCGCATGGGGTTCTCCAGGGCGATGCGGAGCCCCGGCCCGGGCCGAACGCCCAGCATCACCGCCGTCTCACCATTTTGCAGATGAAGATCCAGCAGTGCGACCTTGGCCTTGGTGGTTTCGGCCAATTGTAGCGCCAGATTGATGGCGATGCTGGTTGCTCCCGCACCTCCCTGGGCGCCGCAGATCGAAATGACGTGCCCGCCCCGATCCGCCGCACCCGGTGCGACGTCACCAAGCAGTTTCGGGCGAAGCTGGTGGAGCACCATGTCGCGCGTAAGCGGCCTCGGCAAATACTCGGTCAGGCCGATTTCCATAAGCTCGCGGTAGAAGGTAATTTCCCTGCTCTCGCCGATCAAAGCCACCAGCACATCCGGTGGGCAGAGTACCGACAGCTTCTCCAGCTCCGTGAAGGGGTCGGCAATTCCGCTGATGTCGACCACCAGCGCGAACAGGTCCGTATCCGTCTCGAGCATCCGCATGGCATTGCGGATCGTGCCGCGTCTGATCGCTACATTGGCCCCCTCGAGTCCCTTGCGTAGTGCCGCCGCGCTCAGCTCGTCATTCACGAAGCAGACAATTCGATCGCGCGCTGCGACTGAGGGCGTGTCATCGGGAGGACTGATCGTTACCATATCAACACTCACCACTGCCTCCCTACCGTCTCGTTGGAAGTGCCGAAGCGACCGGCGCAGACGATGTGCTCAGAGTACCGCCTACGTTTTCCCTTCTGACCGAATACTTGGTGGTGCCGTTGCGCGTATGGACCACCACCGTCCCATCCGCCTCGCCCGTATCCTGCTGATCGACAACGGATCGCACCGCGAGGGTCAGTTTGCCGCGCTGTCCGGCGAGGGTCACCTTTCTGACCTGCTCCGGCATGAGCTGCAGCGAAACGGTTCGGGCTACCTTGCCCGCAGCGCTATTGTTGGACGGTCCACCCTGAACAATTTCCTGATCGATGGCGACGATACGAACATTGGACGCAACGGTCTCGCTGAGTGGGGCTGTTTTGTCGTCACCAGAGCCCGTTGCCTCCTGCGTCAGTACGACGTCCACATAATCGCCGGGCCAAATCAGGCCCGACACCCCGGAGGCGGCATCAACGTTGATGCTGATGGCGCGCGTGTTCGGCGCCAGAACGCTGGCGAGGAAACCTCGTTCGCGGGGTCGCAGGATATCTTCAGAAGTGACGAGAGCGCCGGTGTCGAGGAAATTACGCACCAGTGAACCACGAATTGCGATCTTCGTGTCGGGAGTATCCAGGATGGCCCCCGGAGGAACGTTGCCCGGCGACACCATGCGCAAGGTGAAGTCGTCGTCACGGGCCAACGTTCCTCGCGGCAAGGGGTGTGCGGCAACGAAGTAACCGACCATCGCAGCCGGCGCCTTTTCCGCCACCTTCGCGGGCAACTCGACCGTCTGTTCTTTCGGCAGGTTCATGCTGTAGGCAATCAACCCAAGGGCCGCGCTTGCGAGCAACAGAACCATGATGATGGAGAGGCGCAACGTGGATGACATGTTAAATTCCTCGAGTAAAAACCGTCCAGATCCCGCCGCACGCGATCGCCACTCCGTAAGGAAGCGGTGCCTTTCGCAGATGCCGCCAACGCTCGACCGTGTAGACTCTACGTGCTAACGACGAACCGGCTGGCGCAATACTGGGTTCGGGTAGCTGGCGCATCACGAGATGAGCCACGGCAAGAAGGCCACCGGCCAACGCCGTGACCGTCAAGAGCTGCATCAGTCCGGTTAGCGACAAGCCGATCGCCAGAGCCACAAGGAGCTTGGCGTCACCGCCGCCGAGCCAGCCCCGTGCGTGAGCCCCCAGCAACAGCATAAACAGGATTGCTGCAGCTGCCAGCGATTGGGCAAACTGCAAGGGACTCGTCAGCTGTACTGCGATCCCAAGCAGCGCCAGGGCAAGACAGACATCATTCCGGATCAATCTTGTCGCAACATCCATCGTCGCGACATAGAGCAGCAACAAGATTTCAAGAACAGACGCTACAGAAACAATCCAGTCCATCGATCGCTCGCCTCAAAAATATAGCTCGACCGAATAAAATCATCCGCAATAGCCCCGACTCACGGGCGAAAAGACCTGCCGCGAAATTGCGGCTCAGTGTCAAATAACCAGCCAAAGCATCGACGTTCAAACATACTGGGCAGGACGCGGGCAGCGATGCCCGCTCCCCTGTCAAGCCGTCGGGATCTTCGAGACGATGGCGCTCAACCCGGTGGATAGTGCCGAGCCGATACCTGCACCCGTGTCCGTGGAGAATACGGCCGCGACAGCTGCGACAATGCAGGCCGCGACGATGATGTACTCGAACGAGACCACGCCATCCCGGTCGGCATACAAGCTCTTCAGCTTTCTGGTAGCCTCGATATAAAACTTCATAACTCGACACTCCTTGTACAAAAAATACGGTGTCAAAATCTGCGAGACTCCTTCCGCTCGGTCAGGTTGTCGGGATGAAGGAGACGATTGCACTGAGCCCAGTCTGCAAAGCCGAGCCGATTCCGGTCGCGGTGTCCGTACTGAACACCACGCCGTTGCTATCGGCATACAGCCTCTTCAGCGCTTCCGAACTCTTGAGATAACGCTCCATAACCCGGACCCTGCCCGAACGGTGCCTCGACAGCACTGGAACTGACGCTCGCCTAGCGGCCCCGCCGCTAGGATCATTGATCGAACATGAGGGAGCTCATAACGGAGCCCCCCCTCCGACGGATCACGCGGTCGGGATCTTCGAGATGATCGCGCTCAGGCCCGTGGACAGAGCAGAGCCAATGCCAGTGCCAGTGTTGGTGCTGAACACGGCCGCCACGGCCGCCACAACACACGCCGCGACGATGATGTACTCGAACGAGACAACGCCGTCCTGGTCCTTGGCGAGAGACTTTACGTCATTGATAAACTTACGCATATTAACGCCTCCAAATTGACTTTAAGCTGGAAATATCGCAATAAGTGATGCGGGCTTTCCCGACGACCACTGCGGTAAATTTTCAATTAATGTCCGCGATAAGTCAATGTTTATGCTTAGATTAAAGAACTTATAATTAACCCGTATCTTTGCGGTGTTCCAGCTGCGGGACGCCCAATAACCCGGCATCTTTCCAGTCATTAACTTGAACTGCCACAGCATTGCTGACCGATCTCGGCCCCCACCCGGCCTCTTCAACTGACGGCCTGCATGATATTCTAAGAAGTGCGATAGTTGCGAAGCGCGCGAGCATGTGCTCGGCCGCAAACTCGGTCTCGCCTGGTCTCGGATTTAAATGACAACAACCTCCGTAGACTTTCCTGGAAATCGCTCGAACCAGGTCGATGTTCCGAGAGCCCTTCGAAAGGCGTGCTTTGCGTTGTGCGCCATCAACCTGGCGATTTGCCTGCTGGCTTATCTCACGCACGCATGGATATTCGACCGCGACGGTCTCGACATCCCCACGGACTTCATCAGTTTCTGGGGTGCCGGGCATCTCGCCGTTAACGGCGCACCATCGGAGGCTTTCGACTGGGATCTGCTCAAGCGGGTTCAGGTTGCGAAGCTCGGACATGACTTCGATGGCAATTTTCCCTGGCATTACCCGCCTCCCTTCCTCCTCGTCGCTTCTTTGCTGTCGCTGCTGCCCTATTGGGCAGCTCATCTCGGCTGGGTTCTTGCCAGCATTGTGCCGTACCTGCTCGTGACGCGGGCGATCGTGGGCCACAACTTCGGCGTTTTGCTTGCGCTCGCAGTGCCGATGGTTTCCATGAACGCGATGGTGGGGCAGACCGGCTTCCTGAGCGCGGCGCTGATCGGGGGCACGCTCTATTTCCTCCCCCTGCGCCCGGCGCTCGCCGGCATATGCCTCGGGCTGCTAACGTACAAGCCGCAACTAGGACTGCTATTTCCTCTGGCGGTCCTTGCGGGCGGCCATTGGCGCGTCCTTGTGAGCGCCAGCCTCACCACGATCGTAATGGTCGTCCTCTCGTCCCTCGCATTTGGTACCGAAAGCTGGTTCGCCTTCTTTCATTGGTTGTCGCAGTCGTCGCTGGTGGTCTTGAGCGAGGGCCAACTGAGCTGGTGGAAGTTGCTGAGTATCTACACCGCCGTGCGTTACTTCGGCGGCTCTGAGCAGCTTGCCTGGATCTGTCATTTTGCCCTCACAGGCGCTATTTCGGTGGTCGTGGCCGTGATGTGGCGCAGTCGGATGCCGTATGCCCTCAAGGCGGCCGCCCTATCTTCGGCCACGTTGCTCGTGACGCCTTACATCGCGATCTATGACATGGTGGTTCTCACCATTCCGATCGCATTCTTATTCCGGATCGGATTGAGGCGAGGCTTCCGTCGATACGAGCTTCCCACGCTGGTTGCTGCAATCGGTATGATCGCCCTCTACTTTACGGGCAACCCGAGTGCACTCGGCGCCACACTGCTCGTATCGGCACTCATCCTTGCACGAGCTGTCTCGTGGTGGTTACAGAATAAAGCTTCCGATCCGGTTACGGCGAGCGCCGAGGCCCCAAGCCCCACCTAACACCCGGTACATTCTATCTACGCCGAGTCGCCTCGACCAAAAGAGTCCGCACCTGGGAATACGCGCGATCAAACTTTCCGAGGTCTACTAACTCCGACGCAGTTCTACCGCTGCTGTGGCCTCAAGACCGCCGGGCGCGAGCAACCTTCCTTGTCTCAGTATGATCCAGAACAGCAGGAAAAGTGACAAACAACTCACCGGAACGTCCGGGTAATTTATCAACATCATGGCCGGAAATAACATCGCCAACAAAAGGACGAGAATAGTAGCCAGACTGAACGTGCCGCTCCTCAGCCGTTCCTCCTCGATCAACAGTGCCATGGCACCGAGGATCATGGGGGCATCGTAGATAAACGCATGAGGCGTTGCCAAGAATGTTCCGACCAGCAAGGCCCCTACGGCAAGACCTCCAGCGTTCAGATAAAAGCAGCGACCTACGATGACCACGACAGCAACAGCGCTTGCGAGCTGCGCGTAGTTTGCAACGGACGAAGGGAGGCCCATCAGCTTCAAATTGCTGACCACGGTGGGCATGAGATAGAGCTGATGAACAATGCGAATATCGAATGCTGCTTGATACGGAAGGAGCACGGCGATCCACGCCAGCCAGACCGACCAACCGAATGCCACGACAGAGAGCACGATCAGACCAGCCACGGCTGCGCATGACACCCACAGCGCACGCCAATAGCCCGCACTGATCAGTGCGATCGGCACCAACAGGCCGAGCTGCGGCTTAAAACTGAGAAGGCCGAGCAGGATTCCCGCGCAGACCGGCCGACATGGAGCCAATCGGATGCCCGCGATGATCAACGCCGCCGCCAGGAACCCGCTCTGGCCGTAGCATATTGTGGCTGTCGTTACCGGCGCAACAACAGCGCCGATTATGCAAACCGGGGCACGTGAGCACGTTGCGACGAGGACGCAGAGAAAAGCCCCCAAGGTGGCAACGACCCAAACCAGATATGCTGCCCCAAACGGCATCAACCCCAGAGGCCAGAACACAAATATAGCGACCGGGGGGTACGGAAACCATATTCTCCGACTCGGATCCATGCCGAGGTCAAGCGCTCTGGCGTGAAGAATGGCCGGATCATAAAGCTCAATAACGGGATGATTGATGGCAATTTTGCCGTATGACCAAAGCGCAAAGAAATCCCAGAACGGCAACCGACCATTCGCGGCTTCAGTCCGGAAATCGGACCACGTGGCGAAAAGGAATGCAGCCAAAAACAGCCCGCACGCGACGAGGACCAGCGTGCAAAGATAGCCGGTTTTTCGCTCGGTAGCCCCCCATTGCAGTAGCCAGGCAAACCGCTTCCGGGATTTCCGCCTAGCGACCGAGACGTGCGTCATAGCGACGACCATAAGCTTCGTGTCTGCTGGTGGCAACAACAAGAGGGATCAGCCAGCAACGCAGAAGCCGCCGCATCGGCAATTCAGCATGCCCTGCTGACAGGCTCGGAAATCTGCTAGACTGTTTAAGAATGGATAAGGGCATTCCGTCAGGACCAGGCACGAAGGCCGCCTCATTCGCCAATCGGTTGCGGCCGCTGGCTGGGATGCTGTTGCTGGCTCTCGCGGTTCGGCTCCCCCTCGCCTTTTGGCCCAACATCAATCATCCCGACGAGATCTTTCAGTACCTCGAGCCAGCTTGGCGTTTACTCGGCCATGACGGGATCATATCGTGGGAGTGGCATGCTGGAGTTCGTAGCTGGTTCCTGCCGACCTTGTTCGCTGGCCCGGTCGCAGTCGGTGACTGGCTTGCCCCAGGCGGAGCCGGCGCCTTCATCGCTCCCCGTGTGGTCGCCACTTTAGCATCGCTTTCGCTGGTCATCACGGCCTGGTTCTTCGGCGCACGGATCTCGCAATTGCATGCGATCGTTGCTGCGTTCGTCGCGGCGGTCTGGTTTGAGCTGGTGTATTTTGCGCCGCATACTTTGAGCGAACCGTTGGCGACCGCGCTCATTCTGCCAGCTGCATTGTTGTTGACAGGGACGCCATCGAGCAAAAGGGTTTTCATCGGCGGAGGGTTGCTCGCTCTCGCTTTCGTGTGGCGGTTTCAGTATGCGCCCGCGATCGCGGTATTGGCTGTTGCGACATTCTGGAAAGACAAGCGAAATGCGGGTCCTTTTATCCTTGGCGGACTTTCCGTTCTGCTCGTCGCGGGCTTGCTTGATATCGCACATGGCACGCTGCCGTTCGAATGGCTGGTCCTGAATATTAGAGAAAACCTGCTGCATGAACGAGCAGCCACATTCGGAGTGGCCCCCGCGATCGCCTATGTGTATCTGCTCTTCCTCATGTGGTCGGGAGCGACGATCTTGTTGCTGTGCGCCCTTTGGCGTGGCTGGCGGCATTCCCCCCTGCTCATTCTTGCAGCGGTCGTAAATCTGGCGTTTCACAGTTTAATTGAGCATAAGGAATATCGGTTCATTTTCCTGACGACTCCCTTGCTCATTATCGTCGCGGCACTGGGCTCGGCTGACTGGGGCATGGCCCTGCGGGAGAAGCCAACTTGGCGACCTTGGGCACTGCCGATAATCCTCGGCGGTTGGACAATTGCATCCGTAGGACTTGCCGGCACGCAACCGATGCGAGACCTTTGGCTACGCGGCGTTGGCGCCGCCCGATTGTCCGCTGAATTGCGATCAGATTCCGAACTCTGCGCCTTGGCAATCTACAGCACGAATTGGGCTTGGCTATCCGGGCGCGAACGAATGGTCGGAGGCCTGCCTCTGTACCTCCTCGATCCAAAAGATCCCATGGCGCAGGGAGGTCTTCCAGGGTTAGTACAGACGCTAAGACCCGCGTTTAATCGCGTGATCGCTCCGTTGCAGTTAACCAGCGAGCTACCCCCGGACTTTTCCGCCGTAAGCTGCAATAGCGACGACGATGGCGGAAACATCTGCGTATTTGCAAGTCCCGGCGGCTGCGAAAACGCGGGCGCAGCGCCGTTCGAAATCAATGACGTGATTGCCCGCATCAATGCCGGCGTGAAGAGCGCATCGAAACCGCAGGAGTGAGGTCCAACAGTGGGAAGAGGTAATTTGCGTGGATGCGTCGTTGACGTGTTTGGCGCTAAGCCCTTTCGATCATGCTCTTCTTCACTCGCATCAAGACTCCGTACCGCGCAGATGTCGGGTCAATCAACCCTGTCCACTTGGACTTTGGCATCCTGCCCGGAGCTTGCCTTGGGCTCAGTGGGATTGCGATAGACATGCACGACCGCAACATCATCTTCGTATGCCCGTTTCCATCCCGTCAGTCGATCGAGCAAGCCGACAACGGGGCTGGTCGGCGTTAGCAAAGTGGACGTAATTCGGTATTCATGAAGAAGTCGGAAGAGATCGGGCAGATCCTGCAGCAAAATCGCCCGCTGGTAACGCGCCAGGAATTCGGCTCCATACAATTCGGCACGTGAATCGATAAAGGGTCGGAAGCCTGCGTAGATCAAGTATGGACCAAAAGCATAGTCGTTCAGAATACGGCTAGCGTCTGCCTCTCTGATCTTCCCCAGAGCAACTGAGGGCGCTGGCGGCGGCTTGAAATCCATCACTTTGGACGCAACGCCCGTGACAATGGCCAAGACCGCCATAAGAACGACAAGCCCGCCACGCGCCGATCGGGGCATAGAAAACGCAGTCGATTGAGCTTTATAGTGCAGATGCTGCGCGAGCGGACCGGCGATAAAGAACGGCGCTACCAACGCCATCACGACAACGTAACGTATATGAGCAAACGTCTCGTGAATGATCGCGAGCAAGAATAGAATCCGCAAGAACGGAATTTTCAGTCCACTGGAAAGCGCGTATGCCATTCCACCCAGCAGGCATATCTCGAAGTAGTTCATCTTGCCGAATGTTTGCGGCTGCCATTCGCTGATGCTTGCTAGCACGTCACCGAGGTTCATGAGCCGAAACGTGACCAGGATCGACTCTGGACCATAGGGCGTGATGCAGGCCGCAATGATCGCCAACAGCCCAAACCGACCCCAATCAAGCGCCATCTTTTTGCGCTCCGACTGATCCGCAGTCCAAATCGCCTCCGTCGCCAATGGCAAAACGAGCGCCAGCCCGAGCGTAAAACTGCCATGGAGGTTCGCCCACAAGCAAAGCAGTGCCAGATGTGGAAGGCTGGGGGCGCGCCGCCCCTCTGCCGCCTCGACCAAGGCGTTGGTCCACAGAACCATCAGTGGAAACACCAGTACGTGAGGGCGCGCATGCCAATGACTGCTCGTCAACACCAAGGAGCATCCGACCAAAATCGACACCGGGATCGGCGGCAGCCGGCGGAGCAGCAGCAACGTGAGAAGAATGTACGTTACCGCGAGGGCCGCCCCCGCCAAGACCACCGGTCCAGCCCAGCCTGCCACTTTGAATGCAAACAAATAGAGGATCTCGGACAACCAGGCGCTCGTGATCCAATGCGCTCCAGCCGCGGTGAGCGAGAACGGATCGGCATGCGGGAAGGCCCGATGATCAACGATCCACTGACCAATCGCGAGATGCAAATAGACATCTCCATCAACGAGCACCTTACTGCCGTGCCGCAGAATGGCTAAATACGCAACGCACCCAAATATGAATGGCAACCAAAAGGAGAGCCCACTCGCGTGCGCCCCGTTGACATCGTCGGACGCCGGTTCACATCCGACGTGATTCCGATTTGGACCGAACCTGGCCACCCCTAGATCTCCGAAGTGAGGGGTGATGAGATCCCCTGCATTTACAGAATCGCTAGCCTCTCCCAGCGCGACTTTTGACGCGCGCAACTCTTTCAGAGGCGCGCCGCAGCCGGGATCGTTACCTTAATCAATCAGCGTAATGCTTCAAAGGGTCGCGGTAGCAGTGGTTAATCAGGGGGCACTGTCGACCAGCGCACGCGGCGGCTCGAGCGGAAGCGCATCCGATGCTCGAGCGTCAAGAACGGCGGGATTGCACCGATCGCTCGGGCAACGTTGCCGATACCAGGCGGCAGACACGCCCTGCTATTCTCGGACGTTATGCCCTCTCCACCTGGGCAGCGAAGGTGATAGTCTTACGTTAAAGTATTTATATTGGTAATTTCCACCTCGTTTAATCACCTTTCAAGATCAGAAGAATTCGAGAAAATGGATACCGGCGTTTCGGCGGAGCCGACTACAAAGGGTGGAACAGCCACCCACCAGATACATCCACTGATTGTACTGCTCTTGCTGGCTGTTTCGGTCCGGCTCCCGCTCGCCTTTTGGCCGAACGTCCATCATCCTGACGAGGTATTTCAATACCTTGAGCCTGCCTGGCGCCTGCTCGGTCATGATTCAATCGTAACGTGGGAATGGCACGAGGGGATACGGAGCTGGCTCTTGCCAACCCTGCTCGCAGGACCAGTCGCCCTGGGCAACTGGCTCGCGCCAGGTGGAGCCGGCGCCTTCATCGCGCCCCGCGTGGTCGCGGCCCTCGCGTCGCTTTCCGTCGTCGTCAGCGCCTGGTTCATCGGCGCGCGCGTCTCACATATGCACGCGATTGTCGCGGCATTCGCCGCGGCCATCTGGTTTGAGTTGGTGCACTTTGCGCCGCATACGCTAAGCGAGCCATTAGCTGCCGCGGTGATCCTCCCGGCGGCCGCGTTGTTAACAGGTGTACCCTCAAGAAAGCGCTCAATGATTGGGGGAGCGCTACTTGCTCTCGGGTTTGTCTGGCGATTTCAGTATGCGCCGGCTATCGCCATACTTGCGTTATGGGCCTGTTGCAGATACCGGCAAAACGCAGCTTCGCTTGTTCTCGGCGGACTGGGCGTGCTGTCGATAGCAGGCATGGTCGATGTCGCACATGGTACCGCGCCGTTCGAATGGTTGGTGCTGAATATTGGAGAGAACCTCCTCCACGGACGAGCAGCCACATTCGGTGTAGCGCCGGCAATTGCCTACGTTTACTTCCTCTTCTTCATTTGGTCGGGAGCGACGGTCTTGTTGCTTTGTGCCACGTGGCCCGGCTGTCGGCACTTCCCCGTGCTCCTCGTTGCAGCGCTCGTAAACCTGGCGTTTCACAGCGCTCTTGAGCATAAGGAGTATCGGTTTATCTTTCTGACAATTCCGTTGCTCATTATTACAGCGGCGCTTGGTTCGGCTGACTGGGGTGTAGCGCTGCATGAGAAGCCGGGATGGCGTCCTTGGGCACTGCCGATAATCCTCGGAGGTTGGGCCGTCATTTCAGTTGGCCTTGCCGGCACGGAACAAATGCGAGAGTTTTGGCTGCGCGGTACTGGAACTGCTCGCTTGTCCGCTGCCCTACGGGCAGATCCCGAACTTTGCGCTCTGGCGCTCTACAACACGGAGTGGACCGGACTCTCCGGTCGTGAACGATTAACCGGCAGCTCGTCTCTTTACCTCTTCCACCCTGAAGATCCCATGCTGACGGATCCGCTTCCGGTATTGATGCAAAATCTCAAACCGGCCTTCAATCGCGTCGTCGCCCGACCTCAGACCGATCTTCCGAAGGAATTTTCATCGGTCAAATGCGCGATCGATACTAGCGGAGATGATGTTTGCATCTATGCCAGAAGCGGCAGTTGCAAGAGTGTGGGCGCCGAGCCTTTCGCGATCAACGAAGTCATTGTCCGCATAAACGACAATGAGAAGAGAACGTTGAAGCTGCCCAGGTGAGCTTTGAGACGCCCAGAAATCCCCGCGCGGTCCCATCAGGCTCTCGTCAGCCATGGCTTCGAACCGAGCGTGCACTGGACTTGTCAGAACCGCCAGAGCGTGTGAAGGATGCCGGGCGGAGGCGGCCACCCCCATCAAGCGTCTCTCCGGCATTGAGGGCACGGACCAACCGATGCCCGCACCGCCACCGGTCAATGCGTCAGCTCGAACCTCCGCATCTCGGTCACGCGTGCCAGACAATATTCGCGGTACAGGTCGTTGAGAATTGCCCACATGATAAATCCCCATCGCTCGAAATTTTAATGCCCCATCACTCAAAACCATAATAGGGTGGTCCATCGACGTTTCAGCGTGATGTCGGCGTTTCCGGAAACGAGTTTCCGGACGGTTTCAAGATCGACTAATTAGGTCAACATAACTGTCATTTAATGGGCATGCCCGGAGGGCGCCTTCCGTTTAAGGGGCGTTTATCTCGGACCTGCCGCCTCCGCCGCGGCGTCGGTCGAGAGCAAACGGAAGTTTGGTTTTGGCAACGTACGCCCGTCTTGATCGGAGAGAGCCTTGGCGTGCTCGCGGGTCTGTTTCGCCTCGGCGATCAGAAGGCAGCGCCTCAGCTCCTCGCTGCAGCGCTTTGCCTGCGCGCGCATCTGGCACTTGTCGTCGGCGGAGCCTGAAGGTTTGGCGAGACTACCCCACGTCGCTGCGAGCGACGTCTTGAGCAGCTCAATCTTGCGGTCCAGATCGTCCAAACGCTGCTCCGCCAATCCTCTACGGACGCACGCTTCGAACGCAATAGGCCAGATTCGCCCTCGCGGCGGAAGTCCGTAGGGGTACGGTCGCAAGCTTCACGTGCGTCACGTGCGTCACGTGCACGAGCCGCTTTGTCGTGATCACCTGCTCGCGGAGGCACACCGCATCGCGCGGGCCCTGGGTGAAGGGTCGATCGGCCGTAGCGGCGCCACCATCGACACGCGGCCAACCCGCCTACAACACGCCCAGCCTTACCCACGCGGCATGAAGAATGAGAAACACCGTCAAGGCCCCGAGAAGCCATCCCAGCCCGCCCACTGCCGGGCCGTCCTGAAATTCAAGATTGGGGTCATTCTCACGGCCGAAGGGGACCTCAGCCGCCCGCCTTTGCGAGCTACGGGCCCGTCCAGCTGCACGTCGCAGGAGTCGACGGACGATCGTCTCCCGCTCGACAATGCCGGATTTTTCCAGATCAGCCGGCATCGTCAGCCCTGCTCGACCTTGCGGGGAGGTCGTCGCTGCATCATGGACATCAGGCGCGCCAAACGATTGACGCGGCGAATACTCTCGGTGAAGCGGACCGCGGGAGCGCGGTGTTGAATGCTGAAAACGAGCTTTCGAAGACGACTGAGCATGATGTCCTCCTCAATGTCATCGCGTGCATGAGGTGGTACCCATGGGCACCACCAGGCATCTGAGCTAGCGCGGCAGGCGTGGCGACCGGACATATCGCGTCAGGACCGGCGCGCTATGCACGTTCGCCACGACCCTGACGCTGACAGCCTGCCGCTTTCCGGACCGCTGATCGGGCGCCAGATTGAAGCAAACCCGTGTACCGGCCTCGGGGATGACGCCGGGCGAGAACGATTTGAGATGAAAGAAAACGTCGGTGCCACCGGAATCCGGCCTGATGAAGCCGAATGCCCTGTCGCCGTGATATGTCTTGATTGTACCTTCCAGCATCTTGCAACCTTTCGATACGATCGACGAACGGTGCGGTCGGAATTTGCTCTCGGATAGAATTGACCTGATCTCCGTCTCTGTACTTGTGTCAGCCGATACCGGGAAAACGGACTCGGCATTTGAGCCCGGCAGGAAGCGCGTAGTTCGGATTGGGCAGTTCAAGGCGAACGCCGATCGTCCCGCTGGCCGCGTCAAAGACCTGATCGACGACCGTGACGAGGGCGTCGTACCTGCCTCCGACAGGATCCTCGGGATAGACTTCCGCAGATGCCCCCACGCGAATCTTTCCGAATTGGCCGAGGGGAACATAAACCTCAACCAACAGCGGATTGATCTGCGAAACCGTCAGGAGATGCGCCTGGTCGAATGCGTATTCGCCCGGGCCGAGCTTGCGCTCGACGACCACACCATCGATCGGGCTGCGGATGGTACGAAGCTTCAACACTTCGTTCGCGCGCGCCAATTCGAGCCCTGCGATCGCAAGATTGACCTTGGCCTCCTCGACGTCCTGTTCGGCCACCCGTGCACTCGTCTCCGCTTCGTCGGCAACCGCCGCCGAAACCGAGTCGTTCCTGCGCAGCAGCTTGGATCGTTCGTCCTTCCGCCGCTGAAACTCGAGCTTGGCGACGCTCGAGCGGACCGTTGCCTCGTTTTCGGCCCGGGCCTTCGCCAGCGAAACCGCCGCTTGCTCCACTCCGGACTCCAGCCGAGCAACCACGTTACCCTTCTTGATGATGTCGCCACGGTCAACCAGCATCTCACTCAGGAGGCCCGGCACGGACGTGCCGAGCTTGAGCACCATTTTCGGCTGGATCAGACAATCGAATTGCCCCTGTGCCTTTCTCTCCTGGGCATTTGCGCATCCCGCTCCCGCGAGAATTGCAAGCGCCAGAACCGCAAGCCCCCTGCAAAGAACTCCCGAGACTGCGTGCGACGCGCCGAAGTCGAGAGGCCGTGCCCGAGGGCCGGGGGCGCACTCAGACGCCTGGATTTGTTTCATTCTCCTCTCCCCGAAAATGCAAGCACCCGGTCAAGCCGGCGATCCTGCTTCACGTCCTGCACGCGCACATAGCCGTGTCGTCGCTCCGCCTGGAACTGCGCCAGCCAACGCAGCGGCTGGTAGAGCCGTGACGGAATTGGAACACCGCCGCCAACGAGCCTTGCAAGCAGGCGCGTCACCCCTCCGGCATGGATGACAAACAGTTCGTCCTGAAGTGAAACGATGGCCTCGCAGCTGCCGGGATCGCCCTGCCGGGCGCAGCGACCGAACAATTGGCGATCGACCCGCCGGGAGTCGTGGTACTCGGTCAAGATCACATGCAGGCCGCCTCGCGCGGCGACGCCTGCGCCAAGCCGGATATCGGTACCGCGGCCAGCCATGTTCGTCGCAACCGTCACCCGCGCAGGCTCGCCGGCCGCCGCGACCACATCGGCCTCATCCTTGTCCTGTTTCGCATTCAACAGCGCATGCGCAATGCCACGCGCGTTCAAGGCGGCACTGATCTCCTCCGAGGCGCCCACGGAGCGCGTGCCGATCAACACCGCCCGGCCCTCGGCCATCGCCAGCCGCTCCACCCTGTCGGCAATGATCCGCAGCTTCTGAGCCGAGGTTGTACATACCAGAGGGAGAGCCACACGGCGCTGCGAGGGCCGATTCAGCGGGATGCGAACGACATCCAGTCCGTACACGGACTTGATCTCCCGAGCGACCTCATGGGCGGTCCCCGTCATCCCGGACAGACGAATGTAGCGCCGAAACAGCCGTTGATAGGTGATGCGTGCGAGCGTCTCGCGACGGTCGGTCAGTTCGCAACCTTCCTTGACCTCGATGAGCTGATGCAAGCCGCGCTCCCATGAGCGGTCTGGCATCACGCGTCCCGTCGACTCGTCCACGATCTGGACCTTGCCGTCGATGACGACATAGTGTTGGTCACGGTTGAACAGCATCATCGCGGTGAGAGCCTGGGTCACGAGCTCCTCGCGAGCGCGAACCGAGCTCCAGACGCCTTGCAGCCCTTCGGTCAGTTCGCCGAGCTCCTGGCGCCCCTCCTCGGTCAGCGCCAGATTTCGCTCAGCGAGATCGATCTGAAAGTGCTTTCCCGCGACCAGAGAGCTCGCGAACCGGAGGCCCTGCTCGCATTGCAGCCTCTCCTCGCCCGCCCCCGTCGACGATGAGAGGATCAGAGGCGTACGCGCTTCATCGATGAAGATACTGTCGGCCTCATCGACGATGCCGAAATAAAGCCCGCGTAGCACGAGGTCCTCGTCGCGCTGCAGGCTGCCGCGCAACCGCCCGAGCGAAAGATGCAGACTGCTGCTTCGGTGCGTCAGAGCGACACGGTCGCGCAGATAGTCGAATGCTAGCTCCTTGTTGGTGCAATACGTCACCGAGCTCGCATAGGCGCGTCGCCGCTCGGCTCTCGACATGCCCTGCACCACGGCGCCCACGCTCAGGCCCAGGAATTCATAGAGCGCCCTCATCTCGCCTGCATCGCGCTGGGCAAGATAATCGTTGACGGTGATGAGATGCACGGGATACCCGGCAAGCGCGACGGTCGCTGCAGGCAGCGTCGCGGCAATGGTCTTGCCTTCGCCGGTCGCCATCTCCACCAGTCTGCCCTTCAGCAGCCCGAATCCCGCAATCAGCTGCACGTCATAGTGCCGCTGACCGATGGTCCGTGTCGCAGCCTCCCGCACCAGCGCAAAACATCGGCCGACCAGAGGCGGCGCAAAGCCCGAATTGCGCAGTTTCGCGCGGATGGCGGACGCCTGCAGGCGCAGCTCCTCGTCGCTCATGATCCGCAAGGCGTTCTCATGCGCAGCGGCATACTCGACGATGGGCATCAAGGCGCGAACAGGATCGCGCAGCCGCCTGAACGGGCGCTGGATCAGGCCTTTCGCCAGATATTCGGCTACGCGATCGTGCACCGCCGGCTCGCGGTCCGCGCGTTCCGGATAGGGACGGCCCACCGCCAGGTCGCGGTGATCGAGTTCCATAACGCTCTTAGACATGGAAGTTCGTCAACAATAGCAGTCTGACGCTGCGATACCATTGCACGGCCAATGGCTCCATCCGGTGTTCGAACCGGACGAAGACGTGCTGGCCGAAATGGTCCACGGCCTCCAGACCTTGAAGCTCAATGTCGAATTGAAAGGTCCGCTGCAGCGTCTTCGGCCCCTTCGCATCGCGCGGATCAATCACGAAATCCCCGCCGCCATCCACGCCCAGCGCCGCGCTCGGCAAATATTCGCCACCGGCGGGCACCGCACGCAACACGCGTCCCTCCAGGACCAGACGCGGCTGGTCCACCGGGCGGACCTGGATGCGATCGGTGGTCAGGCGCACCCTGTCCACCGCCTCCTGCGGCACGACAACACGCGCCAGAGGCGTCGCGTTTCCGACCACGTAGCCGAGCAGCTCGCCCCGACGGTAGTAGCGGCCGGGCATATCGACCATCTGTGGCACGACGAACACGCCATCGCTGCGGGCACGCGCCACGAGGTCAGACGCGCGCTCGCGGGCAAGGCCCAAATTTGCGCGTTCGAGTTCGAGCTTGTCGCGAACAATCTGCGCCTTTGCGCGGTCCGACACGAATTGCGCGGCATACTCGGCCTGCAGCTCAGCCACCTTGGCCTCGTTCCTGCGCAATTGCGCGACAAGCGTCGGCTCCCGACTCTGAATCAGCGGGTCCCCTTGGGTGACCAGCGTTCCCGGGGTGACCAGAAGTTCGTGGACGAAGCCGTTCGAGGCGGCGCGTACCATTGCTTCTTCGGGCAGCCACAGCACTCCCTCCACGCTGGAATGGTAGGGCATCGGGACGGCGACCAGAAAGAAAGCCAGGCCAAACACCAGTCCGGCCGCGATCGTGACGGAACGGGCGCGATGCTTGCGCAGGCGGGGATTCTCAAGGAGATGCCGCACCGCCTTTGTAATCGGCAGGATCGCCATCGCCGCCACCGCCCAGACAGCAAGAATGACGCCAATGAAGAAGAACTGTCCCGCGATGAACAACGCGATGAAGATCGTCACCATGATGCGATAGAGCGTCGACGCCAGGCCGTAGAAGAAGAACCATACTCGCTCCATGCCGGATGCCTCAGGGCGCTCCAGATCGGAGACGCCGAGCAGGTATCGCTCGAGCAGATAGCCCCAGTAGCGCGACGATCGCGCCGCCAGATTCGGAATCTCGATGAGATCCACGAGGATGTAATAGGCATCGTAGCGAAGCAGCGGATTGCCGTTGAACAGAAGCGTCGACACGCTCGCGATCAGCATGACGTTGAACAGGATCGCTCGCACCAAACCCGGCTCGACCAGAAGCCACAGGTAGAACGCGATCGCCGCGACGAAGAGCTCGACGCCCATGCCGGCGGCGCCGACAAGCGCGCGCCGATACTTGGACCTGAAAACGGTGGCGGCCGAGGCATCGACGTAGGGAACCGGCAGCAAGACCAGCAGGATGATGCCGAGATCGTGGACCTCTCCACCGCCGGCCTTGGTGGCGGAGGCGTGCCCCAGTTCGTGCAACGCCTTGATCGCGGGAAAGACCAGATAAATGATGAACAGATTGTCGATAGCCAGCACGCGGTCGCTGAAATTGTGGCTGAGCTCCGGCCAATGCGGCCAGATCAGAATGAAAGCCGGAAGCACGAACGCCAGCCACGCGAGGGCCCCCCAGCCGCTCCAGACAAACCGCACGAGACCCGCCCAGCGATTGAGCAGCCGATCCGGATCGAACAGCGGGATGCGGATCGCCATCGGATTCCCATAGGAGCGCAAATGGCGCGCCCTTTGCTCGCGCTCGCTGCGGGTAAAAAGCTCGGCGACGTCAGGCGTGACGTCGCTTTCCAGCAGGTCGGCGGCATGCAGCTGGCCCAGCAGGTGGATGAGCTCGTCCTGGCTGGGTGCGTCCTCGCCCAGATGCCTGTTCGCGAGCTCCCACAACTGCTCGACGGAATGCGTCCCGTCCATGAGTGAGACGATCAACCGGGCCGAAGGGCTGAAGCGATGCACCCGCGACGAGGCGGGATCCTGCAAAAGGTACCAGACCTCGCCGCGATAGATGTGCCGATGAAGTCGCGCGTGCGAGCGCAGCTTTGGCTTTCGCGCTGCGACACGATACCACCAATTGCTGAGCAACGGCGCGTTCACCACGACCTCGCAATCAGAACAGCCATTTCCAAATCGACAGGCGGACCCAGTCGGTGAAATTATGGGTCCATATCCAGATCAGCTTGCGCTCACCGACATCGACCTTTCCTACGCCCTCCATGCCGGGTCGCACGCGTTCGGATGCATTGTGGAGCCGCGCCTCGACCCGGAAATAGTTGCGGCCCTCCTGGGCTGTCGAGACCGGCGTCATCTGCTCGACCGAGAAGTCCATCCTCCGGTGCGGAATACCCGAGAGGGTGAGCTCGCCCTGTTGAGCGAGCTTCACGTAGGAGATGTCGCGTTCCTCGACCTGCAGGATGACGCGATAGCTGTCCAATGGCGCGACCGTGAAGAGCATCTTGCCCAATTCGACCGGCGTTCCGAGAAGCTGGTGCAGGTCGCCCGCGACGACGACACCATCGAAGGGAGCCAGCAGCGTGGCGCGAGCGAGCTTGTCGGTGACCAGCGACAGCATGGCGTCGACCTGTTCGATCTGGGCCTGCAGGATCGTCATGTTCGCGCGCTCTTGTGCCGCCAGCGCCTGCCGATACTTGCGGTCGAGCTGCTCACGCTCGGACGACAACCGCGTTTGTTCGAGCTTGAGCTCCCGGTCGTCGAGCTTGCACAGCACCTGCCCGGCATGAACGGTGTCGCCTGCGCGGACGAAGCTTTGCGCGATATACCCGTCGAACGGCGCCGCGGCGATCCGCTGTACGGCCCCCTCGATCACCGTCTTCGCCGCAACACGATACGTCCCGGTCGCGACACTGAAGAACAGGATGACGCCGACCAGCAAAAGCGCGATGAGCTTCGCGCCGGGATGGCGTGGCCCGAACAGGAGCTCCAGGCCATGGTGCAAGGAGGTTCCGGCATGGCGCAGGACACCGCGCTCGCTGTCTCGCTTGAGCTTCAGGATCGGACCAAGCAGCGCGCCAACCGTCTTGCACAGCTCGATGGTCTCGATATCGAACGGCTCGCCCGCCGTCCGCTCCAGGGTCAAGACGCCGGTCGCGTGCCCGTCATCCGTAAGCGGCACCGAGCAGATCGCAACGTCCCTGTACTCGCGTGCGAGATCGGCATGCGCGAGTGCCGCGCTCTCCACGTCGTCACGCGGGGGAAACACGAGCGCGACGTCGAGGTCGAGCACCTCGTCCATGGCGTTGCCGATGCGCCGGCCAAGGTCCATCTTGGGATCGAACGTCGCCGTATGCGAGATCGCCTTCACCTGGACGCTGCCTGAACGCTCGAGCCCCACGCTCACCCGATCGCAGGCCAGGCGGCCTGCAAGTTCGTTGGCGACAGCCAGCGCCGCTGCCGAGAAATGCCGCTCCTGCATGGCCGTCGCCACGATATCCATGGCGAGCCCCATTCGCGCGAGCCGCGCGTCGCGCTCCTCCAGCGCGCCCTTGCGGAACTGGTCGATCAGCCAGGCGCTCGCCCAATGCAGCAGCCGCAAGGCCCGCTGCAACGCAGCCTCCGGGCCGGGCCCGATATCGAGCACCACCACCCCATGCAGTGTGCCGGACACTTCGATCGGGTAGCCGATGAAGGCGTGGTGCTCGCGCAAAGCGCCATGCCCCTCCGAGGGCAGCACGATTCCACGGCGCTCGGTCAGAGCCCGTTCGGCGGCCGGGCTGAGATATTGCATGTCCAGACCGGGGTGCGGCCACACCGCCGCGGGCACGTAGCCGCCGTCCTTGTCGGGCCCCAGCAACAGGAGCCCCCCGCCCACCCTTTCGACCTGCATGCAAAGGATTGCAAGCCAGCTCGCGCAAAACTCGGAACTGTCCTTGGCTGCCGAAAATTTAGCCCAGGCTATCGACTCCGCCCGCGCTGCGTCCTCGGTGAAGGAATAGATCGGGGACGCAGTGGTCATGGCTACTCATCGCTCTCGGAGCTATGCCCGCGATGCTGCCATAGCGGGCAGCATCGCGGCGCGCGCGACGGAATCGCCGATGAGGCGTCGCAATCACACGGGGGCACGATGTGATCCGTTCTCTAGGCGGATGCTCTCGCCCCATTCAGGCGATCGCCTGATTCCGCCTCCGTGGCGTCGCCCGGTTCGACCGCCGGCGGAGCTGCCCCCTTCACGACCGCGAGGCGCGACGGAAGAGCCTGGAAGTTGCGCATCGACTGAAGGTGAAGATAGAGCAGCTCGAGCTCGTCCGTCTTGGCAAGCTCGGCGAGCTTTTCGCCGGACAGTGCCTTCAGCTTCTCCCGGTTCACCGCCATGAACCCCGCGAGCGAGAGCTTTTCGCCCGATGGGAGTTCGACCTGGGCCTGCATCGGCTCGAGCAGATCCAGCTCGCGCACCTTGTTGCAGAAGGCCTGGGTGCGATTGAACTGGGTCTGATATTCCTGCAGGAACGTCAGGATGTTCTGGACATACTGGGTCGGCTTGTTGTCGTCGTCGAACAGTTTCTGTCCGCGACCGTCACGATTGAATCCCGAATAGTCCTCGTCGATGCAGAGAACGAACCGCTCGCCGTCGGAGCTGGTCGAGAACACGAACGGATAGCGACGCAGGAAGGCGGGGACATACTTGCCGTCCCACTTGGAATCCGCCGACAGGAACAGGTTCTCGCTGTCCCGTACGCCGAGAATGACGGCCGGCATGACGTTGTCCTTGGTGCCGGCAAACACGATCGCATATTCGGATGCTGCGGCGGGAAACTCGACCGCCATCAGAGGCACCGAATTGGTCTTGCTGCTGAAGCCATAGTTCCTGGCCATCTCGACCGCGCAACCGCGATGACGCGCGGCGGACAACGGAATAACGGTTTCGTAGATCAACAGTTGCGCAGTCATTACAAAGCTCCTTCCCTTGCAATTTCGGGCTCAGGCATGGCCCGCACTATTACTCGACAATGGGCGTACGCGGAGACTCGCGTTCGGATTCCACTGGGCCTTGTCCTGCCCTACGTGGTTCAGGAAGTCGTCGAGCCACTCCTGCGAACCGTTCGAAGGTCCTGAGGCGAGATGCTCAACGGCATCGAGACTGTTCTGCCAGTTTATGCTCGTCGTCTCCTTCGCGCTATTGATATTCCGCGAGGAGTGATGCTCCGGCGAAGAGAGATCGTCCTGCTGCGCCGTAGAGCTCTTCGGGTTGCCACCCGTCAGGCTTGCCGACAGCGCGACGAATGACTTGCCGAGATCCTCGGCTGTGCCGACGGACTTGTGGACCTCGCCGTTCTGCGATGCGCTTGCGATCGGGCTCAGGAGGATGTTCGAGATCAGCGTGATACCGCTGGGCTCATCCTCCTTGGCGACCGCAGGTACCGGCGGCGCGATCGTGGCCGTTACCGGCCCAAGCGGGATCAGCGTCATCTGCGGCGTGACTTGCGCGGCAGGCGTGCTCTGCAGCACCGCCGCGGAAGCGGGTGCCGGATGACCGGTAGGCTCCGGCAGCCGCCTTTCGCCGGCGCGCAGGGTCATCCCGGCCACGTCGTCGCCGAGATCTTCCGGCATTCCCATCGCATTGCCCATCTCATGGACGAGCGTCGAGAGCAGGTCCATGTGTCCGGCAGCCGGGCTCGACGAAGCCGCTTCGGAGACTTCGCCGGACAGCCTGATCGAGAACTCCCGGTTGTCGCCGGGTGTCGGGTCGACGAACCAACCCCAACCGGCTGCATTGGGATCGAGAACGATCGTGTAGCCCGTCGTCGCGCCCAGCAGCTGATCCGGCAGGTCGGCCATCAGCACCGTGACCTGATCGAGGATCAGCAGACGCGGGTCGTCCGGCCCGAGCGCGGCGGCCCAGGCTTGCTTCGCAGCGGCAACGATGGCCGCCAGCTGATCGGCCGCCACGACGGCGATGTCCGTTGCCGGAGGCGCCGCCAGCGCAGCCGCCTGCGGCGTACCGCCGCCGGCATAGGCGATATCGTCACCGCGGATCAACACGTTGTCGAAGGACGCGTTGCCGTTGCGGGCGTAGAGCCCGAGGCTGCCGTCGTGCACCAGGAAGTTATACTTGAAGCTCAGGACACTCTTGCCGTTCAGCACGACGTTGACGCTATTGCCTACGGTCTCGGACAGGGCGACGAGCAGATTGTAGTCGGTCCCGGCCGTGATGGTCGTGCTCGCGACGGCGTCGACGTACCAGGTGCCGTTGCTGCGATGTCCGAGCACGACCTGGTTGGTTCCGGCGACGATGCCGGCATAGAGGAAGTCATTGGTCGACGTGTACGCGAAGGTGAGTCCTGCCGACGCACCGGCCTTGCTCGCATTCACCGTTGCCGAGTACTCGACGTACGACAGCGGCGCCACTGCCAGCGGCCTCGTGGACAAGGCGGCATCGTTCGCCGGCGGCACCGCGAAGTAACGGCCGCTCGTCCCGCTGGTGGTGGTCCACGTCCCGGTCTGCGCCACGAACTTGTTTGCGACGCCGTCCGAGAGGTCTTCGAGGACGGAGTAAGTGGGCGTGAACGGAAGCCGCTGCACCGAATAGGTGGTGAAATTGGTCAGGGAGCTGTTGGTTCCAAGACCCAGCATGCCGGTATTGAGCGGGCCGGCAAACGTGTACGACAGCGAATAGCCGTTGAAGGTGACCGTCGCGGTCATATAGTTCGCCGCCAACATGAATGCAGTCTGCTTGTTGACGCCGAGTCCCTTGACCGACAGCGTCGCGAGATCCGTCCATCCCGACGCCGTGCGCTGGCCGATCTCGATCGTGTTGTGGGTGACATCGATGCCGGCGTACTTGAAATTGTCCGGCGCCTGATAGTCGAAGATCACATAGCTGTTCTGGTTCGACCCGCCGCTGCCAACCTTCAAGGTCACCGGCACTTCATAATAGGTCGGCAGCCAGGTATCGAGATCGAACAGGCTGATGTTGTCGCCGCTGGCCGAACTCTGGCTGTTCGAGTACGAGGCGCTGACGATGCTCCACGACCCGGCAGCGGCGAACATGCCGGTCGGACCACCATTGCCCGTGAAACTCGCGCTCCGCAGCACGTCGCGCTGCGTGCCCGGCGTGTTGCCGGCCTGCGGATCGGTCGGCGCACCGGTCTGGGCGTGCCAGGCGTCATCCTGCTGCAGCACCAGACCAAGCTCACCGGCCGGCTCGCCGTTACGGCCCGGGTTGGGGTCATTGTTCTTGGTCGGCACCGGCGCCGTAGCGCCACTGTTCAGGTCGGAGTAGCGCGTGGCGTCGACGCCGTCGCTCAGCGATTCCGCATACAGGAAGTGGTGCAGGAACGGCTGCATCGTGCGGCTGACCGTGGCCATGCCGAACTCGGAGAACGGCACGAGATAGCTGTTGTACTCGCCGACCCAGTCGATCAACCGGTCGCCGCCCGTGTTGGCGATCAGAACGTCCTTCCCGGCTCCGCCGTAGGCCCGATCCTCGTAGGTCGGCGCGGTTTCCGGAACGTTGTTGAGCCCGCCTGCCGTCGTCAGGTCATCGTCGGCATTGAGCAGATCGTTGCCCCAGCCGCCATAGGTGTGGTCGCGGCCCGTGCCACCGACGATCCAGTCGTTGCCGTTGTCGCCGAAGATATCGTCGTTGCCGTCGTCGCGGACCGGCCCGTAGGTCACGGACTGGTTCTGGTTACCAGGCGTCGTGCCGCCCGGCCTCAGGACACCTTCGGTCTGGTCGAAGTTCAGGAACCACTCGAGTCCGGTACCCGTACTGCTGGCAGTCCCGTCCGCATTGAGGAGAATCTTCCGCATCGGGTTGTTTTCGTCATACAGTGCGAACTCGCCCGTACGGTTCGCGATGTGCGGATGGGTGAACTTGCCGTCAGGATCCACCGGATTGAAGCGCAGCGCGTCGCCGGGATTGAACGGATGGCCGTAGTCGGTCTCGGCGATGCCTGTCAGATCGAGGGTCAGTGGGTTCTGTATCTGCGTAAAGGAGAGCTTCAGCGCCTCGGCGCCCGAAATTGCATCGTCACCCGACCCGCCATGGATCCAGTCGCTGCCCAGGCCGCCGAAGATGATGTCGTCGCTATGCGACCTCGTCTTGCCGTCGCTCGCGGCGCCGTTGTTCTTCGTACTGAGGAGCGCGAAGTCGTCCTTGGTTCCGTTGAAGGTCGTATCCACGCTGAAGGGCGTCAGGTCGACGGTCTTCTTCAATGCGCCGCTCACATTGATCGTGTCGGTCTGCATGTTGCCCGGCGTATAGATGTACTCGTTCAGCGCGTTGCCGTTGCTGTACTTGGGATCGGGATCCGCGGAGAGCAGCGGCGCAATGCCGTTGAGCGGTTCGCCGGCGCTCTTCGTGTACTTGGAGATGTTGGTCGGGTCGGCGCTCAGGCTGTTGCGGCTGGTATAGATCCGGCCGTCGTCGCCGATGATGCCGTCATCGCCGGTGCCGCCTGAAATCCAGTCGTTGCCGTAGCCGCCGATGATGTCATCGTTCTGGCCTTCGCCGTACAGCCAGTCGTTGCCGAGCTCGCCGTAGATGAAGTCGTCGCCGGACTCGCCATGAACTTCGTCGGCCGCGCCGATGTCGTTCTTCGCAATCGACTTGTTGATGGGATCGGCTCCGTTGACGTCCGGTCCGCCCGGCGAATAGTCGAGCAGCCGCACGGCGCGAACCACGATCTTGGCCACGTCGTCGTAAGCCGTCCCTTCCGCGGTGCTGGTATCGTAGTTGAAGCGCAGGTAGCCGTTGAAGCTCTGCACCGTGGTCGCGATCGCGGTCGTGGTGAGATCTGCGTTCATCGTGAAGCTGGCGACGGTCCTGAGACCGACCGGATCCGCGACAACACCCTTGACGCCGACCAGGCGGATGATGTCGCCGTTATCGCCGACGATCGCGTCCGAGTCATTCGCGTGACCGCTTGCGCTCGTCGTAATGTTGCCGTTCGCATCGCTTGCGCCGTCACCGGCGCCGTTGCGTGCCACTGCCACGCCGGAACCGCCGAAGATCAGATCTGAATCGTCCGGGCGCAGGCTCTGGGAAATGTTGAACGTCGGATCCTTGAGGCTGAACATGTCGGAGTTGCCGCCGACCAGGTCATCCTGGTTCTGGTTGCCAAGCAGCAGGTCGTTTCCGGCGTTACCTTCGATGTAGTCCTGGCCATCGGCCGTGCCGTCGAATGACGGGCGCAGCAGCAGGCTATTATCCGAGCCGCGGAACGGATTGCCTGCGATATTGGTGCCGGTCTGGTACACCCCAACGCGTCCGCCCAGCTTGTCGTTCGAGCTCACGAGCATTGCGCCAAGGTTGTTGTCGACCAGGATGTGCGAGACATAGTCGATCGATCCGTCGCCCTGGGCCGTGTCATTGCCGGACTGACCGAAGATCATGTCGTCCTGGGAACCGCCCGCAATGTAGTCATCGCCAAAGGACTTCGAGACGGCCACCGACTTGGTCAGGTCGGGCAGCGTGTCGTACATGGTGACGAGGTAATCGCCCCATGCGCCGTGTCCGCGCGGATCTGCCTGCGGAATGCCGTTGGCGTAGTCCAGTCCGGCCGCCTGCGTGTCCGTGCTCAGCGCGGTGCTGTAGATCTTCGTGCCGCTCAGAGTCTCGAAGCGGAGATTGGAGTAATTGCCGAAGTGACCGGTGCGGTCGAGCGTGACGTTGTCGCCGAAGACGAGGTCACGATCAGTGCCGCCATCGAGCGCATCGTTGCCGGTACCGCCGATCAGGACATCTTCGCCGCCGTTGCCGTAGACGATGTCGTTTCCGCCGTTCTGGCGCGACTGGCTGACGATCGCGATGTCACGCGCCGTCGTCTCGATGCGCTGCGGCTTCAGGTCCACCGGCTTGGTGGTATCGCGTGCTCCGGAGACGTCCTGACGCACGTCGCCGAGGTCGGCGAAGATGATGTCGTTATAGTCGCCGAATGCGTTGGTGTTGGTCGAGGCTTGCGCATCACCATAGATCAGGTCGTCGCCGGCCTTGATCGTGTCGACATTTACGGCCCCCGAAGTACCGGCCGCGTTGGCAACCAGCAGCACGCGCCGGATCACGTCGACGTTGATGCCGGAGTCGCCGTAGATCTGATCGCCGCCGCGTCCACCGATGATCATGTCGTTGCCGGAGCCGCCGGCCAGGAAGTCGCTCGCCGCGCTGCCGATGATCGTGTCGTCGCCGCGGCCGCCATAAGCCGTGATGCCCACGGTCGGCAGACGCCCGTCCGCGATGCCGCCAAACAGACCATGCGCATCGATGACGTCGTTGCCGTCGAACTGATATTGCGCGGCCAGCGGGAAGACGAAGAAGTCCGCATTCTGGCCGAGCCGATTGCGTTCGACGATCGTGTTGGTTTGCGGAACGTCGCCGTTGAGCATGGCGAGCGCGCCGGGCCGCAGGTTCGCAAGATAGAGCGTATCGCGCTTCACCGGACCGCCGCTGATGACGACGGACTGGGAACCGCCTGGCGTAACGGCCTTGTCGACGGTGAGCTTGGTACCGTCGAGGGAAACGGCCAGCACCTTGTAGACCTGGTCGTTGGTTTCGATTGTTGCGCCATAGAGCGCAATCGAGATCGCCTTATCCGGGGTCACGGGCGTCTTGAACCCGTCATCAAGCCAGCTGCCGGTGGCGCGGGTGATGAAGTACTGCCCGCCCGAGCTGGAGAATGAGACCTGGTACTGCGTTCCGATCACCGCGATGGTGCCCACATCGATGCTGATGCGCGCGGTCTCGAAGGTGTTCGGCGCGGTCGGAATGAGCTGCTGGACCGCGGCAAGGGTGAGCTGGGTCGCGGTGACGCCGGTGATGACGTAATTCGGGCCCCCACCGCCGTCATTGTAAGTGGTGCCGGAGATCGAGATGCTCTGCCCGATCGCAAACTTGTCGTCAATCCAGCTTCCGCCGGCATCGCTGCGGGTGATCGTGTCGCCGCCGCCGCTGCGGGCAAAGACCAGGGACGTGTAGGTCTTGCCGATCGCGATCAGACCTTCGGGCACGAAGCCCGGATCGAACTGGCCGGAACCGAGCTTGATCGACGCGGTGTTCCACTCCTTGACCGCCTGGGTGGTCGACGTGTTCGAGATGGCCGTATAGCCGGGAAGCAGGTTGTTGAGCACGAGGACGTCGGTCGCGGTGGGATGCGCTAACGGGTCGGACGACTTGAAGCCGTACACGGTACCGACCGAAACGCCATTGATCGTCACCAGGCCGTTGACCTTGAAGCCTGCCGTGACCCACGAGGTTCCATCGGCCCTCGTCAGGTTGCCGAACGTATCGTCCGAGACCGAGACCGTGTTGAAGCCGGTGTAGGCCGCGCTGACTTGCACCGTGCCGGCCGGCGCGGTGATATTGTCGAACCCAACCAACGGGCTCGACGGGCTCGACAATGTGAAGGACACATTGTCCATATGCGGCTGCGGCTTGTTCGCGAACTTGCCGAGCGACTGCTGCGTGGCGACGCCGTTGTACCAGACGCCGTCCTGCGACGTGTCGCCGTAAACGACGAGCGGCGCGTCGACATTGACCGTCATCGGCACGGCCGTCTGACGCGGCAGGACAGCTCCGTTCACCAGCACGGTCTTGAAGTGGCCGGTATTGCCGACCTGATCCGCAAAGCCTATGACGATGAAGTTGCCATAGAGCGAGATCTTGGCCGGTTCGGTCGCGGCGAAGTCTAGGGTCGGCACCACGGTATTGGCCGCCGTCAGGGTCAGCACGGTCGCCGTGACGTTGGCAATCGTGAAGCTGCCTTTGTTGGTCAGGAATCCGCCGGTGTTGCTCGGGTCGGTGTTCTTGCTGGTCGTGTCGGTGATGACGATTGTCTGACCAATCGCAAAACCGTCACTCATCCAGTTGCCGCCGCTGCGCGTGATCGTGTCGCCCGTCGCGCTGCGCGCGAAAGCGACCTGCGGGAAGCTGAACGTGGCGCTGATGGTCACCTGCTGGCCGACCGCAAAGGCGCTGTCGCCGCTGTCGGTGCCATCCCAGGTGTGCCCGTCGTTGCGTGTCAGGCGATTGGTCGTGCCCGCCGGATCGCCACCAACACCACCGACCGGTGTGACAGGCGCCGTCACGTCGAAATTGCCGGTCACCACCTCGCTGCTGCCATTGACATTGATGGTGTCGCCGCCAATGCGGACGATCGCGACCTTCTGCACCGCGGGCAGCGTCGTGAGATCGGCCCCCTGCAGAGTCAGCTTCGTCGCGGTCGGATCGTCAGAGACCAGCCAGTAGCCGGACTGACCGCCGATCGTCACGGCCTGTCCGATCGCAAAGCCGTCGCTGATCCAGTTGCCGCCATCGCTGCGGGAGATCGTGGTCTTGGTCAGCGTAAACGGCGTTGCCGCGCTGGACGAAACGATGTTGCGGCTGCTCACCGCCACCACGCCTGACGTGGGCGCCACTGCCCCAAGGGACAGACCATCGAGGATGAGCACGCTGCCGAAGCCCGAAGTCGCCGTCGCGTTGTCGAAGCCGAGCACCGTGCGTGTGCCGAGGAGCCCGCCGATCGAGAACGCCACCTGCTGTCCGGCCGCGAAACCGAGGCTTGCCCAGGTCAAGCCGTCACTGCGCGTGATGCGATTGAAGCCGTCTGCACCCGCTACTGCCAGGTTCCCGGTCGTCTGATTGCCGAGGACCTGACCGGTGACCACGGCGAGCTGGTCGATCACCGAGATCGTGCCCAGTTGCTTCGTGCCAGGCGTTAGAACTGGCGCGCCGGCGGCCGGCAATAGCGTCAAGGCGCTGCCCGGCTTGTGCGAGGCGTCCGGCTCTCCGGTCGGCGGATTTCCGGCCGGCGGATCGCCGATGGCGATGATCGTGTACGACCCGACGAGGCCGCCAACGTTGAGCAGCACCTGCTGGCCGACCGCAAAGCCGTCGACCGCCCAGTTCAGGCCATCCGAACGCACCAGTCGATATGTGCCCGCTTGCGTACCCGCATAAGTGTTGAAATAGCCGCCATTGTTGGCGATCAGCTGCAGCGGTGCGTTGCCGCCGCCGTGGATCGTCGTGAGCCCACCATGCTCGGAGACGAGACCGATCGTGCCGTCGGCATTGTGGTCCGGACCCGGAATGAGGGTGCTGTTGATGTCGAGCTTGTCGTTGCCCTGGCCAAGGAAGATGTTCACGACCTCGAGCGTCGAATGGCTACCGTCGGTCAGGAACACTTGTTTGGTCGGATCGCCAGGGAACTTCGGGTCCTGCGCCAGCACGATCGAGCCGTAGCTGATGCCGCCAGGATACACGCCGCTCTCGCCGAACGGATGTGCTCCGCCGAGCATCGCCGTGAAGTCGAGATCCGCCTTGTTCATGTTGAGGCCGGTGAGCGCCGTCGACGTCAGCTTGCCGGTGGCAGCGCCCTGCGTGCCGTCACTATAGACGTTGAGCACGTCGATCGACTGCGTCTCCGGCGGCTGCGGCGGAATGTTGAAGAACGGGCCATTGGCCTCGCCGGGCAGCAGCACGGCCTGTACGAGCGAGCGGTCGGCGCTGGTCGTGCCGCCCTCGACCGCAAGCGGACCCCTGATGCCGCTCAACGTGTGAGCTGACTTCGGGAAGGCGCGCAGGTTCTCGTGCCCGGGCTGGATGTCGAAATACGGATCCGCCTGCACCTTGATCGTCGCCTGCGTGTACCAGGGATACGTGCCATTTGTCGGATCGAATTCGACCCGTGCGGCCATCTGGACCATGTTGACGTTGATGGGCGTGCTCGGCAGCAAACCTCCGGGCGGACGGCCGCTATACTTGACCGGTCCGACAACCGTGCCGTTCAGGCCGTCGGTCTCCGGATGGTCGGTCAGCACCATCTTGTCGAGCTTCCCGGCGTCCGTGCCGGTGATCAGATCGATCTTCACCAGCACCGGGCTGCCGCCGGCCAGATTCGTGATCTGCACCAGCTGGCCTTCGAAGAAGCCGCTGTCGAGCCAGCTCGAGCCGTCAGTGCGAACCAGCGTATCCAGCATCTTGCTGATGGCGGCGCCCTTGAGGTCACCCGCCTGCCCGCTCAGCCCGGTCGTAGCCGTGAGCGTCAGTTGCGTGTCGGTCACGCCGCCCGCAGCGATGGTGAAATCGCCCACGATCGTGCCGTCATTGCGCTGCAGGCGGATGATTTCGCCCGCCGCAAAGTTGTCATTGATGAAGCTTCCGATGGCGGACCGCGTGATGACCGCCCCGTTCACCGTGATGTTGCCGGTGAACATCAAGAACGCCTCGTCCGCGGCGGTATACTTGACCGTCCCGTTGTTATAGACGCCGTTCGACTTGACGGTGGTGATCGAGATGGTCTGGCCGGCCGTGGAGTTGAACGTCCCCGACACGCTCGGCAGGACCGCGCCGCCGGCGTTGGTCAGCTTGATGAACTGATCGCCCACCGATCCCTTGGCGGCATCGATCTTGTAGGTGCCGTCCACGCCACCCGGGCCGGTGCCGGTGATCGTGATCGTCTGCCCCGGCAGGAAGCCGTCGGCGATGAAGCTGCCGAGCTCGGAGCCCGGGGCGCGCTTGATCATCCATACGCTGGTGGACGGATCCTGGCCGACCGAGATGTTGCCCTTGGTGAACAGGGTCAAGGTCTGGGTAAAGCCGGTTTGCTTCAGGGTGATCTGGGCGCCGTCCGGGATGATGTCGGTCTGCCCGTCGGTGATCACATCGACATTGACCGTGGTCAGCGGCACCTTCGTCAGGCGCATCGTGTAGGTGTCGGGGTCGCCCGGCCCCTGGGTGGCCGTGCCGGCGCTCACCAACGTGGCGCCGCCGCTCTCGAGCGTGAAGAGGCCCGCTGCGCCGTCGTCGAAGACCTGCGCGTCGATGTTCTGGGTGATGCCCGAGCCGTTGATGCGGAACTTCACAGGCAGCAATGCCGTGGGATTCTCGACGGCCGGAATCACCGTCAGCCGCGTGGTCAGCGTCAGGATCTTGCCGGTCACGTCCACGCTCTTGATGACGAACAAGGCGTTGTTGGTGAGGCCGCCTGCGATGGTCTGCGTGCCGGAGATGATGATGTTCTGGCCCGCCTTGTATCCATCGGTGATCCAGCTGCCCGTGTCACGGGTGATGGTATCGCCGGTGGCATGCTGCGCGAACGTCAGCTGGACGCCCGAATAATTGATGCCCACAGCGGCATTCTTGTAGGCGGTATCCGTCGTCGCGTGCCCGGCAATCGTGTCGACCACGGCCGCCGTAATCGTCGTGTCGTGCGGATCCTCGGTGGGCAGACGCTGTATCGCATGCGTCGTCACGATGACCGGCGTGGTGTCGCCAGGTCCGAAGGTGATGTAGTAGACGCCGTCCTGGTCGGGCAGCGCAGCCTGAACAACGTGGAATCGCGCATCCGTGGAGCTCAGCGAAACGCGGAGGTCCTTCGGCACGCTCGGATCGAGATACTGCGGATTGATCGCCACCTGGACGGTGCCGGTCGGTGGGGTTGCGAGCTCGACCGCGAAATAGTCGTCCACCGAGGTGATCGGCGCCGGATCGTCCGGAGCGGTCGTGCCCTCGAGCACCTTGGTCACTCCATCCACCGGCCGGCCATAGCCCGGATATTTCACGAAGTCCGGCACCGTGACCGTGGCATCGAGCTGCGTCACCTTGACGGCAGGCTGGTCGTTGTCGTGGATCGTGACCTCGACGTTGCGCACGATCGCGTGGTCGAAGGTCGGATCTGTGCTCAGCACCGTATGGCTGATCGCAACCGTCCGGTCGCCTTCGGCGAGCTGATCGTCGACCGCCACGACGTGAACATACTGTTCAGTGTCCCAATTGCTGCTGTCGAACACGAGCACGATGGCGCGCGCCGGCACGTGGATGAGCGTGCCGTTGAGCACGACGTCGCGCGCATAGGCTGCCGGCGTCAACAGGCCGGCCTTGTCCTTGTCACCCATGGCAAGCGGATTGCCGGACGCCAGCAGGATGCTGTCGCCAAGTCCCAGCGTGTCGATGATGTCGCCGGAGGCGATCGCACCGGCCGCGACATGCTCCTCCTCCGGGTTCATCGCGGCCGAGATCGTGATGTAGACGGACGTTCCGACGACCGGGATGTGCCCGAGGCGAATGCCGTAGACGTCGTCGGCAGGATTGCCGCTGATCAGCTTGCCTTCCGTCACGTCGGTGATGCTCGGGCTCAGATCGTGCGGGACGTTCTCGTCGATGATCACCTGCCCCTGGTCGGGACGCGAAACGCTGAGCGAAATGCCGTCGGGAACGACCGGCTTGTATGCCCCATCGTCCGTCGAGATGCGGTGATTGATGGTCGAGCTCGTGCCGTTGATGTCGCGCGACACCACGTCACCGGCCACGTCGCCCGCGACATTGATGGCATCGTTGCCCAGGCCGCCGATGACGCGGACGGCCATGCCGGGCGGCGTGCTCAGCACATCGATAGTGTCGTCGCCTTCGAGAGCATCGACCTCGAGCACCTCGATATTCTTGTAGGTGACGGTCAGGCCGGCGCCGAAGATGCCCTTGTCGGTCACGACGATATGGTCGGCGAACTCGGTACCGAGGATCACCAGCTTGTCGAAGCCGGAGCCGCCATCGACCGAAACCGGCGCATTGATGTTGTATTCCACCTGGTTGCTGCCGGCACCGGTGCGGATCGCAGTCTCGGCCGCGGTCGAGAAGCCCTTGGTCAGCTTCGGCATCGCGATCTGCTGCACAGGATCGAGCCAGACGATGTCGCCGCTGGTGGGATCGGTCTGGGCCAGCGCGAACGCGCGAACCGTGAACAGGTCGTTGCCGTCGTCGCCTTCGAGACGCAGCACTGCCTGGTTGCTGTAGACCGTGAACGTGTCGTCGCCGCTGCCGCCCTCGGCAACCAGCGGCGAGGTCGCACCGGCGGACAGCCAGCCGCGTGTCGTTGCAACCGTGCCGTAGATGCTCTGCGGGGTGAGCGAGTTCGGAAGCTGCGGGAACAGGTCCGCGGCGGTGACGATGGATCCGCCCAGCGTGTTGCCGAGTGGTCCCGCCGAATGCGTGCTGGCATCGCGCTGATAGCCGTAGATCTGTCCAATCTGGAAGGTGTCGTTGGCGGCACCGCCGTCCAGGGTGGTGGTCGTGGCATCGTCGTCGACCGCGAAGTAGTCGTTGCCGCCCTGTCCGAACACCATCAACCGGCCATTGACCGAACTGTCGTAGTTGATGCGCTGGACGGATTCCGAGCGCACGCTTCCGTCGGCCGGCTGGTCAGAGGCCTGCGCCTGCGTGAGGGCCGTACCGGGCTTGGTCGGATCGAAGTCGAGCACGGCGACGAAGGCCGACTCGTTCGCGTAGAGCTGCGGACGGGATCCGGTCTCGCGCGGAATGTCGGTCGTGCGGCGGAGCAGGAAGATGTCGTCGAACGCCTTGCCCGCGCCGATGAAGTTCGGATCGATATTGTCCTTGCCGTAGACCGAGAGGTTGTTGACGCCGTCCGTCGGTCCGCCGCTGTCGAGCACGTTGATGACGTAGTTGCGATTGTAGGGGTCGACCAGATTTCCCTGCGCATCCGTCTTTCCCCGCGTACCTGTCGTATTGATGACATAGGTATCGGTGCCGGCCTGGCCGTCGAGGGTCAGCGTGTCGCTCGACGCCGTCGCCGCAGCGGTCTGGGTGTACACCATCGACTGGAGCTCGTTGACCACGAAGAAGTCTTCGCTGTCGCCGGTCGGGGCAAACGGATTGAGCCTGGTGTTCTTGATCTTGACGTTGACGTTCGTGGCCGTCGAGACGACCCGGGCGGAGCTCAGGGTCAGCACCGTGGCCGCTGCTGATATGCCCGTAACGGTATAGACGCGATTGTTGGCAATCGGAATGTTGACGTCGTCGGAATCAACCGTGATGACATCCCCGATCGCGAAGCCGGCGAAGGTGCCGCCATCCGTACGCGTGATGGTGTCGCCATTGGGATCCGGCGCAAACGTCACCTTCGCGTCGATCCCGGCCGTCGTCGTGGTCGGCGTGTTGCTGCCATAGGCGCGCGTATTGCCGCCGGAATAGAACGACATCAGGCGAGCCGGTCCGAGCAAGCCGGTCGGAATCGTCTGGCCCTGTCCGCCCGGAATCGGCGACGACGGGGTGCCGCTCAGGCCGCCGAGCCAAGTCTCGTCGAAGAATATCTGGTCGGTATCGGCGTTGCCGAAGATGCGGGTAAGATACCCGCTCGCAGTCGGGCCGTGCGCGATGACGCCATGCAGGTGCATGACGGTGCCGAAGTTCGGCGTGTCGTTCGGCGTATCGGCGTCGAATTGCGCCACACCGCTGGACAGTTCGCCGGTCCGGCGGAAATCGCCGTAGATGTCGATGTTCTTTGCGGCGAGAATCTGCGAATTCGCTTCCGTCGTCACGTTATCGCCGACGCGCAGCAGGATCGAGCCGTTCGGCGTGTTGACGAGACCGTGCACCATGGTCTCCGGCGCGTTCTCGAGGAACAGAACGCTCCCGGAATCCAGCAGATGCAGATCCTCGCCCTGCACGGCGCTCTCGCGCACCGTGAAGCGGATGTTGCCGTTGATGTCGCCGTCGCCGCCGGCGATCCCCAAGGCCTGCAGCAGCACGACTTCGGCATTGCGGGCGTAGAACGTCCCGACCGCGGTCGTCGGCAGGGCTTCGCTGAGATAGATGCTGCCGGTCGCCCGTGCGCCGATCGTGCCGTACCCGTAGGCCTGCGAATCGATCTCGAGATCGTTGCCGCCGTTCGCATTGCCGATATTGCCGCCCTCGGCGAACAGGTTGATCGTATTACCGATTACGTTGGCGGTGTCGGCGCCGACGCCGCCGTTGCGGGCATCGACGATGGAGCCCGGATCCGTGGCGAGCGTCACGTCGCCCTTGGTCTGGACCAGCTTGACCTCGAGATCGTCGATCTCCTTGCCGAAGGCATCGGTGTGCGACGCACCGGCGCTCCCGAGCAGACTCAGCGACTCCGCACCCCGCACCACTTCCGTGATGAAGATGCCAAGCGTATTGGCCTTGCTGGCGACCGCGATGTCGTTGGCGGTGAGCACGCCCAGGCTCGAGCCCGTTCCATAGAGCTCGTCGACGTTGATCTCGATGAAATTGTCAGGGGTTCCGATGCCGCCGGTGCCCGACTTGTCGCTCGCCGTGCCGGTGATCCCGCTGTCGCCCGCCGTCATGGTGATATTGACGGCGGTGACGTCGGCCTCCGACCCGATGCCGTCGTTCAACGCATCGATGATCATCCTCGGCGAATGCAGCGTCACGTCGTTCGCGGTCGACATGATGCGGCCGACGCGCAGATCGTCGGTCTTTTCGGCGAGGTCGATCCAGCCGTTGGTCAGCACATCCACATGATGGCTATCGCCCGATGCCGGCGCACCGCCGCCGACGATCTCGGTGATCGCCTTGACGTTGATGATCTTGCCGTTTCCGGCAGTCGGCTGCGCGGCTGTGAGAATGATGTTGCTGTTCGACTGGATTCCGGGCCGGTACAGATTGCCGTCCGTATCGAAGGCGCGAACATCGTAGGTGCTGTTGATCGTGTTGTTCGGGGCCAGCGTGGCGAACGCACCGACGTTCTCCGGCACCGGCGAGCCGATCGGCTGGTTGAAGAACGTGTTGTGGATCTCGCCGTTCGGATTCGGATGCGCCTTGTACCGGACCTCGACGCCGCCACTGTTCGGAACCCCCGTCTCCTTGACGCTGGGCTGCATGATGATGTTGGTCGTGCCGCCGGTGACCACGGCGTCGATATGGACGCGGTAGTCGGTGACCGTGTCGTCGCGCAGCCGGCCGAGCACGTCGAGATTGGCATCGCCCGCGGCCTTGACCGTGAAGCGCTGGGCAGGCGTCAGCGAATGACTGGTCGTCAGCGTCGACGTGCTCGGGTCAAGCGTCAGCGCCAGTCCCGGATTGGACAGGGACGCAAGCTTGATCGAGAGATCGCCCGGCGACGTGATGACGACGTAGTACTTGCCATCCGTCAGCCCGCCGATCGCCGTGCCGCTGGTGTGATACTGCACCAGTTCGCCGCCGAAGAACTGATTCCGGCCAAGGAAGATCGACCCGTCGGTGGCGGCCCGCGCGGTCAGGAAGCTGGTGGCTGCCGGCAATCCGGCGGCTTCCACCTGGTCGATATTGACCCGCCCCCCGACACCAACGCCGGCGTTCGCCGACTCGATATCGACGATGTTGGTGCGCACCAGCGACGCATTGGGATCGGCGCTGGTCAGGTCACGCGGCTTGGTCGCGCGAACGTTGCCATTGGCATTGCGGATGATCGTCGTGCCGATCGGGTTCTCGATGGTTCCCTGGAGCAGCACGGAATTGGCGCTGCCGAAGTCCTCGATCTCCACTCGCGTCGGCGTGACGGTGCGCTTCAGATTGAAGCTGATCGTCGGCGTGTTGTCGTAGGGCACGAAGTCCACGATCGGGTGATTGGGACCGCGATTGAGGACATCGATGTTGTTGATCTTGAGATCGAACCCGGAATTGTTGGTGATCAGCACCTGCTGGTACGAATCCCGGAATTCCCAGGTTCCGCTGCCCGCACCCGGCGAGCCGTTGCCGCCGAGAATGGTCGGCGAGTCGAAATAGACCTCGCCCGGATCGTCGTTGACGATGTTGTCGACGTTGATCACGCCGCCCGAAACGGCGCTGCTTCCGAACAGCGGCTCGAACACGCCGTTCACGGAGATGTTCACCGCCTTGTCGATATTCCCGGACGAATTGATGACCAGCTCGGGCGAACGCCCGGAGAAGATCACCACGTCGGAGCTGAAGTCGATCTTGCGCGTGACCGTCGGATCCTGCGGACCCGAACTGCTGCCGCCGGCGGCGAGCGAACGGCGCTTCACATCGCCATGGTCGACGAAGCCGATCTTGCCGTTCTTCGTGTCCGAATAGAGCGCCAGGTGATTGTAGTCCGTGATGTCCTGCAGCGCCGGGTCGTTGGGATCGCGCGGACCCGCCGTGACCAGCGAGTGGAGCTCGCCAAGAATGGTCGACGCGAGCGTCGTGTGGTTGTCGGCCGACCCGTCGACATAGCCGAACAAGCCCGTGGCACGGCCGAACGCATCGGCAACAGAAGTGACCGCCTGATGGTCCGGAGCCGAATTCGGATCGGGATTGTAATAGCGCGCCACCAGATCGACGCCTTCATAACCCATCAGCGAGGCATTGGCGTGCAGATTGACGTTGTTCTGGGCGTTGATGGTCGTGTCGGCCGAGCCGGTGCCGACCGCAACCAGGCCGCCGCCGTCGCCACGCGACCGCGCCTCTACGTCCATCCACGGCACCGCGGCCGCGGCCAGAATCGCACGCGCCGTCAGCGACGCCGCCGTGGCGAAGTCCACGGTCGTCTCGTCGGTCGAGCTCGAGGTCGCATAGGCATTGCCGTCGCCGCCGATGCCGATACCGGTCGAGCCCGAATTGGTCGACTGGGCGGTGCCCGTCGTCGCCGAAACGATCGCCGTGTTGCCCGCCAGGACGTCGGAGCCGTCCTTCATCTTTGCGGTGGTGGTGTTGTTGACGGTGGAATGGGTGTGGGTGATGGCAACGCCCACGGCGCCGCCGGTCGTGGACCGTGCCGCGGCCGAGGCCCCCGTAAACAGGTTCGATGTCAGGTTGAAATTGCCACCGGCAATGATGCGCGTGCCGGCGGTGACCCACACTTCACTCTTGTTGGTCGAATCACTGGTCGCGGACGAACCGCCTACGCCCACCAGGCCGCCAGTGCCGTTGGCACCGCTGGCGCTGCCGCTGGTGATCGAGTTGGTCGTGATCGACACGTCGAGATTGGCGTGCGCGAGGCCGGCCTGCATGTAGGCATTGACGGTCGGGCTGTCGGTGATCGTGCCATCGTTGATGTTCACGCCGACGAAGCCGCCGCCCGAGCCGCGCGCGACCGCAGAGGAGTTGCCGTCGCCGATCGGCGGCGACAGCACCGAGAGCGGGACGCCGCCCGGTCCCGTGAGGGTCGCGCCCGTCACGTTGCCGGTGATGTCCATGCGGACCCACTGATTGCCGGTGGCCGTGCTGGTCAGGTCGACGCTTTCCGGCCCGATCTTGTGGTTGCTGGTCGGCGAATCCGGGCCAATGAGAGTCAGTGCCGGACCGTTCGGCGCCAGCGCGAGCTGGAAGGAATCGTCGTTCTCGGGATTGATGACGTAGAAGGTGCGTCCGTCGGCATTGAAGCGGGTAAGGCCGCCGTCCGTCGAATATTGCATCGGCAGGTCGCCGCTCCTGACGAGGCTGTGCACCGCGGCCTTGTCGGCGGCAATGGACTTGGTGAAGACGCCCGCGGCGACGACATTGTCCGTGTCCTTGAGCGTGAGGGTTTTGCCATCCACCGAGATCGCGCTGATGGTGAAGCTGCCGTTGTTGGTCGACTTGTCGGTCGCGGTGGTACCGCCGCTCAGGGACACCACCTGCCCGACCTTGTAGCCGTCGGCCAGGAAGCTGCCGGAGCTGCGCTGGATCTGGTCGAGATTGCCGCCCGCACCGTCGTTGATGAACGTCAGCGCCAGAGTCTGCGCCTTGGTCGGCGCCAGCGCGATCGCGTTGCTCTCGATGGTCTTGGTGAAGTCGCCGCCCGTGACGGTGTTATTGACGCTGAGCTTCAACGTGTCGTCGGTGACGTCCACCAGCGTATAGGTGGTGTTGTTGGTGGCGACTGCGCCGGTGACGGTGATCTGCTGTCCGATCGCAAATCCCGCATCCTTCCAGCTCCCCGACGCACGCGTGATCGTGTCGTTGACGGCGTTGTTGCCGCTCTTGTGGAAGGTGACGGCAACATCTTTGACGTAGGCGTCGAGCTGCACGATGCTGTTGTTGGTGCCTCCGGCACCGGAGACGCGGTAGGTCGTCCCGTCCTTCAGGCCTCCGATGGCGGCCCCGTTGGTCACGTGATAGATGACCTCATCGGTGTTGTTGAAGCCGGACGGGATCGGCTTGCCGTCGTTGCCCGTGTTGTCGGCGGTGCCGGAAGTGTCGATAAACTCGATGTTGTTGGCATTCGTGTTGTCGTGGAGCTCGGCCACGCCGCCGCTGGTCGTGTCGTTGACGTCGACCTGCTGGTTCGAGAAGGTCATCGCAGCCGGCGCGTGATAGGTCACCGGCAGGTTGGTCGCGTAATTGGTGCCGGTCACCGTAATGGTCGATCCGGACGGCGTGAAATTCTTCAGGGGGTCGTTGGCCGGGACCGACGGGTCATAGGTCGTCAGCTTGATCGACGTGCCGTCGACCACCTTGACCCAATACAGGTTGCCGCTGATCAGGCCGCCGATCTGCGTGCCGCCCGCCGTGATGTACTGCACCTTGTCGCCGGTGATGAAGTGATGCGGCGCGTCGAACTTGATCGTGTCGGTATCGACGTTGACATTGTTGGAACCACCGCTGAACTGCGAACCAAATGACAGGTCGTTGCCGTCGACCGACAGGACGCTGTACTCGCGGTTCTGCGTCAGGCCCGACTGGGTCGCTCCGTCGAAGACGGCAGCATCGCCCGTATTCAAGCCGTGATTATCGACTTCCACGGTGTTGTTGGCATCGCTGCCGGCCACCACGGCGTAGGTCGGCGCCGGCTTGCCCTGGGGCGTCGCTTCGGCATGGACCGTGATGCTGCCGCCTGCGTCGATCGATGCCGCCATGGCATAGGCGGTGGCGACGGGCGTCAGGCTCGTGGTCGCCTTCGAGCCGCCGACGCTGATGCCGCCGATGCTCGTCCCCTTCGTCAGCGCGTCCGCCTCGGGATGGGACAGCGCGTTGACGTCGAGGTTGGAGCTGACCTTGATCGTGCCCGTGGATGCAATGTAGCCCTTGACGGTCGTATTGGCGGTTGCGTTGGTTACGTTCAACTGGCCTGCATACATGCCGCCGGTGGCGGCTTCCGCAACGGCATTGGCCGAATCGACCGACTTGCCCTGCACCGTCAGATTGGACGCGCCTGCCGTGTTGTTGGCGCCGACGACCTGGCCGTCCAGATGGGCTTCGATGTCGCCATCGGTGTGCGCCTCGGCCGAGGTGCCGCCGAGACCCGCAAAGCCGATCGCGACGCCGCTGGCCTTTGCAGCCGCCAGATCATGGCCTTCCGCCAGGATCTTGACTTCGCCCGTTCCTGCGATGGTCGCGCCACTTCCAACCACCGTCTCGAGGATCGGGCTGTTGGTCGATTTCGCAACCGCACCTGATGCCGCCGCGACGCCTCCGGCGCCCGCGAATGCCGTCGCCGACGATCCGTAATCGTCCGGCGCCCCGACATTGGCGTTGGTCTCGACGGTGACGTTGCGGGCCTTGACATTGCCCTTCACCAGCTTCGAACGCACCTGGGGCCTGGCATCGACACTGGCCCAGGACAGGCCAGCCGCAAAGCCGCCAACGCTAACGCCCGTGACGGTCGCATCGAGGTTGTCGGTCGACGAGGCCGAGACCTTCAGGTCGCCCGTGCCGTTGAGCGTGATGTTGGCGCCGTTCGCACCGTCACCGACCTTTGCGATCACATCCGGCGTGACCGTCACGAACGAGAAATTGGCGGTGAGCGCAACGCCGCCGCCCGCGAGGCCAAAGGCATTGGCCTTGACCAGCACCGTGGAATCCGCGTCGACGGTGACGCTGCCGACGTTGTCGCCAACACCCTGTCCGATCGACACGTTGTCGCCGATGAAGGCGAGCACGTCCGTCGCGCTGTCGTTATGCACGTCGACCTTGGTGAAGGATGCACCCGCCGCGACACCGCCGACCGATATGCCGACGGAGAGAACATTGATGTCCTGCTTGGCATTGGCATGAATGTCGATATCCGTCGCCTTGTGCACGACCGCGCTGTCGATCAGACCTGCGGTCACCGTGCTGGTGTCGTTGATCACGGCAACGCCGGCGCCGATGCCGATCACGCCGCCCACAGCCGCGAATGCGACCTCGTCGACCTTCTCGTAGAGGTCGGCATGGATATTGAGTGCGCCGCCCGCGGACAAGATGCCGCCGGCGGTCGCCGACACGTTGGAGGCGATGTTCAGAACGCCGATGCCCGCCCCGATTCCGGCGAGGCCGATGGCGATACCGCCCTGCGTCGTGGTCATGTGCAGGTTTTCCACCGCGTTCACGGTGATGTCGCCGTTCACCGCGGTGACGTGAGCGCCGCCACCGATCGCCGCGTTGGTACCCACGGTCGGTCCGGTCAGTGCGTTGCCGAGCGTGGTCTGACTGGGCGCCTTGGTCGAGAACCCACCGGTTCCGTTCAGCGACTGGTACGAGATCGCCGACGTACGATCCTGCGAATTGGATGCCGTGTTGGGATCTGTGCTGCCGTTGGTCAAACCGACGTTGCCGACGATGGATTGGCCGGCGCCGCCCGCGGATGCACCGAAGGAGATCGCGTTGGTGTCGTTGTTGGCGTCATCGAAGGTATTGTACAGCTTGAAGGTCTGGTGATCGCCCGTATCGCGGACGAAATAGCTATTCCCGTCCGTGAGGTTGGTGATTCCTGCCGATCCGCCGTTGTAGTAGGTGACCTTCGAGCCAGTGGTCAGCTTGTTGCCGGCCGCAATCTGGATGGTGCTTGCGCCCAGATTGACGCCACCTGTGCCAAACTTGCCCCCGGTGCCGCTCATGGCGTCGGAAAGCTTGCCGCTGGCATCCGAGCCCTGCTTCGTCGCGTCGCTGTCGGCCGAGGGGCCACTGCCGCCCTTGGCGAGCGAATTCTGCTGTGGCGCGGCGCCGTCGCCGGTGTAGTTGCTGGCCATTTGCGTGCCGACCGACCACACGCTGACGGACGCGGCAAGTCCGATGATGCCGCCTGCACCGCTCGCGGCAATACTGGCGATGTCCTTGATACCGAGTGCATTGACCTTGACGTCACGGTTGGCCGCGACGTTGGCACCGGACTTGATCTCGGCATTGATGCTATTGCGCATCACGCCGATGTCGACGGCACCGGCCATCGCGCCGACACCACCGGCGATACCGCCGGCGAATGTCGCGACCTGGGCGTCATTCGCGGCATTGACCCACACCGACTGGTCGCTGGAGCCGGTGTTGTTCGTCCAGTTGACGTCAGCGTTGTCGATATAGGCGTGCGTCGTACCCGCGAGCGTGGTGACGGTCACACCGCCAGCCAGGCCAATGAAGCCGCCGCCGGCGGCAACGTTGAGATGGAACACGTCCTCATGCGATTCCGCCTCGACCAGAACGCCCTTGACGTTCGCCCTGTCGAAATCGGTCGGGCTCTGGCCGCCGGTCAGGGTGCCGACCATCCCCGTCGCACCGGCGCCATTGCCGCCGGCATGCACGATCGCGTGAGCCGCGGCCGACCCGCTGTCGATGTAAGCCTCGGTCGTCTTGTTCAGGCTGATGACGCCAATCGACGCACCCGCGCCTCCGAGCCCGAAGCCGCCCGCGCCGTCGACAATCGTGATGTCGGTCGCGTCGGTCGAATGCACGACAATGCTACCCCAGGCGTCGGCCGAACCGGCCATCCTCGCGGTGGTCGTGTTGTTGACCACAAGCACGCTGACCGCGCCACCGATGCCGACCGTGGCGCCGGCGATGCCGAAGCCGACCAGCAACATGTCTTCCTTGGCATTGGCATCGACGACGATGTCGCCCGCCAAGGCGTTCACCTGCGAGCCGGCCTCCGTCGAGGCCGTCGTGACGTTGCTGATCACCGTCACGTCGACAGCGGGCGCGACTGCGCCGCCGCCCGAGACGGCTACGGAGGCGGCAACCGCAAGATGGTGCACGTCGCTGGCGGCACTGACGTTGACGTTGCCGGCATTGGCCGTGACCTGCGCGCCCGCGTTGACGGTCGCCGTCGTCGTATCGTTGATCGAGTTCACGACAGCGCTGAGCGCAACTGCCGCGCTGCCGGCGCCGGCGAGGCCGGCTGCCAGGCCGTTGATCTGATCGTAGTTGGTCGAGGTGATCGTGATGCCGGTCTGATCGGTGACGAACGGATCGATCTTGACCTTGCCGCCGAGCATGCTGCTGCTGGTGCTGGGGTTGTTCGGCCGCGCGTTGCCGTCGTCATCCTTCACCGTCGGCGCGTCGGAATTGCTGACCGTCGGCGAGACCACGCGCCCCTGGCCCGCGAGGGTGTCGGCATTGGGCGAGCCATTGATGCTGCCGGTGTCGATCTTGCCCTGCGTCCCGCCGTCGCCTGAGGTGACGGGATCGAGGTGGCCTGTGGCGGCATGGATCGACTGGTTTCCGGAGGCGGATACGATGGCGTTGCTGCCGACGAAGGCTTCCGTATGCTTGTTGGTGACGGTGACGACAGCACCCGCGGTGATCGCGGCGGAGCCGGAGAAGCCCACCACGCCGACGATCGCATTGAGCTCGGTTCGTTCGTCGGCCTGGATGGCGATTGACCCGTCGGCGTGGACGTTACCGGCGCCGGCGCTGGCGATCCCGTCGTCGGGGTCGTCGCCGATGAAGGCGCGCGTGTCGACGTTCAGCACGTTGACCGAAGCATCGACGGTCACGGCGACGTTACCGCTGGCCGAGATGCCGGCGCCGATGGCCGTAATCGTTTCCTTCGAGGTCGCCTGGACGTTGATATTGCCGCCGATCGTCGAGTGCACGCCGGACTCGATGAAGGCGTCGGTGTGCTTGTTGACCACCGCGACCGCCGCACCCGCACCGGCCGCAGCGCCGGCAGACACGGCGAGGTTGCCCGCCACCGACACGAACTTGGTCTGATCGTCGGCATGCACGGAGAGATCGCCGCCGGCATTGACGGTCGCAGACCGGTCGACGAACGCGCGTGTGTCCTCGGTCAGGATGTTGATGACGCCTGCGCCGGCAAACGCGAAGCTTCCGGACGACCCGGCACCGGCCGCGCCGATCGCAGCCTCAGTTTCCGTCGAATGTGCGTTGACGGTGATATTCTTGCCTGCCCCTGCCGACGTCGTCACCGTGGCGCTCTGGCCGATATAGGCTTCAACCGTATCGTTGTGGACGAGGGTCGTGATGGCGGCGCCGGCGCCCACGCTGCTGCCGAAGCCGATGGACCCGGCGACCATCACCATGCTCATGGTGTCGCTGGCGTCGATATTGACGCTTCCGACCTGCGTCACCTGCGCGTTACCGTCGATATAGGCGCGAGTTTGAGTCTTGAGCACCTCGACCGAGGCCGAGGCGGCCACACCAGGTCCGCTCCCGCCGATACCGGCGTTGGCCGACACCGACAGCAGGTCCTCGTTGGAGGTTGCGACGATCGAGGTCTGGCCAGTCGTCGTCACGTGCGCGCTCTGGCCGATATAGGCGCGCGTATCCTTGCTGACGATCGACAGGTCGAGCCCGGCGCCGATACCGGTGCCGCTCACGCCAATGCCGGCCGAGCCGGCAGCCGACTTGATAGTCGTCGTATCCGTGGCCGATACATCGAGGGACGCATTGTGAGAGGCGCCCTGCCCGACGGTCGCGTTGACGTCGACGAACGCCTGCGTCGTGGTGTTATAGACGTTGATGCTGGCCGATCCGGCAAGACCCGGCTTGCTGCTGCCCGCGCTTCCGCCGGCCGCCAGCGCAATCGAGGTCAGCGGGATGTTGACGCTGCTCAGCTTCGAGCTGATGTCACTGGGAAGATCGCTGAAGTCCACATTCAGCGGGTTGACCGTGTGCTGCGAGGTCACCTTCACCGCGCCGGTGCCGTCGACGGTCGCCGCAGTGCCGCCCCCGGCCGGATCGCCAATGCTGGCGGTCGTGTGCGAACCGCCCGGGCCCGTCCCGATGACATTGATCGCGACGGCGACACCGATGCCGGCGCCGCTGCCCGAGAAGCCCGCCGATGCGGCGAGCGCCTGGGTTCGCAGGTCGTGCCGGGCCGTGATGTCGATCTCGCCGGCGCCTCCGTGCAGATGCGATCCATCGCCCGTATAGGCACGCGTTTCGGAGTCCACGACGTTGATCGCGGCAACGCCGGCGATGGCGACATCGCCACCCTTGTTGCCCGCCGCAGAGAGCGCGCGGGACGAGATGTCATTCGTGTCGGGCGTAACCGCCTCGACGGTGATGCCGTTTCCGGTCACGTTGGCACCCGCGCCGATCTTCGCGGTATTCGAGATCGACACGGAATTGAGCGAGAAGGCGGCGGCAATGTTCACGCTGCCGTCCTTGTCGATCGCCGTGGCGTCGCTCTTCGCCTTGGCATCGACATTGTTCAACGCGCTGACCTTCAGCAGGCCGCTTGTCGCCGTCACGACGGCGTTGTCGCCGATCGCCGCGGTGTTGCTGACTGAGACGACGTCGACTGCAACGCTCGCCGCGATGCCGACACTGCTGCCGCCCGTGCCCGATTGGCCGCTCGACTGGCTGTTGGCATCGGAACCGCTGTTCTGCGACGTATTGGTCGTGGGCGCGTTGGTGCTGCTGGTGTTGCTGTTGTTTTGGAGCTGGTCGTCGGTCTTTTCGTTGCCCTTCTTGTCACTCGTGCTGCCGCCCTTGGCGCTCGCGCTGGCGACGACCGTGCTCTCGAAATCGGAGTTGGCGAGAATGGTGACCTGGCTGCCCGTGACGCTGCGATTCACGTCCGCGGTCGTGGCCCAGCCATCGACAACGATGATCGACACACCCGCGCCGATCGCAGCCTTGCTGCCCGCGGCCGCAACCTTTGCCTCGGTCTCGTTGTAATCCGCACTGTGCGTGGCCTGGACCGTGACGGTCCCGCTGCCCGAGAGCGAGCCCGTACCCGAGCCGATATGCGCGATGGACTTGTCATCCAGATCGAGCGCCAATGCGACGGCCGGCGTGACTGAGATTTCGCCCTGCGATCCGCCGTCGACCTTGGTCTTGACCGTGCGGTGCGAATCCGCGGTGACCTCGACGGTCCCGAGATTGGTGCCCGTGAAGCTCGCATTGTCCGCAATCTGCGCCGTGGTGTGGCTCGACAGCAGGAGATTGAGCGCCACCGAGGCGCCCACGCCGACCTTGCCGCCCTCTGCTTCCGAGTCGGCCTTGGCATCGTCGATCTCGGTGTGGATGGCCTTGATCGTGATCGGGCCTCCGTTCACCGTGACCGATCCGCCGGCCACCGACGCTTCGGTATTGTTGTGAACGATGTTGAGGGCAAGAGCACCGGCGACGCTGACCTTGTCGTTGCCGGTCGCGCCCGAATCGGCCTCGGCGACGATCTCGTGCGTCTGGTCTCCCGACACATTGGTCATCGTCGCTTCGATGTCGAGGCCGGTTTGCGCGACAACCGTCGCCGTTCCGGTCGACGCCCGGTTCGTAATGTCGACGACGTTGATCGCAACCGCGGCGGCGATGCCCGCCGCCGAGGCGTCGGTCGCCGTGCCGTCTGCCTTGGTCTTCTTGGCGTCGGTATTTGCCGAGCTCTTCAGCGAGACCCTGCCGCCGGTCGATGTGATGGCCGGCGTCCCGAGGAACAGCGCCTGCGAGGACGTGGTCAGGATGTCGATGGCGACCGCGGCCGCCACCTGGACCTTGGAGTTGCCGCTGCCGCCGGTATCCTTGTCGCCCGTGGATGCATCGGGCGTCTTGCTCTTGCCGGAGGTCTTCGTGGCGTCGCCGCCGTTGTCGCTTTGCGCGCGACTGTTGCCCAGGGACAGCTGGTCGTCGCCCTTCTTGTTGACGTCGCCATCGCTGTCGGAGTCCTTGTCCTTCGCACCGGCCGCGCTGGCGCTGGCCTCGGTGTCGGCCGAAGCCGAACCGATCGCGCTGACTTCGATATCGCCGGACGCGGTGACGCTGCGCGCGATCGATGCGGTCACGGAATCATCGATGACGGCGAGCGCGAGCGAGGCGCCGATAGCCGCGGTGCCGGAACTGGCCGCATCCGCCTTGGCATTGGTCTCTGTCACGATGGCGGTTTGCGTCGCCGTCATCGACAGCTTGCCGGTCAGCGTGAGCAGGCTGCCGGTTCCGATGAACGTCGTGGTGTTGACATTGGCAATTGTGATCGCAACGCTCGGCGACACTGCGACGCCGCCGGAGGACCCCGCCTGCGACGTGGTGGCGATGGTATCGACTGCCGTTGCCGAGAGAGTGAGATCGTGCGCGGACAGCAGGCCCGCGCCGTTCGCGATCCCCGCCACCGTGGTGTCGTTGACGATGTTGAGGGCCACGGCGGCGCCGACGCCGACGTTACCGCTGGTCTCGGACTTGCCCAGCGCCTTGGAGGTATTGCTCAGCGTCGAACTGGACGTCAGCGCAACATCCGCGCCGTGAACGTCCGCCGTGCCGGAACTGACCATCGCGCTCGCGTCGAGAGTCGCGACATTGATTGACAGCGCACCGGCAACAGAGATGCCGGAACCGCTGGCCCCCGCTGTCGCCTCCGCGTCGAGCGTGCTGGTGGGCATCTCGCCCAGCACATTGACGTGCGCGGCCGTAAGGCTCGCCGTGCCGCCGATCGAGCCTGAGCTCGTGCTGTCGACGACCTGGATCGCCACGGCAACGCCGACGGCCGTGCCTGAATTATCGCTCTTGTGCGATCCGTCAGCCGTAGTGGCCACGGTGTGCTTGCCGCTGGCGGTGACCCCGATGACGGTACCGCCGGTGGCGATCACGGAACCGCCGATAATAGAGGCAGTGGTATCGCCGGTGACGACACCGACGGAGACACCGGCGGCGAACGGGAGATCGCCATCGCTGGTCTTCGCCTTGTCGACGGACTTGCCGTCATTGGCCTTGTTGGGATTGGGATCGGCAAGACGCTGCTTGGACTGGTTGGACGAGCTGCCGTCGTCGGAGCCGCCTCCGGTTGCAACGGAGAGCGTCGTCGCGGTACGGTCGCTGGTTGAAGAGAGCGTGACGCCGGCACCCTGCACGGTACCGCCGGTGATGGCGGCCGAGGTGTCGCCCCACAGGACGGTGACGCCGACAGCGGCACCTGTCGCGCCCGCGCCGTTGCCATCCGAGCCGCCCTTGTCGCCGGCCGCGGCGTCATTGACATCGACCTTGTTGTCCGCCGCGATCGTGACCGTGCCGCCGGCAACGATGCTGCCGCCGGTTACCGTGATTTTCGGATCGCTCTTGACGACGGACACCGCCACCGCCGCGTCGGACGTCGAGGCACCGCCGTCCTTGGGGGCGGTCGTCGCGACGATCTTGATGTCGGACGATGCCTTGGCATCGAAGGAGCCGCTCAGATCGAAACTTCCCGCGAGCTTGACTTCGGGATTGTCGATGACCGTGACGACGACGGCCTTGACCGTCGCCGAGGCGGAATTGGTATTCGCCGTGATGTCGTCCTTCACGGTCGCGTCGATGATGGCATCCTTGGCGTGGACGGCCGCGCCGGACTTCACGTCGACCAGCGCATCGCCGAAGCTGAGCACGGCGGTACCGGCGAGGCCGTTGCTGAAATAGGTGTCGCCGCTCTCGACGAAGGTGGCGTCGGAATGGGCGAGCAACTGCACCGTCCCGCCGGTGGCGGTCAGGGTCGCGTCGCCAAGCGTGACTTCGCTCTTCGCGTCGGCGAGCAGCCCCTGGAACAATCCGCCCGTGCTCTTCGAATCGGCCTTCAGGGTGATGTTCGCAGCGCTGATCACCGAACCCTGGTCGATGGTGACTTTCGAGTCGGATATGACCTCGAACGTGCCGCCCGAATCGGTGACCTGCAGGCCGGAGGAATCGTTCACGATGTCCGACGAGCTGTGCAGCGTGAAGTCATGCCCGCTGAAGGTGCCGCCGTTGCCGCTCAACACGACCTGGTCGTTCGCAAGAGGCAGCGGAAGCTGAATGCCGATCAGCGAGCCGATGTCGATATCCTTGCCGCCGGCGAAGTCGATGTCGATCTTGGTACCGGCGAACCTGGCGTTGAGCACCGACAGGCTGTCGGTATCGACCGTCACCTTGTCGCCGATGAAGTCGATCAGGCTGAGCTTGGAATTGCTCACGCCCAGATCGTCGCGCTTGATGTTCACATCGAGGTCGCTGGCTGCAGTGATCTGGTGTTGTGCAGCGAGCGTCGGCGAGGCATTGCCGTCCAGCCCGGTCGCGTAGAGATTCCAGAAGGCGTTGCCGCTGCTCTCTTCGGCTTTCAGCACGAAGGTCGTCGACGTCAGCGTGCTGACGTAGTTGCTGATATCGGTCGCACTGGTGATGCCGCCGGGGACACTGCCGGGTGCACCATAGGTCAGATCCGCAGACAACAGCAGGCGCGGCTCGATCGCCTCCAGCGTGAAGCTCTGCCGCCGCGGTTTTGCCGCCGGTTTCGCCGCGCCGCCCCAGTGGCGCCTTCTGCTGTCGCGTCCCGGAAGGATTTCGCGAATGACCTTGTCGAGCAGGGTTTCGAACGCGGAGCGCTTGTGAGCTTCCTTGTTCCAGCGCCAGGCTATACCCATCGGAATGCCCCATCAAAAAAATGGACCGAACGGCGTGCAGCAAATTGACGTACGCGAAGACGCTCAAGCACAGACGCGCTTGAGTAGAAGGATTAGCGATGTCTACCGGGGAGAGCCTGACCGCTTGTGCCTTCAACAGCACGCGGCAGGAGATGAGCTAAATGCAAAACATCTAAGGTGCTAAAATCTTTTTTCATTGCAGCGCCTCCTTCGAACGTCGAGTTGGCGACTTAATCGAATTTACGCGGAGTTTAATTCCGCTTAACTACGAAAGTATGACACGACGGTAGCCGCACCACAAGCGCTTTACCACCAGCATTTACTCGCGCAACTGGTGTGGATTGGAGCACTTACTTTCGGTTGCATTCCGAGTTTCGATCAAATCAGGCCTCGCGCAGACAAGGCACATCTGATCAAGCGCTTAGCGAATCGCGGCATCAAAACCGAACGTCGGCCGCACTCGCAAGTTGCAAAACCTCGGCGCGAGAATAACGCACCTGTTATTGCGTTTCGCCACCCGGAACTAAACATTTAATCTGAGTTTATCAGCGCACGGCTCGCGCGATGACGCGTTCGGCGGGGGGGGGGGGGATCACGATCAAGGGCACAACCCGAACACCGGAAGTAGCCTAGTATTGCGCGGAAAGATCATTCAAGCCGGGCGTTGCCTCGGCAGCTTGTTCCGCAGCGCTCCGTGAGCGGGCCTTACGAAGAAGCCTTTGCACGACAGCGCGAGGCGCTTCGATGCAACACGAGTGACGCGGCGGTTGCAGCCTCTATTGAGCTCGCGGGTTCGGCACAAAGGGCCTGTGGTAGCGGCGGATCGTCAGATATCGAGCACGCGGTGCTCGACGCACGGATGGCGCGAGGCTCCTCGCGACGATTGAAGAAGGGAGCCCGGTTCAACCAAACGGCTCCCCCGCCATCCTCTAGTTTTCGCGATCGCGGGCCGAAGAGATCCGGACGTAAAAGCCCTTTGCTTCGATGGCGCGGATCAGCTCCTCGAGGTTCATGTCGTCGGGCCGCCTCGAAAGCTGATCCAGAGGCCCCTGGTCCTGGCTGCTCACGACGTGGACACCGTTCTCGAGAAACTCGGAGCTGACGTTAAGCACCCTTGCCACGGCCTTTATGGTGGCGGGCTTGGGCACCCTGCCGCGCTTTTCCCAATGCCAGATGGCGGGCGGCGTGACGTCAATCCGCCTCGCCAGCTCCGTGATCGTCATCGACTGCTCTTCACGCAGCTGTTTCAAGCGCGATCCGAAGCTGGCGACCGTCTTGCTCTTGGTCTTAGACACTGAAATTCCATTTCTATATGTGAGAATCGGCCTTAACTACCATAAGTGAGCGAGATTACGGTTGCGTTCGATTTCAAGTCAATCATCGCCCCTTCAATTCCGCGTTCGAAACCGGTGCAGCCGGTCGCAACCCCATGCAGTCGGTCAGCCTGACCACCCCCCTTGGGCCGCCGTCCCGCAGGTATGCAAGGCCCGAGCCAGAGCTGCAGAACATGGATTATCGCACAGCATCACGAGTTGTTCCTAACTCATTATATCTACGCCCGCGTGACCAGCCCGACCTGGCGGAGGACGGCCGCTCTGCCGAGCGAAAGGGGCGATGCCGGCCGATTCCGGCCCTGTAAAGCTTCAACGCTGTTAAGTAAACAGGCAAACGGTTTTTGCCGCTCGTTCAACCGATTGATCGGTGCTGACTTCAATGTCACTATGCGCCGGGACAAGCATGTTAAGGGTTTGGCCGGACGGGCTTTTCTTCGCCGCGGCGCTCAACCCGGCAGCGGGGATTGCGTGATCGATCGGTTGGGTTTTTTACGTTGGCGGCGGCCCGGGTTATTGCTCACGGGAGCGCTTTTTGCGTTTGCGGCCCCTTGCGCCGCGCAGACGCCCGGGACCCCACCGGCAGCCGAGCAGAGAGCGGAGGCTCCGAAGCGCATCGAGCATCGCCTGCCTCTGATCGACATCCTCGCGCACATGTCCGGCAAGTGCACCGTCCTCAAGGTCGCGGGGCGCAGCTACGCCTGCAAGGCGGTTGCCTACGCCCACAGCGAAGCCGGGCGCGTCAGCTTCGCAGTCGCCCTCGAGGATCCCGCGGACGATGGCCACGTCGTGTCCTTTTCCGGCGAGAAGGGAAAGCGCTTCGACGATAATTCCTACGAGCTTCCGGTCGATCGGATGCTCCTGAATTCCAAGCACCGGCCGAAGGTCCATGGGCTGCCGGTGCCCGCGGAGGAAGCCTCGACCGGCATCTGCCGGCAGTTCGGCAATTTTGCCGCGCGCCGCGTCTCCAGCGTCAGTTGCACCGCGACGGACTCGCGGGGACAGAGCTACGAGCTGCAGTTCGTGTCGGACGGCTCCCCCATCGGGGTGCGACGCGTCAGGCAGTCGGCCGCTTCGATCGACGACCCTTTCAAATAGTCCTGCAAATAGTCTTGCAAACAGTCCTGCAAATAGTCCTGTAGCGACGCAGGCAGGTTTTCGCGCCGCCCTCGCGAACCCGGACATGCCCGCCGCCATGGCGGGCGTGTTCAATAACAATTCGGAGAGTTGCCCCCGAGCCGGGCACATGCATCCGAATTGGACGCCCGCCACTGAACGACGGCCAATGGGGTCGTCCCCTGACCTTCCGGCGGCGCGGCTCTCAGCCTCTCGGCCTCTTCCGCCAGGATGGCCTTGTGCGTCTTCGCAATCCGGTCGTTTCGTTCGAGCAGCGAGACGTTGCCGGCCGCGACCTGGGCAGCGAGCGCCTTGCGCAGCATATTCTCGCGGTCGAGCAGCTCCGGAAACCGCAGGCCCGGCCGAACCGAGAGCTCGGTTGCCTTCACGATACAATCGGCGCGCGGCACCGCCTGCGCGATCTGGTCGGGAAATCCGTTGCGGCAATCCGCGAGCGCGTCGGCCAAATTGACGGACGACTCCTCCGCCTCGCTCTGAAGCGCAAGTCGCGTTCCTCCGCAGCCCGCAAGCAGGCTGAACAGGAGCGCAACAACGGCATTACGCATCGTAATGCCGTCTTTACCGCGTCGGCGCCGCGGGTTGACGGTCGCCTCACCGCCATCCGCGCGAGCACGCTCGAACGGGCCCATGCGTCCTATTTCTGGCGGAAGGAGTGATTGAACGACATGATCAACGGACCAACCAGATATTCAAATGCCGTGCGCTGGACGGTCGGGATCATGACGGTTGCAGGCATTCCCGGATAGAGCTTGATGTTCGGCATGGCCGCGAGCTCGTCCTGATCGATCCGGACGAAGGCCGTGTAGTACGGATTGTTGGTCTTGGGGTCGACCAGGCGATCTGCCGAAATCTGGATGACGTCGCCGTGAATGATCGGGACGATCCGCTGCTTGTAGGCCGTCAGGTGGACTTCCGCACGCGTGTTGGGATGCACGTCGCTGATGTCCTCGACCGCCACCTGCGCTTCGATCGTCAGCCCGTCCTGTTCGGGGACGATGTCCAGGATCTTGTCACCGCGCTGGATGACACCGCCGACGGAAAAGACGTTGAGGCCGACGACCTGGCCGCTGTAGGGAGCGCGGATCTCCATGCGTCCGAGCACGGCCTTGGCGTTCATGGCTTTCGGGATGACCTCCAGGATCTTCGCCTGGGTGTCCCTGAGGTCCTTGGTCACGTCGGTCATCCGATCATTGTCGAGCTGCGCCACTTGCTGCTCTTGCTCGGCAATCGCCTGGCGCGCCTTGGCAATGTTGGCGTTGCTATCCGCGATCTGGCCTTCGAGGCCGTAGGCGGTCCGCTCCAGTTGCAGAATGCGCGGCCGCGCGATCAGGCCGCGCTCGACCAGAGGCGCGATATCCTTTGCCTCGCTGTGAACCGAATTGATCTGATCGGTGAATGATTTCACTTGCGCCTGGGAGCCGACGATCTGCGAGCCGAGCTGATTGATCTTCTCGCGGATGACGCTGCGCTGTCCCTCCAGCGCGGCCCGGCGGCTCTCGAACTGGCTGACCTGCCCGTTCCAGACGCTCTTGAGATAGGGGTCTTCGGACCGCGCCTTCAGATCCGACGGCATCACGAGCTCGGAGCCGTGATCGAGCTCGGTCAGAAGACGAACCTCCGTCGCACGAAGCACGACCCATTGCTGTGTCAGAACTTCGTATTCGGCGCGCGCCTGGGTTTCGTCGAGCACGATCAGCAGGTCGCCGAAACGGACCCTGTCGCCCTCCCTCACCCGCAGCTCCTTCACGATGCCGCCGTCGAGGTGCTGCACGCTCTTGCGATTGCCTTCCACCTTGACGACCGCGTTCGCCACCACGGCGCCGTTGAGCGGCGCGGTCAGAGCCCACGCACCGATCCCGCCGAAGAACACGGCGACAATCGCCCAGCCGGCGAAAGCAATCCGCTTGATCGAGTCGCTCGGCGCGCCCGCGGAACGACCGGACTGGCTACCAGCGGCTGCGAGATTCCTGGGTGTCCCATCGAGAACGGTCATTGCGCGAACCTAACTGCCGGAGCCCTGGACGGCATGCATGGGCACGGGACGGGTCAGACGTGCCATGATCTCGGCCCGCGGCCCGAACATTTCGGCGACGCCGTCCCTGAGTACGAGAATCTTGTCGACGACGCCGATGGTCGCCGGCCGATGCGAGACGATGACGACCGTTGCTCCGCGCTTCTTCAATTGCACGACGCAGTCTGCCAGCGCGACATCGCCCTCGGCGTCAAGGTTCGAGCTGGGCTCGTCGAGCACGACCAAACTCGGGCCGCCATAGACGGCGCGCGCGAGGCCAATCCGCTGACGGAAGCCGCCGGACAGAATGGCACCGCCTTCTCCGACCTGGGTGTCGTATCCGCCGGGAAGCCTCAGGATCATCTCGTGCACGCCGGCGAGCTGCGCGGCAAGAATGACCTCGCCGTCGCTCCCCTCGTCAAAGCGGCCGATATTGGCGGCGATCGTGTCCGAGAACAGCTCGATATCCTGCGGCAGGTAGCCGACATGGTCGCCGATCGCCCGCTTGACCCAGGTCGAGACGTCGGCCCCATCCAGTCGCACGGCGCCGGCAGACGGCGTCAGCACGCCCACGAGCTGGCGCGACAGGGTCGACTTGCCGGCGCCGGATGGTCCGATGACGCCGAGCACCTCCCCGGCCTCCACCGCAAAGGTCACGCCTCGCAGGATCGGCTTGGCGCTCCCTTGCGGAACGAAGGTGAGCGCTTCGACCGAGACGCGCCCCTTGGGCTTGGGCAGCGTGAGGCCGGCCTCGAGCAGAGGATGCGCCGTCAGCAGTTCGCGAATGCGCAGGAATGCAGCACGTGCCGACACGAGGCCCCGCCAGGATCCCACGATCTGCTCGACCGGCTGCAGCGCGCGGCCGAGCAGAATGCTGGCCGCAAACATCGATCCGACGGTCGTGACCCGCTCGATCACGAGGTAGGCGCCGAGCCCCAGAATGAGCGATTGCATGGCGAGGCGCAGGAAGCGGATCAGGCTCTGGATCGCGGCGGCGCGGTCGCTCGCTGCGACCTGGCGCTCGAGCATCCGGTCGCGATCGCGACTCCAGCGCCGCAGCAGGCCGCCGGTCATGCCCATCGCACGCACGACCTCGGTGTTGCGCAGGCTCATTTCCGTAAAGCTGTAGCTGCGCGCGGCGGCTTCGTTCGATTCCGTGAGCGGCAGCTTGACCAGCCACTCGCTCAGGAGTGCCATCAGCACCAGGATGACCGAACAGCCCAGCGCAAAGGCTCCGAGGAACGGATGCAGCGCAAAGATCACCGCGATGTAGATCGGGGCCCAGGGCAGATCGAAGATGGCGTGGATGCCCGTCCCGGTGACGAATTGGCGAAACGTATCGAAATCGCGGAGCGCCTGGCTGCGGGCGCCGCCCGCGCCGGCCGAACGATCGATGATCGCCGTCATCACCCGCGAGGCGATCTTCCGGTCAAGACGGACGCTGGCGCGGGTCAGTACCCTGCCACGAACCGCGTCCAGCCCCGCAAGCGCCATGAACGCCAGCAGCAGCGCGATCGTGAGCATCAGCAGCGTGATCTCGCTCGCGCTGGAGATCACGCGGTCATAAACCTGCAGCATGTAGAGCGGGCCGGCGAGGTACAGCAGGTTAATGGCGAGGCTGAAGACGCCCGCCGTCACGAAATAGCCCTGGCATGTCTGCAGCAGGCGCCGGAGTTCATCCGGCCTTCTGAAAGGCGCACTCACGCAATTCGGCGGGACCCCCGCCCCTCTAATGAAAAGCCCGCCGGAGCGACAACGCCCTGGCCGAATTAAAAAGCCTGCCGACAGTCGTTACAATTCTCGTCAAATCGAGAACGATGATTAGCACAATCCCCGGACGCAGCGAAATCAATCCTCGCCGAAAAGGTAAAGGCCCCCGTAGAGCTACGGATTTTCTCCGAGTTAAGGGATTTATCTCGCATGAAACGTACTTAAATCCGCCCAGGCGCGGCGGCAGCGAGATGTACGCGGACGCACGGCCGGGCACGGGTTCGCGTTCTCGCGGCGCAACATGCCCGAGCTTGACCTTGGAACTGCCCTTTCCGCAAGTAAGGGCGCAGGGAAGGCCGGGCGCCCGCCGGCACCCGCAGCCCCGTGTGCAAGGACATGCGCACGGGTGGGTCACAGGTGAAGCCGGCACTCCGCCTTCCCTGCGCGGATGGTTTTAACGGTTTCCTTCGCGCTCTCCCCGGGGAGACGAGCTCTATTGCCCCCGTCACCTGGCGGATATGGAGCGCTCGCGCCGGTTGACGCGAAACGCATCCGCCAGGCTTGGCGCCAGACTTCGGGCGCCAGGACCACACGACTTCTCCGTCCGCGCACATCTCCACTGGGCGCGCCGCAAGGACCATGTGAAGACGCTTTCGGCGCCGTGTCGTTGCGCGCGCCATTGCCGCTCACGGAAGCATTCCCGCCCTGCGACCCTGCCCGCGCCGACGCCGTCGCGTCCACCGCATCCCGGCCCCCGTCTCGTGACGATCGCGATACGCCCCTGTTGATGGGCCAGGATGGCAACGTCTATAGCTCTCTTCGCAATTTCTGTCAATCCGAATATTTGAAAATTACGAATACGACTCCGGCAACGGCCAACCCCTCTTCCCGCCGGAAGGGCATCGGATCCGGCAGGGCGAGATCATGTGCGCGGAGAAACGACGCTCCGTCCCGGAACGGCATCATCGCCATCGTCACCGTGCCGGCCGGACGATTTCACCGCCCCAGTAAACAGGCGACATAAACGAACGTCAAAAATTTACGCACGATTAAATCGATGCGGAAAATTGGAACGCGCCCATCAGGGCTTTGGAACCACTGTTCCCCGTTTAACGACCGAATTTACTCGCCTTTAATTCGCGACGCCGTCCGATCCCCGCAGCAACGCGCGACGTAACGCGCGTTTTCTTCCGTCGCACATGCAAGGAGATTCGATGGCGAAGCGGGGCGCGAATGATCAGCACGGGAATTTCTCCGAAGCGAACGCAAATGCTGTGGAATGGGAATTCGCCGGACTGAACATCGCTTCTTCTCGCTCCCTCGAGCGCGAGGATCCGGCAGCGCTCACATCGGTACGATCAATCGATTCAAATTGGGACTATCCTGTCACCGACGGCGCCGGACCCGACGCATTTGCGAAGAGAGCGGGAGGAACAACGGGCGGTGGAACCACATCCACAAGCGGCTCCGGTACGAGCGGCTCCGGCACAACCACCTCAGGGTCCGGTCCGACGACGTCCGGCGGGACCACCGGGCAGGGAACGACGACGTTCGTCACTCACGACATTCCAGTTCACTGGCAGACACTCAATCCGCCGACCGGAGATTCGGCGCCGCCGACGGACACCTACTATATCCAGCAGTGGGGCTTAACCAGCGCCACGGGCGGGATCGATGTCGTCAAGGCCTGGCAGAACTATACGGGTCTTGGTGTCAAGATTGGCGTCATTGACGACGGCTTCGACTACAAGCACAGCGACATCAATCCAAACTATTTGTTCAATCTGGACTACGACGCCATTACGGCCGGCGCAGATGCCTTCGGCGACCCCGTTGCGGACAAGCATGGCACGACCGTCATGGGAGTCATTGGCGCTGCGGACAATGGTACGGGCGTCGTGGGTGTCGCTCACGATGCCAGCATGGCTGGGTTCCGGATCGGATACGGCGCAAACGGTAGCGCCAGCCAGATCGCCGACGCATTCAACCATATTCTCGCGAGCGGCATGGATGTGGTGAATGCCAGTTGGGGATATCCCACCGCCTACTCGGACAATTTCCTCTCGACAGCGTTCGCGGCAACGAAGAGCGCTATCCAGAACGACGTGGCCATGGGTCGCGGCGGCCTGGGAATCGACATCATCTTTGCCGCCGGAAACGGCAGCCTGGGCGACAACGTCAACTATCACAACTTCCAGAACAATCCTTTCGTCATTACCGTCGCAGCAACCGATTCATCGGGACACATCACCAGCTATAGCAGCCCGGGCGCGGCCATCCTGGTATCTGCACCGGGGACCGCGAAGACCGACGATCGCGTCGGGACGACCGGCTATTCGACCGGGGACTACATCAACAATTCCGGAACATCCTATGCTGCCCCGTACGTCTCGGGCGTCGTGGCGTTGATGCTCCAGGCCAATCCGAACCTCGGGTTTTGGGACGTCCAGGAAATCCTGGCCTACTCGGCCAGAAACACCGATGCCGCGAGTGCAAGCTGGCAGACAAACGGTGCGCACAACTGGAATGGCGGCGGTCTGCATTTCAGCGAAAATTACGGCTTCGGTCTGGTCGACGCCACGGCGGCCGTGAGACTTGCCGAAAGTTGGCAGTATCAGACGACCTATTCGAACATGTCCACCGAAGCTGCAAGCCGAACGGATAACCTCTCGATTCCCGACGGCACGGGCAGCCTGAAAAGCCAGATCACGTTTGCGTCCTCCCTCGACATCAACAAGATGGTGATCGACCTCGACATCTCGCATCTTCACGTGAGCGATTTGACCGTCACCCTGACGTCGCCGGGCGGCACGACGGCAACTCTCGTCTCGCACCCGGCGAATGGCACGGGCACCGGTATCGTATTCGAAGCGACGGCAAATAGTTTCTGGGGTGAAGACGCCAAGGGTGTTTGGACATTGAGCGTGTCGGACAATGTCGCCGGCAACACGGGCACCCTCAACAACTGGTCCCTGACGGCAATGGGATCGGCATCATCGACACCCACGACCTATGTATACACGGATGAATTCGCGAGCGCGACCAGCCCCGGCAACCAGACTCTCACAGACGCCAGCGGCAATGCGACGATCAATACGGCCGCTGTGACGACGGGATCATATCTCGACCTGCATGCCGGCGCGGTCGACACGATCGCCGGAAAGACGCTTCAGATCGCCGCGGGCACGCTCATCAAGAACGTCTGGGCTGGTGACGGGAACGACACGATCATTGCCAACGATGCGGGCAACACGATCCAGGGCGGCCGGGGCAACGATACCATCGTCGCGGGCGGCGGCAAGGACATCATCGCCGGTGGTGCTGGAAGTGATGTCTTTGCGTGGAAGGCCCTGGCCGCCACGTTCGACGTGATCACCGACTTCGCCGCGGGCCAGGACGTCATCGATCTGAATGTGCTGCTGACGTCGGTGGGCTACAAGGGAGCCGATGCGGTCGCCGACAAATGGGTCGCTCTGGTTTCCGACGGAGCTGGAGGAACCTATCTGCAGATCGATCAGCACAACGGACTGTCGCCGGTAACGGTTGTCGACCTCGCCGGCATACAACCTGCATCGCTGCATCAGGGAAGCAGTTTCGGCCTGCTCACCGCGTAGGCCGGCGGCCCCGACACGCGTTGTTCAAATACCCTGCAACATTCTGCTGCAGGGTATTTCTGGCGAAGCAATCGCCCGCTATGCGAGGTGCCACTCCACACCGGTGACGTTCTGGTTGGCCAGGATTCCCCAGAACACGTCCGGCTTGTTCTGGAACACGTCGACGGGCGTTCCCCCGATGCTGCTTTCCCAACCAATCAACGATCCATCCTGGCTCGTGACGAAGCCCTGAGTTCCGCCCGACAGCCCGTGATTGTAGGCCGCAAGCGCGTTCTTCAGTCCCTCGCCGTTGGCATAGACGGTGTCCTTGGTGTCGCCGTCATGATTGACATCGAAGCCGAAGGTCGACTCGGAGAACATCAGGACCTTGGTCTGCCAGGCAGGATCGCTGGACGACAACGCAGGAGCGCCGAGAGTGATCGCGCCGCCCTTGAGCGTGTAGTCGCTCCCCCAGGAGTCGGAGATGACCTCCGGAGCCGGGCCTTTGTTGTTGGCCGCAACCGTATCGATGTTGCTCTTGGAGTTGCCCATCGGCCCCTGCCCCAGCAACCAGTCGACCGCTTCGCTAATGAGTCCGTTCGGCGACGTGTCATGGCCGTACATGACGTAGTCCTGATACTCATTGAGTTGAGCGGCAACCGCCTGGCCCGCAAGAATGATGCGGGCATCGCCGACAACTGAGCTGTTCGTCAGCGCCTGAGCAGAGGCAAGATCAAGGAAGAGGTGATGAGCCGAACCATCGCCGGTCACGAGACCATCGTGGTTCAGGTCACCCATCAGCAGGCCGGAGTCGCCTCCTCCATTGTTGTTGCCGGAGACCAGGCCAAGGCCGCTCGCGGCCCCCTTGGTTGCGACAGTGCTTTGCGTGATCGAGCCGTCCTTGTTCCAATCGGTCGTGATGCCAGGCGGGTTGACGCCAAAGCTGTTGATCTCCGCTCCGGCGCCCTTCTCGTCACCATTGACGACATCCCACAGCGTGGCATGCGTCGCCCAGTAACCCTTGGTCAAACCTTCCACCGCTCGACCCAGCCCGGTGTAACTGCTGCCGTCTTTCGCGCAAACAGGCACGGTGTCGCCGCAACTGTCCGTAACATCAGCAGTCGTCGCCGTCGCAAGGTTTGAATAGATCCCGCCGGGAAGCGACGATGTGTCGATAGCCGAGCCCGTCGCCTTGAAATGCCACGTCTCGCCCTGATCGAGCACGCCATCGTGGTCGGTATCACCGGTGTTGTATCCGGTGTACTGACCCGAGGTAATCAGCACGCCCGTAATGCTCTGACTGGGATTGTCGCTGACGCTCACGCCCGTCAGATCGACGTTGCCGTCATTGTAGACGTCGTAGGTCCAGGTGATCGCCTGGCCCTGCAGCAAGGTCGGGCCGTCGCTCCCGTTGGTCAGCTTGGTGAGCGTGATGTGCGGAGCGATGCCGAAGTAGCTGACGGTGTCCTTGACGTCGAGCGCCGCGGTGTTGGTCTTGTCGGCGGTCTGCCCGAGACTGTCGGTAAAGCTCGCCGTGGCTTCCGCCGTATTGCTCTGGGTACCCTTGGCCCACGTTCCAACGGCCGTATAGACCCAAACATCGCCCTGATCGAAGCTGAGGTCTCCGGCACCGGTGCTCAACGTTTGCGACAGGGTCAACGTGAGACCCGACAGATCGGTGACCAGCAGATTGTCCAGCGTGACATTGCCGGTGTTGGTCACCGCGATCACGTAGTTCACGTCGCCTGACAGCAGTTTGGGAACGGTGGTGTCGCTGCCCTTGCCGAACGGACCGAACGTTCCGTCTTCGCAGACGATGTACTTGTCGATGCTCATGCTCGGCGCCGCGCCGAAATAGTTGGCGTCGTCGTGCGCTGTCGGCGTAGCGGTGTTGCCGCAGTCGTCAGTCACTGTCCCGGCAATCACCGAAGCCGTATCCGACTCCTGCCCCTTCGCGACGGTGGTCTTGTACGTGTCCGACGTCGCCGTCTGGCCCGCCGCAATATCGACGGTCTGGAGACCCGCGAACTTGAAATCGATACCGGTGTTGTCGCTCACGTCGACGCCGTCGAGCGACAGATTGGCGTCGGTCGTGTTCGTGACGAGAACCTGGTACCAGACGTCCGACCCGACCAGCACCAGTTTCTGTCCTGCCACGGTGTCGGCGTCGAGCCAGGTCGTACCATGGTCGAAAGAAACCTGCTTTTCGATTGACACCCCGGCCGTCGCGCCGAAGTAGGAATTCGTCTCCGATTCGGCAGAGGGTGCAGGGTTGGCGCCACTGCTGGTGCCGGAGGCATCAGCAATGTTGCTGTAGTCGCCGGCCGTCGCGGCCCCCTTCACGGTGAAGGTCCACGTCTCGCCGTCGCTCAAGGTTTTGTCACTGCCCACATCGCCGAAGTTCGTATCGACGGTGTAACCCAGCGCTGCAAGGTCGCCGTTCGGATCCAGCTGGCCGTTGCCGTAGATGGTAACCGTTATGCCCAATGGATGCGCGGCATCCGTAATCGTGTCGGTGAGCGTGACGTTCGTCACCGGGGGACCGGCCGGGCTGTCCACTGGGTTGGTCAGCGTGTACACCCATTCGATCGGGCTGCCGCTCAGAATGGTGCCGCCTGCGCCGATGCTGTGCTCCGGTTGCCCCTGATCGTCGAGGCACAGGGTATCCTTCGTGAGCGTGAGATCGACGGTCTCGACGGGGCCACCAGATACATAGCTCGACGGATCCTGAGCCGTGAACACCTGGCCCTGATATGTGCCCGAGGCGGTACCGACGTTCGTATATACGCCGCCGGGAAGGAGCGAGGTGTCAACCACCGTACCGGTCGCGGTAAAGACCCACACCTCGCCCGGGTCAAGAATTGCATCATTGTTCCCGAGCACGACGTGGTCGAACGTCGGTGTCACGCCCAGGTGATCGTCGGTGACGGTCACGTTGGACAGAGCGACATTACCGGTATTCGTCACCGTGTAGGTCCAGACCACCGGGTCATTGATGGTGAGCGTCACGCCGTCGCCGTCGGCGATGCCGCCGGGTCCATCGCCCGTGATCTTGTTGATGCTTATCGCGCCATTCGCGGTTGCTCGATACGACCATTCCTCGAAAGTGCCGTCGACACGCTCGCCGTCCACGCCGCCAAACGCCGAGTACAGGTATATGTAGGAGCTGTTGCTGATACCGGCGAACAACTCGTTCGGGACCAGGAAGGTGTAGTCCGGATGGCCATTGCCCGACGAAAGATCGTTCAGCTTGAGCGTGACATCGCCGTCCGAGCCCGCATCCATGTCCCATATCGGGGTTGCGCTTCCACCGAAGGCCGTGTTGCCACCGCCGAGCGCGGTGATCGGATCGTAGCTCTTCAGCGTTGCGCTGCCTGACCAATAGAGCTTGAGGACGTCGAGGGAGATCAGATTGTTGACGTTCTCGCCGAGATCGAGGCGGAATTCCCGATAGAGGTGCCCGTCAACCGAGACGACAGCCATCTGCCCGAGCTGCACCGAGTGCGTGAAATTTCCGGCGACCTGATCGAACTGGAAATCCTGCGCACCGGTACTGGGCTTGGTGTCACCGTCGGTGTTGTAACCCTGCTCGGTACCGCCATTTCCACTGTTATGAATTCGCAGGAACGACGGGAATATGCCGGTGCCGGACGAAGGCGTTGATCCCTGGAGAATCTGCTCGATATGCACTCCGTTGACCTCAGCGGTCGATTGGACAGCCGAAAGATCGACTTGGGTATCGAACGAGATGTTTGTCGTCGGGGTGCCATTGGAGTCGGTGAATGAGGTCGTGACCATCACCCCCGCGGTCTCGTCGGTGGCGCGCAGCACAAACGACTCGCCGGCAGCATCCAGGCCGACGCTCCAGGAGGTCTGGACAACACCGTTGGCAACACCGTCGAGATCGCCGGCGCCGCCATCCCTGACGGTCCATGGCGCATTGGTGCCGGAGATGGGATCTCCATCCACGTCGAGAACTTCGAAGGTGACCACGTCGCCGATGCCGACATTTGCGGTGAAATACGCGGTCGATCCCGGCGCGTAGTCGGGCTGATCAGTGCTGACGGAGGTGGCGGCGAGCGTCGGATCGGCAATGATTTGAAAGTCATCGACAAGAACGTACATGCCGATTGCCGGGTCGTACTTGTAGGATGCCATGACTTAACCCTCCAAAAAAAATCGCAACAAAAAAACTTCCGAAGCTGCGTGGGAGGAAGCCGGAATGCCACCTTCGGTTGCGCATTAAAAAAGACCGGATCACGCGAATAAGCGTGCCGGCCTACGCAGACCTACGTCGGCAAAAATCAATCAAAACAGCCTCTGCCCAAACAAGCCCAACCGGGAAATTTAAGCAATTATTTACGATTAAGGCAATGATTTATTGAGTAAATATTATTGGCTTACCACACACAAATTCGGGAAGATTTGGGACGACCGCGCCACGCAGGTTGGACGATCGCGCCACGCAGGTTGGTGGATACCTTCAACCGTTCGATGATTGGCGGGGTTCTCAGACCGTAATTACGGACGCTGACTGCTCCGCGGACGCAATCCGGGATTGCGCCGCCCCCTGAAGCTCCCAGGCCCGCTGCAGTCGCTCCGGCTTGGTCTCCTTCAGCAGTCTTCCCCAAGCCGCACTGAAGGCCTTGACTGCCGTGTCCCTGTCCTGTGCTGCGCCGCTCGCCCAGGCCGGCAGGCCCATTGGAATCAGGATGAACCACTCCCACGACCGATCGGGCCTCCCGGCGTCGGCCGCATGACGGATCCTGCCGATCTCCTGGCCTTGCGAGCGGACCGCATAGTGGTCCGGGATGTCAGGCCATTTCGGCCGAATGCTGAGCGTGATGGCGTTATTTATCATCGTAAATGCTTGCAACAATGGAGTTTATGTAGCGCGGCGCCAACGCGCCGCGGAGGTGACGGCTAGCTCTTGGGTATCGGCCGCTGCGCCAACAGCGCGTCGGCGCTCTTCATGAGCCCTCCGGCGAGCTGCTTGGCGGCATCCGGCGAGAACGCGTAGCCGGCCTGTCGTTCCAGCCGGTGATTGAGGATGAACAGCACGAGGCCGCGGCCGCTGGTGTCCGCGGAAATCGTGCAGTTCTTCGGGATCTCGAACCGCACCTCGCTGGCCTTGTCGACCGCAACCGGCTTGACCGGCGCCGCGCCGTCCGCATCGGGAGCGGCTGTTTCGGCTGGCCCGCCGCCGTTCAAGACTCCCGGCTGCGCACCGCCCCGCACCTTCGTCAGCACAGCGATCAGGTCGTCGACGCAGTCGACGCCGAATCTCAGCTCCAGCGCGCCGGTATATTTGCCCGTGGTCTGGACGATGACTTCCTTCTCGTCATCCGACATGTTGGCGGAGCTCACCGCCGCAATCCTGATCGCCATTAGCCCCGTGTCCCGCAATCTGGTCGGGGCCTCGCCGGCCCCTGTTGCCCAATTCCGCGCCGACTATACCGCGAGCGCCGGCCGGGGATAGCACCTCCGCCGGTCGCCCGAAGATGACGGGGCACATCGCCCCGGACGCATCCGTCTTGCCGCTTACGTACGAGCGACCTAGGATAAAGCCATGTTACGGTCAACTCGCATTGCAGCACGATGAATATCAATCCCGCGCCCCGGATCATTGCAGAGCTGCGGCCGAAGTACGAGATCAAGATCGACCTCGACGAGCGATGCTTCCTGTTTCCGGCAGGCAAGTCGGTCAGCCAGCTGCTGTTGCAGTCCGACGGCCACACCATCCTTGTCGACGCCGTGTATCCGTTCAACCAGACGCGCACGCCGCCCCGGCTGGTCGCGCTCGATCTCGACGATGCCAGGGAGTTCGGGCGGCGCCTGGTCGAGGCGGTCCACACCGCCCGCACCCAGCTCGTGGGCACGAACGGCATCAGGATATCCATCAACGTGATCGCCAATGGATACCACCTCCAGTTCGGCGACATGAACGCGGCCACCGAACTGTTCCTCGGCACCGGCTGCATCTGGCGCGTCTGCCAGGGTCTGCTCCGGATCGTCGATCTCATCGCGCCGATCGAGTCCAACTGAGGCGGCGCCGGCGCGGGCGACGACGGCCGCTTCAGGACGCGGTTTCCACCAGCGGTTCCAGATAACTGCGATGAAGCGTCTGCGGATGCTTGTGTCCGTCCAGAATGACCCGCAGCGCGTTCTTGGTGTGAGCAAAGCCGACCACGCGCCCGGTCCGTCCTTCCAGGCGCTTGCTGTGCTTGCCGAGGGATTTCACGCGGAAGCGGCTGCCGACCGCAAGGTCCAGCAAGATCGCGGCGTTCTCATTCATGGCGATCAACTCATCATCAATCTCTTCCGGATCGGATCACGCGGCCGGCTACATGCTTCGCTTCTTCGCAAGACCAGCGCAAAGGCGGCGATCCTCTTCCGACATGCCCTGCGGCGTCTCTCCATCCCTGAAATAGGCCAGGATATGCGCAAGCCGGGCCGCATGCTCAACGGTGCTTCGCCTCTTCGCGCGCTGCCAGGCCGTGCGCTGGTGCCCGCTCATCGCGAGCTTCGCGGCAGTTTGCACCTCCATGGACAACACCGAGATCAGCGTGTCGCGATCGACATCGACGAGCGAATTCAACAAGGCCTCTACGTCACGCATTCAGTTCAGTCCACCTCCCGTTGGCGCCGACTACACAAAGATGAAGTCGCCCGCCTTGAGATGCGACGCCACGATGTTCTTGAGCAGAATGGAGTCGTTGGCGTCCAGCGTCACCAGGGTGTCGTTGGGACTGTCCGCCGACGAAGCCCAGGACACGTTCGTGAACTGTCGAACGTCGAGCTTGTCGATGCCCGCCGTGAAATCGGTGATCGTGTGCTGGACAGGCGTCGATGCCGGAGGGGCCGCGAACACGAACTGGTCCCGCCCGCCGCCGCCGGTGAGCACGTCCTGACCACTGGCGGCGAAGATGACGTCGTTGCCGGAGGTGCCCTGCACGGTCGATCCCGTGCCGTTCTGGAAGAAGAAATTCACGGTCTGAGTGGCGTTCGCAATGTCCGACAGCGTCAGTGCCACCTTTTCGGACGCCGGTGGCGTCGGGCCGGGTGTGTAAGTCACGACCGGCGCGGTCTGGACGTTCGGATCGCTGTCGGTCACGTGAATCCCGGTCACGGTGTACACGCCGCTGTTGAAGTTCACAGCCAGATGGCTGGTATCGATGACGGGCCCGTTGTGATTCCAGGTGACGTTCGTGCCTCCTTGGCCGTCGGAAGCGATCAGGAATGCGGTCGGGTCGTAACTGCCGATCAGCGCGAATGAACCGGTGCCGAACTCGACGTGCAGACCACCGGCGGTGGACACGCTGACGTTCGCGGGAGCGATCCCGACGAGATCGATCGTGTCTCCGAGTGCAAAGCCGGTGACCGTGCCGGTGAAATCGGCGGCGTCGGCAAGCACGAGAGTCCCGGGCGTGCTGGTGATGCCTTTGTCGAAGACAACGTTCGTGTCGGACGCTGCGTTGAACGCCAGCGACGCACTGTAGATGACCGCCGTGCCGCCGCCGGTCACCGCGGTGCCGACGGCCAGGCTGCCGGATTCCACTGCGATCGTTCCGGTATTGGTGAAGCTCGTCAGGCCCAGAAGCGACGAGACGCCGTTGCTTTCGATCGTGCCGGCATTCGCGAGCGTCGTGACGCCGGTGACCCCGCTGGCATCGCTGAATTGCCAGTCGGCCCCCGCCTCGTTCGTGAACGTCGCGTTGTAGCCGATGACGATTCCCTCGACGACGCCGGCATTGTCGATGGTGACCGTGCCCGCTCCGGTCGTGGTGACGTCGAGCCCCGCGGTGCCGCCGATCACCGAACCGGCGATCGTAACGCTCACATCGCCGCCGTCGAAACCGAATGCCGCAACGCCGTAGCGGCCCGCGAACACACGGGAATCCGATTCGACGATCACCGCAATGTCGCCCGTGCCGTAATTCACTGCGCGGATGCCGTCGGTGCCGGTCGGCGCGACGATCGTGGCGTGATCGTGGACCAGGACATTGCCGTGGACCGAATTGTTCGCGGTGTTCTGATTGTTGGGATTGTAGCCGGCCAGAATGCCCGCGGCGGGGTCGGCGGCGACGGTGCCCGTCGGCGTCGTTCCGGAATGGATCGTGCCGAACGCATTCACGAAGACTTCGGTCGTTGCCGGCACGACCACGGAGGGATTGGCGGGATCGGCCGATATCGCCTTGTTCAAGGCCGCGATGCCGGTGCTGCCCGAGGTGATGCTGGTGCTCGCCGAGGTGGTGACATAGACGCTGCCCGGCCCATAGTTCTGGGCGAGGAGACCGACACCTGATCCATTCGGCGGATTTGCACCGCCGAGCGCCGTGATCGTCCCCGAGAAATTGTTGATGCTGACGTCACCGACACCATAGTTGTACGCCCTGATGCCGTCGCCGGCATCGGCCGTGACGTCACCGAAATTGTTGACGACGACCTCGCCGTTGACGGCATAGTTCGCCACGTTGCCCGACAAGGACGGGTTCGTCGTTCCGCCGATATAGCCGGCGAGGATGCCGCCTGGCTGGCCGAACGCGGTCAGCCCGGCGCCGGAATGGACCGTGGCGGCATTGGTCACCACGACCGAACTGTTGACGGACGCCGCAATGCTCGTGGCTTCGTTCACGGCGTTGATGCCGGCGCTGCCGAGCTGTGAATCGATGGTATCGCCAACCGAGGTGACGACGGATATGTCGCCCGCATTGGTGCTGAACGCGAGGATGCCGTAGGCCGAACTCGAGGCGGTACCCGCCTTGATCGTCGTGGCCGTGCTCGTATTGCCGTAAACGGTGACCGCAACATCGCCGGTCCCGGCGCCCTCGGCGTGGGCATAGATGCCGTGCGAGCCTGCGGTGACGTTGGCGCCGATGGCGTTGTTCACCACGATGTCGCCATTGCCGTAGTCATATGCCTGGAGGCCGAAGCCGGTGGCGGTGACGGTCGCGGCATTGTTGATGAAGACATTGCCGTTGACGAACAGGTTCGCGTGGGCGCTCGAGCCGCCCAGGAATCCGGCGGAAATGCCGGACGGCGTGCCGCCGCTGTTGGTGGACTGGCTGCCCGAGAGGATCGTGCCGGCGGCGGTGACAGCGATGATGGCCGGCGCCGCTGCTGACGCCGCAGCGGGATCATTGACCGACGCAGGGTTCGAGCCATTGTTTGCACTGATGCCGGAACTTCCGGCGTTGATCGAGCTCCCCGAAGACGTCGTGACGACGATATTGCCGGGGCCGCGGTTGTCCGCACCGATGCCGTAGGGTGCAATGCCGCCGCCGGTCGCACCCGAGGCCGGCAACAGCGCCTGGATCGACACGCCCGTCCCGACCGTGACCGTGACGTCGCCAATGCCGTAATTGTAGGCGTTGATGCCCGAGCCCCTTGCGGCCATGATCGTCGGGTTGGGGTTGTTGTGGGGATTTCCGTCGCTGGCCACGTTGACGATCACGTCGCCGTGCACGCTCGAGCTGAATGCGCCGGCGTTGGACGGATTGTAGCCGGCCTGGATCGCCGAGGGCGCGCTGCCGGAATTGTTGTTGCTCGCGCCGGACGAGATGAAGCCCTGCGAGTAGACCGCGACCGTGCTGCCGCTGTTCGCCCCAATCGAGGTCGACTGGTTGCCTGCATTGATGCCGGTACTGCCGGACGTGATCGTCGTTCCCCAGCCGGCATCCACCAGGCTGCTGCCCGTGCCGTAAGTGAAAGCGAAGATACCGTACTGGGTCAGTCCCTGGTTGGTCGGCGTCGTTCCTGCAGCGGTCGCCGTGATCGACCATCCCGGCGCCAGCGTGACCGACGTATTGCCCGAACCATAGTTGGCCGCAAATATGCCGGCGCCGGCCTGTGCCGTGATGTTGCCGCGGTTTTCGACCGTAACATCGCCTGTGATCAGCGGGTTCGGCGTCGAGGTGTTGTTGTTGAATATGTCGGCGCGAATGCCGGCCGGTCCGGTGCCGGCGTTGGTCGGATTGCTGCCGCTGTTGATGGTCGAGGAATTATAGACCTGGACGTTGCCCCCTGCGCCGGGTGCGCTCTGCTGCTCGACCGCAAGAATGCCGATCAGCCCCGCATTGATGGTCCCGCCCGTGGTGAGGACATTGACCCCGCCGCTTCCGGTGCTGCGGCCGAAGATGCCGAAGGAGCTGGTGCCGGTCAGCGTGACACCTGATTCCGTGACGGCGTTGACATTGAAGTTGACGTTGACGTTTCCGTTGGTCGTGCTGGCGAAAATTGCGTTCTGCGCACCGCTGACACTGCCGTAGTCGATGACATCGGCTCCGCCGGTCGAGCTCGAGACGCTGACGCTCAGACCGGCTCCGCCGCTGGAGACGGCCGCGGCGTTGATGATGGCCGCGCTCGCCCCCGCCGTGCTGACGGCGACGCCCGCACCGGCACCCGTCATTGTAATCGGCGCGGTCGACCTGATGGCCACGGCGTAAGCATCCGCCGCCGCGGCATCGCCGGTCGACAGGCTGAATCCGGTCCCCGTTCCCGAGATCGCATTGGTGACGATGTAGAAGCTGGAACTTATCGGGGTCACCGCGTTGGAGGCCGGGTTAACGATCGCGGAAGACGGCGCCAGAATGAAGCGGTCGGGCGACAACATGTAGAAGGTGTTACCGGTCAGACCCTGCCCGGAGACCTGGAACGTGTAGCTCTGGGCGGAGCCGGTGACCGTCAGGGTCGAGCCGGTCAGATTGAGGCTGGCATCACCCGCGATATTCGCGCCGGACAACGTGATGATATCGCCGATATTCGCGAATCCGGCCCCGGCGAAATTGAGGGCGACGTTGGGCTGCAGTGATGACGGGTTGTCAAAACTCAGCTGGCCCTTGCCGTTGAATCTCAGGGTCGGCGACACCGCGCCAAAGCCGGAGAACTGCAACACCGACCGGTCTTCGAGCGTGATGATGCCGCTGCCGGTCATGCTGCTGAAGATCTGCGCGACGCCGTTCGCCAGGAGATCGATGCTTCCCGTACCGGACTGGCTGAAGGAGCCCGCGGACAGGGTGGCAACGCCCGAGATGTTCATTGTCCCGTTGTTGCTGAGACTGCCGCTAACGACATTCTGCCCGTTCAAATTCCATACGCCGCCCAGGGCGTTCGTGAAGCTCGACGTTCCGTTCAGCGAAACGTTGCCGTAAATCGTACCGCTGTTCGTCGCGGAGCCGTGGCTCGACCCCATATTGATCGCGATATTGCCGGTCGTCCGCGTGAACAGATCGGCCCTGATCGTCCCGGTGTTCGAAAGAGTTGCGAACTGGCCGCTGTTCGAATTGCCGAGATTGACGACAGGAATGTACGGGGCGCCGGGCGCGATGATGGTTCCGGAATTGGTGACCGACACGGTGCCGGTTGCAGCCGCGTTGCTCGTGCCGTTGCCGGTGTTGATGCCGATGGCACCAGCATTGATCGCCGCGCGATTGTCGATCGTGATGTTGCCGCCACCTTGAGCAAAGGCGTTGACGCCGGACAGCCCCGCGGTGATCGACCCCGCCAGCAGCGTGGCACTGATATCCCCGACGCCGAAATTGTAGAGGTTGATGCCGGTCGTGGCCCCGCTCACGACCGCATTGTTGGTCAGCACGACCGAGCCATGGACGGCCCCATTGAACTGTCCGTTGCTGCTTCCGTAACCCGCGGAGATACCCGACGAGATGTTGCCGGCCTGGAAGAAATTGTAACCCGATGTGACCGACCCGGCGGCATTGATCAGGATCTGACTGGACGACAAGGCGTTTGCCGGCACCGCATTGGCATTGATGCCGGTGCCGCCAGACGCAATGGCGCCGGCAGCGGTGATCGCGATATTGCCGCCGCTGCTGTTGTTGGCATTGACACCCGTAACGCCTGATGTACCGGACGAGACGGTCGTTCCCGCTTCCACGTTGATGGTCACGGTCGAGGGCCTGGCGGTTCCGGAGACCGACGAACTCGCGCTGATGCCGGATTGTACGCCCGACACGGAGGCGCCGGTCCGATTGTAGACGGTGATGTCTCCGTAGCCGACGTTATAGGCGACGATGCCAAAAGCCGCCCGGGCGGTCACATCGGCATAGTTGTCGACGAGAACGGTTCCGTTCACAGCGGTGTTCGCAGCGCCTGTGGTCGACCAGAACCCTGCGGAAATGCCGCCTGACTGGGCTCCTCCAACCGACAGATGCACCCCGGTCGCGATGCTGCCGCGCGCCGTGACGGTCACGGTCGAACTGAGCGTGGAAATCGCGGCCGCCTGGTTGATCGCCAGGATTCCGTGCGAGCCCGAGAGGATGCTCGTGTTGTCAGCCGTCGTGATTGCGACGTTTCCGCTGCCAAAGCTCGCCCCGTCGATGCCGTAAACGTCCTTCGCGGTGATCGAATTGGCCAGTTCGTTGATGCTGACGTCACCGCTTCCGTAGTTGAAGCCGCGGATGCCGTCTCCACCCGAGGCGGTGATCGTGGCGGAGTTGTTGATCAGCACGTTGCCGAAAACACCGGGGTTGACGGTGTTGTTCGTGCCGCCCTTGTAGCCGGCCAGAATTCCGGCGGGGCGGCTGCCGTTGCTGGTCAGTTCAAATCCCGATTGAATTGTGCCGTTGGCCGTGACCGAAATCGTACTCGTCGTGACGCCGGCATTCTGGGGGATCGAGGTCGCCTCGTTGTAGGCGAAGATGCCGACCGCGGCGGAGGTGACGCTCCCACCGGCCCCTGTCGTTATCGTGATGTTGCCCACGCCCTTGGATTGCGCCTCGATCCCGTAGAGTGTCAGGCCCTGAATGATGGCACTCGTACCGGTCGTGATGAACTCGTTTCCGTTGCCATTGGTCTGGACGCGAATGCCGTCATGACCGCCGGTGACGTTTCCGCTTTGGCTGACGGTGATGTCGCTGTTGTTCGCGGAATTGAGGTTTACGGCAACGATCCCGCTGAATGCCGCGCCGGTTCCGGTTACATTGCCCGATCCATTGATCAGGATACTGCCCGTGCCCGTCCCGTTCTGCTGGGCAAGGATGCCCCTGCCCGCCTGGCCCAACACCGGCCCGGACGTCGTGACCGTAATCGATCCGGCCGCATTCTGAATCACGGAGATGCCGCTTCCGGCTCCGGTGATCTGGCCGGTGGGATTGACGGTCAGGTTTGCGGGATTGCCCGCGCTTGCACCAGTCGCATAGAGGTCGATCGCATCGCCCGCGCTGGTCGTAACGTTGCCGCTTCCGCTGATCGCGACCGGGCCGCTGGCAATCGAGATGGCATTGACCGTCCCGGTCACAGGCGCTCCGATCTGTAACGTGCCGCCGGATCCGGTGAACTCGGCGACCCCGCCTGCTGCGGCCATCACGACCGTGGCACCGCCGCTGGCGACCAGGACGGGCAAGGTCACCGGGAGACTGGCGTTGCCCGCCGCATCGACCACGCGCACGAAGTATGTGAAGCCCGAGCTTCGGACCGTGGTGTCGGTGAAAGTCCACCTTGTCGGACCGTTCCGGACGACGTCCGTCCACGTCGCATTGTCCGTCCCGATTTGCACCTTGTCGCCGAGTGCAAGCGTGCCGTTCGTCCCGGTCACGGCGATCGCGGTGCTCGTCGAGGACGAGCTTCCGGCAACGGAGGCAATCGTGAGGGATTCTGTCGGCGAACCGGTATCGACGATGTAGCCGGCATTGTCGGCGACCGCAGCCGCAGTCAGCACCGCGGCATTGCCCGCGGCGTCCGTGATGGTGCCGCCGTTCAGGCTCAGCGCGTTGGCGTCGATGCTGATGCCGTTGGCATCGTTCTGCCCGGCCTGGATCGTGTAGGTGAACACCAGCTGGGTGCTGCCGCTGCCTGAGGCGTAAGCCGCCTGCACCGGCGTGCCGCCGATGTTCAGTGTCAGTTGCGGCGTCCCCGTCACCGTGACGCTCTCGCTGAACGTCACGGTCACGCTGACAACGTCGCCGGCATTGAGCGTGCTGTTCTGCACGCCCGTTGCGCTGGTGATCGCCTCGCTGCTCACCGTCGGAGCGGCCGTATCGACCTTGTAGCTGGCATTGTCCACCACCGCGGCCGCGGTCACCACTGCCGTGTTGCCGGCCGCGTCCGTGATTGTGCCGCCGTTCAGGCTCAGAGCGTTGGCGCCAAGGCTGATGCCGTTCGCGTCGTTCTGGCCGGCCAGGATCGTGTAGGTGAACACCAGCTGGGTGGTGCCGCTGCCGGAGGCATAGTTTGCCTGTACCGGCGTGCCGCCGATGTTGAGGGCCAGCTGCGGCGTACCGGTCACCGTGACGCTTTCGTTGAACGTCACGGTGACGCTGACGACGTCGCCGGCATTGAGCGTGCTGTTTTGCGCGCCCGTCGCGCTGGTGATTGCCTCGCTGCTCACCGTCGGGGCGGCCGTATCGACCTTGTAACTTGCATTGTCAGCCACCGCGGCCGCGGTCAGCACCGTCGCATTGCCGGCCGCGTCCGTGATCGTGCCGCCGTTCAGGCTGAGAGCGTTGGCACCAAGGCTGATGCCGTTGGCGTCGTTCTGCCCGGCCTGGATCGTGTAGGTGAACACCAGCTGGGTGGTGCCGCTGCCGGAGGCGTAGTTGGCCTGCACCGGTGTGCCGCCGATGTTCAGTGCCAGTTGCGGCGTTCCCGTCACCGTGACGCTCTCGCTGAACGACACGGTGATGCTCACGACATCGCCGGCATTCAGCGTGCTGTTCTGCACGCCCGTCGCGCTGGTGATCGCCTCGCTGCTCACCGTCGGCGCGGTGGTATCGACCTTGTAGCTGGCATTGTCCGCCACCGCAGCCGCGGTGAGCACCGCCGCATTGCTGGCGGCGTCCGTGATGGTGCCGCCGTTCAGGCTCAGGGCGTTGGCGTCGATGCCGATGCCGTTGGTGTCATTCTGGCCCGGTTGGATCGTGTAGGTGAACACCAACTGGGTGCTGCCGCTGCCGGAGGCGTAAGCCGCCTGCACCGGCGTGCCGCCGATGTTCAGGGCCAGTTGCGGCGTACCCGTCACCGTGACGCTCTCGCTGAACGACACCGTAACACTGACCACGTCGCCCGCATTGAGCGTGCTGTTCTGCGCCCCCGTTGCGCTGGTGATCGCCTCGCTGCTCACCGTTGGCGCGGCCGTATCGACCTTGTAGCTGGCATTGTCGGTCACCGCCGCCGCAGTCAGCACCGCCGCGTTGCCCGCGGCGTCCGCGATCGTGCCGCCATTCAGGCTCAGGGCGTTGGCGTCAAGGCTTATGCCGTTCGCGTCGTTTTGGCCGGCCTGGATTGTATAGGTGAACACCAGCTGGGTGCTGCCGCTGCCGGAGGCGTAAGCCGCCTGCACCGGCGTGCCGCCGATGTTCAGTGCCAGTTGCGGGGTGCCTGTCACCGTGACGCTCTCGCTGAACGTGACGGTGATGCTGACGATGTCGCCGGCATTCAGCGTGTTGTTCTGCGCGCCCGTCGCGCTGGTGATCGCCTCGCTGCTCACCGTCGGGGCGGTCGTATCGACCTTGTAACTGGCATTGTCCGCCACCGCGGCCGCAGTCAGCACCGCCACGTTGCCCGCGGTGTCCGTGATGGTGCCGCCGTTCAGGCTCAGGGCGTTGGCGTTGATGCTGATGCCGTTGGCGTCGTTCTGGCCCGGTTGGATCGTGTAGGTGAACACCAGCTGGGTGCTGCCGCCCCCCGAGGTGTAACTGGCCTGCACCGGCGTGCCGCCGATGTTCAGGGCCAGTTGCGGCGTGCCCGTCACCGTGACGCTCTCGCTGAACGTCACGGTAATACTGACCACGTCCCCGGCATTGAGCGTGCTGTTTTGTACCCCCGTTGCGCTGGTGATCGCCTCGCTGCTCACCGTCGGAGCAGCCGTATCGACCTTGTAGCTGGCATTGTCGGTCACCGCTGCCGCGGTCAGCGCCGCCGCATTGCCGGCGGCGTCCGTGATGGTGCCCCCATTCAGGCTCAGCGCATTGGCGTCAAGGCTGATGCCGTTGGCGTCGTTCTGCCCGGCCTGGATCGTGTAGGTGAACACCAATTGGGTGCTGCCGCTGCCGGAAGCATAGTTGGCCTGCACCGGCGTGCCGCCGATGTTCAGGGCCAGCTGCGGCGTTCCCGTGACCGTGACGTTCTCGCTGAACGTCACCGTTACACTTGCGACGTCACCGGCATTGAGCGTGCTGCTTTGCGTCCCCGTTGCGCTGGTGATCGCTTCGCTGCTCACTGTCGGTGCGGTCGTATCGACCTTGTAGCTGGCGTTGTCGGTTACCGCGGCCGCAGTCAGCACGGCAGCGTTGCCGGCCGCGTCCGCAATGGTGCCGCCGTTCAGGCTCAGCGGATTGGCGTCGAGGCTGATGCCGCTGGCGTCGTTCTGGCCCGCCTGAATCGTGTAGGTGAACACCAGCTGGGTGCTGCCGCTGCCAGCGGAGTAAGCCGCCTGCACCGGCGTGCCGCCGATGTTCAGGGCCAGCTGCGGCGTCCCGGTCACCGTGACGGCCTCGCTGAACGACACCGTGACGTTGACCACGTCGCCGGCATTGAGCGTGCTGTTCTGCGCGCCCGTCGCACTGGTGATCGCCTCGCTGTTCACCGTCGGTGCAGCCGTATCGAGCGTGATGATCAGTGCGGCGGTCGTCGAGGTGTTGCCGAAACTGTCGGAGAGCTTGGCCGAAATCGACTTGGCGCCGTCAGCGCCGAGGTCGCCGCCGGTGACGGTCAAGCTCACGCTCTGCGCGCCGATGTCGGCTGCGCTGATCGTGTGCGTGACGGGATGGGCGAGCGGCGAGCCATTGAGCAACAGCTGGATCGTGTCTCCGGCCGCCACGTTGGCACCGAGCGCAACCGTGAACGTCGGCGCGGTCACGTTCGTCGTGTTGTCGCTGCTGGAATTGCCGGAATCGGAGGCCGCTACCAGGTCCGGCGTGCCGCCGGTCGGGGCATTGGTGTTCAGGACATAGATCACCGTGTTGCTGACGCCCTGATTGCCGGCAGCATCCGTCGCTTGCGCGGTCAGGCTGTTGCTGTCGCTGTGCAGCGTGACGTCGGTGCTCCAGCTGCCGTTGGCCTGGATGGTCGCGACGCCGACCACCGAGGCGCCGTCATCGAGCACGGTAACGATCGCACCCGCGTCAGCGGGATCCGCCGTGCCGGTAATCGTCTGCACGGGCTGATTGGTATTGCCGCCCGCATTGGCGATTGCCAGCACGGGCGCGCTGGTGTCGAGCGTGATGGTCAAGGCGCTGCTGGTCGAGCTGTTGCCCGCCAGATCGGAAAACCGGACGGAAATCAGCTTGGGCCCGTCGGCTCCGAGATCGCCGGGGCTCACCGTGAAACTGACGCTTTGCGCGGCGATATCGCCGGAGGTGACGGTCCGCACCAGGGGATGGGAGAACGACGACCCATTCAGCAGCAGCTGGACCGAGTCGCCCACGGCCACGCCGGCGCCAAGCGCGACCGTCAGCGTCGGAGCCAATATGTTGGTGTTGTTGTCGCTGCTGGAGGCGCCGGAATCCGAACCCGCAATCAGATCCGGTGTGCCGCCGGACGGGACGGTCTGATCCAGCGTGTAGCTGTGGCCGGTGCCTGCGGCAATATTGCCGGCGAGATCGATGGTGCGGACCGACAGCAGACTGCCGCCCCCGGAGAGGATCACCGGAGCCGACCATGCGCCGCCTGCCGCGTTCGCGGTCACCCAGGTCGCGCCGTCGACGCTGAGCTGGATCGACTCGCCCGGAGCAAGAGCGCCCGTATACGTTCCGGTCACGGTCTGTGACGCGACGTTGGTGACGAAATCGTTCGACGAGCTGCCGCTGTCCGCACTGAGCGCCGTCACCGCCGCCGCCGCCGTCGGCGCGCCGGTGTCCAGCGTGTAGCCATGCCCCGTTCCCGCGAGGCTGTTGCCAGCCAGATCGATGGTCCGAACCGACAGCGTGCTCCCGGCGGCCGACAGCGTTACGCCGGATGCCGACCAGGTGCCGTTTGCCGCGTTGGCGACCGCCGTTACCCAGGTTGCGCCGTCAGCACTGACCTGGATGGACTCGCCGGCAGCCAGGGCGCCGGAATAGAAGCCGCTGACCGTCTGCGACGCGACGTTGGTGACGAAATCGCTCGACGAGCTCCCGCTATCCGACCCCAGCGCCGTCACTGTCGCAATCGCGGACGGCGCGATGGTGTCGAAGCTGTAGCTGTGGCTTGTCCCGGCTGCGACGTTGCCCGCAAGGTCGACCGTGCGGACCGACAGCGTGGTGCCCGTCGGCGACAGCGTCATCCCCGACGCCGACCAGGTGTTGTTGGCTGCATTGGCGGTCGCGGCGATCCAGGTCACGCCGCCATCGGCGCTGACCTGAATTGTTTCGCCGAAGGCCAGAACGCCCGTATAGGTGCCGCTGACGATTTGCGACGAAATGTTGGTGACGAAATCGGTCGCGGAGCTGCCGCTGTCGGAGCTCAGCAGCGTCACCGTCGCAACCGCCGTCGGTGCCACTGTATCCAGAGTGTAGCTGTGTCCCGTTCCCGCCGTGATGTTGCCGGCAAGGTCGATCGTGCGAACGGACAGAAGGTTGGTGCCAGGCGACAGCGGCACGCCGGATGCCGACCACGCGCCGCCCGATGCAGCCGCCGTCACCCACGTGAAGCCATTGTTGGCGCTGACCTGGATCACCTCCCCCGCACCCAGGGCACCGGCATAGGTGCCGCCGATCGTTTGCGAGGTCACATTGGTATTGAAGTCGGTCGCCGAGGTGCCGCTGTCGGCGCTCAACGCCCCAACGGACGCAACTGCCGTCGGCGGCGTCGAGTCCAGCGTCAGGACCACGGTATTGCTCGAGCCCAGATTGCCGGCAGCATCCATGTCCTGGGCGACGAAACTGTTGCCGCCCTCGGAAAGCGACACGATCACGCTCCAGCTTCCGTCTGCCTGGACGACGGCACCGGCCACGGCCTGCGCGTTGTCGAAGACGATCACGCTGGTTCCGGCATCGGCCAGGTCGACCGTTCCGGAAATTCTCTGGCTGGCCTGGTTGGTCAGCGCGCTCGCAGTGTCGATCGTGACCGTGGGCGCATCCGTATCGATCGTGACGGCCCGCGAGGCGGAACCGATGGTATTGCTGGCGGCGTCGACGACGCGCACCTGGTACGAAAAATTCGCGTTGTGGGCGCCGGGATCGGTCAGGCTCCACGTCGTCGCCGACGTCTGGACCACATCGCTCCACGTCAGACCGTTGTCACTGCTGACCTGGATCCTCTCATCGGGCGAGAGCGCGCCGTTTGTGCCGGAGACCGACAATTGGGTGCTGTTGGTGACGAAATCGCCGGGCGCCCCGCTGTCCGGACTGATCGCCGTAATGGCGAGCGGCAGCGTGATGTTGAGACTTGCGGTCGACGTCGCGGACTTGATCGTGTCGGTGACCGTGTAGCCGAAGACAACGCGGCCGCTGAAGCCGGGATCCGGCGTGTATGTCCACGTCTGATCGCCGTTCAGGACCAGACCGCCGCCCCCGCTCTGGATCGTCAGCGACGAGATCGACAGGGAGGGACCGTCGATGTCGGCGGCGCCCCTGAGCAAGTCGGTCGGCGTGATGACGTAGGGGTTGTCCTGCTGTCCTTGCGCGAGCGTGACGGGCACCGCCACCGGAGCCGCATCGACCTTCTGGATCGTGGGCTGCACACCGTCGTGCACCGTTACGAAGACGGGGATCGTCACGTAGCCATTGTCGGCGGAGAGCTTGATGAGGAATTCCTGCGTGGCGGTCTCGCCGAAAGACAGATCCGCAAAATCGCTCTTCGGCTCGGCGAAGCGCCAGTTGATGTGTCCGTTCGCGTCGAAGCTGGCGCTGAAATACGGGGTCGCGCCGCCAAATTGATCCGACACGCTGACCGTGACGCCGGTGTAGTCGCCGGTGACGGCAATCGATCCCTTCGTGGTGAGGACATCGGGCGACTTCGTCGTCTCCAGGATGATCGCGCTCAGTCCCGAGGTCGGATCGGCAAAGAAGATGTTGCTGCTGTTGCCGAAGGCGACGTACTGGCCGCCGGCGCTGATCGCGGCCCCGCCGTTCGACGCCGTCCCCACCCCGTCCGAGACCATCCGATAGGCGGGGTCCGCCGGGTTCGTGACGTCGACGATATAGATGTCCGCGAAGCCGTTCTGATCGGCCGAGACCAGCTTGGCCTCGCTCGTGAAGACGATGAAGTGGCCGTCCGGGCTCAAGACCGGACTGTAACTGCTGCCCGAGGCGTTGGAGGTGTGAAATACGACGGCGCCGGCATTCAGGTCATAGAGGTAGATCTCGGAATGACCGGCGCTGTCAGTGAGCTGATACGCGATCATGTGGCCATCTGCGCTGATGGTCGGCGCAACCGCACCGGCTCCAGCGGAGGTGCTGGCGATATCGGCGAGCTCACCCGTCGACAAATCGAAGGCAAGGAGCCTGCCGCTGCCGCCTGGCGCGGTCGCATCCGAGTTCCAGAAAGCGATCAAGTGCCCGTCGGCACTGATGGCGGGCTTCCAGAGCGCCCCCGAACCGCCGACCGCGCCCGGCGTGATCGTTCCCTTGAGCGTGCCGTCAAGGCCGTAGATCGAAATGTTTCCACCGTTCTGCGCGACGATCGTGCTGCCGTCGCCGCTGACCGCGGGGGCGCTCCCCGGCGCGACCTCGATCTGTACATGGTAATGCGTCGGATCGGACGTATCCGTGCCATAGACGAAGACGAAGCTCCCGGCGCCGTCGGAGCCCTGATAGACGATGTAGCGGCCGTCGGAGCTGATGGTCGGCGAACCGTAGCTCCAACCGTTCGCCGGAGACGCGATGGTGGTGGTCTCGCCAGTCTCGTGGCTGAAGAAATAGATCGCGCCGTCTGGGTCGTAGACCACGTCGCCATTGGCGCTCATCACCGGACCGATATGATCTCCCGCCCCCGAGGTGATGGCCGCCACGTTCGGCGGAGTGACGACGAATGGAACAGCCGACAGTTTGACCGGGATGATGATCGGATCCACCACGACGGGCTTCGCAGTCGAGCTCGTGCTGGTGTCGGAGGCCGGATTGACCGTGACGCCGACGCTCGGGGCTGCGCTCGCCTGCTGCGTGGGACTTGTCCCGGTCGCGGAATGATATTCGGTGCCGGGGGGCTGAAGCGGCGGGCTTCCTGCGAATTTCGTCGTGCTGTTCGGATTTGTATTGTCCTTATTGTTGTTGTCCTTGTTCTCCGTATGCTGCGGAAGGTTTGGAAACAGCTGCTTTGCGGAATCATACGTGCTCAGCACCTGCTGGAAGGCACCGAACTCCTGCGCGACCTGGTCCGTCGTCTTGTTGCTCTGCTGCGCAATCACGTCGAAATTCGCCGTCGGCGTCAGCGTCAGCGTCGATCCGTTGCTCGTCACCGTACCGATCAGGACGCCGGCGGTGTTGAAGACCTGAACCGCATGCACCAGACCGTCGCGCTGGTCGACGACGGACACCGACACCCTTCCGTCGGTCGCCGAGACGTCGAGGATCACGGCCGTGCCGCGAATGCCGATCGTGGCGGTCGGCGTCGACACCCGCATGTCACCGGTCTTCGCGACCTGCCCCGCCACAAAGCTGGCGGCGCCCTGGACCAGGGTCATCAGCGAGCTGTTGGAGGTGCTGCTGGCGTCGTAGGTCAGTTCGTTCAGCATGAACCGCGCATTGGCGGACAGATTGAACGTCGTGCCGTCGTCGAGCACGAGACCGAGGGTCGAGCCGCTGCCCGTCTGCACCACGTCGTTCTGGTTGATCGCATCACCGACGTTGGCGACGATCGTCACGCCATTGCGCACGATGCTCGCACTGCCGGTGATCTTGACGACATGGCCCACCACCTTGCCGCCGGCCGCTGGCGCGCCGGCCTGCGCATAAAGGGTGTGCCCCGTCAGGGCATCGACCACGCCGGGATCGAGGCGCGCGCCTTCCGGCGAAACGAGCAGCGGGCGCGCGTGGTCGCGGAAATAGTTCGGCACGATGACGCGATGGAGCTGATCGGAAAGGATCAGGTCGACGCCGATACGCTCGAAATTGCCGGAGAAGAGCAGATGCGCGTCGGGGATTTCGACGCTCCCCGCGAGCCGATCTGCAGCCGGAATGGAGTCGAAGTGAAGGCCTTGGTGATCAGAGCCGATCGACGGAAATGTGCCGGTGTACTTCAAGACGCCACCGTAAATAGTTAAAAATGAATTAAATTGTCTTTTTGCATATCATCACGACGCACGCTGGAAAAGCGGTCGCGCGCGCAACGTGCAAGTTTTTCCGCCCTTAATTAATCCGGCGGTCGGCCAAACTTCGATAAAGACGAATTTCGATTATCTATCTGATTTTGCTATATAATCGACATAACGACAGCAAACTCCGATCACCTCCCGAACGAGGGAAGAGTCGCCGACTAGCTCGCAGCCCGCCCGAAAGGGGCTGCTAAACAGGGCGGCTTCATCAGCCGCCCTTCCCTCAACCTCTGGCCGCATCAGGCTCCGTGAAACCTGATCACCGAACTGCCGGACTCGTCCGTGGTGAGTTCAAAATTGTCAGACGTGTACTGGCCAAGGATGCCGATATTTGCCGTATGGGCACCATCGGTCACGCTCAGCACCCCACCCGTCCCGGTCTCGTTGGCCGTGTACGAAGCCGCGCTACCGGACAAGAACAGGATGTCGTGCAGGTCAATCTGATCGCCCGAGTTGAACCCTGACACGAGGCCCGAGAAGCTGATCGACTGATCCAGTTGCAGAAGCCCATCGCCGGCGGCATCGAACTTGACGTCCACAGACGACGCGGCACCCAGCTCCAAAGTCGCTGAGCCGCTGATCAGCGCGGACCCGCCATTGACATCGGCCTTGGCGGTGATGTTGCCACCATTGGCCCACAGCACTCCGGAATTGGCAACCGCGCTGTCGATCGTGAGGCCGCCCGTCCCCGTTGCTTCAAGCGTACCGGAGTTGATGATCGTGTAAGCGCCGGTATCGATTTCCAACGCGTTGGTGACGGTCGCGATGATGGAGCCCTGATTGATGAGCGCCATAAATCCATTGCCGAGGTGACCCGCGCCGCTGATGATGTTGTCGACATTGGTCAAGGTGACATCCGCGGCCGTACCTTCGATGACGTTGCCGGTGCTGTCGGACAGCACGACGGCTCCACCGCCCTCCAGGGTGATGCCATGTTGGATCAGCTGCAGGTTGGTGACATCGCCGCTCGAATTGAGCTCGATGATCCCCGTGTTGTTGATGTCGCCCGACAACGGCAGCATCGCGCCGTCGCTGATTGCCATCGTGCCGGAATTTTCCGTGACCGGCGTCCGGTCGAAGACGAAGTTGCTTGCGGTCAGGTCAGCCGCATGTACCCCGTTCAACGTAATGGTCTGACCATCGCCGAGCGTTATGAGCGCATTGCCATGCGCATCGTCGACCGTGTTCGCCTGGACATCTGCGAAGTCGATGTACGACGTGTACCCGATGAGGTCGATTTGATCCATCGCGACATCGAAGCTGTAAACCGTGTCGTGACCGATCGGCTGCGAGAACACGAGCAGGTCATGGCCACTCGAGGCGGTAAGTGTGTCATCGCCCGACCAGGCAAAGATGGGTGAGCCAGCAGCGTATGCTTCGACATTGTCGGCTATCGAGATCTCACTCGTAGTGCCATCGGCGTTCACCCACGTCTCAACGATGTGAAGGACCGATGCACCGATATAGGTCTCTGGCGTGGTTACACTCAGAGATTTGACGTCATTTGTGACCACCGTCCACGATCCATCCGGATTTTGCGTCCCACCGCTGATCGTCCAATCAGAGGGCGCTCCCTTGATGACCAGGGTTACCTCACCGCGCTCACCCGTTGGGTCCATTAGAGCAAGGTTTATCGGTTCTCCCGCCACGCCGGCAGGGAACGAACCCGACCCATTGTTCGAAGTTACTGTAGACTGCGTGATCACGGCTCCATTTTGGTCGGTAATGGTCAGCGTGATCGTGAATTTGCCGCTATTGGAGTAGGTATGAGTTTGATTGAACGCTCCGCTGCTTGCAGGATTGAACGTTACGGATGAATTATCACCCCAATTGATGGTGACCGTCTCCGTCGTCAGATTTCCTGAGTCCGGATCGGAGAGATTGCCCGAAATGGTAAGGATCTTGCTCTGATTTCCCGTACCCCATTCCCAAGTAGCAGTGTTTAGGACGGGTGCGTCGTTGGTGCCGGTGATCGCAAAGTTCACGGCCGTCGATGCCGTCCCCGTCGTGCCATCCTTGACAAAGACGGTGAAGTTGTCCGACGCGCTTGCTCCCTGCGCCAAAGCGTTGGTGTCGGGGTCTGCATTGTTGAGCGCATAGGTCACCACACCGGTCGCCGTGGTCAGCGTCGCGACACCGTAAGTACCCGTCTTCGTGTAGGTCGCGCCCGAATTCGCGGTTGCCCACCCGTTGGAGGTGAGCGCCGTGCCGTTAAAGACCGCCGCGTCGCCCGTATCGGGGTCACCCTTTGTCAGCGTGATCGATGCGTTCGCCGTACCCGTCGTGCCGACACCCGCCTCCACCAGCTGCACGCTCTGTGCACCCGCCGTCAGCGTCGGGTTGTCATTGGTGCCGGTGATCGCGAAGTTCACCGCCGTCGATGCAGTGCCCGTGCTGCCGTCCTTGACGAAGACGGTGAAGTTGTCCGACACACCAGCGCCACCTGCCAGGGCATTGGTGGCGCTGGCCCCGTCGTTGAGGGCATAGCTCACCACGCCGGTCGCCGTGGTCAATGTTGCAGTACCGTAGGTTCCAGCCTTGGTGTACGTCGCCCCGCCATTGCCGGTTGCCCAGCCGTTGGAAGACAACGCCGTGCTATCGTAGGTCGCTGCATCGCCTGTATCGGGATCGCCCTTTGTCAGCGCGATCGACGCATTCGCCGTGCCGGTCGTGCCGACACCCGCCTCCACCAGCTGCACGCTCTGTGCACCCGCCGTCAGCGTCGGGTTGTCATTGGTGCCATTGACCGTGATCTCGACGTCCTGGGTCGCGGTCGCGCCCTTGTCGTCGGTCACGGTGACCGTGAAGATCTCGGTATGGCTCTCGCCCGCCGCCAGATCCTGATGGTTGGCGTTGTCCAGCGTGTAGGTCCACTGCCCCGTCGCGGCGTCTACCACAAAGCTGCCATACAGCCCCGTCGCGTTGCCGCTATAGGCTGCCGTCGCGCCATGGTCGACGTCGCTCGATGTCACCTGGCCCGTCGCCGTCAGCTTGGTGTCTTCCGTGGCCGAGCCGGTCTGCGCCGAGCTCGTGATCACCGGCGCATCATTGCTGCCGGTGACCGTGACGGTCACCGTCTCGGTCGCCGTCGCGCCCTTGTCGTCGGTGACCGTCGCGGTGAAGGTCTCGGTCTTCACTACGCCTTCGGCGAGCTGGTCCGCGGCACTGCCTGGCGTGTTGTCCAGCGTGTAGGTCCAGGTCCCGTCGGTCCCGATCGCAAACGAGCCATAGCTGCCCGCCGCGGAGCCACTCCAGGTCGCCGTGGCGCCATGGTCGACATCGCTCGATGCCAGCGTGCCGCCCACGGACGGCGTTCCCGCCGTGACCGT
>NZ_JAFCLT010000018.1:0-104474 GCF_018130885.1 Bradyrhizobium sp. KB893862 SZCCT0404
CAGGTTCTTGACGAACTCGGTGTTGGTCGCGATGCGGTTCTTGACGGCACCGAGATTGGCGGCGGCCGAGGCAACCGAGTTGATCGCGGTGGTGACCTGCGTGATGTAGCCATCGAGCTTGGTCTGGTCAGCCGCCGAGTCGGTCAGCGCGGAGATGCTGATCGTGTCGATCGACGCACCGGTCGAACCGCCGGACACCGTGTCCAGGATGCCGGTCTTGGTCGCGCCGCCGGTGGTGTAGAGCGCGTAGGTGGCGGTCGTGACGGTGATCGAGCCGATGGTGGGCGTACCGCCGACGCGCGAGTACGACGACACGAGGTTGAAGCTCGTCGGCGTCGCGGTGGAGCCGGTCGAGGTATCGATGCTCAGCCAGTTGATGCCGTTGATCGTGGCCGAGTTGGCCTTCAGCTTCATATCCTGCTGGATCTGGGTGACTTCCGACTGGATCTTGGTGCGGTCGATACCGGCGGTCTTGGCTTCGACCAGCAGCGCCTGCAGCTTGGTCAGACCGGATTCCTTGTCGCCGATGACCGTGTTCAGAGCGGTGTACTCGGTGTCGACCATCGCGGCCGACAGACCGAGCGAGTCGGAGACCGCCGAGAGCGCGGCGTTGTCGGAGCGCATCGACGTCGCGATCGACCAATAGGCCGAGTTGTCAGACGCGGTCGACACGCGCTGGCCGGTGGAGATCCGGTTCTGCGTGGTGGCGAGCTGCGAGCTGACGTTACGGAGCGTCTGCAGCGCGGTCATTGCAGACGAGTTGGTGAGAAGGCTAGAACCCATTTTTGATGTCCCTTGGATTGAATTGAGTTTGGGGACATACCGGGCTTGCACCGGTACCACAGGGCGGCGTCATGCCTTTGGGCCGCGCAAATGCGTGTGAAGGGCCCAACCTGTCGTACCGGAGAGGCTAGCCGCCGAAGCTTGTGCGAGGCTTGTGGCTCTGTGTCCCGACCGCAACACCGAGCCGGGATCTTGGCGTGGGTTCACGCCGAACAAAAAAAGGGCCGCGCTTCGCGAGAAGCGCGGCCCTCCCCAGATGACCTGAGATTTAGCGGAACAGCGACAGGATGCTCTGGCTGCTGTTGTTGGCGATCGAGAGCGCCTGCACGCCGAGCTGCTGCTGGACCTGGAGGGCCGCCAGGCGGGTGGACTCCTGGTTCATGTCAGCGTCGACGAGCTGGCCGACACCGCGATCCACGGAGTCCATCAGCGACTTGACGAATTCCGTGTTGGTCGAGATACGGTTCTTGACGGCACCGAGGTTGGCGGCGGCCGAGGCGACCGAGCCGATCGCGGCGGTGACCTGCGCGATGTAGCCGTCGAGCTTGGTCTGGTCAGCGGCCGAGTCGGTCAGCGAGCCGATGGCGATCGTGTCGATCGACGCGCCGGTCGAACCGCCGGACACCGTGTCCAGGATGCCGGTCTTGGTGGCGCCGCCGGTGGTGTAGAGCGCGTAGGTGGCGGTCGTCACGGTGATCGAGCCGATGGTGGGCGTGCTGCCGACGCGCGAGTACGACGACACGAGGCTGAAGCTCGTCGGCGTCGCGGTGGAGCCGCTCGAGGTGTCGATGCTCAGCCAGTTGATGCCGTTGATCGTCGCCGAGCTGGCGGTCGACTTCAGCTGCGCCTGGATCTGGGTGACGTCGGCCTGGATCTTGGAGCGGTCGATACCGGCGGTCTTGGCTTCGACCAGCAGCGCCTGCAGCTTGGTGAGGCCGGAGTCCTTGTCGCCGATGACCGTGTTCAGAGCGGTGTATTCGGTGTCGACGGTTGCGGCCGACAGACCGAGCGAGTCGGAGACCGCGGAGAGCGCGGCGTTGTCGGAGCGCATCGAGGTTGCGATCGACCAGTAGGCAGCGTTGTCCGAAGCGGTCGAGACGCGCTGGCCGGTGGAGATGCGGGTCTGCGTGGTGGCGAGCTGCGAGCTGACAGACCGCAGGGTCTGGAGCGCGGTCATGGCGGTCGAGTTCGTAAGCAGGCTTGACATTGCGAATGTCCCTTTGATGTACGCGTTACATTTTCACGAGGGGACATACCGGGCTTTCACCGGTACGGAGGGGCGGCATCATGCCTTTGGACTGATGTGGGTGGGGTCCAACCCGCCGTGACGCATTGCTAGCACGCCGAATCTTGCGCGCAGATTAAGATCGGCTTGAATTCTTCAACAAAATCATATGGTTAACATTACCCAACGCTAACCATAAGCCGGTACTTCACGCTAACCATAAGCTGGTACTTCTCGCTAACCATAACCCGCCCGCCGGCGGACGGTCGCTACGAGAACGACCGCACGAGGCCCGAGGCCAGCAGATTCCAGCCGTCGATCAGCACGAAGAACAGCATCTTGAACGGCAGCGCGAGGATCGTCGGCGGCATCATCATCATGCCCATCGACATTGTCAGCGTCGCGACGATCATGTCGATCACGAGGAACGGCAGCATGATGAGGAAGCCGATCTCGAACGAGCGCCTGAGCTCGGAGATCATGAAGGCCGGAATGATCACGCGCAGATCGATACGCTTGTCGTCGAACTTCTTGCGGAAGCTTTCGGCGGCGAGCGACTCGAAGGTCTGCAGATCCTTGTCGCGGACATGGGCCAGCATGAACTCGCGGAACGGATCGGTGATCTTCAGATAGGCCTCTTCCTCCGAGATCTCGTTCTTCATGAGCGGCTGGACGCCGGTCTCCCAGGCGCGGTCGAAGGTCGGCGCCATCACGTAGAAGGTCATGAACAGCGCGAGGCTGACCAGCACCAGATTGGCCGGCGTGGTCTGAAGGCCGAGACCGGAGCGCAGGAACGACAGCGCCACCGCAAACCGCGTGAAGCTCGTCACCATGATGAGCAGTCCCGGCGCCACCGACAACACCGTGATCAGCGCCATCAGCTGGATGATGCGGCCGCTGGTCGAGCCGTTGCCGGGCGGCAGCAGCGAGTTGAGGTCCGGAATCTGGGCCAGCGCCACCTCGGGCAGCACGACCAGGACCAACGCGAGCAGCAGGACTTTCACTCTCACTGAATCACCAACGTCTCGATGATCAATTCGCGCACCTTGCCGGACGAGCGGATATTGGCGCGCTCGGTCAGGTCGTCGCGCAGATGCTGGAGCCCGCGCGACCCCTCGAACTGGGCAACCGATGACGAACGCAGATAGGTGATGATGTCCTCGCTGATATGGGCGGCCAGAATGCCGGCGTCCTCGTCGCTCATGCTCTCGGTCACCATCGAGGCTTCGACACGGGCCCAGTTGTTGGCCGGCGCGGCGAGATTGGTCACGATCGGGGACAGCTTCCGAAGCCGTGCACTGCCGGTGTAGCTCGTCGCGATCGGTGGCGGCGTGGCATTCTTCTTCGCATCGGCGACACGCTCGGCGGCCGCAAACAGATGCATGCCGGCAAGCGCGCCCGCACCGATCGCGACAAGGGTCAGCACCACGATGGCCGCAATCAGGCGCATCACGTCCCCTGCCCTCGCGACCCGGTCATGCCGGCACGAACCTCAGAACGGTGCCACGGCGTCATAGATCCGATGTCCCCATCCAGGCTGCTGCACGTCCGACAGATTTCCACGACCACCATAGGACACGCGCGCCTCGGCGATCTTGTCGTAGGAGATCGTGTTGGCCCGCGAGATGTCGCGCGGACGCACGATGCCGCCGACATTGAGCACGCGCATCTCTGTGTTGACCCGGAACTCCTGAGATCCGCTGATCATCATATTGCCGTTCGGCAACACGTCGGTGACGATGGCGGCGATCGACAGCTTGATGTCCTCGGTGCGGTCGATCTGGCCGTTGCCCTTGATCTGGGTGTTGGTGTTGAGATTGGCGCTGGTCGAGCCCTTGTCTTGCCATCCCGCCACATCCATCAGCCAGTCGAGGCCGAACTTGATCTGCGAATCGCGCGAGCGGTCGGTCTTGTTGTCGAGCTTGGCCTTGTCCTGCATCGAGATGATCACCGTCACGACGTCGCCGGTGCGCCGGGCGCGCGGATCGCGGTAGAGGTCGGTGCCGTCGTCCCAGGTCGAACGATAGCTGACGGGCGTGCGCATGCGCGGCGTCACGGGAATCGGATCGGCCTGCGTCCTCAGGCCGCTGCCGACCGGCGACAGCCGCGGACCGGTCAGGACCTCGGCGGGATCGCCGACGCATCCGGCAAGCATCAGGAGCGAGAGGATGAGGATCAGATGCTTCATCTATTTGGTCTTTCCGTCGTCCACGCGACGCATTCCGCCGAGCAGATCGGCAAGATGCGCGGCGCGCGCCGTATCCATCTCGTTGAAGATCGCGCTCGAGCTCCTCGGGCTGAGCTTGGCGAGCACGGCGGCGGCGGTCTCGTCGGCCATGCCGGCGATCTGCGTCGCCGCGGCGTCCGGCTTCATGCGTGAATAGATCTCGACGACCTGCGCCTCGGCCTTCTTCAGGAAGTCGTCGCGCAGCGCCATCCATTTCTCGTATTCGGCGCGCTTGGCCTCGACCTCGGCGATCCGCTCGCGAAGCAGGCTCTCGGCCTTCTCCAGCTCCTTGAGCTGCCAGGCGAGCCTCGCATCGACCGCGGGATCGGCCACGTTGCTGCAGAACAGGGGGATTTCGTTGTCCGCGGACACGGCACCCTGCGGTGCTGCGGGCTTGGGCAGTGCTGTGACGCTGGCGGGCTTGGCCGGCCGCACAGGCGCGGCGGCTTGTGCCGGTGCGGGCTTTTCGGGCGCCGGCACAGCGCCCGTGGTCGCGGGCCCCGAGTCTTCGGCTGCCCACGCCGTAGCGCGGGTCGCTGCATTGTCGCTTGGGTACGACGTAACCGGCTTCTGCGAGCCAGGCGCGCGGGCGCGCGCGAACGACAGCAGGTTGAGCGGCTTGGTCGGCTTGGCTTCATCCAGCGCCAGCACGGGCGAAACGCCCGCGAGCGCCGCGGCCGCGACCAGCAGGAGGAGTTTGGCTTTGTGATCCAGCTTCAACATCGGGCCGCGTGCGATTCTCGGTCGAGACCTCAGCATTGAGCGACCAAGCTTGCACGACGCTTATGCATCATTGCACGATGACGTCGGCCTGGAGCGCGCCGGCCGTCTTGATCGCCTGGAGGATGGCGATGATGCCCGACGGCTTGAGACCGATCTGGTTCAGCCCGCGCACCAGGCGCTGGAGATCGACGCCGCTCAGGATGGCCACCTGCGATCCGGCCTCGTTGGCCTCGACCACGGTCTGGGGAACGACCACCGTCTGGCCCCGGGAGAACGGCGCCGGCTGCGATACGACGGGGAGCTCCGTGACCCGGACCGTCAGATTGCCGTGCGTGACCGCAACCGTGGATATCCGCACATCGCGCCCGATCACCACCGTGCCGGTGCGTTCGTTGATCACCACCCGCGCAGGCGTATCGGGCTCGACCGTCAGTTCGCCGACTTCCGCGAGGAAGCGGACCGGCCCGACATTGCGCGGCTTCGACAGCACGATGGTGCGGTAGTCGCGCTCGAAGGCGATCTGCGAGCGGTAGCGGCCGCCGGCGTAGCGATTGATGGCGTCGAGGATGCGCGTCGCGGTGACAAAATCGGGATTCTTGAGCTCCAGCACCAGGAACTCCATCTCGTGGAGGCTTCCCTGCACTTCGCGCTCGACCAGCGCACCGTTCGGGATGCGTCCGGCAGTCGGCGTGCCCTGGCTGACGTTCTGGGCCTGGCCGCCCACGCTGTAGCCGGCGACCGTGACCGCGCCCTGCGCTACGGCATAGACCGCACCGTCCGCCGCGCGCAGCGACGTCATCACCAGCGTGCCGCCGAGCAGCGAGGTCGCATCGCCCATCGACGAGACCGTCACGTCCATGCGTTCGCCGGGGCCGATCGAAGGCGGCAGGTCCGCGGTCACCATCACGGCCGCGACGTTGCGCGTGCGCAGCGTGGTCGGACGGGTGGGATTGGTGGTGCTGGTGGTCTCGTTCCTGACGTTGATGCCCATGTTCTCGAGCATCGATTGCAGGGACTGCTCCGTGAACGGCGCATTGCGCAGCGTGTCGCCGGTGCCGTTGAGGCCGATGACGAGACCATAGCCGACGATCTGGTTTTCGCGCAGCCCCTTGATGTCCGCGATGTCCTTGATGCGGACGGCGGCATGGGCGCTGGCGGCGCAGAAGAGCAGGACGAGTGCGAGCAGAACTCTGGTCATGATCCGTCCACGACCTTGACGGTGCCGTCCGGCTGGACGATGCCCCTGATGATCACGCCGGTATCGGTGTTGCGCACCGGGATGAGCGCGCCCGCCGCGCCCGACTGCATTGCCGAGCCGTAGGTGACGATCGACAGGCCGCTGTCTTCGACCACGACCTTGACCATGGCGCCGCGCGCGACGGTCCAGGGATCTTCCACCGCGTTGCTCGGGATCGGCTGACCCGGCAGCAGCGCGCGCCGGGCCATGCGGCCGACCAGGACCTGACGTCCTTCGACGAACATCGCGACGCCGAGGACGTTCGGCGCGAAGGCGCGCTCGGTGATCATGTCGTCGCGGATCAGCTCGCCGGCACGGATCGAGACCGCCGGCACCGGAAGCCGCTTCTCCTCGGCGACGGCGAGGCGCGCCGAGGCGAGAACCAGCAGCACGGCGGCCACCCCGCGCACGATCAGGCCAACCCTGTTCAACATGGACACACCGGAACTAGCGAAGGCCCTTCGATACGGTCGAGGCCATTTCATCCGAGGCCTGGATGACCTTGGCGTTCATTTCATAGGCGCGCTGCGCCGAGATCAACTCGGTGATTTCCTTGACGGGATCGACGTTCGAGGCTTCGAGATATTGCTGGTTGATCTTGCCGTAGCCGGCATCGCCCGGCAGGCCGACGACCGGCGTGCCGGAAGCCGTGGTCTCGCGATAGAGATTGCTGCCCAGCGGCTCGAGGCCGGCCTCGTTGGCGAAGTTGGCGAGGTTGAGCTGGCCGATCTGCCGCGGATTGATTTCGGTGTCCAGCTTGGCAAACACCTGTCCGGTCTGGTTGACCGTGACCTGGACCGTTCCCTGCGGAATGGTGATCGCGGGATCCAGCAGATAGCCGTCGGTGGTGACGAGCTGGCCGTTGGCATTGGTGTTGAACGAGCCGGCGCGGGTGTATTGCACCTCGTTGTTCGGCCCCAGCACCTGGAACCAGCCGCGGCCGTTGATCGCGAGGTCGTAGGGGTTGCCGGTCTGGGTGAGCGCGCCCTGGATGTGCAGCTTGCGGATCGCCGCCGACTTGACGCCGAGGCCGAGGTTGGCGCCTTCCGGGATCGGCGACGAACCGTTGACGTTGGCGACGCCCTGCATGCGGTCCATCTGGTAGAACAGATCGGTGAACTCGGCGCGCGCCCGCTTGTACGACGTCGAGTTGATGTTGGCGATGTTGTTCGCGATGACTTCGATATTGGTCTGCTGGGCGTTCATGCCCGTGGCCGCAATGGCGAGCGATTTCACTTAACCCACTCCCTCAGATCAAATCGACATCCGGACGACTTCTTGATAGGCCTGCACGACCTTGTCGCGAACCGCGACCGCCGTCTGCAAGGCCTGCTCGGCCGACATCAGCGCTTCCACGACGCGCCGGGTCGATTCCTTGCCCTGTATCGCCGAGATCGACGCCGCTTCGCCCGCCTTCAGCGTGCCGATCGCGTCCGTCGTCACCTGCTTCATCACCGACTCGAAGCCGACATCGTCGCCGGCCTTGACCGGAGCCGTCGCGGCGGGCGAGATGGCCTGCGTCTCGGTGGCGCGGGACGCCGCCTGGCCTGCGGAAATCGCGGTGGACGAGATTGCTTCAAGCATTGTCAGCCCCTCAGAAGGTCGATGGACATGCCAAGCATCGACCTCACCTGTTTCACGACCTGGAGATTGGCCTCATAGGAACGGTTGACTTCCCGCATGTCGGCCATTTCGATCATCATGTTGACGTTCGGCAGCTTGACATAGCCGGCCTTGTCGGCGGCAGGATGCCCCGGGTCGTACTCGACGCGGTAGGGCGTGGTGTCGACGCCGATTTCCTTGACCTTCGCGAGCTGCGCGCCCGAAGCGCGGTCCATCGCAGCGTCGAACGTGATGGTCTTGCGCTGATACGGATCGGCCCCGGCGGTGCGGCCCGTCGAGGTCGCGTTGGCGAGGTTTTCCGAGACGATGCGCATGCGCGTCGATTGCGCCTCGAGCCCGGAGCTCGCAACCGTCAGAGAGGCGCTCAGTGCGTCCAGCATGTCAGTTCACCTCAGGTTTTAACGCTCGACATGAGCATGCGGTGGAACGAGCGCACGACCGCGGAATTCATCGAGTAGTCGCGGCTGACGTCATTGCCCTTGATCATCTCCTGCTCAAGGCTGACGGAATTGCCGGAGTGAACCACTTCCCAGCTGTCTTTCTTGGCGGTCGCGCGCGTGTCGGTTTCGGCGCCGGACAGCTGCAGGTGCGACGACGATGTCGTCGCAAGCCGGACCGGCATCGTGTCGAGCACCTTGTTGAACGGCTCGACGTCGCGTGCCTTGAAGCCCGGAGTATTGGCGTTGGCGACGTTGGTCGCGATCGTCGACTGGCGAAGTTCGAGATGACGCGCCTGCGACGATGCGAGTTCGAAGAGATAAAGCGGTCCCACGACAGCCCCATTATGATCTGTTGGGGGTAGCCTAGGGCGTTAAGCTTTCGTCAAGCTGTTGGGCAAAGCACCATCCCAGGAAATCTACTGAACCTTCTCGGTCCGCGGTGCCTGCTTGGACTGCAGGAAGTAGATGATCTCGGCGACCGGACGGAAAAACTCCGCCGGAATGACCTGGTCGACCTGGACTGCTTCGTACAGCGCCCGCGCCAGCGCCTTGTTCTCGATCACCGGAATCCTGTTCTGCTCGGCGACCTCGCGGATCTTCAGCGCGATCACGTCCATGCCCTTGGCAACCACGAGCGGCGCCGGGTTCTCCTCGCGCTTGTAGCGCAGCGCGATCGCGAAGTGCGTCGGATTCGCGATCACGAGCGTCGCGCGCGAGGCGGCGGCGATCATCCGCTGCCGCGAGCGATCGCGCGCCAGCGAGCGCAGGCGGGCCTTGACCATCGGATCGCCTTCGGCCTGCTTGTGCTCGTCCTTGATCTCCTGCTTGGTCATGCGCAGCTCGCGCCGCCAATGGAAGCGCGCCCAGGCGAGGTCGATCGCGACCAGGACGATGGTCGCAATGCAGATCGCCGAGACGATCCGCATCGCGATGTTGAGGATCATCTCCGGAAGCGCCACCGGATCGGTGTACATCGCCTCGAACGCCCTTGCTTCGGACGAGCGCAGCACCACGGCGACCACGGCGCTGACCGAGCCGAGCTTGAACAGCGACTTGCCGAACTCGACGAGGCCCTGCGTTCCGAACAGACGGTTCCAGCCGCTGATCGGGGAGATCCGCGACAGATCCGGCACGATGCGCTGCAGGACCAGGCGCGGCGCATTCTGCAACAACGAGGCGGCGAGGCCGAACACCATCATGATGACGACCAGCGGCACCAGGAATCGAAGTGCCTGCAGCCCCACCACGGTGAGCAGGTTCTGGGCGTCGGCCCCGGTGCTGAGCGGAAAGCCCTCGGGATCGTCGAGCAGACCCTGCAGGGTCGGCACCAATTGCTGCGAGCCCTGGCCGATCAGGAATGCCTGGATCACCATCAGTGCGGCCATCGAGGCGAAGATAGACGCTTCCCGGGAGACGGGAATTTTGCCTTGCTCGACCGAATCGCGGACTTTTTTCTCGGTCGGCTCTTCTGTCTTGCTCTCCTGATCGGTTGTTTCTGCCATGCCCGTTCAGCGGTCAGCGGAAGACCAGCTCATCCTCCTGCTCGGGGTTGAGCTCGATTTCGCCCTTCTCCGCCAGCTCGAGCGCGAGATCGGTGATCACGCGCCGCGCCTCCAGCACGTCGCGCTGGTTCGACGGCTCGCCGATCGCGAGCTCGTGCTCGACGACGCGGCGGACGCGCGAGGCGACCGAGGACAGGATCAGCTCGCGGAAGTGCTTGTCTGTGCCCTTCAGCGCGACGACGATGCGATCGGTCGGCACCTGGTCGAAGATCATGGTGCGCGCCTTCGGCGTCAGGTTGATCACGTCGTCGAAGGTGAACAGCAGCTCCTTCAGCACTTCGGCCGACTTCGGCCGCTTCTCCGAGAGGCTCTTCAGCATATCCTCGATGTGGCCGCGCTCCATCTTGTTGATGATGTCCGCGACGCGGGCATAGGTATCCGCGCCGAGGTTGCGGGCGAAGTTCAGCGTCAGGTCCTCGTGCAGCGTCTTCTCGAGGACCTTCATCGCATCGTCGGCGATCGGCTTGAGGCTGAGCACGCGCCGCATCAGCTCGTTGCGCAGGCTCGACGGCAGCTGGCTCATCACCTTTGCGGCGCAGGACGGCTTGACCTTGGACAGGATCAGGGCCGCAGTCTGCGGATGCTCCTTGGAGAGGTAGGTCGCCAGAGAGTTTTCCGACACCGACGAGACACGATCCCACACCGACCGGCTCGAATTGCCGAGCAGGTCCGTCATGATCGCCGAGACCTGATCGGCCGGAAGCACGTCGCCGAGCACCGCTTCGAGGCCGCCGAGCGTGCCGAGGATGTTCGCGCCCATCGAGAATTGCTGGGCGAATTCCTCGACGATTCCCTCGAGCTCTTGCGCCGTGATCGGCCGCAGCTCAGCCGCGGCCTTGGTAACGATGCGGATTTCCTGCGGCTCGAACTGCGAGAGCACGCTCGCGGCCGCCTGCCGGCCCATGGCCAGCAGGAGTGCCGCGACCTTTTCCGTTCCGCCCAGCGTGGCAACGCCGCGCTGTTTGATGGGAGCGACGCCGCCCTGTGCCGCGGCCATGGTTAGGTATCACCCTGCCCCAGCGGTCCGACGATCTCCGTGAGCGAGACACCGAAGCGGGAATTGTCCTCTTCGACCACGACCACCTCGCCGCGGGCCACGATGCGGCCGTTGACGACGACGTCGACGGGCTCGCCGACCCTGTGATCGAGCGGAACCACGGCGCCGCGGCCGAGCTTCATCAGATTTGCCACCGGGATCGTCGCCGAGCCGAGCACCACCTGCATGGTGACGGGAATGCGCAGGATGGCGTCGATATTGGCGAACTTGCCGCTCTCTTCCGCCGTCCGCGCCGCGATCTCCGCCAGCCGCTCCAGCGGAGACGCATCGCTCTCTCCCGATGCCGGTGCCGACTCATATTCGAAGGATTGCGCCATTTGGTATCGCCTCTTGGTATTTCCACTCCCGGAACGCCGCGGGCGCCCCGATCGTCATTGTCCGGCCGGTTCGAGCCTCAGTGCTTGTTCACGTCCGCGCCGCCGGCGGTGGCGGATGCCAGCCCGCTCCTGGCATCGAGCGCCGCGATCGCGTCGTGAGCCTGGTCGATCTTGGCGCTGAGCACGTTGGCGAGCCGTCCGAGATTTGCGGTTGAATCGTGTGCCGCATGGATCACGGTGTCGAAGGCGCCCGCGGTCTCATGGACGATGGTCGAGAACTCGCCCTGGTAGCTGCGCAGGCGCGCCAGCTCGCGGTGCATCCGGGTCACCCGCATGCTGGTGAAGGCGAGCGCAATGAGCAGCACGGCATCAACGAGATAGGATATCATCGACGAACTCCCGTTTCTGATCCACCGGATCGGACACCTGCATGGCGTAATAGCCATCAAGCTGACCGATCTGACACCAGAACAGCACCTGGTTGTTGCTTTCGAGACGGGCCAGCGTGCGCGGCGTGGCTTCGAGCTCGAGCACCTGCCCGACGTGGAATTTCACGACGTCGTCGAGCGATATCATCTTCTCGTCGAGCACCGCGCTCAGCGTCACCTCGGTGCGATGGACCTCGCTCTCCATCTGCTCGCGCCAGCGCGGATCGGTCGCCCGGCCGTCGCTGACGACGACATGGGCGAGCTTCTGGCGCAGCGGATTGAGCGCGGAGTGCGGAATGATGAGGAACATCTGGCCGCCACGGAACAGCGCCTGCAGCATGATGTTCGCGCAGATCGACATGTTGCCGCTGCGTCCGATGGCCAGCGACGCCATGGCCGTCTCGACCCGTTCAACACGGAAGGTGACGTTGGAGGTGCCGGCAAAGGCGAGTTGCAGCGCCTTGGCGAAGCGTTCGAACAGGGCCTGGACCAGGCGGATCTCGATGTTCGAGAACGAGCGCTCGACGTCGAGCGGCGGTTCGGCGCCGTCCGAGCCGAACATGGCCTCGACCATGGTGAACACGAAGTCGCGGTCGAGCATGATGATGACGCGGGAATCCCACTGCTCCGCGTAGAGCACGGCTGCGACCGCGTTGCCCTCGTAGTCCTTGATGATGTCTCCGAGAGGATCGTTGGTGATGCCGTTGACCGAGAAGTAGCACGGCGTTCCGGCCATCGGCTGCAGGCTGTCCGTGCACGATGCCGCCATGCGATCGAAGATCACATTGAGCATCGGCATGCGTTCGATCGATATGCCGGCAGCGTCCAGCAGATAGTTCGGCAGCTGCTTCTTGTGATCGACGTCGACGTTTTCCATCATCATGCGCGCGCAGCCTTGGGTTCAGCGTCGCTCACGACCGCCTTGGGACCTGCGATCGTCTCGTTCTCGACGACGTCGATCGACGGCCGCTCGTTGCTCGAGATCATCTTGCGGCCGTGCTCGACCGCGATCTGCGGCATGGCGCCGTTCATGAAGGCGAGCAGCGTCTGCTTGACGATGATGTAGGGCCGGCACTTCTTCTCGCGCATCATCTTGATCTTGATCGCGAAGGGCGAAATGATGCCGTAGGACAGGAAAATGCCGGCGAAGGTGCCGACCAGCGCGGCGCCGATAAAGCCGCCGAGCAGCTTCGGCGATTGGTCGAGCGCGCCCATCGCCTTGATGACGCCGAGCACCGCGGCGACGATACCGAGCGCCGGCATCGCCTCGGACACCGTCACCAGGGCATGGTAAGGCGCCAGCTTACTCTTCACGATGGTATGGATCTCCTCGTCCATCAACGATTCGATCTCGTGCGTGCGCGCGTTGCCCATGATGATGAGGCGGACATAGTCGCAGATGAACTGGAGCAGCGAGGGGTCGCCCAGCACGCTGGGGAACGCCTTGAAGATCTCGGAGGACGAGGGGTCGTCGATATGCGCCTCAACCTCGTTGCGGCCCTTGCCCCTGAGCTCGCGCATCAGGGCGTGCAGCGCCCCGAGCAGGTCGAGGTAATAGCGCTGTCCGGGCACCGCGTTGGTGATGGCCTGCATGCAGGCAACGCCGCTGTCCACGACCGTCTTCCACGGATTGGCCACGATGAAGGTGCCGACCGCGGTGCCGATGATGATCACGAATTCCCACGGCTGCATCAGCACGGCCAGATGCCCGCCCATGGCGGCAAATCCGCCGAGCAGCGCCGCCACCGTGATGAATATCCCCACGAAACTGCCCAACGCGCCGCTCCATCGCCGATCCCACCGGAAATATTTAGTCGGCGAGCCTTGCGCGAGGCTGGCTTCCCGCACCGTCAGCCCCGCGCAAGCAATACGCGGCAGCTTGAGCAAAAGTCGCAATAGCGGCCACAGGGGCGCGTGCCATGCTATCCACCATCGCGGACTACACCAGACTGACCACGGACCTTGGCAAGTCGATGACCCAGGTCGCGCAGGAGCCGGACGTCAGCCGCGAGACCGATTATTTTCTCAGCCATATCGGCAATGTGAAGACGATCGACGACTTCCTGAAGGACTACCGCCTCTACAGCTACGCGATGAAGGCCTACGGCCTCAGCGACATGACCTACGCCAAGGCGTTCATGCGCAAGGTGCTGACCGAGGGCGTCTCGGACAGCGCCGCCTTCGCCAACAAGCTGACCGACACCCGCTACCGGCAGTTCGCCACCGCCTTCAACTTCGCCGCCCTCGGCGACCAGGCGACCCAGACCAGCGCAGCCACGACCGGCACGGCGACCCAATACGTCACGCAGACGATGGAGGAGAAGGCCGGCGACCAGAACGAGGGCCTGCGGCTGGCGCTCTATTTCACCCGCAAGGCCTCCACGATCACCAGCGCCTATCAGATCCTGGCCGACAAGGCGATGACGCAGGTGGTGCAGACCGCCATGGGCTGGCCGGCGACCATCAGCTCGTCCGACATCGACGTCCAGGCCAAGATGATCACGGACAAGATCGACCTCACCGATTTCCAGGACCCGGCCAAGGTCACCAAATTCGTGCAGCGTTTCGCCGCGATGTGGGACGCGACCCAGGCCCAGAGCGACAATTCGACCAATCCCGCGCTGGTCCTGATCGCCGGCGCCGCGTCGTCGATGAGCCTGGACACCAACATGCTCACGACGCTTCAGAACATCAAGTTCAACAGGTAAGTCATGCAATCGGCTCTCTATGTCGGCCTGTCGGCGCAGGTCGCTCTCGAAAAGCGCCTCCAGACGATCGCCAACAACGTCGCCAACGTCAACACGGCCGCGTTCCGCACCGACGTCGTGAAGTTCGAGACCGTGCTCTCCAAGGCCGGCGCGAACCCGGTCGCGTTCTCCTCGCCCGGCGACAACATCATCTCGCGCGAGCAGGGCAACATCACCGAGAGCGGCAATCCGCTCGACGTCGCCGTGGTCGGTCAGGGCTGGCTCGCCTTCGCCGGCCCGAACGGCACGGTCTATACGCGTGACGGGCGGCTCCAGATCGCCGCCAACGGCGATCTTCAGACCGTGTCCGGCTTCCCCGTCGTCGATGCCGGCGGCGCTCAGATCACGCTGGACCCGAACGGCGGACCGGTCTCGATCTCGCGCAGCGGCGCGATCACCCAGGACAACAACGAGATCGGCACCATCGGCCTGTTCAACATTCCCGCCGACGCCAATCTCGAGCGCTACGGCAATTCCGGCGTCACGCCGGACCGGCCCGCGACCGCCATCGCCGACTTCTCCCGCGACGGCTTCAAGCAGGGCTATGTCGAGGGCTCCGGCGCCAATCCGATGATGGAATTGACCAAGCTGATGGCGGCCTCGCGCGCCTTCGACGGCACCAATTCGATGATCGAGGGCACCGAGAACTCGCTGCAGAACGCGATCCGGACTCTGGGCGAGCCGGGCAAATAGACTAACAAGTCAAGTGCGCCACGTGCGCAATGAGGGTGGACGGTTTCCTTGAACGCTCTTCGGCAACTCGAGTGGGCGCTGCTGGACCTTCAGCAGAGCACTCCCCTGGCCAGCGTCAGCGGCGCGATCTCCGAGATCGCGCCGACGCATTTTCGCGTCTCCGGCCTGTCGCGCTTCGTCAGGCTGGGTGAGCTGATCGGCGTCAATTCCGGCGGCAAGCCCCAGATCGGCGAAGTGGTGCGGATCGACAGCGACGGCATCATCGCGAAGCCGTTCGACCGGCAGTTCGGCGGCGGCCTCGGCTCCGTCGCCTACCGGATGCCGCCATTGTCCTTCGCGCCCGATCCGAGCTGGAAGGGCCGCGTCATCAACGCGCTCGGCGCCCCGCTGGACGGACAGGGTCCGCTCACCCCGGGATCGCGCGCCGTCTCGGCGGAAGCCGAGGCACCGTCGGCCATGAAGCGGGCGCGCGTCCACAAGCCGCTGCGCACCGGCGTGCGCGTCATCGACCTGTTTTCCCCGATCTGCGCCGGCCAGCGCGTCGGCATCTTTGCCGGCTCCGGCGTCGGCAAATCGACGCTGCTCGCCATGCTGGCCCGCAGCCAGGGTTTTGACACCGTCGTGCTCGCCCTGGTCGGCGAGCGCGGCCGTGAGGTGCGCGAATTCATCGAGGACGTCCTCGGTCAAAACCGCAGCCGCGCGATCACCATCGTGTCGACGGGCGATGAGAGCCCGATGATGCGGCGGCTGGCGCCGAAGACGGCCATGGCGGTTGCCGAATATTTCCGCGATCGAGGCGAATCGGTCCTGCTGATGGTCGATTCGATCACCCGCTTTGCCCACGCCGCCCGCGAGGTCGCGCTCGCCGCCGGAGAGCCCGCCGTGGCGCGCGGCTACGCGCCGACGGTGTTCACCGACCTGCCGCGCCTTCTGGAGCGCGCTGGCCCGGGCGAAGAGGGATCGGGCACGATCACCGGCATTTTCTCTGTGCTGGTCGACGGCGACGATCACAACGAGCCGATCGCCGACACCATCCGCAGCACGCTCGACGGTCACATCGTGCTCTCCAGGCACATCGCCGACCAGGCGCGCTATCCGGCCGTGGACGTGCTCGCCTCGGTCTCCCGCCTCGCCCACAATGTCTGGGACCCCGAAGAGCGCGAATTGGTGAGCAAGCTGCGCACCATGATCGCCAAATACGAGGACACGCGCGACCTGCGCCTGATGGGCGGATACCAGGCGGGACGCGATTCGGGCCTCGACCAGGCGGTCGACATGGTGCCGCGGATCTACAGCGCGATGCGGCAGGACGCTTCGGCGCCGCCGAGCGCCGACCCCTTCCGCGAACTGCGGGATATGCTCAAGGGCGAGTAGAGCGTGCGGCGGTCCCGCGGGATCGCCAGCTCGCACTAGGCCGTTGTTTGTGCGCGATCTTTCCGGCGAACCGCAGCGTACTTTTACGGATCATGCGTGGGCCGGCCGAGACGGCGCGCATCGCCCACGATCTGCCCTTGCTCATTATTTCGACAGCCGGTCTCCACGTGCTGCACGCCGCCGCGTCATGCACGCTTGACGGCCATCGCTTCCGCGCGCGTGGCACCTCAACCGGTCGGATGAGCATGGCCGGCGGGAAGGCGGCAGAATCCCCGATTCTCCGAATCGCGCCCACAACAACCGCCACGTGCAATTCCTGCGGGTTCCCTCGGGCGATTTCCCCGTAGAACCCACAAGTTGTGGATGACTCGTCGATGCGTAGTGTCCCGGTCGTGCACAAGCATCGATCAATTTGCATCACCGACGGACAACAACATGTCGTGCAATCAAACCGTCGTATAGTTGCGCGCATGCTGTTGCAGGACAACGTATTGCGTTCACTATCATGTGTCCGTAAGAGCGAGATTGTCTTGAACGTTACATTCGTCTGCAACGACACCCAGTCAGCGAGAGCCTCTCTACTTGATTTTGTTGAGAAGCTCATTCATCGTTTCGGGCGGAAGATAAGAAACGTCTGCGTGAGACTTGAACTTCAGGGGCTTCGGTTGAACAATTCCGATCCATCGTCCGGCAGTGACGGCAACTCGGGCTTGCGTTCGACGGCGTCGCGGTTGGCATACCATCAGCGGCATAGTCTCTGGCGCCGGACTTCGTGGCGCCCTTCGGTCCAAACCGGACGAGCAGCAGTGCAGGCCTTCGCACAAGAGCCCGACACGACGTGCGCATCGCACGTCGCCGGTCGCCAGGCTTCTTGCGGCAAATTCGTGCGTCATGGCGAAGAGCGGCTTCGGGCCGCGACACACGACATTCCCGGGGCGAGGTAGGAATCCATGCCGTTGGCAAGAGAGGCCGTCGAGCTGCTGGTTCAGGCGGCGCGGGCTTGGTATTTCGAAGGCAATCAGCATGGATTGCGCGATCGGGAATGGATGGCGCTGCGTTTCCTCGGCCGCGCCAACAGGTTTTCGCGCACACCGTCCGCGCTCGCCGGCTTCATCGGCGCCACCAGGGCGACTGCATCGCAGATCGTGAAAACGCTGGAGGGCAAGTCCTTTCTCGTGCGCAAGCCCTCGCATGAGGACAAGCGTTCCGTGGTGCTTCACGTCACCGCGCAGGGCGAGAAGTGTCTCAGTCAGCACGACCCGATCAACCACGTGGTGAACGCGGTCACGTCGCTCGGGACCGACGAGTGCATTCGCTTGCGCGACTCGCTGCGGGAGATTCTCAATCACCTCGACGCAGCGCATCAGCGTCTCGACGCCAGCATCTGCCGCGACTGCATGTTTCTGGCCGAGCGCGGCCCGGGCATCGGCCCGGCCGCCGCAAAGGGACGTACAACCGCCGAGTTCATGTGCCGGTTGTATCGCGCCCCTGTTTCGCTCGAGGAGACGGAGCTGCTCTGCACCAGTTTCGAGCGCACCCGCGACCGTCCCAAGATCGAGGAGCATCTCGACCGCGCGCGCGTGGCGAGCCAGGGATGAGGCGCGTCCCGCCTCCGGGCGGGAAAATTCGGCAAGGCTTGCGGCGTGATTCGCGGTCATGTGCAGCTCGACATCATCGGGAAATAGCGGCACTGCACTCTGCAACGCATCGCCGGGGCGCTGCGTCCGGGGCACGAGAACGGCGAGTGACGGGCACTCTTTCGGCTCGTCATAGCGACTTTTCCGCCGCGGCCTTTGGCGAAGGCGGAAGCAACCAGCCGCGGTGCCGTAGGGTGGGCAAAGGCGCGAAGCGCCGTGCCCACGAATCCCGTCACGATGCGCTTGATCGTGGGCACGCTTCGCTTTGCCCACCCTACGAGGCCGGGGTGTTTGGCAAGCTGCTTCACAATCGTCATTGCGAGCGCAGCGAAGCAATCCAGAGTCTTTCGGCGGTGGGATTCTGGATTGCTTCCGCCTTCGCCAAAGGCTTCGGCGGACAAGTCGCTGCGCTCGCAATGACGGAGTGTTTGGCAGCACTGCAGTTCTCCGACATGCACTCGTAGGATGGGTAGAGCGAAGCGAAACCCATCACGCATCTGGCCCGCCGGAACGTGATGGGTTTCGCAAGTGCTCTACCCATCCTACGACCTCGCAGACACGCCTTCGCAGCCTCGCGGCGCGATTCGCCCGAGCTTTGCCTGATCACTCCACCCTCAAAAGCCAAGAGGGCGCAGGGAAGGCCGGGTGCTGACCTCGCACCCGCGGTCCGCTGCGCAAAAGGCACGCGCAGGAAGAACCGCACAGCAGCATACAGGTGGAGCCAATCACTCGGCCTTCCCTGCGCGATGGTCGGACGGCTTATGCCGTGCTCTCCCGGGAGCCGAGTTCCCTCTGGCCTCCCTCGCTCTCACGAAATTCACCGGCGCCGCGCCGGTTGACGCGATCGCCGCCTCCGCAAGAGCTTGGCCGTAGCAACGACGGCCAGGACCACACGGTTTTGCCGCACGCGCGGTCCGTCCTATTCGCCGCGGGATCCGACGACGTTGTGCACGTTGCCGCCGTCCCCTTGGCGAGACGAACCTGTCAGCGCCGTTCGTCCGCGCGAGGCCTCGGGCTCACGGAGAGCAATCCGCCCTGCCCTCAAGCCTTCGCGCCCGACGCTGCCGCGTCCACCGCAAGCCCGGCTCGCGAAAACGACGACCACATGATCGCCCCTCAAGGATGAGCCGGGATGGGCGACACGTACGCCATTTCCGAATTTCGGTAAAGTGGAATATTTTTGTGGAAGCGGATTGACAGGCGGCGACACAGGCCGGCCCCGTAGCCCGGATGGAGCGCAGCGTCATCCGGGAAAGTGCCAATTGCCGGGCGAGCGGCCCCGGATTTCGCTTCGCTCCATCCGGGCTACAGGCGCCTCAACCCTTCACCGCCGACCCATCCGCCATCGTCGTCACACCCTTCCGCTCCACGATCATGCCATAGGCCTGCGGCTGGCGGTGGACGTCGAAATTGAACGTCGTGCGCTTGTAGGAATTGCAGAGATCGAGATCGCAGCGGGCGAGCGCGATCTCGTCGCCCTTGGTCGTGCAGCGCGCGATGATCTCGCCCGAGGGCGCGATGATGCAACTGCCGCCGATGTGGTCGACGCCCTCCTCGACGCCGGCCTTGGCGACGCCCACCACGAAGGTGCCGTTCTGATAGGCGCCGGACTGCATCACCAGATGATTGTGGAACAGCGAGAGGTCGTCGTGCTCCGGTGCCGGCGGATTGTGCACCGGCGTGTTGTAGCCGATCATCACCATCTCGACGCCCTGCAAGCCCATCACGCGATAGGTCTCGCTCCAGCGGCGGTCGTTGCAGATCGCCATTCCCATCACGCCGCCGAAGGCATCGACCACGCCGAAGCCGCTGCCGGGTTCGAAATAGCGCTTCTCCAGGTGCTGGAATTCACGCCATGGCTCGTGCTCGGCATGGCCGGGCAGATGGACCTTGCGGTACTTCGCGACGATCGCGCCGCTCTTGTCGACGAGAATGGAGGTATTGTAGCGCCTGACGATGCCGGACTCGACCGTCAGCTCGGCATAGCCGAGGTAAAATCCGATGCCGAGCTCGTGGCCGAGCTCGAACAGCGCGCGCGTCTCCGGCCCCGGCATCTCGCGCTCGAAAAAGCGGTCGATCTCGGCCTGATCCTCGAAATACCAGCGCGGAAAAAAGGTGGTGAGCGCGAGCTCGGGATAGACGATCAGGTCGCAGCCGTTGGCCCCGGCCTGCCGCATCAATGCCATCAGGCGCGCCACGACCTCGGTCCTGCTCTCGCGCCTCGCAACCGGGCCAAGCTGGCCGGCCGCGACGTTCACAAATCTCGCCACGCGTCTTTCCTTTGCTCTTCCGGCCTTCGATCTTCAGGACCTGCGCCGCCCGCGCCGCCGCGACCGCGCACATGCAGATTCCGCGCCGACGAGGCGCACCGCGCAACCGAGAGCCAGCCTGCACACGCCGTCCAGGAACTTTCGTTGCCAATCTGCAACGGTTCCCCACCGTCTGAAGCCGGACAAAAGAAACTCCCATTGCGGCCATGAACCGCTCTCACAACGCCGTGAGACTATCAGGGGAATAACGATGCGCGCACAACGCGTTTGGAAAGTGAATGGGGCCGCCAGCATCGGGCAGCTCCAGTCCAGGCTGGACGATCTGAACAAGCGTCTCAGCCAACTCGAAAATCAGCACCCGTCCAGCTGGAGGCTCGAAGAGCTCAGATCGAGCGCGATCAACCTCTCGCGCGAGATCGACGACATCCGCTGCGCCGAGGCGACGGCGGCGTTGAGCGAGCTGCTGCGGAAGTAGGTCGATTTGGCGACTCGTAGGATGGGTAGAGCGAAGCGAAACCCATCGACCCACGCGGGAAAAGTGATGGGTTTCGCAAGGGCTCTACCCATCCTACGCAACCGCCGATTCGCGCGCCGCGCAAGGAACCAACGGCGCGGACCGCGATTTCCATGCTGAGCATGGAGCAAGATCATGACCAGGCACCTGACGCGAGCCCATCTCGCGCGCGGCGTGGCCGGCGCGGTATCCACGCTGGTCCTGTGCGCGACGGCAGCCTTCACCATCGCGCGCCATTTCGCGCTGTGAGGGGGTGATCACATGACGTCCGACCCCGAGGAATCGGTCAGGCTGCAGGGTTTTGGCGAGATGACGTTGCGCACGGCGATCGCGACGCTGATGGCGCTCGCGCCGCGCGAGCGATCGGGGGCGGCCATCTTCCGTGTGCGCGACGGCGTGCAACTCGCGCAAAGCGAGATCGCCGAGCTCGCCTCGAGTTGGGACATTCCGCCGACGCCTGAAGTCAAGTCGCCGAGGCTGGTTCCGGAGCAGCACTGGACGGACATCGTGCGCGGCATGGTGCGCGAGGCACCGCTGCCGTCGCTGATGGTGGCGTTCCTGGTCGGCGTGCTGGTGGCGCGGCGGTAGAGGACGCGCCAAGCCACGCGTACAGAATCACTTCTATTCGGCCGTCCGAATCTCCCAAGCCAAAGAGCGCTGGGTCGATAAGGTCGATCCTGGTCAACAGGCGGCCTTGGTTATGAGAATGTTGCAAGTCAAAGTCGGTAGCCGCGCGAAAAGTATTAGGTCCCGATTGCCTTTAGATACCACTCGATCTGCTTCTGCAGACGATATTTCGAGATCGCACTCAATCCGGGCATCCGCGCTACCAGCTCCCTACGAACGGCTGTGATCCACGGCTTCTCGTCCTCAAGTTCGCCTTCCAGCTGCCCACCCTCGTACCGTCCCTTGAGAGCCAACATGACCACTCGCTGATCATTGGGATGGAGAGCTAGATAGGCGGCGACAAATTCGTTCACATCGATCTTCGCGAGCACCGGAGCATTCACATGCTGATCCCTGGCATCGTTCGTCCAACAGAGGCGCTGAAAGAATAACTGGACATCGACCTTCAAGTCGGACAACAGATTTTTCGCGTACGTGGGATATGCCTCCTCTGCCGTTCGCCGCAAGGCGGCGGTCAGATATGAGTGTAGCAATTTGTACTCTGGGGATTCATGTTCGTGGATGCCAAGACCGCCCCAGCCTTCAACTGGGGCTGGAAGGAATCCGCCAGGAGGTGGAACGGGCATGCTCGACAAATTGATTGATATAGCCGAGGACGCTATTGATCGGCGCTTCGCATCTTTCGAGGTCGTCAAACACGTAGATCTTGGCGTTAAACTTGCTGAGAAATTCCTTGATATTCCAGTCGCCCGGATCGAACTTCAAGAACTTGAGACCGGCCTTAGCGACGCGCCCTACCACTTTGGCTCCCGTCCCGGTCAATGCAGGAAAGGCCGCCTGAAATAAAGCGTCATCGATCTCATCGAGGTTTGAGAGACCATAGAGACTTACGTATATGTAAGCCTTGGCGTCCTCGCCAAATTTCTCTCTTAGGAACGCCTTCAGCAAGTGCGTCTTACCGACACCCCATGGACCTGAAATAAGAACTGCATAGCGCGGGGAGTGTGCCAAGGAGAGGTAGTAATCGAGATAATCCCAAACTTGCTTGTTGCCCCTAGCGACCATGATTTTCCTAGTCCGAATGCTCATCCTGACGATCAGCGAATCTACAGCAAAGATAGTGGCAGAAGGCCACGGGCGTCTAGAATTGAAGAGTCATTATTCGACCCACCATTGACACCCTTTCCAATCGAGTCGCTGTTTTGATTGGCCGGGGCCGGCGACGCCGCTTTCGTTCTTGAAGTGTACTTCGCAGCTTGTCGTACCAATGAATACGCCTTGGCATCGCTCCCCAGTGCGAATGTGGGCGGTACGTCGACAACATCCGGCTGGGACATTCCGCCGACGCCTGAAGTCAGGTCGCCAAGGCTGGCTCCGGAGCAGCACTGGACGGACATCGTGCGCGGCATGGTGCGCGAGGCACCGCTGCCGTCGCTGATGGTGGCGTTTTTGGTCGGCGTGCTGGTGTCGCGGCGGTAACCCCGACCCGGCGCACTGCGCCGGGCCATCGGTACCGGCCCGCCGTTACGAGAACATGAAGTAGTCGCTGTGAAGGTTGGCGACCGTGGATCCCTTGATCAGGATCGTATCATGGCTGTCCAGCGTGATCAGCACATCCGTACCCTGCTGGGCCATGTGAAGATCGTTGAAGCTTGCAGCAAGAGAGGTGCTGATCGCGATCTTGTCCGTGCCGGCGGAGGTATCGGTGTTGAAGCTGTAGATCGTGTCGTTGCCGCCCTGATAGGTCACCGTGCCGCCGTTGGTGGTGCGGAAGTAGAAGGTGTCGTTGCCCGTACCGCCGTCAAGCTTCAGATTGTCGGCATAGGCATAGACCTCGTGGGCCCCGCTGGTGTGGGTATATTCACGCATCGTCAGATTGCCGCTGACATCCATGGTGTCGGTGCGGACGTCGCCGGTCCCATCCTGGCTGTAATAGTCGACGGCGCGGGAGCCGTCGGCCTTGACCAGCGTGTGGTTGAGGATCGCTCCGGTGCTGGAATAGTTGGAGATGTCCTTGCTGCCGTCCGTGTTGTGCTTCTCCAGGTAGTCGTAGCTGCCGTCGGCATGGAGCCGCTCGATGAGCGTCACGTTGCCGCCGGCATCGTAGGCCTGGTGGGTCGAGGCGTAGGACTGGCCGGTGATTTGATAGACATAGGCGTCCGTCGCACCGTCCTTGTGGACGATATTGTCCTTGGTCAGCACGCCGCCCGTATAGGTCTTGTTCTCCGCGCTGCCGTCTACGTTAGACGTGTACTCGGTCAGCTTGTTGCCGGTCCCCGTGTCATAGGTCGTCGTCGTGGTGCCGGTCGAGATGACCGAGACCTCCGTGCTCAATTTGCCGCCGCTGTTGTAGTAGTCGTAGAGCTTGGAGCCATCGGAATTGTACACCGCCTTGTAGTCGTAGCTGCCGTCGGCATGGAAGCGTTCGATCAGCGTGACGTTGCCGCTGGCGTCGCTGGTCTGATGCGTCGACGTGTAGGATTGGCCGGTGATCTGGTAGACATAGGCGTCCGACGAGCCGTCCTTGTGAAGGACGTTGTCCTTCGTCAGCACGCCGCCGGTGTAGGTCTTGTTCTCCGCGCTGCCGTCCGCATAGGCAATGTAGTCCGTGACCTTGTAGCCGGTCGCGGTATCGTAGGTCGTCGTGGTGGTGCTGGCCGACGTGACGGTCACCTCGGAGCTGTGGAGCCCCGCGCTCGTATAGTAGTCGTAGACCTTGGAGCCGTCGGCATTGTAGGCCACCTTGTACTGATAGCTGCCGTCGGCGTGGAAACGCTCGATCAGCGTCACATTGCCGCTGGCGTCGCCCACCTGATGGGTCGACGTGTAGGACTGGCCGGTGATGTTGTAGATGTAGACTTCGGCCGAGCCGTCCTTGTGGAGGACGTTGTCCTTCATCAGCACGCCGTTGGTATAGACCTTGTTGTCGGCGCCGCCGCCGACATAGGCCGTGTAGACCACGAGCTTGTTGCCCGTCGCCGTGTCATAGGTCGTCGTCGCGGTGGCGGTCGAGGTGACCACCACCTCGGAACTGCGAACGCCTGCACTGGTGTAGTAGTCGTAGACCTTCGAGCCGTCCGCGTTGTAGGTCACCTTGTACTGGTAGCTGCCGTCGGCGTGGAAGCGCTCGATCAGCGTCACCTTGCCGCTGGCGTCGCTCACCTGGTGGGTCGTCGTGTAGGACTGCCCAGCGATGTTGTAGATGTAGACCTCGGACGAGCCGTCCTTGTTGCGGACGTTGTCCTTCATCAGCACGCCGTTGGTATAGACCTTGTTGTCGGCGCTGCCGTCGACATTGGCCGTGTAGACGACGAGCTTGTTGCCGGTCGCCGTGTCATAGGTCGTCGTCGTGGTGCCGGTCGAGGTGGTGACCACCTGGTTACTGTGAGCGCCCGCGCTCGTATAGTAGTCGTAGACCTTCGAGCCGTCCGAATTGTAGGTCACCTTGTACTGGTAGCTGCCGTCGGCGTGGAAACGCTCGATCAGCGTCACCTTGCCGCTGGCGTCGGTGACCTGATGGGTCGAGGTGTAGGACTGCCCGGTGATTTGATAGACATAGACTTCGGACGAGCCGTCCTTGTGGAGGACGTTGTCCTTCGTCAGCACGCCGTTGGTGTAGACCTTGTTGTCGGCGCTGCCGTCCACGTTGGCCGTGTAGACGACGAGCTTGTTGCCCGTCGCGGTGTCATAGGTCGTCGTCGTGGTGGCGGTCGAGGTGATGACCACCTCGGAGCTGCGAACACCCGTGCTCGTGTAGTAGTCGTAGACCTTGGAACCGTCGCTGTTATAGGCAGCCTTGTATTGGTAGCTGCCGTCGGAATGGAAGCGCTCGATCAGCGTCACCTTGCCGCCGGCGTCGGTCACCTGATGGGTCGACGTGTAGGCCTGGCCGGCGATGTTGTAGACGTAGACCTCGGACGAGCCGTCCGTGTGAAGGACGTTGTCCTTCATCAGCACGCCGTTGGCGTAGACCTTGTTGTCGGCGCTGCCGTCCGCATTGGCGGTATGGACCTGGAGCTTGTATCCGGTCGCGGCGTCATAGGTGGTCGTGACCGTGCTGGACGAGGTCAGGCTGACTTCCGAGGTCAGCGCACCGGCGCTGTTGTAGTAGTCGTAAACCTTGGAACCGTCGGCGTTGTACGTCGCCTTGTACTGATAGCTGCCATCGGCGTGGAAGCGCTCGATCACCGTGACATTGCCGCTGGCGTCGTAGGCCGTGTGCTGCGACGTGTAGGCCTCGCCGGTGATGCCGTAGTGGTAATAGTCGAGCTGCCCGTCGGCCATCGTGATGCTTTTCGAGACCAGAGCGCCGCTGCTGTCGTAGCCCCAAACGGTGGTCTCGGTCAGGGTACCCGCGGCATCGAAATCCTGCTCCTTGGTCCAGCCGACGCCGCTCCAGGTGACGGAGAAGGAAAAGCCGCCGTCGATCTTTGACAGCAGGCTGCCATAATGGGCGATGGCATATTGCATGGTCTCGGTCGACGAGACGGCCAGAACATGCGAGTCGCTCAAGGTCACCTTTTCCAGCCCGGAGGCATTCACCAGGGTGTCCATCTGCGCGACGAACTGGGCCGACGTCATCGTGAGCTCGCTGTCGACCGTCGTCGGGGCTTCGCCCACGGCCGACGACGCGCGGACTTCGATCACCAGCGGATGATCGCTGAGACCGACCTGGATCGAGCTCGTATTATAATAGGTCGCAATCGGATCCGTACCCTGCAGCGGGTCATAGACGTAGACGACGCCTTCCACCTGCCCGAACTGGATGGTCACGGACGTCACCGGCGTGACGATCTCGGTCTGGCTCGCGCTGTCCCAGACGCGCGTATCGGCCCAAACGACGAGGTCGCTGACGCTGCCCGACTTGTTCATCACCATCGTATGGGTGTTGCTGGGCGCGTTGGAGAGCGTGTAGCTCAGATCCGTGCCGGTATGGGCGGTGCCGTTGTCGCCGTGGCCGAGGATGGTCGTCAGATTGTGAAGTGCGACAGCGGCTTCCTTCGGCGTGCCATCGGTGTTGAACAGGCCGAAATGGGCTTCCTTGTCGCCGCGGGTCGCCGACGACGGCGAGTCGAACAGCTCGTAGATATACGTGGCGGATGACCCATTCTCATACGCCAGCAGCAGGTTGGAGAGCACCAGCTTCGCCTGCGCATCCTCGTTCGCGCCGATGCCCATGGTGCTCGTCAACGTCGTATAGCCGGTTTCCGTCACGATGACCGGATCGTTCGTCGAGATATTCTCGGCCAGACGAAGATCGTCCTCGATCTGCGCGTCGGCGAGCGCGCCGGTCTGCACGTAGACGTGGGCGTTCGCCGCGTCCGAATAGGCGCTCATGTCGCCGACCTGGGCGTTCGTCGCATCGGTCTGGTAGCCGATGCTGAAATTGACGACGGTGACGTCGCTGAGCGCGGCGTTGCCCTTCACGGCCGTATAGAGCGCCTGCTGGAATGCCGCGGCGCCTTCAAGCGAGGTCAGCCCGTTATAGGAGAAGTCGTTGAGATTGGCTTCGTTGATGCCTTCGATCGACAGCAGCATGCCCGGGTGCTCCGCCTTGAACTCGGCAAGAGCGGCGACATAGGCGGCCAGCCCGGCGCTGCCCTGTTCCGGCAGCGTGTAGGCCACGCGAAAATCGAAGGAGACACCCGCATTGGCAAGCGCGTCGATGACGGCGTTTGCGTGCCCCATTGCGTTGTAGGAGTCGCGGACGTGACTGATGCCCAGATAGTTCAGACTGTTGATGATCTGACTGGAGTTTGTGTAGGCGTCCGTGTAGGCGCCCGCATTGGTGTTGATACCGAGAGAATTCAGAAAGCTCGATGCAGTGGTAACCGTCTCGTTCGACATTTAGAACGCCCCCATTTCCATGGAGCGCAGACTGGCAGTCACTCCTAAAGAAAACCGACTTGAAGAAAGCTAAAATTGTCAGGCTATCGCCTAAATTTTCAGCTGTTCGCGCACATCTATGATGCTCCTTCATTCGAGTTCCGCGACGGAACAAAACTGTCACGATTCAGATTCGCTTCGCGCGCGAATCGACGCACCCGCTGTGCCGATGCGACGGCACGCCGACTGCGCTGCTGCGCAAGCAGCCTGATCATTTCAGCGATGTAGGGAACCGATCTTGTCCGCCGCCCCGTTGCCGACATCCATCGCATGTCACTTTGCGCAGAGAGTGATGATCCCGTGACGTCGAGATGTCTTTGCGCTGGCGATCGCGAGGCGCGATGGTCGTCGCGCGGCGTGAGCAATCGGAGATTGTAAACCTTCACGTTTGCCTCAATTCGCGCGAGACGCGAAGTGAGATGATGACCTCACCTCGGATTGAGTGGATGGTTGATGGCAGGTGGACGAGGCCGGTTCCGGACGCAGCACCGGATGGTGATCGCGCGCGGCAAGGTGCACGGGGTCGGCGCGGACGCGGGATGATGGTGTTGCGGATCGAGGTGCCGGCTGGCGCGGCGGTCGTCCTCTGACCTACCGCGGCAAGAGCGGAGGCGGCGACGCTGGCTCAACAGCCGCGCCGTCGGATCCGGCGCGGAGCCGTGCTTTCCGCAAATGCCGTCCTGCCCAGCCAAATCGGCCGTGGACCCGCCCGGAAAATCGTTGCAGAAAGGCGTCCCAAGGCCTTGGCGGCCGGTCCGCCAAGCCTTTGGAAAACGTCGACTTTTGGAAGAATGGTCGGAGTGGCAGGATTCGAACCTGCGACCCCTGCGTCCCGAACGCAGTGCTCTACCGGGCTGAGCCACACTCCGACAAGAAGGCGGCTTATAGCGTCGGGTTTGGCGCACCGCAAGCGGCCGAGTTGAGGAATTTTGTCCCTGTGAAAACGGGTCTTGAAACGCTGATTTTACCGGCCGGCACGGCCGGCGCGGAAGCCGCCGCCCGGACCTTGGCCGCCGGCGGGCTGGTCGCGTTTCCGACCGAGACGGTCTACGGGCTCGGCGCGGATGCCGCCAATGCCACGGCCGTTGCCCATATCTACAGCGCCAAGGGGCGTCCGGCCTTCAATCCGCTGATCGCCCATGTCGCCGATCTCGCGGCCGCAGAGCGGATCGGCCGGTTCGACGCTCGCGCCAGACGGCTTGCGGAGGCGTTCTGGCCGGGGCCGCTGACCCTGGTGGTGCCGAAGACCGACGACTGCCCGGTGGCGGATCTCGCCACTGCGGGCCTCGACACCGTCGCGATCCGCGTTCCCGCCCATCCGGTGGCCGAGGCGATCCTGCGCGCGTTCGGCGGGGCCGTGGTGGCGCCGTCGGCAAATATCTCCGGCCATGTCTCCCCGACCGAGGCCGCGCATGTCGAAAGCGACCTTGCCGGGCGGATCGACCTGATCGTCGACGGCGGGCCGGTTACGGTCGGCGTCGAATCGACCATCGTCGGCTGCTTCGAGGAGCCGATGCTGCTCCGGCCCGGCGGGCTGTCGCGCGAGCGAATCGAGGCGGTTCTGGGCGTACCGCTGGCGCGCCCCCCGATGGAGGCCGGCAGCGACGACAGCCAGCCGCTGGCGCCGGGGATGCTGGCCTCGCACTACGCGCCGCGCGCCAATGTGCGGCTCAACGCGCGGGATGTTGCGCCTGATGAAGCGCTGCTGGCGTTCGGCCCCGCACGCCTGCCCGGCCTTGACGCTGCCTCGGCCGTCATGAATCTGTCGCCCGCCGGTGATCTCGATGAAGCCGCCGCCAATCTGTTCGGCTATCTTCGCAGCCTGGATGCAAGGAGCCCGCGGTCGATCGCAGTGATGCCGATTCCCGAAGTCGATCTGGGCGAGGCGATCAACGACCGGCTGCGCCGGGCTGCGGTGGCGCGATAAGAAGCTTGAGAAGAGACCAGAAAATGAACATCAACAAATCCGCCATCCCGCCGCTTGCGCCCGAGCTGATCGAACAATTCCGCAAGATCGTCGGCGAGCGCCACGCGATCACGGATGCGACCGATATCGAGCCCTACGTCACCGAGGAGCGCAATTTGTTCCACGGCCGCTCGCCGCTGGTGCTGCGCCCTGGCTCGACCGCGGAGGTCTCCGAAATCTGCAAGCTCGCCTCCGCGCACAACATCGCGCTGGTGCCGCAGGGCGGCAACACCGGCCTCGTCGGCGGCCAGACGCCGCACAATGGCGAGGTGGTGGTGTCGCTGCGGCGACTCGACAAGATCCGCGAGGTCGACACGGCCTCCAACACCATGACGGTCGAAGCCGGCGTGGTGCTGCAGATCGCGCAGCAGAAGGCGTCCGACGTCGACCGGCTGTTTCCGCTGTCGCTCGGCGCGGAAGGCAGCTGCACCATCGGCGGCAATCTGTCGACCAATGCCGGCGGCACCGCCGCCCTCGCCTATGGCGTCGCGCGCGAGATGGCGCTGGGGCTGGAGGTGGTGCTCGCCGACGGACGCGTGCTCAACGTGCTGTCGAAGCTGAAGAAGGACAACACCGGCTACAATCTGCACAACCTCTTCATCGGCGCCGAAGGCACGCTCGGCATCATCACGGCGGCGACCCTAAAACTGTTTCCGAAGCCGCGGGCGGTCGAGACCGCCTATGTCGGGCTGAAATCGCCCGATGCTGCCCTGAAGCTGCTGACGATTGCGCAGAGCGAGGCCGCCAACACGCTGACGAGCTTCGAGCTGCTGTCGGAGATGGCGGTGGATTTCTCGGTCCGCCACGGCATCGACGTGCGCGACCCGCTTGCGGAGAAGCACCCTTGGTACGTGCTGATGGAACTGTCCTCCCCCGGTGACGACGCCCGCACGCCGCTGGAGACGATCCTCGGCCGCGCCATGGAAGAGGAGATCGTCGACGACGCCGTGATCGCGGCCAGCCTCGCCCAGCGCAACAATTTCTGGAAGTTGCGCGAGGAGATGTCGGCGGCGCAGAAGCCCGAGGGCGGCTCGATCAAGCACGACATCTCAGTGCCCGTCGCCGCCGTGCCCGCCTTCATCGCGGAGGCCGATGCCGCCGTGGTCAAGGTGATCCCGGGCGCGCGGCCGGTGCCGTTCGGCCATCTCGGCGACGGCAACCTTCATTATAATGTCAGCCAGCCCATCGGCGCCAACACGGCGGACTATCTGGCGCGTTGGCACGAGGTGAACGCGGTCGTGTTCGAGATCGTGCTGCGCATGGGCGGCTCGATCTCGGCCGAGCACGGCATCGGCGTGCTCAAGCGCGACGAGCTGCCCGAGGTGAAGGACAAGACCGCGATCGAGCTGATGCGGTCGATCAAGGCGATGCTCGATCCGCAGGGCATCATGAATCCGGGGAAGGTGCTGTGAGCGCTCTCAAGATCGACGCGATCGACGACGCCGATGTCGAGCCGGTCGTGGCGCTATGGCAGCGCTGCGGCCTGACGCGGCCCTGGAACGATCCGCATGCCGACATCGCGCTGGCGCGTCGGCGCGACAATTCCACTGTTCTGGTCGGCCGCGACGACGGCGCTATCGTTTCGACCGTCATGGTCGGCCATGACGGTCACCGCGGCTGGGTCTATTACGTCGCGGTCGATCCCGACGGGCGCAAGCGCGGCTATGGAAGGGCGATCATGGCGGCGGCGGAGGACTGGCTGCGCACAGCCGGGATATCGAAGCTCCAGCTGCTGGTCCGGCGCGAGAATGAGCAGGCCAACGCGTTCTACAATTCGCTGGGCTTCGAGCTCTCCACCTCCGTGATGTTCCAGAAGTGGCTCGACGGCCGCGCTCCCACCTGATTCCGGAAGACGATCATGACCATTTCCGACCGCGTCCGCATCAAGGACGTCCGCGTGCTCTCGGACAACTGGACGCCGCTCAAGACCACCACGTTCGAGTACCGGCGCGCCGATGGCGCGTGGCAGACGCAGCACCGCGAGACCTATGAGCGCGACAACGCCGCCGCCGTGCTGCCCTACAACCTTGCCCGGCGCACCGTGATCCTGGTGAAGCAATTTCGCCTGCCGGCCTTCATCCGCGGCTACGACGACCTCTTGATCGAGGCGGCCGCCGGCGTGCTGGACAATGCCTCGCCGGAAGAGCGCATCCGCGCCGAGGCCGAGGAAGAGACCGGCTACCGCCTGCATCACGTCCACAAGGTGTTCGAGGCCTTCATGAGCCCCGGCGCGGTGACCGAGAAGCTGCATTTCTTCGTCGCCGAATACGAGCCGGACATGCGGGTGAGCGACGGCGGCGGCCTCGAGCACGAGGGCGAGGACATCGAAGTGCTGGAGCTCTCCATCGACGAGGCACTGGCGATGATCGCCGATGGCCGCATCATCGACGCCAAGGCGATCATGCTGCTGCAATACGCGGCGCTGCATATTTTCAGGTGACTTGCCTTCTTCCCTTCTCCCCCTGCGGGAGAAGGTGGCGCGAAGCGCCGGATGAGGGGTATCTCTCCAGGTACGAGACGGTTCGTGAGGAAAGATACCCCTCACCCGTCTCGCCGCTGCGCGGCGAGCCACCCTCTCCCGCAAGGGGAGAGGGGAAGAGCGCAGCTCGCTCCACCAACCCTGCAATTCTGTCCTGCGCTCCCTCGCCCCCGGTTGAGCAACGCCAAAACTATCTCTAGTCTGGCTCCAACCAAGAACCAGGAGACGCGCCCATGTCCGCTCCGCGCGACGATGAATTCGGCTTTGCGCCCGACTACGACTCCCCCGTCCCCTACATGCAGCGCACGCGCGACTATTACGCGGCGATCGGCTACACCACGGCTTACCGCTGGGCGCATCATACCGAAGCGCCGTTCCAGGCGCTGAAGAAACCGCTGGCGAAGTCGCGCGTGACCATCATCACCACGGCGGCGCCTTACGATCCGACCAAGGGCGACCAGGGGCCGGGCGCGGCCTATAACGGCAGCGCGAAGTTCTACCAGGTCTATGATGGCGACACCTCGCAACAGCACGACCTTCGCATCTCCCACATCGGTTACGACCGCAAGCACACCTCGGCCACCGACAACGGCACCTGGTTTCCGCTGCCGCAGCTCCTGAAGGCGTCCGCCTCGGGCCGCATCGGCGAGGTCGCCCCGCGCTTCTTCGGCGCGCCGACCAACCGCAGCCATCGCGTCACGCTCGACACCGACGCACCGGAGATCCTGGCACGCTGTCTCGCCGACAAGGTGGACGTCGCCGTGCTGGTGCCGAACTGCCCGGTCTGCCACCAGACCACCGCGCTGGTGGCGCGGCACCTCGAGCGCAACGGCATTCCGACCGTGATCATGGGCTGCGCCAAGGACATCATCGAGCACGCCGCCGTGCCGCGCTTCCTGTTCTCGGACTTCCCGCTCGGCAATTCCGCCGGCAAGCCGTACGACGTCGCTTCCCAGGCGCAGACGCTGGAGCTCGCGTTGAAGCTGCTGGAGACCGCGAGCGGCCCGCAGACCACGATGCAGTCGCCGCTTCGCTGGAGCGAGGACGCCTCCTGGAAGCTCGACTACAACAACGTCGCGCAGCTCTCCCCTGAAGAGCTGGCGCGCCGCCGGGCCGAATTCGACAAGCAGAAGGAGATCGCGCGCGGCAACCGCGCCGCCTGACGTCCTCCGACAACGAAAACAAAATGGGGAGAGCGACGTGACGCGACCGTTCGAGGGCGTGAAGATCCTGGATTTTACGCAAGTGCTGGCCGGTCCTTATGCCAGCTACCAACTTGCGTTGTTGGGCGCGGACGTCATCAAGGTCGAGCGGCGCGAGGGCGAGGACATGCGCCGCACGCCGCTGTCCCGCGAATGGGCCGAGCGCGGGCTCGCCCCCGCGTTCCAGGCCATCAACGGCAACAAGCGCAGCCTGACGCTCGACCTGCAGAAGCCCGACGCCATCGCGATCGTGAAGAAGCTCGTCGCGACCGTCGACGTCGTCATGGAGAACTTCCGGCCGGGCGTGATGGACAAGCTCGGCATCGGGTATGAGGCACTCTCGGCGATCAATCCAAAGCTGATATATTGCGCGGTGTCAGGCTTCGGGCAGACCGGCCCGGACCGCCTGCGGCCCGGCTATGACGGCAAGATGCAGGCGCTGTCGGGCATCATGGCGATCACGGGGCATCCGGAGACAGGACCGACGCGTGCCGGCTTCGCCGTCTGCGACGTGCTCTCAGGCGCCACCGCCGCGTTCGGCGTGTCGAGCGCGCTGTACCAGCGCGACCGCACCGGCAAGGGGCAGTTTGTCGATGTCTCCATGCTGGAGGCGACGATGGCGTTTCTCTCAGGGCAAATCGCCGACTGGTCGGTCGCGGGTCATCGGCAGCAACTGTCGGGCAACCAGGCCGTCAGCCGCAGGACCACGGCAAACCTGTTCAAATGCGGCGACGGCCACATCCTGCTCGCCGTCAACAACGAGAAGCAGTACCGCGCGCTGATGAGCGCGCTCGGCCGCGAGGACACGCTGAGCGATCCGCGCTTCGCTGACTGGTTCTCGCGCAACGAGAATGAGCCGGCGCTGCGCGCCATCATCGAGGAGGCGCTGGCGAAAAGGCCCGCGCGCGAGTGGGAGACGATTCTGGAAGACGCCGGCGCGCCCTGCGCCAGCATCTGGAAGGTCGAGGAGGTCATCGACCATCCCCAGATCAAGGCGCGCGGCGCGATCCAGGAGCTCGACACGCAATACGGCCGCCTGCGCTTCGCCGGCAGCGGTTTCAAGCTCGCGCATGGCGGCGGCAGGCTGGACCGGATGGCGCCGGAAGTGGGCGCGGATACGGATGCGGTGCTCGGCGAGCTCGGCTTCGATGCGGCGGAGATCGCGGCGTTGAGGGCAAGGGAGATTGTCTGAAACTCCGCTGCCGTAGGATGGGTAGAGCGAAGCGAAACCCATCAACCTCACTCCCGCGAGAGGAGCGATGGGTTTCGCTTCGCTCTACCCATCCTACGCACTGGACCGGATGGCCGGAAGTGGGTGCGGATACGGATGCGGTGCTCGGGGAGCTCGGCTTCGATGCGGCGGAGATCGCGGCGTTGAGGACAAGGGAGATTGTTTAAAGCTCCGCTGCCGTAGGATGGGTAGAGCGAAGCGAAACCCATCAACCTCACTCCCGCGAGAGGAGCGATGGGTTTCGCTTCGCTCTACCCATCCTACGCACTGATAACCACACGACTCCTTCGCCGGGACGACAGCGGAGTGAATAGCGCCAGCCTACCTAAAACAACGACCCCTGCCCGTCATCTGACGACACCGCAGCGGTCTTTCGCGCCGCCCTCTTCGGCTTCGCTGCCTCGGCTTCCGCCTCCATCGCTTCCGCGCTCATCGGCAACAGCAGTTGCTCGTCGTCATTGGCGACGCGGTTGACGCGGGTGGAGACGGGGTGCCAGGCGAATTCGCCGATGCGCGGGGCCCCCATCAGCGGCAGGATCGCATCGATCTCGTCGCCGCGGTGATCGAGCCAGCGTTCGAAATCGCGCGGACTGATCGTGACGGGCACGCGGTCATGCAGCGCGGCGAGATCCGTGCTCGCCGCCGCGGTGACGATCGCGACCGTGTCGAGCTCCTCGCCGTTCGGCCCGACCCAGGTCTCGAACACCGCGGCAAAGCCGAGCGGCTCGCCATCGGCGCGGTGGATGAAGAACGGCTGCTTGCGGCCGCCCTCCGACTTCCATTCGTAATAACCATCGGCCGGGATCAAGCCGCGCCGCCGGCGAATCGCTTTCTTGAAGGCGGGCTTCTCCAGCACCGTCTCCGAGCGAGCGTTGATCAGCAGCGTGAAGCCCTTGGGATCCTTGACCCAGCTCGGCAACAGGCCCCAGCGCATCAGGCGGAAATGGCGCGCGCCATTCTCCACCAAAACGACCGGAATCGGTTGCGTCGGGGCGACATTGTACCGGGGCGGGAAATTCGGCTGCTCGATGTAGCCGAATAGTTGCCGTAAAGCCGCGGGGGCTGAAGTTATGACGAAGCGTCCACACATCCTTGGGCCAATATAGGGTCCGTTGAGGTCCTTTTAACCCCGAACGTTAACACTGCGGCAGATGAGCTCAACGGCCACCCAACCCGCGCGGCATGTACAGACGGGCCCCGAGGCCGCGGCCTGGGCCGAACGGCTGCGCGTGGCCAACATCAACCCGCGAACCGGGCTTGCCACTGATTATCTCAACCATTTCAATGAAGCCGTGATGCTGCTGGAAATGGTCCCGGATATGCCCGAATGCGCCGAAGATTTTTTGACCTGGTCGCCGCTGTCCTACGCGGAGCATTTCACGGCATCGAACTTCAAGGCGCGGGATCTCGCCATCGAGGCCTATGAGAAGGCCGATCCGAACGTGCGCGCCCAATTCGACCACATCACGGACACCATGACCTCGATCCTGACCGCGGTCGGGTCGGCCATGCGCGAGGTCGAGAAGGATACAACCCGCGTACGCCTCGCCGAGCAGGCCACGCTCTGGGTCAAGCCGCTGATCGCGGCCTGCGGCGGCATCATCAACGGCGGCGCGGAGGCCGACGTCGACACCATCATGGCGAATTGAGCCAGGCTGGTTGAAGACATGTCCGCGGTCGTCCAGCCCACCCATCCCCAGATCGCCGTCAGCGCTGCGATTTTCCGCGACGGCAAGGTGCTTCTGACCCGCCGCGCCCGCTCGCCGGCCAAGGGATTCTATTCGCTGCCGGGCGGCCGGGTCGAATTCGGCGAATCGCTGCACCAGGCGCTCAAGCGTGAGGTCGACGAGGAGACTGGGCTCGAAATCGAGATCGTCGGCCTTGCCGGTTGGCGCGAGGTGCTGCCGGCTGCGCCCGGCGCCGGCCATTATCTGATCATGTCCTTTGCCGCCCGCTGGGTGGCGAAGGAACCCGCCCTGAACGACGAGCTCGACGATTACCGCTGGATCGCCCCGGACGCCCTGGCGAGCCTGGGAGACCTCAAGCTGACCGGGGGGCTGGAGGAGGTCATCCAGTCCGCCGCTCGCCTGATTGGTGCGTAAGCCCATCCGCGGGCTCGGTGCACCTCTCCCGCTTGCGGGAGAGGTCGCGCCGAAGGCGCAGGTGAGGGCTTTCTCCTCTTGGGGGTTCTTGCCTGCGGAAACACCCCCTCCCCGACCCTCCCCCGCAAGCGGGAGAGGGAGCGCACCGCCGGTGCGGCTCGCCTTGCTTCCCCGGCCTCGAAGAGGCATACAGCCGCCGATGTCCACGCGATTTCTGGCCATTTTTGCCCTGATTCTCGCCTGCGCCTGCGGCCCCGCCCGGGCCCAGGACGCCGCGGCGCCGTTTGACGGCGAATTGCAGCGGCTGGCCGAGATCCTCGGCGGGCTGCACTATCTGCGCGGCATCTGCGGATCCAACGAGGGCAACAAATGGCGCAGCGAGATGCAGGCGCTGATCGACGCCGAAACCCCCTCCGGCGAGCGCCGCACCCGCATGATCGCCGGCTTCAACCGCGGCTATAACGGCTTCCAGCAGACCTACCGGAGCTGCACGCCGGCCGCGACGGTGGCGATCCGCCGCTATATCGAGGAAGGCTCGAAGATCTCGCGCGATCTGACGGCGCGCTACGCGAACTGAGCTTTTCCCGTCAGCCAAACCCAAAACAGTACCCTCTTGTGCAACGGCGAAGCCGTTGTCGATGGGAGCGCGCCCTCTTGTGCGCGTCTCGAAGGATGAAAGGCCCGACTGCTGCAGCGGGGCCTTCATGGTTCGAGACGCGCGCGAAGAGCGCGCTCCTCACCATGAGGGGTTGGGTCGTGGAACGCGGGGCTGGAACCCTGTCATCGAGTTTGTTCACAGCCGTTAACCGTTCCTAAAGATGTGGCCTAGCGGGCGTTAATACGCGTGCTACACCTCTCGTGCAGCGCATCGCCGTGGACGCGCCTCAAGCCCTGTCGAGTTTCATGAGCCAGTCGATTTCCTACGCACCCGCCCGCGCGCCGCTGCCCGATCACGAGCAGAAACAGGCCGCACTGAGCTATCTCAACGAGGCCTGGGCCGAAGCACGCCATGACGGCGTCGACGGCGACTGTCTGGCGCAGGCCAGCCTGTTCGCGGCTTTCGCGGAGCTCGTCGGCACCTATGGCGAGGACGCGGTGGCGAAATTCGTCGAGGGTTTCCCGGGCCGCATCCGCAACGGCGAGTTCTCGGTCGACATCTGCAGGCAGTAAGCCCGCATCGAAAATGACCCCGCCACGCGGGCGGGGCCAGTCGACGGATGAATGACTTTGCGACACGTCGCGAAGTCTGCCCTCTTTATCGCACGGAAGCCGGCTCCCGCGGCCAAGCATTAGTCTCGCGATGATCGGGAGATGTTCCCACCGCGAACGGGAAAGCGCTCCCTCCCCCCCTCACGGCTCGATCTTGAGCGTCGCTTTCATGTTGGGATGATAGCGACAATAGTACTCGACCGTTCCCGCCTTCTTCAGCACTGACGTCGCCGACTTCTTCGGCGGCAGCGTCACGTCGAAATCGCCGTTCTTCGAGGTGGCGGTATGGGCGAAGACGTCCTTGTTGATCCAGCTGATGGTGTCGCCGACCTTCGCCGACACCTCCGCCGGAGAGATCACGAGATTCTCCATCGTGATCTCGATCGTCGCGGCGCGCGCCGGGACTGATATCGACAGGACGATGACCGCAAGCGCGATCGGAGCGAGGCGTCCCGGCATCATGCTGCGCCCCTATTTCAACTCGGCCGCGACATGCTCGGCGTGCTGCTGGTGGCCCTGGAAGATCTTCAGGCCGGTCTGCAGCAGGCTCTTCAGCTCCGCATTGCTGGCGGACGGAATGAGCTGGGTCTCCAGCGCGCCGTTGACCGCTTTGTGGTAGGCAACCTCGTTGGCGACATAGGCCTTGTCGAAGGCCGCGCCGCTCAGCTTGTCGAGCTCGGCCAGCTTGTCACTGGCCTGCTTCGACAGCGCCTTGCTGGTGTCGTTGTCCTCAGGGGTGACATTCAGCTTCTTGACCAGCGCCAGCGCCTGCTTGTTGACCGCCTCATGGTCGCGCAGCATGTCCTCGGCAAACGCCTTCACCTCCTTGCTCTTCGCTTTCTTCTGCGCCTGCTTGGCGGCATTGATGTCGATCACGCCCGCGGTGTAGGCGATGTGGGCGATCTGCGGATCGGTCGGCTTGTCGGCGGCGCTTGCGCCCTGCAGCGCGGGACCCGACAACAGAATGGCCGCGGCGACCGCCGCGCTCCAACGGATGAACATGGTTTGACACTCCTGTGCTGCCGGGCGTTTTGCCGGCGCGTTGCTTCACAGGAATTGGATGGACGTTTCGCGCAAACGTTCCCGAAAAATTTCAGCCGCCGACACCGAGCCGCCTCAGCACCGCCTCGGTCAGGCGCTCGCAGCGCCAGCCGGCGAACGGGAAGGCATCCATCATCACGGGGCCGATCTCCTTCTCGACATTCTCGCGCAGCATGGTGCGGGCGCGGTGCAGCCGGGTCTTCACCGTCTCGGGCTTCAGGCCGAGCAGATCGGCGGTCTCCTCGATGTTCATGCCCTCCATGACGCGTGCGACGAACACCATGCGAAAAACATCCGGCAACTCGTCGATGGCGCGTTCGACGACGCGCTGGATTTCACGTTGGGCCATGGTCCTTTCCGGATCGCCTGCGGGAGAAACGGGAAACTTGATGATCTGCGCCTCGAGCGCCTCTTCCGGCACAGCGCCGAGCTCGACATGCGGCCTCGTGCTTCGCGCCCGGCCAAGCGCCTCGTTGATGGCGATCCGCGACAGCCAGGTCGACAGGCCGGACTCGCCGCGGAAGCCGTCGAGATGGGTGAAGGCGCGGACATAGGTTTCCTGCACCACGTCCTCGGCTTCGCTGTCGCTGCGCAGAATGGCGCGCGCGAGGCGGTAGAGCCGGCGGTTGTTGGCCTGCATGATCTCGCGCAGCGCGGCCTCGTCCCGGGCCCGCGCGCGGTCGATCAGTTCGGCTTCCAGCGTTCTGGCGCCGGCGGACAGGCCGGCTGCGGTCCGTTGCATGGCGGTCACCTGCTCGTTTCAAGTCGCTCCGGGCATTGGATGCAGGCCAAGGAAAAAGGTTCCTGACTTTTTTACCCTCATTTGGAAGGCGGGACCATCGCATGTGAACCGGGCGACGCCTGAGCGAGCGCCTCGTCCTTCGAGACGCGCGTTCCGCGCCCTCAGGATGAGGCCGAGCGACATCTTCGCCTGTGAGAACTGTTGCCAGGCCCTCCGTCCTCATCCTGAGGGCCCGCCGCAGGCGGACGTCTCGAAGGATGACGCCGCGGGCGAGCTCGCGCTACCACGTACTCCCAGGATCGCTTGCTTAATCCGTCTCGATCGGCAGGGACGGGTCCCGCGCCCATTCGCCCATGGAAGCGTCGTACAGCGTCAGCTTGTCGTAGCCGAGCTGCGTCAGCAGCAAGAGATCGATCGTCGCCGAGATCCCGCCGCCGCAATACACGATCACATTCTTGTCGCGCGTGACCCCCTGGGCTGCGAACTTCGCCTCGGCATCGGCCGGCGTCGTCAGCGTCTTGTCGGCATTGGCGAGCGTCGCCGCGGGAACGTTGACGCTGCCGGGAACGCGGCCCGGCCGGCCGTAGCGGCTGGGCTCGAGGCCCTGGTGAAATTGCGGCCCAAGGGCGTTGACGATCACGGTCGAGGAATCCCCGATCCGCGCCTTCACGGTGTTCTTGTCGACGAAGAAGCCCGCGCGCGGATTGGCCTTGAAGGTCGTGGCCGGATAGCCCTTCGGCGCACCCGTCTCGATCGCCCTCCCCTCCGCCTTCCATTTGTCGAGGCCGCCGTCGAGCACGCGGGCTTCGGCGCCGAGCGAGCGCAGCATCCACCAGAACCGCGTCGACCACATCATGGTGCCGATGCTGTAGAGCACGATGGTCTTGGACGCATCGAGGCCGTGGCGGCCGAAGGCGGCCTCCAACTGGGCCACATCAGGCATCATGAAGAACTGCTGCGCGGATTTGTCGGAGAACTCGCCCTGCAGGTCGAGAAAATCCGCGCCGGGAATATGGCCCGCCGCGAACGTCTTGTCGCCCGGCACCGCGCGATAGGGCACATCGCTGCCAGGCGGGACAGGCTCGTTGTAGGTCGTGCAGTCGTAGAGGCGGAGATTGGGATCGCCGAGGATGGCGGCGAGCTGCTCGGTGGTGATGAGGGCGGCTGGCTGGGACATTGTCACCTCGCGCTGCAAAGCTGTAGCCCGGGTGAGCGTAGCGAAACCCGGGAACCTCGCAAAGTGAAAACCCGCATGTCGCTGCGTTCATGCGGGCTACGGCCTCTCCTATCGTCATTGCGAGCGCAGCGAAGCAATCCAGAATCTCTCCTTGGAGATAGTCTGGATTGCTTCGTCGCAAGAGCTCCTCGCAATGACGGGGGATGGTGCGTTCGTCCCCCTCCGAAACCGCCTACTGCTTCAACGTCTCCAGAAACCGCACCGGCTCGCCCTGCGAGGCCGTCACCAGCTCGCCCTGCCACATCACGCGGCGGCCGCGGATGAAGGTGCCGACGGGCCAGCCGGTGACGCGCACGCCGTCATAGGGCGTCCAGCCGGCCTTGGAGGCCACCCATTTGTTGGTGATGGTTTCGCTGCGCTTCAAGTCGACCACCGTGAAGTCGGCATCGTAGCCGGCGGCGATGCGGCCCTTGCAGGCCATGTTGTAGAGGCGTGCGGGGCCGGCGCTGGTGAGATCGACAAAGCGTGCCAGCGACAGGCGGCCCGCATTGACGTGGTCGAGCATCAGCGGCACCAGCGTCTGCACGCCGGTCATGCCGGAGGGCGACGCCGGATAGGTCTTCTGCTTCTCCTCCAGCGTATGCGGGGCGTGGTCGGAGCCAAGCACGTCGATGATGCCCTGCTCGATGCCGCGCCAGATGCCCGCGCGGTGATCGGCGCCACGCACCGGCGGGTTCATCTGCGCGAGCGTGCCGAGCCGCTCGTAGCATTCGGGCGCGACCAGCGTCAGATGATGCGGCGTCGCCTCGCAGGAGGCGACATCCTTGTGGTCGCGCAGGAACTCGATCTCTTCCTTGGTCGAGATGTGCAGCACGTGGATGCGCTTGCCCGTCTCGTGCGCGAGCTTGACGAGGCGCTGTGTCGCCATCAGCGCCGCGGTTTCGTCGCGCCAGACCGGATGCGAGCGCGGATCGCCCTCGATGCGCAGGGATTTGCGGTCGTTGAGGCGGTACTCGTCCTCGGCGTGGAAGGCGGCGCGACGGCGGATCACCTGGAAGATGCGGCGCAGGCTCTCGTCGTCCTCGACCAGCAGCGCGCCGGTGGACGAGCCGATGAACACCTTGACGCCGGCACAGCCCGGCGCGCGCTCCAGCACCGGCAGATCCTGCACGTTCTCGCGGGTGCCGCCGATGAAGAACGCGAAATCGCAATGCATGCGGTGATGGGCGCGCTTGATCTTGTCGCTGAAGGTGGCTTCCGTCACAGTCAGCGGCGAGGTGTTCGGCATCTCGAACACCGCGGTGACGCCGCCCATGACGGCGCTGCGCGAGCCGGTCTCGAGGTCTTCCTTCTGCTCCAGCCCGGGCTCGCGGAAATGCACCTGCGTATCCATGACGCCGGGCAGGATGTGCAGCCCCTTGCAGTCGATCACCTCGGCGGCGGAGGCCTGCGACAGCGGACCCAGCTCGGCGATGCGGCCGCCCGTGATGCCGATATCTCGAACACCCTCGCCGTCCTGGTTGACGACCGTGCCGCCCTTCAAGATCACATCGAAACGCTGGGTCATGGGGCCTCTCTCATCCCCAAGCGCAGGGCTCGAGGTCTTGTCGTTTATGCCTTGCGGGCTTACGTTCCGCAGCAACATGTCGCAAGAGATATTCGCATGAAATCAGCGTTTCTTCCCGACCGGAGCGTGATCAAGGTCGCGGGCGAGGATGCGCGCAACTTCCTCAACGGCCTGATCACGACCGATGTCGACAGGCTGAAGCCGGGCCTGGGGCGATTCGGCGCGCTACTGACGCCGCAGGGCAAGATCATCGTCGATTTCCTGATCACGGAGGTGCCGGCCGGCCATGGCGGCGGGTTCCTGATCGACTGCCCGAAGGCGCTGGCGGCCACCCTCGCCACCAAGCTGAAATTCTACAAGCTGCGCGCCAAGGTCACGGTGGAAAACCTCGATCTCAGCGTGCTCGCGGCCTGGGACGGCCAGCCCGCGGCGCAGCCGGACCTTGCCTTCACCGATCCGCGCAACGCCGAACTCGGCACCCGCATCCTGATCCCCGAGGATCTCAAGCAGAAGCTGTCCGACCTGATCGGCGCCGACCTGGTCGATGCCGCCGACTACGAGGCGCACCGCATCGCGCTCGGCGTGCCGCGCGGCGGGCTCGATTTCATGTACAGCGATGCGTTCCCGCACGAGACCAACATGGACCGCCTTGCCGGCGTCGATTTCGACAAGGGCTGCTATGTCGGCCAGGAGGTCGTCTCGCGCATGCAGCATCGCGGCACCGCGCGCACGCGCAGCATCAAGGTGCTGCTCGACGACGTCTCGCCGGAAGTCGGCGTCAGCGTGATGGCCGGCGACAAGCAAGTCGGCACCATGGGCTCGTCGGCGCAAGGCAAGGGCATCGCGCTGGTGCGCATCGACCGTGTCGCCGATGCGCTCGACGTCGGCCAGCCGCTCACCGCCGGCGGCCTCACACTGACGCTGGCAGAACCCGACGTCGTCCGCATTCCCGCAAAGCAACCCATCGCATGAGCCGTGCCCCCCGCCTGCATCCCGACGGAAAGACCCGCTGCCCCTGGCCCGGCGAGGATCCGCTTTACGTCGCCTATCACGACACCGAATGGGGCGTGCCCGAATATGACGACCGCGCGCTGTACGAGAAGCTGATCCTCGACGGCTTCCAGGCCGGCCTGTCCTGGATCACGATCCTGCGCAAGCGCGACAATTTCCGCAAAGCCTTCGACGATTTCCAGCCGGAGAAGATCGCGCGCTACACCGACAAGAAGGTGCACGCGCTGATGAACGATGCCGGCATCGTGCGCAACCGCTCCAAGATCGAGGGCACGATCCTGAGCGCGAAGTCGTATCTCGACATCATGGAGAAGGGACCCGGCTTCTCGAAGCTGCTTTGGGACTTCATGGGCGGCAAGCCCAAGGTCAACAACTTCAAGACCACGGCGAGCGTACCGGCCTCGACGCCGCTGTCGGTGCAGATCTCCAAGGAGCTGTCCTCGCGCGGGTTCAAGTTCGTCGGCCCGACCATCGTCTATGCCTTCATGCAGGCGACCGGCATGGTCAACGACCATCTCGTCGACTGCCATTGCCACGCCACCTGCAGCAAGCTGCAGCGCAAGCCGCGCCTCAAGGCCAAATGAGCGCGAAGAAGACGACGCGCGGCGCGGAATCCCGCGCCTGGCAGCGCATGCTGTCAGGCCGGCGGCTCGACCTGCTCGATCCCTCCCCGCTCGACGTCGAGATCGCCGACATCGCCCATGGGCTGGCGCGCGTCGCGCGGTGGAACGGGCAGACCACCGGCGCCCACATCTTCTCGGTCGCGCAGCACACGCTGCTGGTGGAGACCGTGCTGCGGCACGAGATGCCGCGCGTGGACCAGCGCATGCGGCTCGCAGCCCTGCTGCACGATGCGCCCGAATACGTGATCGGCGACATGATCTCGCCGTTCAAGGCGGTGCTCGACGGTCACTACAAGGCGGTGGAGAAGCGCCTGCTCGGCGCCATCCACATCCGCTTCGGCCTGCCGCCGGAGCTGCCCGAGGAGATCACGTTCGCCATCAAGGCCGCCGATCGCGGCGCGGCCTATCTCGAGGCGACCGAGCTTGCCGGCTTCAGCGAAAGCGAGGCGCGGCGCCTGTTCGGCAAGGATCCGGGCCTGTCCGACAGCGTCCGGCGCGACTATCTCACGCCCTGGACCGCGGCGCGGGCCGAGAAGCAGTTTCTGGAGCGGTTCGGCGCGGTGTTTGCGTAGCGTCCTCCCTTCGTAGGGTGGGCAAAGCGAAGCGTGCCCGCCAAACAGAGCGGGGATACGCAACTGCGAGATCGTGGGCACGGCGCTTTGCGCCTTTGCCCACCCTCCAAGCGCTCGCTATAATCGCCGGCAAAAAGGTCCGCCATGATCCACGTCTGTTCCCTCGCCGCGCTTCCCGAGACCGTCCGCATCACCGGTGCCAGCCATGTGCTGACGGTGATGGCCAATGTCGAACAGGTGGCGCGGCCGGTGTCGGTGCTGCCGGCCAACCATCTCAAGGTGTCGATGGACGACATCACCGAGGAGATGGACGGCTTCACCGCACCATCCGAAGCGCATATCGACCAGGTGCTGAATTTCGTGCGCGGCTGGGACCGCGCCGCGCCGCTGGTGGTGCATTGCTATGCCGGCATCAGCCGCTCCACCGCGAGCGCTTTTGCCGCCGTCTGCGCACTCAATCCGGATCGCGACGAGATCGAGATCGCCAAGAAGATCCGCGCGGCCTCCCCCATCGCCTCGCCGAACCGGCGCATCGTCGGCCTCGCCGACCGTGCGCTCGGGCGCAACGGCCGCATGCTGCGCGCACTCGACGAGATGGGCCCCGGCGCGATGATGGTCGAAGGCCGCCCCTTCGTGATCGAGCTCGAATGACCGCTGCGCGCTACATCGCAGGTGCGCTCGTGCCCGGATGTCTCCGCATCGTCATGGCCGGGCCTGTCCCGGCCATCCACGACCTTTGTCGCTGCACCAGGAACGTGGATGCCCGGGACAAGCCCGGGCATGACGGGTTTGTGGCAACAGCTGCGATCATCACCGCATGAGCGAGACGCTGCTGACGCCGATCGAGATCGGCCTGACCGCTGCGATCGTCGCGATCGAGGACCATGAGCCGCTGATCCTCACCGCGCGCGGCAGCGACCGCCTGGCGGGCCTGCCGTTCGGCCCGTTCGACGCGCCGAGCCATCGCACGTTCGAGATCGGCCTGCGCGCCTGGGTCGAGGCGCAGTCGGGTTTGCGGCTCGGCTATGTCGAGCAGCTCTACACTTTCGGCGATCGCGGCCGTCATGCCGAGGCCGGCGACACCGGCGCGCATATGGTGTCGATCGGCTATCTCGCGCTGACGCGCGCGGTGGACGGCGAACTCGCCGCGACCGGGGCGAGCTTCGAGCCCTGGTATCGCTTCTTCCCCTGGGAGGACCGCCGCGAGGAGCCGCCCGCGATCATCGCCCGCGACATCATCCCGGCGCTGACCAGATGGGCCGAGGAGGAGACGCCGGAGACGAGCCGCGCATTGCCGCGCAAGGATCGCGTGCGGTTCTATTTCGGGCTCGACGGCGCGCCCTGGGACGAGGAGCGCGTGCTCGACCGCTACGAGCTGCTCTACGAGGCCGGGCTGGTCGAGGAAGCCAGGCGCGACGGCCGTCCTGCGGCATTAGCGCGCAAGGCGCTGCCCGCCCTCGGCATCTCGATGCGGTTCGACCATCGCCGGATCCTCGCCACGGGGATCGCGCGGCTGCGCGCAAAACTGAAGTATCGTCCTGTCGTATTTGAACTTTTGCCCGCCGAGTTCACACTCACGGAATTGCAGCACACGGTGGAGGCGGTCTCCGGCCGGCACCTGCACAAGCAGAATTTCCGCCGCCTGGTCGAGACGGAGGCCCTGGTCGAACCGACCGGTGTGATGTCGACACAGACGGGCGGACGGCCGGCAGCGCTCTACCGCTTCCGCCGCGTGGTGCTCCAGGAGCGGCCCGCGCCGGGCTTGCGCGTACGCTCCCGGCGCTAGATCCTGATAGTTGGTACCGGCCCCTGCCCGCCGGTTGCCTGGAGGCTTCATGTTCGACGGCCCGTTTGACGTCTTTGCGCTGATCATTGCGATCATCGCCTTCCTGATCGCGATCAAGGCCTCCAACCAAGCGGCCGAGCTGCGCCGCAAGCTCAATACGCTGGAAGAGAAGCTTTACGCGTTGCGGCCGGTGCAGCCGCCGCCGATGCCGGCCTATGTGCAGGCTGAGGCGCCCGCAGCGCCTGCTGCCGAGCCGCCGCCGCTTGCACCGGAAGCCGAAGCCGCGCCGCCTCCGCTCGTGACCGAAGAGGTTGCGCCGCCGCTCGAAGCGAGCAGCGAGGCCGCCGCACCTCCGCCACCGCCGCCGCTGCCCATTCCTGCGCCCGAGCCCGGCTTCGAGGAGCGTCTCGGCACGCGCTGGGTGGTGTGGATCGGCGGCCTTGCGCTCGCGCTCGGCGGCTTCTTCATGGTGCGTTATTCGATCGAGGCCGGCCTCGTCGGCCCCGGCGTGCGCGTCTTCCTCGGCGGCCTGTTCGCAGCCGCCCTGCTCGGCGCCGGCGAATGGACGCGGCGCAAGGAGAGCATCTCCAGCATCGCGGCGCTGCCGATCGCCAACATCCCGGCGATCCTGACCGCAGCCGGCACCGCGGTGGCATTCGCCACCATCTATGCCGCCTACGCGCTCTACGGCTTCCTCGTGCCCGCCACCGCCTTCGTGCTGCTCGGCATCGTCGCGATGTGCACGCTCGCCGCGGCGCTGTTGCACGGGCCCGCGCTTGCAGGCCTCGGCGTCGTCGGCGCCTTCGTGACGCCGGTCCTCGTCTCCAGCGGCAAGCCCGATTATTGGGCGCTCTACATCTACCTCGCCGTCGTCACCGCCGCGAGCTTCGGCCTCGCCCGCATCCGGCTGTGGCGCTGGCTGGCGGTCACGACGATCGGCTTCGCCGTGCTCTGGATCTTCCCGGGCCTCGATACCAACGAGGTGCAGGTCGCGCCGCACGCCTTCCATGCCATCGCCGGCTTCGTGCTTGCCGCGCTGCTGGTCGTCTGCGGCTTCATGTTCGGCCCGACCGTCGAGGACGGCGAGATCGAACCGGTCTCGTCGGGCTCGCTCGGTGCCTATCTGTTCGGTGCGATGCTGATCGTGCTGTCGAGCGCGCATGCCGATCTGGCGCTGGTCGCCTTCACGCTGCTGGTCGGCGGCACGCTGTTCGTCGCCTGGCGCGCATCCGCGGCCACCGGCGCGCTGGGCGCGGCGGCTGCGACCGTGTTCATCGTGTTCGCCGAATGGGCGGTGCGCGCCAATCCGGATATGCTGGTGCTGCCGGGTGGTCCCATCCCGGGCGTCGGCCCCGTCGCGACCGACAGCTCGGTGACGCTGCATCTGGTGACGGCCGCGATCTTCGCCGCCGGCTTCGGCATCGCGGGCTTCTTCGCGCAAGGCAGGTCGAATTCGCCGATCATTCCGGTGGTGTGGTCGGCGGCCGGCGTCGCCACGCCGATCGCGATCCTGGTCGCGCTCTATGCGCGCATCGCCCATCTCGACCGCTCGATCCCGTTCGCGATCCTCGCGGTGCTGCTCGCGGCGGCCTTCGGCGCCGCGACCGAGGCGCTGATGCGCCGGGAGGAACGGCCGGGCGTGGCAACCTCGATCGCGCTGTTCGCGACCGGCACGCTCGGCGCATTGGCGCTGGCGCTGACCTTCGCTCTGGAGAAGGGCTGGCTCACCATCGCGCTCGCGCTGATGTCGCTCGGCACGGCCTGGATCTCGCTGCAGCGGCCGATCCCGGTGCTGCGCCGGCTCGCTGCGATCTTCGCCGCGATCGTCACCGCGCGCATCGTCTATGATCCGCGCATCGTCGGCGATGCCGTCGGCACGACGCCGATCTTCAACTGGCTGCTGTGGGGCTACGGCCTGCCGGCGGCCTCGTTCTGGGGCGCGAGCATCTTCCTGCGCCGCCGCGCCGACGACCCGCCGCTGCGCGTGGTCGAAGCCGCCGCGATCCTGTTCACCGCGCTGCTCGCTTTCATGGAGGTCCGCCATTTTGCGACCGGCGGCGACATGATCTCGCCGCCCTCGCTGCTCGAATGCGCACTGCAGGTCTGCGTCGCGCTCGCCATGGCGATCGGGCTGGAGCGCCTGCGGCTGCGCAGCCGCAGCATCGTGCACAATGTCGGCGCGGTCGTCCTGACGGCGATCGCGGGCCTCATCAGCGTGTTCGGCCTCCTCATCCTGGAAAACCCGCTGATCTGGCGCGTCGATGTCGGCGGCGCCGTGTTCAACCTGCTGCTGCTCGGCTACGCGCTTCCGGCGGTGCTGATGCTGCTGTTGTCCTATGCGGTGGTCGGCGAACGCGGCACGGTCTACGCCAACACGATCGCGGGCGGCGCACTGCTGTTCGCACTCGTTTATGTGACGCTGGAGATCCGCCGCTTCTATCACGGCCCGATCCTGTCCACCGGACCGACCACGGGCGCGGAGCAATACACCTATTCGATCGGGTGGCTTGCCTTCGGCGTGGTGCTGCTCGGCGTCGGCATTCTCGTCAATTCGGAGCGTGCCCGCCTCGCGTCGGCGGCCGTCATCGCGCTGACGATCCTGAAGGCTTTCGTCATCGACATGTCGACGCTGACGGGCGTCTACCGCGCGCTGTCCTTCATGTGCCTCGGCGTCGTGCTGGTCGCGATCGGATGGCTCTACCAGCGCATCCTGTTCCGGCGGCAGGTCACACCGCCGCCGGCGCCGCAGACGGGCACGTAACCTTAGGCGTAACGAGCTCAGGTTCGAGTGTTTGCGGGAGGTGCGCTCCCTCTCCCGCTTGCGGGAGAGGGTGTTTCCGCAATGGCCCCCCCTAGAGGAGAGAACCCTCACCCGGCGCGCGGGACGATGCTTCGCATCGCCCGGGACGCGCCGACCTCTCCCGCAAGCGGGAGAGGTGAAGAAAATCGTGCTAGGCCGCGCGAACCGATTCCAGGAACTGCGCAACCTCGACCTTGAGACGCGTGCTGTCGCTGGCCAGCGACTTCGCCGCCGACAGCACCTCGGTCGAGGCCTCGCCGGTCTCGGTCGCGCCGCGCTGCACGTCGACGATGTTTGACGAGACCTCCTGCGTGCCGACCGAGGCCTGCTGGACGTTGCGCGAGATTTCCTGCGTCGCCGCGCCCTGCTCCTCGACGGCGGCGGCAATGGCCGCGGACACTTCGGACAGCCGCTCGATGGTGCCGCCGATCTCCTGGATGGCGCTGACGGATTCTTCCGTCGCGGCCTGGATGCCCGACACCTGCGCCCCAATCTCGCCGGTCGCCTTCGCGGTCTGCTCGGCCAGCGCCTTGACCTCGGAGGCGACGACGGCAAAGCCACGCCCCGCTTCGCCCGCGCGTGCCGCCTCGATGGTGGCGTTCAGCGCCAGCAGATTGGTCTGGCCGGCAATGGTGTTGATGAGCTCGACCACGTCGCCGATGCGGGACGCCGCCAGCGACAGCGCATTGACGCGCTCGTTGGTCCGCGCCGCCTGCTCGACCGCTTCCGCCGCCATCCGCGCCGAATCCTGGACGCGGCGGCTGATCTCGGTGATCGAGGAGGACAGCTCCTCGGAGGCGGACGCAACCGCCTGGACGTTGGTGGAGGCTTCCTCGGAAGCCGCGGCAACGACCGTGGCCAGCTCCTGGCCGCGCTGCGCGGTGCTGGTCAGGGTCGACGCCGACGCCTCGAGCTCGGTCGAGGCCGAGGAGACGGTGCCGACGACTTCGCCGATCATCGCCTCGAACTTGCGCGTGATGGCATCGACGCGGCGCCCGCGCTCGATCTTGGCTTCGGCGTCGAGCCTGGCCGCCTCGTCGGCCTCCCGCTTGGCGATCAGCGCCTCCTTGAAGATCTGCAGCGCATCCGCCATCGAACCGATTTCGGTCTTCTCGCCGCGATGCGGCACGTCGGCTGAGAGGTCGCCCTCGCCGAGCGACTGCATCGGCTTGATGATGGAGGCAATGCCGCGCGAAACGTCCCGCACGAGGTAGTAGGCCGCGCCGATCGCGATCACGACCGAGAGCACGATGATGCCGACCAGCACGCGGAAGATCAGGGCGTAGCTGTCGGCCGCCTGCCTGGTCTCCAGCTCGGCGCCGCGGTTGTTCATCTCGATGCCCTTCTGCAGCAGCGGATCGGCCGCCTGGGCCATCTTCGCCACCTTGGTCTGCAGCAGCTCGTTGGCATCGGCCGGGAACTTGCCGACGCCCTTGCGCGACAGCGCCATCACGTCCTGCACGCCGTTCAGATACTCGGCCCACGCCTTGGTCCACTGCTCATAGAGCGAGCGCTCTTCGGCGGATGTGATCAGCGGCTCGTAGACCTTGCGGGTCTGGTCGATGCGCGCCTGCAGCGAGGCGAGGCGCTTCTCGGCGGCTTCCTTGCCTTCAGCCGTGTCCTGCATCAGATGCAGACGGAGCGCGACGCGCAGCTCGTTGATGTCGGCGCGAAGCGAGCCCAGCGCACGCACGCTCGGCAGCCAGCTCTCTGCGATCTCGACGGTGTGAGCGTTGATGTTCTGCATCGTGCCGATTGCCGTCACGCCGACGCCTGCGAGCGAGAGCACGAGGACCGACAGCACGGTCAGAAGCTTGAAGACGATCGACAACTTCGACATCACGATAAATCCCGATAATACCCAACAACGCACGAGTTACCCGCCGCCATCGTCGCAACCGACGACGGGACGGAGTTCATTCCAACAATGCTGGCTGGTTCTTGTCCGGTAAGATTGCGCCCATAATTGCAAACAGGCGTTAACAGGAACCTACGTGAAACTACGGAAGACGCTGTCGCCGGGATCACAGTTTCGCAATCACGCGCTGCAGTGCAACAGGCGCCGCGCAGAACTTCACCTGCGCTGCCCAACCTGCGTACCCCGCATCATTCAATGACGGCGCCGGACGGCCGGCTCAATTCCTCACGCCGCCCGGACCGACTCCAGGAAGCGCGCGACCTCGCCCTTCAACCGGTTGCTTTCCTGCGACAGCGACTGCGCGGCCGAATGCACCTGCGCCGAAGCGGCTCCGGTCTCGCCGGCGCCGCGCTGGACGTCGCCGATATTCGCCGAGACTTCGGACGTGCCGTGCGCGGCATGTTGGATGTTGCGGGAGATCTCCTGCGTTGCCGCGCCCTGCTCCTCCACCGCGGCGGCGATGGTCGAGGAGATCTCCGACATCCGCGCGATGGTGTCGCCGATCTCCTTGATCGCGCCGACGGAGTCCTCCGTCGCGGTCTGGATCGCGCCGATATGCTGGCTGATCTCGCCCGTGGCCTTCGCGGTCTGCTCGGCCAGCGCCTTCACCTCGGTCGCGACCACCGCGAACCCCTTGCCGGCTTCGCCGGCACGCGCCGCCTCGATCGTTGCGTTGAGCGCCAGAAGATTGGTCTGGGCGGCGATGGTGTTGATCAATTCGACCACGTCGCCGATGCGGCTCGCCGCCTTCGTCAACTCGGCGACGCGCGCGTTGGTACGCTCGGCCTGTCCGACCGCAACGTCGGCGACGCGCGCCGATTCCTGCACCTGGCGGCTGATCTCCGAGATCGAGGAGGTCATCTCCTCGCTCGCCGACGACACCGACTGCACGTTGGCGGACGCCTCTTCCGAAGCCGCCGCCACGGCGGTTGCGAGGCCGTTGCCGCGTTCGGCGGCCTGCGTCAGCGTGTTGGAAGAGGCCTCGAGCTCGGTTGCCGCCGACGACACCGTCTCGATGATCTCGCCGACCGCCCCTTCGAAGCTGTCGGCGAGCCGCCGCATGTCGGCCTTGCGCTGCTCGCGCCCGCGCGCATCCGTTTCCGCCTGCTCGAGGCGCAGCCGCTCGGCTTCCGCCATGCTGGTCCTGAACACCTCGACAGCGCCGGCCATTTCGCCGATCTCGTCCCTGCGCCCGACGCCGGGCACGGAGATCGAAAGCTCGCCGCGCGCAAGCCGCGTCATCGCACCGACCATGCCACCGAGCGCCTTCGAGATCGAGCGTCCGAGCAGAAAACCGATCAATGCGAGCACGACGACGGTGATGCCGAAGGCGACCGCCATCCACAAGCGCACGGCATCGCGGGTCGCGGTCTCGGCGACATCGGCCTGCTTGTACATGGCATCGACTGAAGTCCTGACCTCGGCCATCACAGGCTCGATGTCGCGGAAGGTCTTCATCATGGCGGCGTCGAGCGCCGCACTCTGTTGCGCGGTCTCGGACCAGGCCGCGAACTCGGACAGGTATTTCTGAAGCTTGGCCGTGATGTCGTCCATCACCGCCGTCGGCACCGCGACGACCTCGATCGCGTTGGAGAATTCAACCGCAGCCTTCTTCACCTCGGCAATGTATTTCGGGTCGCGCCGGAGCATGAAATCCTTCTCGTGCCGGCGCATCATCAGCATCCAGGTCGTCGTCCGGGGATCGTCGATCTCCTTCAGCTTGGTCTCGATGTCGTGCACGGCGCCGCGAAGCGATCCGGAGAGGCCGAGCTTCTCGTTCAACCCGAGCCTGGTCTCTGCAGACACCAGCGCGGCGAAGTCCGCCGCATAGCGCTTGAAGCCGTCCTGGGCGTGCTTCGTCTTCTCGGCCAGTGCGCTCATGCCGGCGGCCGCCATCAGCCGGGCCGCCTCGTCGAAATCGCGGTTGATCGGCCCGATCAGCTCGGCATGCGCCTTGGCATAGCTCTCGGTCCGGCGCTGCTGGAAATTCTTCTCGTTGCGCCTTGCCTCCAGCATGTCGATCGAAAGCTGCTTGTTGAGGTCGGCGATCGCGCGGGCGCGGTTGGCAACGGCGCGGGAGGCATCCTGGGAGAGGCTGCCGATCTCATAGATCGCGCCGAAAGCGGCGAGACCGACCAGGCCGAACAGTCCGATCGCCATGACCTTGTGGGTCAGGCGGATGGAGAGGCCGCTCATGAATGTGCTCCAAAACGCTCGAGAGGCAATACAGGCAGGGCGACTCACCCTGGAAAACGCGGGCATCATGCCCGCATCGCTTTTCCGGAAAGTTAACCCTGCGCCTCATTCGTCGTGGCCGCAGCACGGCGCGCGCGCAGCCGCCCGCCTCCACCCGCGGCGGCTGCAGACGGAAGCTGCGGAAGGAGGCCGCCGTCAGGCGGCGCGCACGGTGCCGAGGAACTTGCCGACCTCGAGCTTGAGGCGATTGCTGTCGCCGGACAGCGACTGCGCGGCCGAGAGCACCTGCGCCGACGCCGAGCCGGTCTCGCTCGCGCCGCGTTGCACGTCGGTGATGTTGGACGACACCTGATGGGTGCCCTCCGCCGCCTGCTGAACGTTGCGCGAGATTTCCTGGGTCGCCGCGCCCTGCTCTTCGACGGCCGCTGCGATCGTCGAGGAGATCTCCGACAGCTTTTCGATGGTGTGGCTGATGTCCTTGATGGCGCCGACCGAATGCTCAGTTGCGGTCTGGATGCTAGCGATCTGCTGACCGATCTCGCCGGTGGCCTTCGCGGTCTGTTCGGCGAGCGCCTTGACCTCGGAGGCCACGACCGCAAAGCCCTTGCCGGCTTCGCCGGCGCGCGCCGCTTCGATCGTGGCATTGAGCGCCAGCAGATTGGTCTGGCCAGCGATGGTGTTGATCAACTCGACGACGTCGCCGATCCGCGTCGCAGCCTTGGACAATTCACTGACGCGCTCGGTCGTGGTGCGCGCCTGCCCTACCGCCTCGCTCGCCACCCGCGCGGATTCCTGAACCTGACGGCTGATCTCGGTGATGGACGACGATAGCTCCTCCGTCGCCGACGCCACCGACTGCACGTTGGTGGAGGCTTCCTCGGACGCGGCGGCAACCATGGTGGTGAGCTCCTGGCCGCGCTCCGCGGTCGAGGTCAGCGTCGACGCCGAGGCTTCCAGCTCGGTCGCGGCCGACGACACGGTGTCCACGATCTCGCCGATCGCAGCTTCGAACCCGTCCGCGAGCTTGTGCATCTCGGCCTTGCGCTGCGCGGCGGCGGCCTGGTCCTGCCTGATCTGGGCCTCGGCTTCCTCGCGCGCCTTCTGTTCCGAGACGACCTTGAACTTCTCGACGGCCGCAGCGACCCCGCCGACTTCGTCCTTGCGGCCGAGACCGGGCAGCACCACCGAGAAATCGCCGTCGGCGAGCTTGTCCATGGCCATGGTGAGCGCGCGGATCGGACGAGCGATGGTGAAGAACGACATCAGCCATGAGCCGATGAGGATGAGCATCGCACAGATGCCGACCACGATACCGAGACGCTCGCTCGCGGACATCTCCTGCGCCGCGGCGGCAAGCTCTTCATCGCTTCTGTGCCTGGCAAAATCCGCGATCTCGGTCGTGATCGTGTCGAGCTGGGCCGCAATCGGCAGTGTCACCTCACGCGCCAGGCGCACGCCTTCTTCGGACAGCTTGGCGGCTGTCGTGGCGTCCGTCGCGGCTAGGGCAATGGCCTCGCCGCGAACGGCGGCGAACTGCTGCGCACCCTTGAGGTAGTCCCCCGACAAAGTTTTCAGCTTCTGGATCCGCGCGCGGTTCTCAGCGGCGTGGGACAGCTTGAGCATGGCATCGGTGGTATCGTTCAGCGCTTTTGAGCGCTCGACGAGACTCTCGCCGGCCTTTTTCAGATCGGCCGCATTGCCGGCGAGCCGGATATCGCGGGCGCTGAGCTGCATGCTGCGCGCACCCAGCTTGGCTTCGATCGCATCCCTCGCCAGTTCCTGCTGCGCCATTGCAGCCTGGTTGGATTGCCGCACGGCGCTATTGCCGATGATCTGGCTCGCGATCATCGCGGCGACCAAGAGGAGGCCGAACGCTGAAGCGAGCGCCAGCTTGGTGCCGATTTTCAAATTCCGGAAGAGGCTCAACATGGGCATGCTTTCCTGAGGGAATGCGCAGCCGGGTCATTGCCGGCCGCCCTTGGCGTTGATCGCCCTTGCCCGAAAAATGAGCGCGAGCCATTCCAAATTGGTTAACGACGTCCCCCGGAGAAATACCGGATCAGCGCGAAAACCCCTTTAAATCCAGCACGGAATGCGAGTTCCACAGGTTAATTGCACGCAGAGATGGGAACCTCAGGCGGCCCGCACCGTCTCGAGAAACTTGCCGACTTCGAGCTTGAGACGGTTGCTGTCGCCGGACAGCATTTGCGCCGCGGACAGCACTTGCGAGGAGGCCGAGCCGGTCTCGCTCGCGCCGCGCTGGACGTCGGTGATGTTGGACGAGACCTGCTGGGTGCCGTGCGCAGCCTGCTGCACGTTGCGGGAGATTTCCTGCGTGGCCGCCCCCTGCTCTTCCACCGCAGCCGCGATGGTCGAGGAGATCTCCGACAGCTTTTCGATGGTGTCGCTGATGTCCTTGATGGCGCCGACCGATTCCTGGGTCGCGGCCTGAATGCCGGAGATCTGCTGGCCGATCTCGCCGGTCGCCTTCGCGGTCTGCTCGGCGAGCGCCTTCACCTCGGAGGCGACGACCGCAAAGCCCTTGCCGGCCTCGCCGGCGCGCGCCGCCTCGATCGTGGCGTTGAGCGCCAGCAAATTGGTCTGGCCCGCGATGGTGTTGATCAACTCAACGACGTCGCCGATCCGCGTCGCGGCCTTGGACAATTCGCTGACGCGCTCGGTCGTGGTGCGGGCCTGCCCGACGGCTTCGCTCGCCACGCGCGCGGATTCCTGCACCTGCCGGCTGATCTCCGTGATGGAGGAGGACAGCTCTTCCGTGGCCGAGGCCACCGACTGCACGTTGGTCGAGGCTTCCTCGGAGGCGGCCGCAACCACCGTCGTGAGCTGCTGCGTACGCTCGGCCGTCGAGGTCAGCGTGGTGGCGGACGCCTCCAGCTCGGTCGAGGCCGACGACACCGTCCCGACGATCTCGCCGACGGCGCCTTCGAAACTGTCCGCGAGCTTGCGCATCTCGGCCTTGCGCTGCTCGGCCGCGACCTGGTCCTGGTGCATCTTGGCTTCCGCTTCCTCGCGCGCCTTCCGCTCGGACACGACCTTGAACTTCTCCACGGCACCGGCGACCTCGCCGACCTCGTCCTTGCGGCCAAGGCCCGGCAACACCACCGAGAAATCGCCGGCGGCGAGCTTCTCCATCGCCGCGGTCAATGCGCGCATGGGCCGCGCGATGCTGAAGACGGAGAAGATGCAGGCACAGATCAGGACCAGCGCAACCAGCAGGCCCGTCACGAACGACGTCCGCGCGACGGAGGCCGCCTGCGCTTCGGCGGCGGAACGTGCCTCACCGCTGCTCTGCTTCGCGGAGTTCGTGATCTCGTTGGTCAGCTCCGATATCTCGTCGTTGATCGGCGCCAGCGTCTCTTTGCGGATCCGATTGACCTCGGCGGTCAGCTTCGCGTGCTGCGCGGCTGCGTCACCGCTCGCGCCCTTCTGGGTGTCGAGCGCGAGCTCCTGCTTGCGGATCGCCTCGATCTGCTGCTCGCCCTTCTGGAAGCCGCCGATCAGCGTGGTCAGGCGCTCGATCCGCGTCTGGTTGTCCGGTGAATGCGAAAGCCTCGCCATTTCGCCCGCGAATTTCAGGGCTGCCGTTTGCCGGTCGTTGAAATAGGTGACGGCCTTCTGCATCTCGGCCGGCGAGGCTGATGTGAGGATGTCGCGAATGCCGATCTGCATGCCGCGGACCGAGGCTTTCGCCTCCGCGGCGTTCTGCGCAATCGCCTGCTGTTCGGATGCACCGTTGCTGAGTTTCTGGACCTCGGCGCCGCCATCCATCTGCAGAACGATCATCAGCGCAACGAGCCCGATCGTGAGCAGCGAGGTGATGGCGAGCTTGGTACCAATTCGCAGGTTCTGAATAAACGACATCGAACTTTCCCCGGGATACGCATTGCCGCGGCAGGCGCGCGAACGGCCGTGGGGAAAATTAGCCGCGAGGTTCCTCATTAACGTTAAGTGGGAGCGCGACAGCGTGGGTAGGAATACGGAGAACGCTGCTCAAATCGTCGAATTTACACAGCTATCGCGTGCAGAGCGGAGACGCCTCGCGGATTTGCGGAGGCTGCATTCGTTAACGGCGTGCGGTGTCCGCGGCTGTCAGGACACCGTCTCGCCCATGATGCTGATGCGGAACACCGGCTGCTTGTGCTCGTCGAGCAGCTCCATGCTCCACTTCGCGTTCGGCTTCATGCTGCGCGCGATCCCGCCGAGCAGGTTGGCGCAGACCTCGGTCATCTCGGACCACGCCGCGGCGCGGTCATCGAACTCGTAAGGCTGATCGGCGGCGCCGGAATAGCGGCCGGTGCTGATGCGGAAGAAGTACAGCGACATCGTTGAACCCTTGAATAGGGCCGCGTCCCCCGGCCGTACCCAAACTGGGACGCCAACAGCTACCAACGCATGAAAGCTGCGCACCGTATGACTACGGCGCAGCCGCTCGGCGTCTCATGGGAACATATTCAACGACAGGCTGCGTGGCCCGTGGCGTGCAGCTGCTCACTGAGTCGAGCGGCGCAGCTCCAGCGGACCCTCGTTCCTGACGGGGTCCGACTTGGCTTCGGACTTCACCGGCTCGAGCCGGCTGCTCTCGACGCGCGGGGTCTCGACACGCGCGGCGACCTCGGTGTTCGGCGCGCCGACCGACCCGGTATGCTCGGAAGAACGCAGCGAGCGCGGACGCGCCACCGCGCGCGCCATCAGCATCTGATTGCCGCCCTGGTGATGGAAGTCGCAATACGCGAAGCCCATGCCGGACACCGAGCCGCGGAAGCTGCGGTCGTCGGTCTTTTCCAGGTTGAAACAGGGCTCGAACGGAATGCCCTTGATCGAGGCGCAGACGTTCTGGCCGCGGATCTGGAGCGTGTTGCCGGGCAGGCGGAGATGCTTCACCGGGCCCGAGCCCGAGAACTGCACGGCGCCGGCGGCGCCGAGGTCGTCGAGGATGCGGCCCGCACCGCGGGTGCCATCGAAACAGGTGAAAGCGAATACCTTGCCGGCCACGAAGCGGCGCGCCTCATCGGCGTTCATGCTTCCTGCAATGGCCGGCGCAAACGTCGCCGCTGCCGTGACAGCCCCCAACACAATACGCGCAAGCATGCTCAACTCCGAACCAACCCCCGCAGCGGGCGATGCCTTATCTCTTTACCCGCTGCTTACCATACTAACCAAGGCAACATTGAAGCAGCTTGGTTGGTAAAGTCTGAACGCCGTTAGAGAATCTTTACCACGATGCGGCCGCGGACCTGGCCGGCGAGGATTTTCGCGCCCCATTCGGAAACCTGGTCGAGCGAAATTTCCTGAGTGATTTCAGATAGTTTCGTCCGATCAAGGTCGGAGGCCAGGCGCTGCCAGGCGGCTTTGCGCGGCGGAAGCGGGCACATCACGGAATCGATGCCGAGAAGGCACACTCCGCGCAAAATGAAGGGCGCGACCGAAGACGGCAGGTCCATGCCGGCCGCCAGGCCGCAGGCGGCGATCGCGCCGCCGTATTTCGTCATCGACAGCAGATTCGCGAGCGTGGTCGAGCCGACGCTGTCGACGCCGCCCGCCCAGCGCTCCTTGGCCAGCGGCTTGGCCGGTGCCGACAATTCATTGCGGTCGATCACTTCCGCAGCGCCGATCTCCTTCAGATAGTCCGCTTCCGCAGCGCGGCCGGTCGAGGCGATGACGTGATAGCCGAGCTTGGACAGCACGGCGGTTGCGACCGAGCCGACGCCGCCGGCGGCACCCGTCACCACGACGGGACCGCTCTTCGGTGAGATACCGTGCTTCTCCAGCGCCAGCACCGAGAGCATCGCGGTGAAGCCGGCCGTGCCGATCGCCATGGCGTCGCGCGTGGACAGTCCCTGCGGCAGGGCGACCAGCCAGTCGCCCTTCACCCGCGCCTTCTCGGCATAGGCCCCGAGATGGGTCTCGCCCATGCCCCAGCCGGTGCAGACGACCTTGTCGCCCGCCTTCCACTGCGGATGCGAGGACTGCTCGACCGTGCCGGCGAAGTCGATGCCGGCAATCATCGGGAAGCGGCGCACCACGGGCGCCTTGCCTGTGAGCGCGAGGCCGTCCTTGTAGTTCAGCGTCGACCATTCCACGCGGACGGTGACGTCGCCCTCCATCAGCTCGGCTTCGTCGAACTGCGCGAGCTGCGCGGTGGTGCCCTTGTCCGCCTTGTCGATCCGGATCGCCTTGAATGTGGCCACGGCTGAACTCCCTGACTTGTTTGTCAGGGATGTTTAGCCGATCAGGCAGGCTGCGCAACCGGCCGTGCGACGGGTTTCTCCACGATCGGAAGATTGATCAGCGCCGAGAGCACGCCGAACAGGATCGAGAGCCACCAGATCGGCGTGTAGGAACCGTATTTCTCGAACACGATGCCGCCGAGCCAGACGCCGAGGAAGCCGCCGACCTGATGGCTGACGAAGGCGAAGCCATAGAGTGTCGCGAGCCACCGCGTGCCGAACATCAGCGCCACCAGCGCCGAGGTCGGCGGCACCGTCGACAGCCAGGTCAGGCCCGAGACCGCGCCGAACGCGATCGCCGAGAACGGCGTGATCGGGAACGAGATGAAGGCGAGCGTCGCAAGCGCGCGGGTGAAATAGATGGTCGAGAGGATGTAGCGCTTGGGCAGAGTGTTCTGGAGATAGCCGACGCTGAGCGAGCCGATGATGTTGAACAGGCCGATCGCCGCGATCACCCAGCCGCCGGTTTGCGTCGAGATGCCGCGATCCACCAGGAACGCCGGCAGATGCACGGTGATGAAGGCGAGCTGGAAGCCGCAGGTGAAGAAGCCGAGCACCAGCAGCACGTAGGAGCGGTGTCCGAAGGCTTCCGCGAGCGCCTTCGTAAACGTCTGCTCGTCCGCAGGCGTCGCGTTGGCCGTGGTCGCGACCCGCGGCGTCGAGAGCGCCAGCGACAGCGGAATGATCAGCAGCATCAGGAAGCCGAACACGGTGAGCGCCTGCTGCCAGCCGAAATTGTCGATCAGCGCGACGCCGATCGGCGCAAACAGGAACTGGCCGAACGAGCCCGCCGCGGTGCCGGCGCCAAGCGCGAGGCCACGCTTCTCCGCAGGCAGCAGCTTGCTGAAGGCCGACAGCACCAGGTTGAACGAGCAGCCGGCGAGACCGAAGCCGACCATCACGCCCGCGCCGATGTTCAGCGACAGCGGCGTCGAGGAATAGCGCATCAGCAGGAGGCCGCCGGCATAGAGCAGCGCCCCGACGCACATCACCCGGAACAGGCCGAAGCGATCGGCGACCGCGCCGGCGAACGGCTGGCCCAATCCCCACAACAGGTTCTGCACGGCGATGGCGAGGCCGAACACGTCGCGGCCCCAGGAGAACTCATGGCTCATCGGCTGCACGAAGAAACCGAGCGCCGAGCGCGGACCGAAGCCGAGCATGCCGATGGCGCAGCCGCAGAGAATGATGATGGCCGGAGTACGCCAGGAGGAACGGGATGCCGAACCGAGCTCGCCCATCTGTGTCGACATGCACGTCCTCATGTGTCGTTGGCGGCTCCGAAATAGGTCACCGCGATTCAGGCGTTTAATGCAGATGCATGAAAATCCCAAGCCAAAAATGATTGCGTTCCACGAAGGGCTGCCGCGGGAGCATTGCGTTTCTCCGCGGGCTCGTCCGACGCGCGCGGCCGACTTGACGGGAATGTGTGCGGTCAGCTCTGGCGGGCCGTCGCCCGGCGTGTTATCTTCAATTTGCTCATAGTGAGTATATGTAAGCGCTTGTGAAATGCTCCCGGCCCCGGCGGCCGGATTTCTCGGGCTCTATATATACTCATATGGAGCATAATTATCATGCACGGGAGGCTTCGATGCCAATCACTGGAATTTACGGCCCCGACGATCTTGCAGAACGACCGCAGGACCAGATCGCACCCTCTCCACGCCCCGCGCCGACGCGCACGAGACCCGCGCTGCCGAAGCCCTCGCTGGAATGGACTGATGAGGTCGAGCGCGCCACTGCGCCGCTCTACGAGCGCGTGAAGCACGTGATCCCGCCGATCGAGTGGCCGCTGATGGCGCCGACGATCCACGCGATCAACGAGCTGAAGCGGGCGCGCGGCGCGGTGATCCTCGCCCACAACTACCAGGCCCCGGAGATCTTTCACTGCGTCGCCGACATCGGCGGCGACTCGCTCCAGCTCGCGGTCGAAGCCACCAAGGTCAAGGCCGGCATCATCGTCCAGTGCGGCGTGCACTTCATGGCCGAGACCTCGAAGCTGCTCAACCCGGACAAGACGGTGCTGATCCCGGATTCGCGTGCCGGCTGTTCGCTCGCGGCCAGCATCACCGGCGCGGACGTCCGCCTGCTGCGCGAGAAATTTCCCGGCGTGCCTGTTGTTGCCTATGTCAACACCTCGGCGGAGGTGAAGGCCGAAGTCGACATCTGCTGCACCTCGTCGAATGCGGTGCAGGTGGTCGAGAGCCTGAATGCGCCGACCGTGATCTTCCTGCCCGACCGCTATCTCGCCACCTACGTCGCCTCCAAGACCGACGTGAAGATCATCGCCTGGAAAGGCGCCTGCGAGGTGCACGAGCGCTTCAAGGGCGAGGAGCTGCGCGCCTATCGCGAGGCCGATCCTTCGGTGCAGATCATCGCGCATCCCGAATGCCCTCCGGACGTGCTGGCGGAGGCCGACTTCACCGGATCAACGGCACACATGATCAACTGGGTCCGCGAGAAGCGTCCGCGGCGACTGGTGATGATCACGGAATGCTCGATGGCCGACAATGTCCGCGCCGAGCTGCCTGACGTGGAGATGCTGCGCCCCTGCAATCTCTGCCCGCACATGAAGCGCATCACGCTCGCCAACATTCTGAAGAGCCTGCTGACATCAGGCGAGGAAGTCACGATCGATCCCGCGCTCGCGGTGCGGGCACGGCGTTCGGTGGAGCGGATGATCAATCTGAAGAACTAGCAACGTAAGTCGCAACACACTCGCTGCCGTCCCGGCGAAGGCCGGGACCCATAACGACAGGCAGATGTTTGGGCGAGGTACGGCGTGAACAGCTGCGCGTAACACGACCGCCACGGAGTATGGGTCCCGGCCCCCCGTGCGCAATTGCGCACTAGGCCGGGACGACGGCGGAGAGCTTGGAGAGAAACATGACAAATAACATCCACAACCTCACCCGCACGACCGACGACATCGTCATCGTCGGCGGCGGCCTTGCCGGGCTGTTCTGCGCACTGAAGCTGGCGCCGCGGCCGGTGACACTGATCTCGGCCGCGCCGCTCGGACAGGGCGCGTCCTCCGCCTGGGCGCAGGGCGGCATCGCAGCGGCCGTGGCCGAGGGCGACACGCCCGAAGCGCATGCGGCGGATACGATCGCCGTCGGCGGCGGCCTTGTCGACGAAGCCGTCGCACTCGGCATTGCGCGCGAAGCCGCACCGCGGATCCACGACCTGCTCGCCTATGGCGTGCCGTTCGACCGCGATCTCGAAGGCCGCCTCGCGGTCGGACGGGAGGCTGCGCATTCAGCGCGCCGCATCGTTCATGTGCGCGGCGATGGGGCGGGTGCCGCGATCATCGCGGCGCTGAGCGAGGCCGTGCGCCGGACGCCGTCGATCCGTCTGATCGAGGGTTTTGTCGCCGAGGCGTTGTTGACCGAGGATGGCGCCGTCAGCGGACTTCAGTTGCGGGAGGCCGGCAATCCCTCCGCGCGGCCGATCCTCATTGCCTCGCGCATGGTGGTGCTTGCGACCGGCGGTCTCGGCCACCTCTATGCCGTCACGACCAATCCCGCTGAGGGGAACGGATCGGGCCTTGCGATCGCTGCCCGCGCCGGCGCGGTGATTGCCGATCCTGAATTCGTCCAGTTCCACCCCACCGCCATCATGGTCGGGCGAGATCCTGCACCGCTCGCGACCGAAGCGTTGCGCGGCGAAGGCGCGACGCTGATCAACGGCCATGGCGAGCGCTTCATGCAGGCGCGCCATCCGCTCGCCGAGCTCGCACCGCGCGACATCGTGGCCCGCGGCGTGTTCGCCGAGATCGCGGCCGGGCGCGGCGCCTTCCTCGATGCGCGGCAGGCGCTGGGCGCGCGCTTCGCCGAGAAATTCCCGACCGTCTATGCAAGCTGCATCGCGGCCGGCATCGATCCTGCGACGCAGGCGATCCCGATCGCGCCGGCCGCGCACTACCACATGGGCGGCATCGCGGTGGACGCGCGCGGCCGCAGCTCGATCGACGGGCTCTGGGCCGGCGGCGAGGTGTCGTGCACCGGCGCGCATGGCGCCAACCGCCTCGCCTCCAATTCGCTGCTCGAAGCGGTGGTCTATGCCGCGCGCATCGCCGATGACATCGCCGGCTGCGCCATCCCCTCACCTGCCCGCCTCCCCGATGCGTTGGTGGCGATGCAGGGCGAGGCTCCTGCTGCAGCGAGCGTGAAACGGCTGCGCGCAATGATGAGCGCGCATGTCGGCGTTGTCAGGGACGGCGACGGGCTTGCGGACGCGATCCGCAGCTTTGCCGCGCTCGAACGCGAGGCGGCCAGCCTCGCGGTCCGCAACGTGGCGGCTTCGGCCCTGCTCGTCGCGGCCGCAGCCTGGACTAGGTGCGAGAGCCGCGGCGCGCATTTCCGTTCCGATCATCCGGCGGAAGTCCCTGCGCTGGCACGGAGAACGATGACCACACTCGCCGCGGCGCGCGACGTCGCCGCGAGCCTGAACGACCAACCGCTGCCGCGCATTGCGCAACCCATGATCGCCTGACGGAGTTTCCCCCATGATCACTTCGACCTCACTACTCTATCCCGACGCCTTCCTCTCGCCGCTGGCGATCGACGAGGCCGTGCATCGCGCGCTCGACGAGGACCTCGGCCGGGCCGGCGACATCACTTCGCTCACGACGATTCCCGAAGCGACGAAGGCGCAGGCCATCCTGGTCGCCCGCCAGTCCGGCGTGATCGCCGGTTTGCCGCTGGCGCTCGCAACGCTGCAAAAGCTTTCGCCGGATATCGAGGTGCGCGCGCATGTCCGCGATGCAGCACGCGTCGCCCGCGGGCAAAACGTGTTGACCCTCTCGGGGCCGGCGCGCGCCATTCTCACGGCGGAACGGACCGCGCTGAATTTCGTCGGCCGCCTCTCGGGCGTCGCGACGCTGACGGCGGATTACGTCGCGCGCACGGAAGGCACCCAGATGCGCATCTGTTGCACGCGAAAAACCACGCCGGGATTGCGCGCGCTAGAGAAATATGCGGTGCGCTGCGGCGGCGGCTTCAATCACCGCTTCGGCCTCGACGATGCGATCCTGATCAAGGACAACCACATCGCGGTCGCGCGCGGCATCCGCCCGGTGCTGGAGCGCGCGCGGGCCCATGCCGGCCATCTCGTCAAGATCGAGATCGAGGTCGATACTCTGGCGCAGCTGCGCGAGGTGCTCGACACCGGACTCGCCGATGCCGTGCTGCTCGACAACATGGACCTCGCGACGCTGCGCGAGGCGGTGCGGATGACGGAAGGCCGGCTCGCGCTGGAAGCATCCGGCGGCGTCACGCTGGACTCGATCGCAGCGATTGCGGCAACCGGCATCGACTACGCGTCGGCAGGCGCGCTGACGCACTCGGCGCCGAACTTCGACTGCGCGCTGGATATCGAGATGTGATGGGAGCACCTTCGCACGAGATCGTCATGCCCGGGCTTGTCCCGGGCATCCACGACCTTGCGGCGCGGCCATAAGAACGTGGATGGCCGGGACAGGCCCGGCCATGACGGTGTGGAAAGACTATCTCCGCTCGCTCACGCCCATCTCGGCGGAGCTCTTGGCTTCCTGCGCCAGCTCGGCGGAGAGCGCGGCGGTCTGGGCAGGCGTTCCCCAGCTCGGCTCCTCGCTGCCGTCGCCCCAGGCGCGCGGGCGGTAGAAGGTGTGGACGCCGGTCTTGTACATCTTCTTCATCTCGGCGACCCAGGACGGACGCACCCAATAGGCGTGGTAGTGCGTGGATTTGCCGACCTCGGGCAGCCAGATCTGGCCGTCGAGCATGGCCTTGGCGATCTTCTTGGCGCGATCCCACATCTCGGGCTCGCGGATCACGTCGGCATTGTTGTCGCAGGCGAAGGTGAACTGGCAGGCGAGATGGCGGTGCTTGTTCTGGTAGACCGCGCCGCACACGGTGTCGGGATATTTTCCCGAGAAGACGCGGTTCATCACCACCTGCGCCACTGCGATCTGGCCGCGCACGGCTTCGCCGCGGGATTCGAAATAGACGGCTTCGGCGAGGCACTTCTCCGACTTGGCGCGCGACTTGTCGTCGAGCGCGAGCCGCTCCGCCGGAGACTTGGCGCGCTGGTTGTCGGCGTTGACCTCGCCCTTCGGCGCGACGCTCTCGCCGCTTTCGATGTCCTTGGCGATCTCCGCCGTCGGCGGGGTCAGCGAGGCCGTCACCTTCATGTCGGGATCGGGCATCACGATCAGCGGTTCGGCACCGGGCTGCCAGCTCTCGATGCTCTCGATATTGCCGCCGAGCGAGGAGCTGCCGAAGAACAGGTTCGAGGTCTTGACGCTGAAGGGATCGCGCACGGGCGTCGTCGGCGCAGTCGTCCGTTTCAGCGCTTCCAGCGGCTGCACCGCGAACGAGCGTGCCACGTCGCTGGCCTGCGGGGGATTGGCATATTGCGGCAGCGGCGGCGCGCGCAAGGCTTCCGCGAGTTCCGGATCGAGCGCAGCCGCGGACTCCGGCGACATCGCTTGCGGCAATGAAGCGGTCTTGGCGCCGAACACCGAGCTGTTCGACGTGGCGGGATCTTGCTGTGCGGGCGGCGCCGCCGGCGCGAGCGTCTCGGGCGTTTGCGTCGGCGTGGCGGTCGCCAGACGATCACCCTTCATGGAGCGATCGACCTTGGGGAAATCCGCGGCCTGATAGCGCGGCGGCGCCTGGAGCGCCGGGTTGCGGCTGATCGCGCCGGTGACGTCGCGGCCGTCGATGCTTGCGAGACGAACCATCGCGCTCTGCGGAACCGAAGTGCCGATGGGACGGGAAAAGCTGTAGGTGGCGAGCTGGATCGAGGACGCGGCTGAGAACACCTGCTTCTGCCAACGCTCGGCGACGCCGGGCTGACGCGCCAGCAGAGAGGCAATGTCCTGATAGCCGGTCTCTCTCGGCATCAATGCGAAGATGCAGAGACCGATGCCGAAGGACGCGAACCGCGCGCCCTTCGGATGGTTACGCAACATTGACATCAACACGCTCACGCTACGCTACGCTTACGCCAGAAAAATCGAACGGCAGTACATCCGTGCAATTCGATCTTTATCGTAAGTATCCAATTTAGGTTGCCGCGGCGTTAATCGGCGTTGCGCGCGCGGCACACTCAAGCGATTGCAGGTGTTTTCACGGGCAATGATGCATGGTGGTAAATGCGGGCTGACGTGAAGCGGTAAACAAGAGGTCAACGCGAATGGTGAAGGAACTCTTGATGACGCGTATCATTACGGGACGCGTGTGAGTTCCCTCGGCTCTCTCCACATCGTCATTGCGAGCGCAGCGAAGCAATCCAGAGCCTTTCAGCGGAGGCAGTCTGGATTGCGTCGTCGCAAGGGCTCCTCGCAATGACGGTGAGAGAGCACCGACTCAAATGAAAAGAGGCGGAGCTTTCGCCCCGCCTCTTGGCATTCAACACTTCTGCTCGTCGCTTACGCCTGGCTCGCGATCGCCTTGCCGAGCGCGGCCTGGGCTGCCGCGAGGCGCGCGATCGGCACGCGGTAGGGCGAGCACGAGACGTAGTCGAGACCGATATTGTGGCAGAAGGCGACGGAAGCGGGATCGCCGCCGTGCTCGCCGCAGATGCCGACCTTGAGCTTCGCGCGCGTCTTGCGGCCGCGGGCGACACCGATCTTGACCAGCTCGCCGACGCCTTCCTGGTCGAGCGCGACGAAGGGGTCGACGGACAGGATGCCCTTCGCAACGTAGGGACCGAGGAAGCTCGCCGCGTCGTCGCGGCTGATGCCGTAGGTCGTCTGCGTCAGGTCGTTGGTGCCGAACGAGAAGAACTCGGCGCTCTCCGCGATCTCGGCCGCGAGCAGGCAGGCGCGCGGCAACTCGATCATGGTGCCGACCTGATAGGCGATCTTGGCGCCCATCTCGCGCATCACCGCCTTCGCGGTCGAGTCGATGCGCGCCTTGACGAGGTCGAGCTCCATCTTGGTCGCGATCAGCGGCACCATCACCTCGAGGCCGACGGCCTTGCCGGTGCGCTTCTCGGCCTCGATCGCCGCCTCGAAGATCGCGCGGGCCTGCATCTCGGCGATCTCCGGATAGGCGATCGCGATGCGGCAACCGCGGAAGCCGAGCATCGGATTGAACTCCGAGAGCTCGCGCGCGCGGTCGGCCAGGCGCCGCGGGTCGGTGTTCATGGCACGCGCCACTTCCTCAACCTCGGCATGGGTGTGCGGCAGGAACTCGTGCAGCGGCGGATCGAGCAGACGGATCGTGACGGGCAGGCCCTTCATGATCTCGAACAGCTCGACGAAGTCGGCGCGCTGCATCGGCAGCAGCTTGGCGAGCGCCGCGCGGCGGGACTGCTCGTCTTCGGAGAGGATCATCTCGCGCACGGTGCGGATGCGGGTCTCCTCGAAGAACATGTGCTCGGTGCGGCAGAGGCCGATGCCCTCGGCGCCGAACTTGATCGCGGTGCGCGCATCGTCCGGCGTGTCGCCGTTGACGCGGACGCCGATCTTGCGGACCTGGTCGGCCCAGTTCATCAGCGTGCCGAACTCGCCGGAAAGCTCCGGCTCGATCATCGGCATGCGGCCAGCCAGCACCTGGCCGAGCGAGCCGTCGATGGTGATGACGTCGCCGGTCTTGAAGGTGCGCGAGCCGATGCTCATGGTGCCGCGGCCGTAATCGACGCGGATGGTGCCGCAGCCCGAGACGCAGGGCTTGCCCATGCCGCGCGCGACGACCGCCGCGTGCGAGGTCATGCCGCCACGGGTGGTCAGGATGCCTTCGGCGGCGTGCATGCCGTGGATGTCTTCCGGGCTGGTCTCGATGCGGACCAGGATGACCTTGCGTCCGTCGCCCTGAAGCTTGGCCGCTTCATCCGAGGAGAACACGATCTCACCGGAGGCCGCACCCGGGGATGCCGGCAGGCCGGTCGCGATCACGTCGCGCTTGGCGTTGGGATCGATGGTCGGATGCAGGAGCTGATCGAGCGATGCGGGATCGATCCGCGACACCGCTTCCTTCTTCGAGATCAGGCCTTCATTGGCGAGCTCGACAGCGATGCGCAGCGCCGCTTTCGCGGTGCGCTTGCCGCCGCGGGTCTGCAACATCCAGAGCTTGCCCTGCTCGACCGTGAACTCCATGTCCTGCATGTCGCGGTAGTGCTTCTCGAGCAGCGTGTAGATCCGCGTCAGCTCCTTGAAGGCCTCCGGCATTGCGGCTTCCATCGACGCCTTGTCGGAGCCGGACTCCTTGCGCGCTTCCTCGGTGATGTCCTGCGGCGTGCGGATGCCCGCCACCACGTCCTCGCCTTGCGCGTTGATCAGGAACTCGCCGTAGAGCTTGCTCTCGCCGGTCGAGGGATTGCGGGTGAAGGCGACGCCGGTGGCCGACGTCTCGCCCATGTTGCCGAACACCATGGCCTGCACGTTGACCGCGGTGCCCCAGGATTCCGGAATGTCGTGCAGCTTGCGGTAGGTCACCGCGCGCGCATTCATCCAGGATGAGAACACCGCGCCGATCGCGCCCCAGAGCTGATCGTGCGGATCCTGCGGGAAGTCCTTGCCGGTCTCGCGGGCGACCGCGTCCTTGTACTTGCCGACCAGCTCGACCCAGTCGTCGGCGGACAGGTCGGTGTCGAGCGTGTAGCCCTGGCTGTCCTTGAACGTGTCGAGGATTTCCTCGAAGTGATGATGCTCGAAGCCGAGCACCACGTCGGAATACATGGTGATGAAGCGGCGATAGCTGTCATAGGCGAAGCGGCGGTCGCCCGACAGTTCCGACAGCGCTTCCACGGTCTCGTCGTTGAGGCCGAGGTTCAACACGGTGTCCATCATGCCCGGCATCGAGGCACGCGCGCCCGAGCGCACGGAGACGAGCAGCGGGTTCTTGGTGTCGCCGAACACCTTGCCGGTCAACTTGCCGACATGGTCGAGCGCCTTCTCAACCTGCGCCTGCAACTCCTTCGGGTAGGACTTGTCGTGGGCGTAGAAGTAGGTGCAGACCGAGGTCGGGATGGTGAAGCCCGGAGGCACGGGAAGGCCGAGATTGGCCATCTCGGCGAGGTTGGCGCCCTTGCCGCCGAGCAGGTCGCGCATCTCGGTTCGGCCCTCGGCCTTGCCGTCGCCGAACGTATAGACCCATTTGCCGGCCTTGCCCGCGACCGATGCCGCCTTGGCGGGTGCAGCCTTGGCAGGTGCAGCCTTGGCGGGCGCCGCCTTTTTCGGCGCCGGCTTCGCGGCGACCGGCTTGGTCACAGCCTTCGCGGCCGGCTTTGCCGCCGGCTTGGCTACGGGCTTTACGGGCGCTTTGGCCACCGGCTTCGGAGCGCTCTTCACGGCACTCTTGGCGAGCGCCTTGCGCGCTGCCGGCGCGGCCTTCGCCTTGGCGGAGGGCTTTGATTTCGCTGCAGTTTTAGAAGGCTTCGAGGCGGCTTTGGCCATAGCTTGCACACAACCTGCGAGAGGAATGGGAAATCGCGCGCCTTACACCACTTTGGGCAGGCCCGCGCAAGTCGGACTGTTCCGGAAAATGAACCCCTAGAGGTGGAGCCACTTCAGGAGCCCGAGCCCGATCGCGCCGTTGACGATGAGGAAGATCGCGACGATCAGGTTGAGCAGCCGCGGCATGATCAGGATGAGCACGCCCGCAATCAACGACAGGATCGGCGAAATGTGGGCGACGGTGATGTGCATGAACGATCTTTCTGTGGAGGTGAGGCGAATCGCGGGCGGATCATAGCGGCCCCGGTTCCGCGAGTAGAGACGCACAAGCGCAATGCGAGTTCCCGCCTTCGCGAAAACTGCCCGAAATTGCCGCGTATGCGGCATGCATTCCCCGGAACATTGCCAGGACGCATGCATTGGCAACCGGTCGCGCCACTGGCGCTTCCGAAGAATCACGTTGAAGGAGTTTTGCATGCGGAACAGGATTCTTGCTCTGGCAGCGCTCGCGGCCGCCATCGGCTCGCCCCTGGCGGCGCAGGCGCAAAGCGGCGTCACGATCGGACGTGCGCCGGTCGTGGTCGACAGCGGCCCGACGATAGCGGTCGAACAGCGGCCGGCCTTCCGCGACTATGTCGTCGAACAACGTGTGCCGGCCTTCCGTGTCCCGGATCGCGTGGTGGTCGGTGCCACCTTACCCGAAAGCGGCATCACCTATTATGACGTGCCGCAACGTTTCGGCGCCACCACCTATCGCTACACCGTCGTGAACGGCGAGACCGTGCTGGTCGAGCCGCGCTCGCGGCGCATCGTCGAGGTGATGGACTAGACTTCATCTGGACGCGTTTTCTTCACGCGAACCGGTACCCACTTCGCATGAAAACGCTTCCGTTCGAACTAGATGTCCGGCGCGTCACATCAATCAGGCTGGCGCGAGCAGTATAAATCGGACATCAGGCCCTGCCCGGTTTCCCCCCGCCGGGCAGGGCATTTTTGTGTGCTGTATGTGCACGCTCTCGTGTCCCGGACGCGACGCAGCGCGCAAGCGGTGCGGCGCAGAGCCGGGACCCAGAATCTTTCTTTGCAGCGGCATGGGCCCCGGCTCTGCAGCGCACCGCCACCGGACGATGCTTCGCATCGCCGGGGAGGCGCTGCGCAGCGTCCGGGGCACGAGACCGGCTTAGTCCTGGATCTTCGAGAAATCCGCCACCGCACGCGTCGCGCTGCGGATCTCGCCGAGCAGCTTCAGGCGGTTCTCGCGCACCTTCGCATCGTCGTCGTTGACGCGAACCTTGTCGAAGAACGCATCCACGGGCGGACGCAGCTTTGCCATCGCGCTCATAGCAGCAGCAAAATCTTCCTTGGCGACGGCGGCGCCGGCTTCCGCCTTCACCTCGCCGATCGCCTTCGCCAGCGCCTTCTCCTCAGCGAGGCCATAGAGCGCGGCATCGGGCGCGCCGTCGAAGGTCCGCTTGTCCTTTTTCTCCTCGATCGAGAGGATGTTGCTGGCGCGCTTGGTGCCGGCGAGCAGGTTCTTGCCGTCGTCGCTGTCGAGGAATTTTCCGAGCGCCTCGACGCGGCGGACGATCATCAGGAGATCATCCTGGCCGCCGAGCGCGAACACGGCGTCGACGAGATCGTGCCGCGCGCCCTGCTCGCGGAGCTGGACTTTCAGGCGGTCGGCGAAGAACGCGAGCAGATCGCTCGGGAGCCTCGCGGCATCGGCCGGCTTCACCGCCAAGCCGGCGAGCGCCGACGCCGCCACCTTCATAAGCGACAGGCGCAGGCCGTTTTCGACGATCAGCCTGATCACGCCCAGCGCCGCACGACGCAGCGCGTAGGGGTCCTTGCTGCCGGTCGGCTTCTCGTCGATGGCCCAGAAGCCGACGAGCGTATCGAGCTTGTCGGCGAGCGCGACTGCGACGCTGACCGGATCGGTCGGCACGCGATCGGTGGGGCCCTGCGGCTTGTAGTGCTCCTCGCACGCGGCAGCGACGGAGGCATCCTCGCCTTGCGCGAGCGCGTAGTACTTGCCCATCAGGCCCTGGACTTCCGGGAACTCGCCGACGACTTCGGTCAGCAAATCCGCCTTCACCAGATGCGCCGCGCGGGTCGCCTTCGCGACATCGGCACCGACCAGCGGTGCGATCTCGGCGGCGAGACGCTCGATGCGTTTGATGCGCGCGGCCTGGGTGCCGAGCTTCTCGTGGAACACGATCTGCTCGAACTTCGGCAAACGATCTTCGAGCCTGGTCTTCAGGTCCGTCTCGTAGAAGAACTTCGCATCCGACAGGCGCGGACGGATCACGCGCTCGTTGCCGGAGACGATGACCTTGCCGCCGTCGGCAGCCTCGATATTGGCGGTGAGGACAAACTTGTTGGTCAGCTTGCCCGTCTTGGCATCCCTGACCACAAAACACTTCTGGTTGTTGCGGATGGTGGCGCGGATCACCTCTTCCGGGATCGCGAGATATTCGGCCTCGAACGATCCCATCATGACGACGGGCCATTCGACGAGGCCCGAGACCTCGTCGAGCAGCACCTGATCCTCGACCAGCTCAAAGCCCTGCGCGAAGGTCAGCTCCTTGGCGTCTTCGAAGATGATGTCCTTGCGCGCCTGCGGATCGAGGATGACCTTTGCCGCCTTCAGCTTCGCCTCATAATCCTCGAAGCGGCGCACGTTGATCGCAGCCGGTGCCATGAAGCGATGGCCATACGTTGTCTGGCCGGTCTCGATGCCGTCGACCTCGAACTTCACGACATCGGGCTCTTCCGTCTCGGGCCCGAACGTCGCTGTGATCGCGTGCAGCGGACGCACCCAGCTCAGCGAGCCCGGCTTGCCCGAACGCGCGCCCCAGCGCATCGATTTCGGCCAGGGGAAGGTGCGGATGATGACGGGCAGGATTTCAGCGAGCACGTCGATGGCGTCGCGGCCGGGCTTCTCGATCAAGCCGATGTAGAAATCGCCCTTGGGATCGCGCTGGATCTTGGCTTCGTCCAGCGACTTCAAGCCCGTCGCCTTCAGGAAGCCCTGCACGGCCGCATCGGGCGCGCCGACCTTTGGCCCGCGGCGCTCAGTCTTGAGGTCAGGCTGGCGCGTAGGGATTCCGTGCACGGTGAGCGCGAGGCGGCGCGGCGTCGCGAACGCCTTCGCGCCTTCGTAGACGAGGCCTTCGGCAACGAGCTTGTCGGTCACCATGCGGCGCAGATCGTCGGCCGCCTTGGCCTGCATGCGCGCGGGGATCTCTTCCGAGAACAGTTCCAGCAAAAGTTCGGGCATCAGGCCGCTCCGCCCGCTTCAGTATGGATCCAGGCCTCGCCGCAGGCCTTGGCCAGCTCTCGCACGCGAAGAATGTAGCTCTGCCGCTCGGTCACGGAGATCACGCCGCGCGCGTCGAGCAGGTTGAAGACATGGCTTGCCTTGATGCACTGGTCGTAGGCCGGCAGCGCCATCAGATGCGCCTCGCGCTTGTCGTCCTTCCAGCCGGCGTCGAGATATTTCCGGCAGGCGGCTTCCGCCATCTTGAACTGCTCGAACAGCATCGCGGTGTCGGCGACTTCGAAATTGTGCTTCGAATATTCACGCTCGGCCTGCAGGAAGACGTCGCCATAGGTGACCTTCTGGTCACCGTCGCGACCGTTGAAGTTGAGGTCGTAGACGCGGTCGACGCCCTGCACATACATCGCGAGGCGCTCGAGCCCGTAGGTGAGCTCGCCCGCGACCGGCGCGCATTCGAAGCCGGCGACCTGCTGGAAATAGGTGAACTGGCTCACCTCCATGCCGTCGCACCAGCACTCCCAGCCGAGGCCCCAGGCGCCCAGCGTCGGGCTCTCCCAATCGTCCTCGACGAAGCGGATGTCGTGCACGGCGGAATCGATGCCGATTGCGGCCAGCGACTTCAGGTACAGCTCCTGAAGGTTCGGCGGCGACGGCTTCATGATCACCTGGAACTGGTAGTAGTGCTGCATCCGGTTCGGATTCTCGCCGTAGCGGCCGTCCTTGGGCCGGCGCGAGGGCTGCACATAGGCCGCGTTCCAGGGCTTTGGCCCCAGCGCGCGCAGCGTGGTCGCCGGATGGAAGGTGCCCGCACCCATCTCCATGTCGTAGGGCTGCAGGATCACGCAGCCCTGCTCGGCCCAGAACCGCTGGAGCGCGAGGATGAAGCCCTGGAACGAGCGTTCCGGGCGCATATGGGCGGGCAATGAGGCGTCCATCGTCAGATCAGGCTCTCGCGGGGGTTTTGAATCGCGCGGGACCGTATCGACGGCGGAGGTGGGAATCAAGGCAAAGGGGGGCGAAATGGCCGTCATTCCGGGGCGCCCGAAGGGCGAACCCGGAATCTCGAGATTCCGGGTTCGATGCTTTGCATCGCCCCGGAATGACGTCGTTTGTGCCGGAGGGTGGGCAACGCGAAGCGTGCCCACCACCTGTCGCCACCGGGAGAGTTGGTGGGCACGGCGCAAAAGCGCCTTTGCCCACCCTACGGCCGCGGTGTGTGGAGGGGCTAACCGGGCCGGTAAGCTCCGGTCACAGGGTCGCGTTTCAGCGTCTGGATATCCCCCATGCGGGCAGCCTCGGCGACGCGCGACAGGCGCATCTCCTCCAGCTCCTGGTTGATCCGGACGGCGGTCTTGTAGGCCCAGCGGACCACGGCAAGCCCGCCCAGGACGCCCGCGAAAGCGACGAACGGCGGCATCTGTCGATCCTTGTCTAGTGCTCAGCCCCCACGCGCATTCTCGCGCAGACCGGCCTGCACCGCAATCGGCAGACCCCGGGCCAAATGGCGCGGGGACTACCGACGGCTAGAACCCGAATTTCGCCCAAATGGCCCGCGTCTCGACCGCCGAGATCAGCTCGTCCGGCAGACCGGCCATTGATTCCATGGCCAAAAGCTGGCCCGCGCCGGGCGCTTTCCGCCCGAAAAGGCCCGACAGGAGGCCGGTCGGCTGGGCGATCACGGGGGTGAGAACCTTCTCGCCATAGCGGGCACGAAGAGTTGAGCGGAGATCGCCGATGCCGTCGGCAAGCCCCAGCGCGATCGAGCTGTCGCCGGCCCAGTATTCGCCCGTGAACAGGGTGTCGTCGGCGCCCTTCAGCCTGTTACCGCGGCTCTCCTTCACCAGCGCGATGAAGATGTCGTGGATCTCGCGCTGGATCGCCTTGAGCTTCGCGACGTCATCGGGGTTTTCGGGCAGGAACGGATCGAGCATCGCCTTGTGCGCGCCCGCCGTGTAGAGGCGCCGCTCGATGCCGAGCCGCTTGATCGCCTCCTGGAAGCCGAAGCTGCCGCCGACCACGCCGATCGAGCCGAGGATCGAGGACGGATCGCAGAAGATCTCGTCGCCGGCGCAGGCGATCATGTAGCCGCCGGAGGCCGCGACGTCCTCGACGAAGACGAGCACAGGCAGCTTCTTCTCCGCCGCGAGCTGCTTGATGCGCAGATAGATCTGGCGCGACTGCACCGGCGAGCCGCCGGGCGAGTTGATCACCAGCGCCACCGCCTTGGCATTCCGCATCGAGAAGGCCCGCTCCAGCACGCGCGCGACGCCCGCAAGCGTCATGCCCGGACGCAGCGGCGTCACCGCGCCGATCACACCGGACAGCCGCACCACCGGCACCACCGCCGTGCCGGGACGGAAGCGCGCCGGCAGATATTGCATGAGCTTGTCGGCCAGGCCGGAACTCCCACGATCGTTCAATTGTTCGGCCATGCCCTTACCTCTGATTAACCATTTCTTATCACGCGAGTGTCATTGAAAGTGCCTGGAACGTGTTTTGCAGAATCCCGGTTGGGAAGCTGCAATAGGCAGCGGAGGAAACGTCATGAAGATCTATCTGCTGCTGCTGCTGATCGGTGCGCTTTTCACGGCTATCCGCTTCACGTCCTCCTCTGAACAGCAGACGGAAACGCTTCCGCAGTAAGGCGTCACGGCTCCGCCAGCGGCAAGGCCGCCCTCCCCTCCAGAATATCCTTCACCTCTTTTTTAGGCACGACTGACTCGTCATTGAGCATGAGGCCCGGCAGCAATCGCGTCGGGGCCCGGCCGCCTTTGATCGCGCGCACCAGCACGCGGATCGCCGGCTTTCCAGCTTCGCCATGAACCGGCAGGATCGCGAGGCTACCGAAGCCGCGTGACAGCGCTGCCATGACATCGGCGATCCCATCTGCACGCCAGATCAGGGTCAGTGCGCCATTCGATCGGAGGATGCGCCGCGCTGCATGCACCCAGGCATGCAGCGTCTCTTCGGTCGCCACATGCGCGGTGTGGCGCATCTGATCCGGCGAGCCGCGATGGCGCGCGGGATCGTTGAAGGGCGGGTTCATCAGCACGGCATCGACGCTGTCGGGCACCAGCCCGTGTTCCGCAAAGGCCTGCGCGTCCGCGGTGACGTCGAGCACGATGGCTTCTGCGGGAATCGCGTTCGCCGCGGCATTGGCACGCGCGAGCTGCGCGAGTTCCGGATCGATCTCGATCAGGCTGAGCCTGATCCCCGCCACACGGCGGGCGAGTGCGAGGCCTGCCGTGCCGATCCCGGCGCCGAGATCGACCACGCGGTCGCCCGCCCGGGCCTGTGTCGCCGCCGCCAGCAGGATCGCATCGTGCCCGGCGCGATGGCCGGTCCGCTTCTGCCTCAGCAGCAACTGCCCGCCGAGAAAGGCGTCCTCGGTAATGTCTGCTGCGGCCTCAATCATCGCCGCGCAGTTCGTGGCTGAGGCCGGCCTCGGTGAGGAGTGCCCTCGCCTCCTGGGCGTCGTCCTCATGGACCAGGATCCGCCGCGGCAGGATGCCGAGCGAGCCCTCGATGATGCTCATGTTCTGGTCCAGCACCAGATGATGGATATTGGCGCCGTCGAGCAGCGCGCCGATCGCCGACACCAGCACCATATCGTTGGTCCGAACCAGTTCACGCAAAACGCAAATCTCCTGCCTGGAGGGGGTGAAAAGGGGCAAATGTCAATGGTTCCGCGGCCCTTGCCGCATCCGCCGCCAGTTTCTATTGTATTTCCATCAGAATAGCCCCTCCGGGGCAAATATTGGAGACCGGCGTGGCCGTCATCGTACCTTTCGAAACTCCCGGCGCGTCGATCGAAGAGCTGGTTGCCCTTGTCGCCCCAGACATGGAGCGCGTCAACGCCACCATCCTGTCGCGGACCGGCTCGGACGTGACCATGATCCCGGAGGTCGCCAACCATTTGATCTCCTCCGGCGGCAAGCGTCTGCGCCCGATGCTGACGCTCGCCATGGCCAACCTCGCCGGCTACACCGGCGACGGCCACATCAAGCTCGCCGCCTCCGTCGAGTTCATGCACACCGCGACCCTGCTCCACGACGACGTCGTCGACGAGAGCGAGATGCGCCGCGGCAAGCTGTCGGCGCGCATGCTCTGGGGCAACGAGGCGAGCGTGCTGGTCGGCGACTTCCTGCTCGGTCAGGCCTTCCGCATGATGGTCGAGGTCGGCTCGCTGCGCGCGCTCGACATCCTCTCTGCCGCCGCCGCCACCATCGCCGAGGGCGAGGTGATGCAGCTCGCCGCCGCCAAGAACACCGCGACCACCGAGGACGAATATCTCGCCGTGATCCGCGGCAAGACCGCCGAGCTGTTCGCGGCGGCCTGCGAGGTCGGCCCCGTCATCGCCAACCGCCCGAAGGCGGAGCAGACCGCCTGCCGCTCGGTCGGCATGAATCTCGGCATCGCCTTCCAGCTCGTCGACGACGTGCTCGACTATGGCGGCAAGAGCGCAAAGCTCGGCAAGAACACCGGCGACGATTTCCGCGAGGGCAAGATCACGCTGCCCGTGGTGCTCGCCTTCCGCCGCGGCAACGACACCGAGCGCGCCTTCTGGATCCGGGCGCTGGAGCGCGGCGAGATCGGCGACACCGATCTCGATCACGCCATCGGCCTGATGAACAAGCACCGCGCGCTCGAGGACACGCTGAGCCGCGCCCAGCACTACGGCGCCATGGCCGTGGACGCGCTGGCCCTGTTCCCGTCCTCGCCGATGAAGAGCGCGCTGGAGCAGGTCGTGGCGTTCTGCCTGGCAAGGTCGCACTAGGCTTCTGTCGTTCCCACACCGCTGTTGGCCCCGTCATCCTGAGGCGCGAGTGGCGCGATGCGCTGCATCGCGCCGGAGCCTCGAAGGATGCGCGGCCGAGCTGCAGCTGGGCCGTTCGCCCTTCGAGGCTTGCCCCGCTTTGCAGGGCGCGCACCTCAGGGTGACCGCGATAGATTTGGAGCGCGACTGTCTCCACACCGTCGTTGCGAGCGCAGCGAAGCAATCCAGAATCCCACGCGGAGATAGTCTGGATTGCTTCGCTGCGCTCGCAATGACGGAGCGTGGCGTACGGCCATCGTTCATCAACTCGCATCTCAAATCGCAGCGACAGCTCTAGTCACAACGACAGCTTCTCGACCCCGCGGTTCCCACCACCCACATCACTCCGCCGACCAGTCACTTGCATTTTGCAAGTGACTGCCCTACGTTCCGCGCCATGCAACCGAAATCGCCCTCGATCCTCGAATGCCCCGTCGGCCGCGCCGTGGAGACGGTCGGCGAGTGGTGGAGCATCCTGATCCTGCGGGATGCCTTCCAGGGCGCGACGAAGTTCGACGAGTTTTCGCAGAGCCTCGGGATCGCGCCGAACATCCTGTCGCGGCGGCTGGCCCATCTCACCCAAAGCGGCATGTTCGTCCGCCGCCGCTATCACGAGCGGCCGCCGCGCTACGAATATGTGCTGACCGACAGGGCGCGGGATTTCTTTCCCGTGGTCGCGGCGCTGCTCGCCTTCGGCAACAAGCATCTCGCACCGAAGGGCGAATCCATCCTGCTGGCCAATCGGGACGACGTCCGCCCGCTCGATCCCGTGGTCGTCGACGCCGCCAGCATGCGTGCGATCACGCTCGCCAATGCCGTGGTCGTCGCGGGTCCGCGCGCCAGCCGCGGCCTGCGTGCGCGGCTCGCCTCACTCAAGGCCATGAACCCGGCCGTCGCGCCGGCGGGAGATTGACATGCGTCGTATCGTCGTGACGGGAATGGGCGCGGTGTCGCCGCTCGGCTGCGGTGTCGAACTGTCCTGGCGCCGGCTGCTTGCCGGCCAGAGCGGGCTGCGTCCGCTGCCCGAATGGGCGCAGGTGCTGCCCGCGCGCATCGCGGGTCTCGTGCCTGACAAGGCCGATGACGCCGAGGGCGGCTACGATCCCGCGCAGGCCGCGGCGCCAAAAGACCAGCGCAAGATGGACCGCTTCATCCTGTTCGCGCTGCTCGCCGCGGCAGAAGCGGTGGCGCAGGCGAAATGGACGCCGCACGATGCAGCCGCGCTGGAGCGCACCGCGACGATCATCGCGTCCGGCGTCGGCGGCTTTCCGGCGATGGCGGACGCCGTGCGCATCACCGAGCAGCGCGGCGCGCGCCGGCTGTCGCCGTTCACGATCCCCTCCTTCCTCGCCAATCTCGCGAGCGGCCACGTCTCGATCAAATACGGCTACAAGGGCGCGCTGGGCACGCCCGTGACCGCCTGCGCCGCCGGCGTGCAGGCGATCGGCGATGCCGCGCGCATGATCCGGGCGGGCGAAGCCGATGTCGCGATCTGCGGCGGCGCGGAGGCCTGCATCGACATCGTCAGCCTCGGCGGCTTTGCCGCGGCACGTGCATTGTCCAGCAGCTTCAACGACGAACCCGCGCGCGCCTCGCGTCCGTTCGATCGCAATCGCGACGGCTTTGTCATGGGCGAAGGCGCCGGCATCCTGGTGATCGAGGATCTCGAGCATGCGCTTGCGCGCGGCGCGACGCCGATTGCAGAGATCGTCGGCTACGGCACCACGGCGGACGCCTACCACATGACGTCGGGCCCGCCCGATGGCGACGGCGCCCGCCGCGCCATGGAGATCGCGCTCCGGCAGGCGAGACTCGAACCCGCCGACCTGCAGCACCTCAACGCGCATGCGACCTCGACGCCGGCTGGCGACGAGAGCGAGCTCGGCGCGATCGGCGCGCTGTTCGGCCGCAACCGGAACATCGCGGTCAGCGCGACCAAATCGGCCACCGGCCATTTGCTCGGCGCCGCCGGTGGCCTCGAAGCCATCTTCACCATCCTCGCGCTGCGCGACCAGATCGCGCCGCCAACACTCAATCTCGAAAACCCCGATCCGGGCGCCGATGGCATCGACATCGTCGCCGGCAACGCGCGGCCGATGCCGATGCTGAACGCCATCTCCAACGGATTCGGCTTCGGTGGCGTGAACGCCAGCGCGATCTTCCGCCGGATGGGCTGAACGAGAACCCATTAAATCAGAACCCTTGCAATCGCGGCGCGCTGCGCTACGAAAACGGGATGATCGACACGAATTTCTGGCTGTTCCTGGCCGCTGCCTGTCTCATTGCCGCCGTTCCCGGCCCCGGGATTTTCTACGTCGCGGCACGAACCTTGTCGGAAGGGCGCGGAAGCGGCTTTGCCTCGACCGCGGGCACGGCGCTGGGCGGGATGGTCCATGTCGTGGCCGGCAGTCTCGGCATTTCCGCGATCATCCTGGCCAGCGCCGAACTGTTCACCGCAGTCAAATTCGTCGGTGCGCTTTATCTGGTCTGGCTCGGCATCAAGACATTCCGCAGTGCCGGCCGCGTGCTGTCGCTCGAGAGCGCGCCCGTCGGCGACAAGCGCGCGTTTCGCGACGGCGTGCTGGTCGAGGCGCTGAACCCGAAGACCGCCGCGTTCTTCCTCGCCTTCATTCCGCAATTCCTCGATCCCGCGGGATCGAACCCGACGCTGCAATTCATCATGCTGGGCGCGATCTCGGTGATGCTGAACACGCTCGCCGACGTGGCCGTGGTGCTGATGGCCAGCGCGACGCGCACGCAGCTGATCGGACGGCCGCAACTGATGCGGCGTCTCACGCAGGGCTCCGGAATGTTCATCGCTGGGCTCGGCCTCACGCTGGCCCTGGCGCGGCGCCCGGCTCAGGGCTGACGGAGCACTGTCCATTGTACGTTGGAGGGCGGGCCATGAAGCGAGGTTCACGATGACATCACGGGTCGAAACGCTGACGCCGCCGAACACACCAAAACCGATCGGCCCCTACAATCACATCGCCAAAGTCGGCGACCAGATCTGGATCGGCGGGACTGCGGGCTTCGATCCGGCAACGGGACAACTGGTCGGCGCCGATGTCGGCTCCCAGACCCGGCAGATCTTCAAATCGTTTGCGGTGATGCTGGCCGCGGTGGATTCCGATCTCAACCACGTCACCCACATCAACGTGTTTCTCAAGCAGATGTCGGACTTCGAGGCGATGAACGCAGCCTATGTCGAGATGATGGGGGAGCATCGTCCGGCTCGCACGGTGTTTGCCGTGCTGGAGCTTCCGAAGCCCGGCGTCATGCTGACCATGAACCTGACGGCCGTGACACGGCAACCAGCCTCATCGGCGGGAAGATAACCGCATTTCAAGGAATCACGGCCCGATGCTCGCTCCGCAAAGTCGCTACTATGAGTCACACGGCCTGCGGCTGCATTATGCCGACTGGGGCAACGCGGACGCGCCGCCTCTCATTCTGGTTCACGGCGGCCGCGATCACTGCCGGAGCTGGGACGTCATCGCGCGCTCGCTGCAGCCGCATTTCCACGTCATCGCCCCCGACCTGCGCGGCCACGGCGATTCCGACTGGACCAAAGGCGGCAGCTACGCGCTGACCGAGTATGTCTACGATCTCGCCCAACTCGTTCGCAGCATCGGCGCGCCTCAGGTGACCCTCATCGGCCATTCGATGGGCGGCATGGTGAGCCTGATCTTTACGGGCTCATTCCCCGAGCTCGTCACCAAGCTGGTCGTCCTCGACGGTGTGACCATGCTGCCGGATTCGCCGAAGGCGCCGGCGCATGAGCGCATCGGCAAATGGGTCAGCCAGCTCGACAAGCTGCACGACCGCACGCCGCGCCGCTACGCGACGCTGGCGGACGCCGCCGCGCAGATGGTGCTGCACAACAAGCGCCTGTCCCGCGAGCTTGCGCTGCACCTCGCCAGCCACGGCGCCCGGCAGAACGAGGACGGCACCTATAGCTGGAAGTTCGACCCCTATCAGCGCGCCTCTGCGCCGCACCGGCTCTGGCCGGACGATCATGTCGCGCTGTGGTCGCGGATCGCCTGCCCGACGCTGCTGCTCAATGCCGGCGAGAGCTTTCTGGCCGGCGCGAAAGCGGCAGGCCTGGAGCGCTACTTCCCGAACGCACGCATGGAGACCATCGCCGGCGCGGGACACTGGCTGCAACACGACAAGCCGCAGGAGGTGCTGGGGGAGATCCGGCGGTTCCTGGGGCTCGACGAAGAAAGCTGCTAGCTCCAGGGCCGTAGGGTGGGCAAAGCGGAGCGTGCCCACGCATCTGTCGCCGCATCGGAAAGATCGTTGGCACGGCGCTTCGCGCCTTTGCCCACCCTACGGCACTACGGCAGAATCGTAGCCCGCATGAGCGAAGCGATCTGCGGGACGCCGCGAGGAAGAACCCCGGATATCGCTTCGCTCATCCGGGCTACGGTACCACCTAGCTCAACGTTCCCGCATGCACCCACCAGCCGGGGTGATCGCGCCGGATCTTCTCGGCGGCGGCATGGGCATCCGTGGGCGCGCCATAGATCGCAAAGCACGTCGCACCGGAGCCGGACATCCGCGCGAGCTTGACGCCGGCGGAATCGCGCAGCGCTTCCAGCACCTCGCCAATCACCGGCTCGATGCGCATCGCGGGCGCTTCGAGATCATTGGCGACGGTTTCGAGAACGTCGACCCAATCGGTGATCGAGCCGCCCTCGTCCGGCCAGGCCGGGGCGTCCAGCACCGAGGTGGCGCCGACCAGGAGCTCGCCGTTGCGCAGGCCGAGCTCCCTAAACACGTCCTTGGTGGCGACGGGCACGCGCGGATTGACCATCACGCAGGGCATGCTCGGCAGGGCCAGCGGCAGCAACTGCTCGCCGACGCCGGTCATGTCGCAGGCGCGCGAGAACAGGCACACCGGCACGTCGGCACCGGTCGCCAGTGCGACCTGCTGCAGGCGCGGATCGTCGAGCGGGAGATTGTTGAGGCGGGCCAGCAGGCGCAGCGCCGCTGCGGCATCGGCCGAGCCGCCACCGATGCCGGCGGCCACGGGAAGCACCTTGTCGAGCGCGAAGGCACCGAGCTTCAGGCCCGGCACGGCCTCTGCCAGAAGCTTGGCCGCCTTGAACACGAGATTGTCGCTGGCTTCGCCGCAGGCCGCGGCAAGCGGTCCGGTCGTGACGAGCTTCAGCTCGCCGCCCGGCTCCAGCGTGAGCCGGTCCGCGCAATCGGCGAACGCGACCACGCTTTCGAGATCATGATAGCCGTCCGCACGACGGCCGACGACGCGAAGGCTCAGATTGACCTTCGCCCGTCCCTCTTCAATCAACGCCGGCATTGACGATCAGCCCCCAAACGCACTTTCTTTGTCGCGCATGATCTTGTCGGAAAACCGCTGCACACTTTGCGCTAACGCGGCCCTTCGGGTCCGGATCATGCGGATCAACCGCCCTTGCCGTCGTCCTTCTTCTTCTCGGCCTGCGCCGCGGAAGAGTTCGAATTGTCGTCGGTCAAACCGTTGGCGATCTTGGCCTCGATCTTCGGAAGGTCATCCGGCTCGGGCTTGAGATCGCGGGCGTGCGACCACTGGAATTTGGCTTCCAGCGTGCGGCCGACGCGCCAATAGGCATCGCCGAGGTGATCGTTGATGGTGGGATCTTCCGGCTTGAGGTCGATGGCGCGCTCGAGGTTCTTCACCGCCTCTTCGTAATTGCCGATGCGGTAATAGGCCCAGCCGAGGGAGTCGACGATGTAGCCGTCGTCGGGACGCTGCTCGACGGCACGCTTGATCATCTTCATGCCTTCGTCGAGATTCACGCCCTGGTCGATCCAGGAATAGCCGAGATAGTTGAGCACATGCGGCTGGTCGGGCTGCAGCTCGAGCGCCTTCTTCATGTCGGCCTCGGCCTTGGCCCACTCCTTGGAGCGCTCCTCGCAGATGCCGCGATAGTAGTACCAGACGCTGTTGGCCTTGTCGTTGCCGGGCTGCAGCGCCTCGATGCCGCGCGAATAGGTCGCGCCGCAGTCACCGAACTTCTTGCGGCCGCGCTCGATATTGCCGAGCGCCATGATGGCCTCGAGATCCTTGGCGTCCTCCGTCGTGACGCCCTTGAGGATCTTGATCGCCTCGTCGGTGCGGTCGGCCGAATCGAGGTCAATGGCGAGCTGGATCTGCGCGTTGCGCTTCAGCGGCGAGGTCGCCGGCACGCGCTCATAGACCTTGATCGCCATCTGCGGCCGCTTCACCGATTCATAGAGATCGGCGAGCGAGAGCAGCGCCAGCGGATGCGTGGGCTGCAAATAGAGCGAGAGCTGGAGATAGACCAGCGCCAGGTCCTCGCCGCCGCGGCGGGTCAGGGTGGCGCCGATGCCGTAGAGCGCTTCGGCGGCGCCGGCTTGCGCGGAATCGACCAGCGGCGGCAGCTTCTTGCCGGCCTTGGTGTCGCGCAGACCTTCCACGATCAGCGGATGGCGGGCGAGTTTCTTGTCGAAGGCCTGGTAGACATTGGTCGCCGCGGCCGAATCCTTGTTGCGCGACAGCCAGCGCGCATAGGCCTCGGTGACGCGCAGCATGGAATCGTCGAGCTTGTAGGCGCGCTCGAAGCGGGTGCCGGCGTCCTTCTCCTTGCCGGCGAGTTCGAGGATCATGCCGGCATGCAGGTCCTTGAACAGCGGATACCATTCGGGACCGGCGAGCTTGTCGATGGTGGCGACGCCGCCCTTGGCATCGCCGGCGCCATAGGCGGCCCAGCCCGACAGCAGCGTGGCGACGAGATCGGTGATCGGGCCGCGGATCGACTGATTGATGTTGCTCTGCGCGGTCGCGTACTTCTTCAGCTTCAGGTCATGAACGCCGACGACGAGACGCGCGACGCGGTTGGTCTTGTCGATGGTGAGGATGCGCTCGGCGAGCTTGACCGCCTCATCGATGTCGCCGTCGGCGACCGACGAGATGAAGGCACGGTCGAGCAGCTCGTTGTTCTTGGGATCGGTGCGGAGCGCCGAACGGTAGAAAGCTGCCGCCGAAGCCGCATCGCGCTCGACGCTGGCATGGCGGGCGGCAAGATAGCTGCCGGCACCGGTGAGGGACTTCAGATCGTTTCGGGTCGGAAACTGCGCCGCCGTATCGGCCGGGTGATCCGGCGTCTGCGCCAGGACCGCGCCGGGGACCGTCGCGATCGCTGTGCCCATGAGGGCGATGGCGGCAACAGTCCAGCGGTTGAAACGATTTGAGAACATCAGGGCTCGCCTTGAGTTGGTAGTGCCTGGGTTTGCAGCAGAAGGCCGTCTCGCATGCGAACGCGGCCGGTGGCATCGGGACCCGGAACCGTCGGGCCGACAATGCCGCTTTTGGCGCTTCACCGCAAGGATTCGGGCCGGACGATCCCCTCCGCACGCCCCAAATCGGCCTATAACGCCCCAAGACGCTGCCAGTATGGCCTTATCGTGGCCGCGGCAGGTGGCCGCGCCCGGGTCCTCACGCGAACGTGCGGCCGGATCACCTTTTGTGACCGGTCCGCTCCGAGTCCGCTCTTACATCGCCTCGTAGTTCGGGCCGCCACCGCCCTCCGGCGGAACCCAGGTGATGTTGCCGTTGGGGTCCTTCACGTCGCAGGTTTTGCAGTGGACGCAGTTCTGGGCGTTGATCTGGAAGCGCGGGCTCGCGCCCTCTTCGACCCATTCATAGACGCCGGCCGGGCAATACCGGTTCGAGGGACCGGCGAACACGTCGTGCTCCGAGGTCTTCTGCAGGTTCATGTCCGCGACCTTGAGATGAACCGGCTGGTCCTCCTCGTGATTGGTGTTGGACAGGAACACCGAGGACAGCTTGTCGAAGGAGATCTTGCCGTCCGGCTTCGGGTAGTTCTTCGGCGCGTGGCTCTTGGCCGGATCGAGCGTGGCGCGATCGGGCTTGGCGTGCGACTGGGTGCCGAACAGCGAGGTGCCGAACAGCGTGTTGCACCACATGTCGAAGCCGCCGAGCGCGACGCCGAGCACGGTGCCGAACTTCGACCACAGCGGCTTGACGTTGCGCACCAGGAACAGATCCTTGCCGACCGACGAGGAGCGCCAGGCGTTCTCGTATTCGATCAGCTCGTCATTGGCGCGATCGGCCGCGAGCGCAGCCGCGAGGTGTTCCGCCGCCAGCATGCCGGTGCCCATCGCGTTGTGCACGCCCTTGATGCGCGGCACGTTGACGAATCCGGCCGCGCAACCGACCAGCGCGCCGCCGGGGAAGCTCAGCTTCGGCACCGACTGATAGCCGCCCTCGGTGATCGCGCGCGCACCATAGGCAAGCCGCTTGGCGCCTTCGAAGGTGCCGCGGATCGAGGGATGGGTCTTGAAGCGCTGGAATTCGTCGAACGGCGACAGATACGGATCGTCGTAGTTCAGATGCACGACGAAGCCGACGGCAACGAGGTTGTCGTCGTAATGATAGAGGAACGAACCGCCGCCGGTCTTCAGGTCGAGCGGCCAGCCGAACGAATGCTGGATCAGGCCCTTCTGGTGCTTTGCCGGATCGATCTGCCAGACTTCCTTCAGCCCGATGCCGAACTTCGGCGGCTCGCTCTTGGCGTCGAGCGCGAACTTGTTGATGAGCTGCTTGGTCAGGCTGCCGCGGGCGCCTTCGGCGAACAGCGTGTACTTGCCGAGCAATTCCATGCCGCGGGTGAAGGAGTCCTTCGGCTTGCCGTCGCGGCCGATGCCCATGTCGCCGGTGGCGATGCCCTTCACTGCGCCCTGCTCGTCATAGAGCACCTCGGCGGCAGCAAAGCCCGGATAGATCTCGACGCCGAGCGCCTCCGCCTTGCGCGCCAGCCAGCGGCAGACATTGCCGAGCGAGCCGATATAGCAGTGATGGTTGTCCATCAGCGGCGGCATCATGAAGTTCGGCAGCTTGATCGCGCCGCCGCCTGTCATCCAGTAGAAGCGGTCGTCCTTGACCTGCGTCTTCAGCGGGCAGTCGGAATCCTCGCGCCAGTCCGGAATGAGCTTGTCGAGCCCGGCCGGATCGATCACGGCGCCCGAGAGAATATGCGCGCCGACCTCGGAGCCCTTCTCCACCACGACGACGTTGAGATCGGCATTGAGCTGCTTCAGCCGGATCGCGGCCGCCAGGCCCGAGGGGCCGGCGCCGACGATGACGACGTCGAATTCCATGGATTCGCGCGGGGGAAGTTCTTCGGTGCTCATCTGATCTCAGCCCTTGAGACGGTCTTCGGTCGTTTGCGCCCTCTTGTTTCCGATTTTTCCGGGTAGGACAACCTCGGAAATGCATCCCGGTGGGATGCAAGGCCGTCCAAGCGGGACCTCCCCGGTCCTGATACGCCAGAATCGGGGAGGTCCCGATCATTTTTTGACGCGTTTTCTTCACGCGAACCGGTGTCCACTTCGCTTGAAAACGCTATGCTATAAAAGTCAGACTTTCCCATGATCCCCGAACCCGCACCCACCGTCCGAGAGCTGCTCGCCTTCTACCTGGAGGCGGGTGTCGACTGCGCGCTCGCGGAGGAACCGATCGACCGCCTGGCGGAATTAGATGCCCCGCCGCCGGCCCCGCGCGCGGCCCCTCCGGTCGAGGCACCGCGGCCGGTTGCGGCGCCCGCCGTCATGCGCGGCGAAGCCGCGCCCGCACCTGATGTCGCCATCGCCTCCGCACGCGAGGCCGCGCGCACCGCGCCGACGCTGGAGGCGCTGCGCGAGCTGATGCAGAATTTCGAGGGCTGCGCGCTGAAGCACACCGCGACAAGGCTGGTGTTTGCCGACGGCAATCCGCAGGCGCGCATCATGTTCGTCGGCGAGGCGCCGGGGCGCGACGAGGACATCGAGGGGCTGCCCTTCGTCGGGCGCAGCGGCAAGCTGCTCGACCTCATGATCGGGGCGATCGGCCTCAACCGCACCACCGCCTACATCGCCAACGTCATTCCCTGGCGGCCGCCCGGCAACCGCACGCCGACGCCGCAGGAGACGCAGATCTGCCTGCCCTTCATCCAGCGCCAGATCGAGCTGGTGAATCCGGACCTGCTGGTGACGCTCGGCAATCCCTCGACGCAGACGCTGCTGTCGACCCGCGAAGGCATCATGCGCACGCGCGGGCGCTGGTTCGACTACGAGACCGGCCAGCGCACCATCCGCGCGCTGCCGACGTTCCATCCGGCCTATCTGCTGCGCTCGCCGTCCTACAAGCGGCTGGCCTGGCAGGATCTGCGCGCGATCGCGAAGGTGCTGGCGGTTAGCTAGGTCTCGTGTCCCGGACGCGGTGCGGCACCACAAGCGCGTCTACGCGCGTCTTCGACACGCTATGGTGACGCTCCGCAGAGCCGGGACCCAGAAAGCAGCACGGTACGATGCGGCGAGATGGTCCCCGGCTCTGCAGCGCACCGCTTCGCGCTGCGCAGCGTCCGGGGCGCGAGATCTCCCTCACGACCCCTTCGGCCGCACGATGGCCCAGCCGATGCGCAACAATCCCTGGCGGCCGGTCACCAGCCATTCGAAGGCACGCGGCACTTCCGGCACGATGCCGGGGAAGCGCTTGAGAATCTCGGGCGGAGGGGTGCCGGCGGTGTCGGAGGCACGCCAGACCACGACGCCCCCGGTCTCGGCGAACTTGGTCTGATTGATCCACGGCGTCCGCGCAGGGTCGGCGTCGATGAAGAGATGCGGCCGGCCGGAATGCAGCGTGATCAGGCTGGCGAGCTGGGTCTCGCCGGCAACCGCGCGCAGGCGGTGGTTGGTGCGGCGGGCAAAGCTCTCGTCGAAGAAATCCGAGATGGCGCGCGCCGGCATCGAGGTCGCAACCTCGTTGGCGCCGGTCCAGGGCAGGAACAGGACGGCGAGCACAACGCCGACGGCGGGCGCGACGACGGCCGCAGCCCATACCGTGCGCAGCATCCGCGCGCGGCGCATCGCGATGAGGTCGCCGGCCGCGACGACCACGGCAAGCCCGGACATGACCAGCAGGGCGCCGGCGCCGCCGACGACGGTTTCGAGCCCGAGCAGGCCCGAGATCAGCACGGCGCCGAGCGCAGGCGCCAACGCGAAGAAATAGACGAAGCTGCGCGCGAGCGGCTCGACCGGCGGGCGATAGATGATCGGCGCCTCCTCGCCCTTGGCGACGAACAGGCCGGCGTTGAGGAAGCTCAGCGCCGGGATCGCGGCCGCACCGAGCACAAGCCCGCCGAGCAGCCAGGCCGCGTGGAGCGCGCGGGCGTTCAGCTCGGCCATTTGCGGCAAGGTCGGCAGCACCAGCGTCTCGGCGCGCATGAGCCAGGCCGCATAGGGCAGCGCCAGCACGGCGACCACGATCAGGGCGAACAGCGGATCGAGCGCGCGCAGCGTACGGCGGCCGCCCGCGGTCGAGAGCGCGAAGACGACGAGCAGGAGCAGCAGGAAGACCGCCGCGGGCGTCGTCAGCAGCAAGAGGCCCGCCTCGATCGACCAGGCGAACCAGGCATTGCCGCGGCGCTGGCCGATGATCTGCCACGAATGCAGCAGAAGAAGCGCCCAGAGCGGCCGCGCCAGCACGAGGGGACCGAAATCGAGCGCGGACGAGGAGAAGGCGAGCACGGTCATGGTCAGGAGCACGGCGAGCACCGCCTGCTGCGAGCCGACCACCGCGCGGGAGAGATGATAGAGCGCGATGAAGGTCGCGATCTCGCAGAGCTGGGCGAGCACATAGACGCCGAACATGTGGCCGCCAGCGAGGCGATAGGCGATGTCGGCGAGCCAGACCGGCAAGGGCGGGCCGAGATCGGTACCGACCTGGTACTCCCGGCCGAAGGCCAGCAGCGTCGCCAGAGAGCCGGGCGGGCTACGGTAAAACACCAGCGCCACGAACAGCCACATCAAGGCCTGCAGCAGCACGGCGATCCAGACGATCAGCCGCGGCCGGGCGCGAATGAGCTCGATGACCAGGGAGGTAAACCGCATGCAACGTCCGAAAGATGCAGCCAACCCGTCCAGCCGGCCCTATTCGCTCATGGCTACTTTGATAAGGGGCGTCACGCGTTGTGGCAACCGCAACAGGTCGTCATGCCCGGGCTTGTCCCGGGCATCCACGTTCTTCGTGCCGCGGGCAAGGCGTGGATGGCCGGGACAGGCCCGGCCATGACGATGCGGAAGCTCTAGCGGATAACCTAGAGATTTGCCGACGCCTCGACTTCCACGCCTGCTTCCACCTGCACCTCGACCTCGGTCCCCCCGAACAGGTCCTGCACCGGCTCGACCGTCCAGGGCATGTGCTTGGCACGCGCCGCCGCGACCGGCGCGAAGAAGCTGCGGTGGTGGACGGTGGGCCCGAGACGGTTGAGGGCGTCGAGATGCTCGGGGACGCCGTAGCCCTTGTGCTGCTCGAAACCGTAGCCGGGGCAATCCTGCGCCAGCGCGCACATCAGGCGGTCGCGCGTCACCTTGGCGACGATGGAGGCCGCGGCGATCGACAGCACGATGCCGTCGCCGCCGATCACGGCCTCGCAGTCGCAGGCGGTGTCGAGGCGGTCGCGGCCGTCGACGAAGACGTGGCGGGGCGCCTCAGGCAATGCCACCACGGCGCGCTTCAGCGCCCATAGCGAGGCGCGCAGGATGTTGTCGCGGTCGATTCGCGCCGGCGAGGCGACGGCGACCGAGACCTGGGCGGTGGCGCAGATCTTGTCGAACAGCTTTTCGCGCTCCTCGGCGGTCAGGCGCTTGGAATCATCGATGCCGCGCGGGATGCGGTCGGGATCGAGAATCACCGCGGCCGCCACCACGGGACCTGCCAGCGGCCCGCGGCCGGCCTCGTCGCAGCCGGCGACCGGCCAGACCCCGCGCTTGATCAGCGCGCGCTCGCGGCGGAAGCTCGGCGGCGCGATCGCGATGATGCCCTTCCTGCCGCCGGGGACCTTCACGGCGGCAGTCTTCGCGGCAGGAGACTTCGCTGCGGTCGATTTCGCTGCGTTGGCTTTGGCCGCCTTGGCAGGTGCTGCGCTCTTCGCAGCCCCCTCTTTCGACGCGCCTTTGGCCGGTTTCCCGGCGGACTTGTCCCGAATCATGGCCGGGATCGTGCGCAAGCGGCCTTGCCGGCGCAACCGGGAACCCCGGATAATTCCCGTTATTCAGGCCGGCCGCCCTACTCCGCCAGGTGCACCCGCCGGTCCTCGCCGACCTCGATGCCGGGCGCGACCACGACCTCCCAGGGATGATCGTCGGGATCGGCGAAATAGCCGGAATAGCCGCCATAGTCGGTTTCGTGCGCGGCCTTCAGCAGCTTCGCCCCCCTGCCAAGGGCGAAGGCCAGCACCGCATCGACCTCCTCGCGCGAGGCGCAGTTCCAGGCGAGCGTGGTGCCGCGGAAGGTCAATGGCCTCGGCTGATCAGGCAGGCTGGCATCGGCGGCGAGCAAATCCCAGGGATACAGCGCGAGCACTGGACCTCCGGTGTCGTAGAACGCGACCGCCTCGCCGGTGGCCTTCAGCCGGCGCGAGAAACCGAGCGCGTCGTAGAAGGCGATGCTGGCGTGGATGTCGGCAACGCCGAGCGTGATGACGGTGAGCCGCGGCACCGGAGCCGGCAATTCCTTACTCATGTTACGCCTCTTCCACGTGATCGGATCAGAACAGGCTGAGCTGATCGCCGCTCCGCTTTGGCCTTGCAAAGTGATCGGTCGTCAGCTTGGAGCGGCGCTTGTTCAAGCCGAGCCTGTCGCAGGCGATCTCGAAGCGGCGGCCGATGGTCCAGGCCATCGGTCCCGTGCCCTTCATCCGCTCGCCCCATTTGGCGTCGTAGTCGCGGCCGCCACGCATGTCGCGGATCAGCGTGAAGACGTGGCGGTAGCGGTCCGGATAGTTCGCCATCAGCCATTCGCGGAACAGATCGCGCACTTCCAGCGGCAGCCGCAGCAGCACATAGGAGGCCTCCTTGACGCCGGCATGGGCTGCGGCATCGAGGATGCGCTCGATCTCGGAATCATTCAGCGCGGGGATCACGGGCGCGACCATCACCGTGGTGGGGATGCCGGCCTCCGAAAGCTGCTTCAGCGCCTCCAGCCGCTTCGGCGGCGTCGAGGCGCGCGGCTCCATGGTGCGCGCCAGCTTCGGATCGAGCGAGGTCACTGATATCGCGACCTTGGCGAGATTGCGCTTGGCCATCCGCGCGAGAATGTCGATGTCGCGCACGACCAGCGCCGATTTGGTGACGATGCCGACGGGATGCGAGGTACGTTCCAGCACTTCGAGAATGCCGCGCATGATTTTGCGCTCGCGCTCGATCGGCTGATAGGGATCGGTGTTGGTACCGATCGCGATCATCCGCGGCTCGTAGCCGGGTGCGGCGAGCTCCTTCTCCAGCAGCGAGGGCGCCTCGGGCTTCACGAACAGCTTCGACTCGAAGTCGAGCCCCGGCGACAGGCCGAGATAGGCATGCGTCGGCCGCGCGAAGCAGTAGACGCAACCGTGCTCACAGCCGCGATAGGGATTGATCGAGCGATCGAAGCCGATGTCGGGGGAGTCGTTGCGCGTGATCACCTTGCGCGAGGTGTCGACCCCAACCGTGGTCTTGAACGGCGGCAGATCCTCGAGGCTCTGCCAGCCGTCGTCGAAGGCGACGCGGGCCTCGGCCTCGAAGCGGCCGCTGGCATTGGACTGCGCGCCGCGGCCTCGCCTGCGCTGGCGGTCGATGGCGACGGCAAGCTCGGGAAAATCAGAGTCCGCACCCGCCGGCTCGGAGGGCGCCTTGACCGGCGGGTGCTTGAGAGCATGAGAGGATGCTGCTGGACTCATGCAGCCAAGATAACACGAGAACGGAACAAATCAAGAACACAAACAAAAAAGCTGAAAACAACCCCATGCACAGTAGCGCTGCCCAAACTTCGCGCGCCCACCTTTGACCTCACGCAACACCGCGTGACCTCGACCCCGTTTTGATGCGGTGGAGGATCGATCTCGCCGGAACTCGGTTGGTGACGATCCCGGGTGAAGGTCAGCAAGAATATGACAAAGCAACAACAATCGGCCGCTGCAAGCAGCGACCTCGATCTGCTCGATCGTTACTGGCGTGCCGCCAACTACCTCTCCGTCGGGCAAATCTACCTGCTCGACAACCCGTTGCTGCGCGAGCCGTTGCGGTCCGAGCACATCAAGCCGCGTCTGCTCGGCCATTGGGGCACGACGCCCGGTCTGAACTTCATCTATGCCCATCTCAACCGCGTGATCCGCGCGCTCGATGTCGGCGTGCTCTATGTCTGCGGCCCCGGCCATGGCGGCCCGGGCATGGTCGCCAACACCTATCTCGAAGGCAGTTACAGCGAGCTCTATCCCGACATCGCCCGCGATGCGGAAGGACTGCGCAAGCTGTTCCGGCAGTTCTCCTTCCCCGGCGGCATTCCGAGCCATGCGGCGCCGGAAACGCCGGGCTCGATCCACGAGGGCGGCGAACTCGGCTACGCGCTGGTGCACGCCTATGGCGCGGCGTTCGACAATCCTGATCTGGTCGTCGCCTGCGTCGTCGGCGACGGCGAGGCCGAGACCGGCCCGTTGGCTGCGTCCTGGCACTCCAACAAGTTCCTGAACCCGGCGCATGACGGCGCGGTGCTGCCGATCCTGCATCTCAACGGCTACAAGATCGCCAATCCCACCGTGCTCGGACGGATGCCCGATAGCGAGATCCGCGACCTGTTCCGTGGGCTGGGCCACGAGCCGCTGTTCGTCGAGGGCGACGATCCCAAGCCGATGCACCAGGCCATGGCCGATGCGCTCGACGTCGCCTTCGCCAGCATCCGCTCGATCCAGCAGCACGCCCGCGACGGCCGCAAGGCGGTCGAAAGGCCGCGCTGGCCGATGATCGTGCTGCGCAGCCCGAAGGGCTGGACCGGTCCGAAGGAGGTCGACGGCAAGAAGGTCGAAGGTTTTTGGCGCGCACACCAGGTGCCTGTCGCGAGCTGCCGTGAAAACCCGGCGCATCTGAAGGTGCTCGAAGACTGGATGCGAAGCTACGAGCCGGACAGACTGTTCGACGCGAGCGGCGCGCTCGTCCCCGAGCTTCAGGCGCTCGCGCCCGAAGGCAACAGGCGCATGGGCGCCACACCGCATGCCAATGGCGGCCTGCTCAAGAAGGAGCTGAAGCTGCCGGATTTCCGCAGCTTCGCGGTCGAGGTGCCGGAGCCCGGCGCCGTCACCGGCGAAGCGACGCGCGAGCTCGGCAAGTTCCTGCGCGATGTCATTCGCCTCAACGCGCAGGAGCGCAACTTCCGCATCATGGGTCCGGACGAGACCGCGTCAAACCGGCTCGATGCGGTGTTCGAGGCGACCGAACGCGTCTGGATGGAGCCGACCGAACCGTACGACGTGCATCTCGCCCAGGACGGCCGCGTGATGGAGGTGCTGAGCGAACATCTCTGCCAGGGCTGGCTCGAAGGCTACCTGCTGACCGGACGGCACGGCTTCTTCTCCTGCTACGAGGCCTTCATCCACATCGTCGATTCCATGTTCAACCAGCACGCCAAATGGCTGAAGGTGACGCGCGACCTGTCGTGGCGGCGGCCGATCGCCTCGCTGAACTATCTGCTGACCTCGCATGTCTGGCGCCAGGACCATAACGGCTTCAGCCACCAGGATCCCGGCTTCGTCGATCTCGTCGCCAACAAGAAGGCCGACATCGTCCGCATCTATTTCCCGCCGGATGCCAATACGCTGCTGTGGATCGCCGACCATTGCCTGCGCACCTACGACCGCATCAACGTGATCGTCGCCGGCAAGCAGCCAGCGCCGCAATGGCTGTCGATGCAGGATGCGGCGACGCATTGCGATGCCGGCATCGGCATCTGGACCTGGGCGGGCAATGAGGACGCGACCGGCGAGCCCGACGTGGTGATGGCCTGCGCCGGCGACGTGCCGACCCTGGAGACGCTCGCCGCCGTCGACCTCCTGCGCAAGGCGCTGCCGGATCTGAAGATCCGCGTCGTCAACGTCGTCGACCTGATGACGCTGCAGCCGAAGGAGCAGCATCCGCACGGGCTTTCCGACCGCGACTTCGACAGCCTGTTCACATCGGACAAGCCCGTGATCTTCGCCTATCACGGCTATCCCTATCTGATCCACCGTCTCACCTATAACCGCACCAACCATGCCGGCCTGCATGTGCGCGGCTTCGCCGAGGAAGGCACCACGACGACGCCGTTCGACATGGTCGTGCTCAACGAGCTCGACCGCTATCACCTCGCCATCGAGGCGATCGAGCGCGTGCCGGGTCTGGCGACAAAAGCGGTGCAGGTGAAGCAGCAGCTCCGCGACAAGCTGATCGCGCATTCGCGCTATGTGCGCGAGCACGGCGAGGACATGCCGGAGATCCGCGACTGGGTCTGGCCGGGCAAGACGGGCTGACCGCGATGCCGACGCCGGAGGCGGTCCTCGTTCTCAACAGCGGCTCGTCGAGCATCAAGTTCGGCCTGTTCGAGATTGGGGCGGCCGAGCCCGTCCTGCTGTGCAAGGGCCTGCTCGACGAGCACGAGGACAAGCCTCGGCTCACGGTGAAGAGTCCCGCGGGCGAGACCCTGTTCGACAAGCAGCGCGCGAGCGCGGATACCGACGGCGGCCATCTGTTCGCCGATGTGCTTGGCTTCATCGAGGACCGCTTCGGCGCTGGCAGCTTGCGCGCGATCGGCCACCGCATCGTCCACGGCGGCCCGGACTATTCGGCACCCGTCGTCCTGACGGACGCCGTGCATGCAAAGCTGGAGGCGCTGACGCCCCTGGCGCCGCTGCATCAGCCGCGGTGTCTTGCGCCGATCCACGCCATCTCGGCGATCCGGCCTGAGCTGACGCAGATCGCCTGCTTCGACACCGCCTTCCATCACGGCCTCGCACCGCCCGCGAGCCGCTTCGCCATTCCCCGCCGCTTCGAGGCGCGGGGCATCCGCCGCTACGGCTTTCACGGCCTCTCATTCGAATATGTCGCGCGGCGCCTCGCCGCGATCGCGCCGGAACTCGCGGCTGGGCGCACCGTCATCGCGCATCTCGGCAATGGCGCCAGCCTCTGCGCCTTGCGCGACGGCCAGAGCGTTGACACTACAATGGGGCTGACGCCGCTCGATGGCCTCGTGATGGGCACGCGCTGCGGCACGATCGATCCCGGCGTGCTGCTGTATCTGCAACAGCACGAGCGGATGTCGGTCGAGGATCTCCAGCACCTGCTCTATCACGAGTCCGGCTTGCTCGGCGTCTCCGGCCTCTCCGCCGATATGCGCGAGCTGCTCGCCAGCCGCGAGATCGCGGCGCGGGAGGCGGTCGATCTATTCGTCCTCCGCGCGACGCAGCAGATCGCAATGATGGTGACCACGCTTGGCGGGCTCGACTGTCTCGTCTTCACCGGCGGCATCGGCGAGCATGCCAGGGAGATCCGCAGCGCGATCGGCAAGCGCCTGGCGTGGCTGGGCGTGCGGATCGATGCGGCCGCGAATGATGAGGGGCGCGAGCGGATCAGCGGCGAAGACAGTGCGGTCGAAGTGTTCGCGATCCCGACGAACGAAGAACAGGTGATAGCACGGCATTGCGTCGCGATGCTGCGGACGGGAAGTCAGGTATCGTAGGGTGGGCAAAGCGAAGCGTGCCCACGGCTTCTGGCGCCTGGGCACGGCGCAAGTGCGCCTTTGCCCACTCTACGACTCCAGAGCCTGAGACGCGTTCTTCCCTTCTCCCCTTGCGGGAGAAGGTGGCGCGAAACGCCGGATGAGGGGTATTTCTCCGCGTTCGCATCTGCAAATGAGCGCGCGGATAGAATCCCTCACCCAAGTGAGTTCGTATCTCCTGGCTGCGCTGCCCTCTCCCGCAAGGAGAGAGGGCGCAACAACGCGCAGCTGCCCTAATGCGTCCCCGACAATATCTGGATGCACCCGATCACGACCTCGATCACGATCAGCACCACGACCGCGATTTCGAGGCGGAGCGAGCGCTGGGTGTCGATGATGTCGGTGAGTGCATTCGCCGTCTCCGACACCGCGGTGAGCTTGCGCTCGAGCGTGTCGAGGCGCTCCTTCAGCTCGTACTCGTCTTCCAGGCGGGCATAGAGCCGGTCGAGCTGGGGCTTTTCCCAGAGCACATCGGGCTTCTCGGCCACGGCTACGCGGCCGGCGACACGCTGCTGGACGAGAAGCGCATTGCCGATCAGCCGCAAGATGCCCTTGCGGCGGCGCGGCGTGCGGCCGTGCTCGGCGAGCTCGCGCGCAAAGGGCTCGATCACGTCGAACACCGCGGCGACCCGCCGCTCGTCGCGCGCCAGCGAGGTGCTCTTGGCGAGCGCGTCCGCAACCAGCAGCAAGCGCTCGTCGGAGAATTTGGCGAGGCAGATCGGGCCGCCCGGCTGGATCGCCTCCGCGTTTTCATCCTTGCAGAGCTGCGCCTGCGCGGTCTCCTCCTCGTAGGGGCTGAGCTCGCCGATCACGCGGGATTTGAGGCTGTCGATCAGCACCTTCTCTTCCGATGGGAGCAGGCCGATCAGCACCACGACGCCGTAGCGGAAGATCACGGCAAGGCCGGCATGGACGCGGAAGGCGGCCGGGGTGGACGACACCAGCGCGCCGAGCTCGAGGTTGGACGCATTGATGCGGTCGCCCAGCATCAGCGCCCGGATCCGCAAGGTCGGTGCCGCGTCCGGCTTCTGCGACGGCGTCGGCGCGCTTACGGCAAGTTGATCGGCATTCATGCAAGACCTCGTCAGCAACGCGGGTTGCAGGCTTTTCCCGTTCCCGCCCCGCTCGCATCCTCCACATGCAGGATTGCGCTCGCCTGCATCCCGCGCAATATCGCCGCCGAACTCCGTGAAACTACCGTCAAGGCGAGCTCGCGCCGAAATATTCGGCAACAATGCGACCCTGCAGGGGACATAATCGGATGCGATGGCTCCGGCAGTTTACCATCGAACCGCGAGGCCCCGCCGAAAAGTTGCACTCGGCAGTGCCGCGTGTTTATGACAACATCATAACGAATTACGCTTCTCCCGAAGTGCGGACATCGAAGCCTCGACCATGTTGAGCGTCATCATACCGACCGAAGGCGTCGAACAGACGGCGGTCGCAACTCTGGCCGCGCTGGTACCCGGCGCCGCCGCCGGCATCATCCGGGAAGTGCTGCTGGTCGACGGCACGCGCAACGGGGTCATCGAGCGCGTCGCCGACGTTGCCGGCTGCCGTTTCATCGGCTTCGAGGGCTTCTCGCAGGGCGCAGCGCTCGCCGCCGGTGCGCTTCAGGCCCGTTCGCCCTGGCTGATGTTCCTCCCCGCAGGCGCGGTGCTGGAAACCGGCTGGATCGAGGAGACCACCCAATTCATCCAGGCCGTCGCGAACAGCGGACGGGATCGTGCGGCCGTGTTCCGCTATGCGCGCTCGCCTTACGTCGATACCAGCTTCCGCGACATGCTGCGCGCCGTCGCGCGCAAGCTGGTCGGCCCGCTCGGCGATCAGGGATTGTTGATCGCGCGTGACCATTACGACCGGATCGGCGGCTACCCGCCCCAGGCCCGCCGCGCCGAGGCGCGGCTGCTGCGCCGGCTCGGCCGCTCGTCCCGCACCATGCTGCGCAGCCGGATCGTCATGGTCGGCTGAGCCCACCTATTACTTGCCAAAGTCAAATAATTATTTGACAATGGCAAGTATCGAGGTGAGCCATGACATTCAACGGCACAGAAGACCCCATCGCAGCGGTCCGCGCCTTCAACCGCTTCTACACCCGCAAGCTCGGCGTGCTCGACCAGTACCTTGGCAAGACCCCGTTCTCGCTCAGCGAGGCCCGGGTGCTCTATGAGCTCGCGCATCGCGATGATCTTGCAGCAAAGGAGATCGGAAACGAGCTTGGTCTCGACCCCGGCTACCTCAGCCGCATCGTCCAGAGCTTCGACGAAAAGGGGCTGATCACGCGAACGCCGCTGCCCGCGGATCGCCGGCAATACCAGCTCAGCCTCACCGCCAAGGGCCGCCAGACCTTCGCCAAGCTGAACCTGAGCTCGCAGAACGAGGTTGCCGCGATGCTGGCGCAGCTGTCAGCCGACGATGCAGCGCGGCTCACGCAGGCCATGGCGACCATCGAGGCCACGCTGGAGCAGCGGCCGGGCCGGCCCGCGGCTGTCATGCTGCGCAGCCATCGCGTCGGCGACATGGGCTGGGTCATCTCCCGGCAGGGCGCCGCCTATGCCGCGGACTACGGCTGGGACATCAGCTACGAGGCGCTGGTCGCCGAAATCTGCGCGCAGTTCATCAGGAACTACGACCCCGCGCGCGAGCATTGCTGGATCGCGGAAGTCGGTGGCGAGCCGGTCGGCTCGGTCTTCCTGGTCAAGGCCACGGACGAGATCGCCAAGCTCCGCCTGCTGCAGGTGGAGAAGAAGGCGCGCGGCCTCGGCGTCGGCCGCGCGCTGGTCGAGCAATGCATCCAGGGCGCCCGCGAGCGGGGCTACCGCAGGATGACGCTGTGGACGCAAAGCATCCTTGTCGCAGCGCGCGGCATCTACAAGAGCACCGGCTTCGAGCTCGTGAAGGAAGAGAAGCACCACAGTTTTGGTGCCGATCTGGTCGGCGAGACGTGGGAGCGGGATCTCTGACGTTCTTGCTGCGGGCGCGATGCGCATGAATGTGCCCTCGCCCCTTGCGGGAGAGGGCAGCGACGCTGGCAGACACAGGCTCACTCGGGTGAGGGGTATGTCTCAGCGCGTACCGTGTCGATAAATACCCCTCATCCGGCGCTTCGCGCCACCTTCTCTCGCAAGGGGAGAAGGGAAGAAGAACCCGCGCTTACACCGTCGCGCCCTGCGCCTTCGGCCGTCGCAGATGCTCGTCGAGGCGCGGCATGATCTCGACGAAATTGCAGGGGCGCGTGCGGTAGTCGAGCTGGGCCTTGAGAATGCCGTCCCAGCCGTCGCGGCAGGCGCCGGGCGAGCCCGGCAGGCAGAAGATGTAGGTGGCGCCCGCAACGCCCGCGGTGGCGCGGCTCTGGATCGTGGACGCGCCGATCTTGGCGTGGCTCAGCATGTGGAAGGCGATCGAGAAGCCGTCCATGCGCTTTTCGAACAACGGCTCGATCGCCTCCGGCGTGACATCGCGCCCCGTGAAGCCGGTGCCGCCGGTGGTGATGACGACGTCGACGCCGCTATCGGCGATCCAGCGGCGGATCACCGCGCGGATCGCCTCGACATCGTCGGTGACGATCTCGCGCGCGGCGAGATGATGGCCGGCCTCGGTGAGGCGGTCAGCGAGCGTCTGGCCGGATTTGTCATCCGCCAGCGCGCGCGTGTCGGACACGGTGAGCACCGCGATGTTGAGCGGGATGAACTGTTTTGCTTCGTCGATCGAGGCCATAGCTCTTTCCTCTTGTGTCCCGGACGCGATGCAGCGCCATCAGCTCGGTTACGCGCGTCTTAGACGCGCTATCGCGGTGCGTCGCAGAGCCGGGACCCATTCTTAAGGGACGTGAGAACCGGCAATATGGGCCCCGGCTCTGCAGCGCACCGCTGAAGAAGCGCTGCGCTGCGTCCGGGGCACGAGACCGTGGCTACTGTCCGCCACCAAACGTGTTGCAGGCCTGGACGGTGCCCTGCTGATAGCCGGTCATGAACCATTGCTTGCGCTGCGCGGCCGAGCCGTGGGTGAAGGAGTCGGGCACGACGCGGCCGGTGGCCTGGCGCTGCAGCGTGTCGTCGCCGATGGCGCTTGCAGTGGTCAGCGCGGCGTCGATGTCGCCGGCCTCGAGGAAGTTCGGACGCTTCTTGGCCTCGCGGTTGACCCAGACGCCGGAGAGACAATCCGCCTGCAGCTCGACCTTGACCTGGAGCGCGTTCGCTTCGGCCTTGCTGCCGGCCTGCTGCTGCAGCCGCGTCACGCGCGGAATGATGCCGAGCAGATTCTGGATGTGGTGGCCGGCCTCGTGCGCGATGATGTAGGCGGTGGTGAAATTGCACGCCGACTTGCCCGAGCAGCCGCGGAAGCGCGTCTCGACCTCGCGGAAGAAGCTGGTGTCGAGGAAGATGGTGCGGTCCGGCGGGCAGTAGAACGGGCCCATCGCCGACTGCGCCATGCCGCAGCGGCCGCCATTGGTGGCGTTGCGGAACAGCACGACCTTCGGACCGGTATAGTTCTGCCCGCTGGCCTGGAAGATCTCGCTCCAGCGGTCGTCGATCTCGCCGAGGATGCCGGCGATCATGCTGCCCACCTCGTCGGTCGGCGCGCCGCGCTTGGCCGAGTTCGAGGACGACTGGCGGTCAGTCTGGTAGCTCGGGGCCTGGCCGCCGCCGGTGAGGATCTCGGCGCCGCCGATCAGGATGCGCGGATCGATGCCGAAGGCGTAACCGATCAGGCCGAGCACGATGATGGTACCGATGCCGAGGCCGCCGCCGCCCATCGGCAGGCCGAACCCGCCGCCTCCGCCGCCGCCAAACCCGCCACCACCCTCGTCGCGACGATCCTCGACGTCGTCGCTTCGGCGGAAATCATCGTAGCGCATGGCGGGCTTCCCTTGAGGTCCTCGATTGGCGTCGTCCGGGCGCAGGAGCGCGAAAGCTCAACGCGCCACATACGTAAAATTTCCGTTGCCTTTATCAATATCGTGCTCGGCAAAAATTGCCTAGTGCGACAGCATGCGCCTGCCAGCAATTTTTTCCGAGGGACAAGCAATTTTTTCCGAGAGAAATTGGACTCTTTTGGGCACCGGCGCTGCTCGCACGACACGACGAAACGCGAAATCCACTGCAAAACACGGCAAATGCGAGCAGCAACCAATGCGCGAAGCGCGGCGCGCGGCCTGCTCACGAAAGCGGCGGGTTAAGTCGATTTTTACTTTGCCGCTTCAATGTAACGGTCAGTCGGTTGTTTGGTCCCGCGTCGCCGACAGCGTCGCCTGAGTCAGAGTTCTTGAGTCATGGTAGAGTCGCGTCGCGGGGCGTCTGCAAGGGCGCCCCGCACAAACTTTGAGTCTGCTTCGCATCGCATCATCATCGGTGATTGCGTCGCCGAGATGTCGAAGCTTCAGGCTGGTTCGGTCGATCTGGTGTTCGCAGATCCGCCGTACAATCTCCAGCTCAAGGGCGATCTCAAGCGCCCTGACGAATCCCATGTCGACGCCGTCAACGACGACTGGGACAAGTTCGATTCATTCTCCGCCTATGACGATTTCACCCGCGCCTGGCTGCTCGCGGCCCGCCGCGCCATGAAGCCGTCGGCGACGATCTGGGTGATCGGCTCCTACCACAACATCTTCCGCGTCGGCGCGATCATGCAGGACCTCGGCTTCTGGCTCCTGAACGACATCGTGTGGCGCAAGACCAATCCGATGCCGAACTTCCGCGGCCGCCGCTTCACCAACGCGCACGAGACCATGATCTGGGCCGCGCGCGACGAAAAGGCCAAGGGCTATACGTTCAACTACGAGGCACTGAAGGCCGCCAACGAGGACGTGCAGGCACGTTCCGACTGGCTGATCCCGCTCTGCACCGGCGAGGAGCGCCTCAAGGGCGCCGACGGCAAGAAAGTGCATCCGACGCAGAAGCCGGAAGGCCTGCTGGCGCGCGTGCTGCTGTCCTCGTCGAAGCCCGGCGATCTCGTGATCGATCCCTTCAACGGCACCGGCACCACCGGCGCCGTCGCCAAGCGCCTCGGCCGCTCCTATATCGGCTTCGAGCGCGACAAGACCTATGCGAAGGCGGCGGAAGCGCGCATCGCCGCGGTCGAGCCGCTGCCGGAGGCAAGCCTTGCCCCGTTCATGACCGCGCGCGAAGCCCCGCGCGTCGCGTTCTCCGAGCTGATCGAGCGCGGCATGATCTTGCCCGGCACGAAACTGTTCGACGCCAAGAAGAAGCTGGGCGCACTGGTCCGTGCCGACGGCGCCATCATGTTCGGCGACAAGGTCGGCTCGATCCACCGCATCGGCGCCGTGGCACAAGGTGCACAAGCCTGCAACGGCTGGACCTTCTGGCACGTCGAGACCAAGAAGGGTCTCAAGCTGATCGACGAGCTGCGCGCCGAGATCCGCGCGGGCATGGGAGCGGAGTAGTTTTCCTCCACTTCTCGCAGGTCCCGTAGGGTGGGCAAAGCGAAGCGTGCCCACGTCCTGCCCAATTGATGCGAGGACGTGGGCACGGCGCTTCGCGCCTTTGCCCACCCTACGGCACCTTGAACGCCGCCCCGGCCAGGACTAGATTCGCCCGATCAGCCCCGTCCTGATCGGTCCTCCCATGCGACGACAGTCCGAGACATTGCTGCTGGTGCCGCTGCTGCCGATCTTCCTGCTCGGCATGTTTCCGATGTTCCTGATCGCCCTGCTCGGGTTTTTCGGCCTCGCGCTGTTCGGCGTGCTGGTGGCCTGCGTCGGGCTCGCCAGCAGCAACGAGGCGCACGACAATTTCAATCACGACGTCATCGTCCACGGCTATGCGCGGGGATCGGAGCGCAAGGCGCGCGCCTCCGACATGCATCTCGCCACCCGGCTCGGGCTGCGCCTCGAGGCGGTCGGCGCGGCGATGGTCGTTACGGCGGCGCTCGGGCTTTGTTACGCCGGCTGATCTGCGTGGCGCGCAGACACCGCCCGGCAAACTCGCCGGTTGCCCTCTCCGACGAGGTTCAGGCAAGAGAAGGACACCAGCGGCGATGACGCCGCGCCTGCTCTCGGCCAACGAACACTGGGGAGATGATTGATGCTCAAATTCTATTTCAACGGTTCGCCGAACCCGACCAAGGTCGCGCTCTATCTGGAAGAGTCCGGCCTGCCTTTCGAGCCCGTGAAGATCGACACCCGCAAGGGCGAGCAGTTTTCGCCGGAATTCCTCAAGATCAACCCGAACGGCAAGGTGCCGGCGATCGACGATGGCGGCACGATCGTGTTCGACAGCAACGCCATCCTGCTCTATCTCGCCGAGAAGACCGGCAAGTTCCTGCCCGCGGCCAATGTGCGCGGCGAGATGCTGTCATGGCTGATGTTCGTCGCCACCGGCGTCGGGCCCTATTCGGGCCAGGCCGTGCACTTCAGGCATTTCGCGCCGAAGGACCAGAATCACGACTACGCCCATAACCGCTACCAGTACGAGACCGACCGCCACTACAAGATCCTCGACGCTCACCTCAACGGCCGCAAATACATGGTCGGCGACGCCTATTCGATTGTCGACATGGCGCTGTGGGGCTGGGCGCGCATGGTGCCGTTCAAGCTCGGCGACGACGCCTTTGCGCGCTACCCGAACGTGAAGCGGCTGGTGGACGAGATCTCGGCGCGGCCGGCGGCCGGCCGCGCGATCGCGCTGAAGGACAAGTTCACCTTCAAGGCCGAGATGGACGACGAGGCGCGCAGCAACATGTTCAAGCACATGACGACCAAGGTCGCCTGATTCCGCCTCGCCTTCACGACGCCTTCAGTTCAGGTCCACGCGCATGCGCGTGGACCTTTGCTTTCGGAGGCCTCAGGCGGCGTGGACCGAGTTCAGGAATTTTGCGACTTCCTGCTTCAGGCGGTTGCTGTCCGAGGACAGCGAGCGCGCCGCTGACAGCACCTGCGAGGAGGCCGAGCCGGTCTCGGAGGCGCCGCGCTGCACGTCGCCAATATTGGTCGAGACGCGCTGGGTGCCGTGCGCGGCCTGCTGGACGTTGCGGGAGATCTCCTGCGTCGCCGCGCCCTGCTGCTCCACGGCGGCCGCGACCGTCGAGGAGATTTCCGACAACCGCTCGATGGTGCCGCTGATTTCCCTGATGGAGCCGACCGACTGCTCGGTGGCGGCCTGGATGCTGGAAATCTGCTGGCCGATCTCGCCGGTCGCCTTCGCGGTCTGCTC
>NZ_JAFCLT010000019.1:0-102334 GCF_018130885.1 Bradyrhizobium sp. KB893862 SZCCT0404
CCGATGATCGCGATGTGCAAGGCGATGCGCGAGCTCGCTTCGGGCAATTTCGACGTCGTGCTGCCGGGCCTCGGCCGCAAGGACGAGATCGGCGAGATGGCCGGCGCCGTCGAGGAGTTCAAGGTTCAGGCCGTGGCCAAGGCCGAGCGCGATGCGGCCGCCAGCGAAGTCCAGAACCGGGAGCAGGCGGCCAGCCGCCGCGCCGAGCTGATTCGTTTTGCCGACGATTTCGAGAGCGCCGTCGGCGCCATCGTCTCCAACGTCTCATCGTCCGCCGTGCAGCTCGAATCGGCCGCGTCCACGCTGACCCGTACCGCCGAGACCACGCAGTCCCTGTCGAGCCAGGTCGCCGGCGTTTCCGAGCAGGCGTCCTCCAACATGCAGTCGGTCGCAACCGCGACCGAAGAGCTCTCGGCGTCGGTCGAGGAGATCGGCCGCCAGGTGCGCGATTCCAGCCGCATCGCCGAAGCCGCCGTGGGACAGGCCAAGGAGACCGACGGCCGCATCGGAAAACTCTCGCATGCGGCCCAGCAGATCGGCGAGGTGGTCAAGCTGATCACGGCGATCGCCGAGCAGACCAACCTGCTGGCGCTCAACGCCACCATCGAGGCGGCCCGCGCCGGTGAAGCCGGCCGCGGCTTCGCGGTGGTCGCAAGCGAAGTGAAATCGCTGGCGAGCCAGACCGCGAAGGCGACGGATGAGATCTCCTCGCACATCGCGGGCATGCAGGGCGCCACCGCCGAATCGGTTGCCGCGATCAAGGAGATCGGTGCGACCATCGGCCAGATCTCGTCGATCTCGACCTCGATCGCGAGCGCCGTCGAGCAGCAGGGCGCGGCAACCCAGGAGATCGCCCGCAGCGTCCAGACCGTGGCGCAGGGCACCCAGACCGCGGCCACCGACATCGGTCAGGTCAACCGCGGCGCTGCCGAGACCGGCTCGGCCTCGGAAGAGGTGCTGAATTCGGCGAAGTCACTGTCGTCCGAAAGCACCCGCCTGCGCGCCGAGCTCGACCGCTTCATGGCGAACATCCGCGCGGCGTAAGGATCAGCCGTCGCCTCAAATACTGCTGTCGTCCCGGCGAAGGCCGGGACCCATAACCCCAGGAAGAGGTTATGGCGCGAGCTGGCAACTCCGAGTCTTCGCCAAACCCGATCCTGTGGCTATGGGTCCCGGCCTTCGCCGGGACGACGGTGGAGATTTACGCTGACGCTTTGCCCCTAATCAGCCGCGCCTTTCCCTGCGTCACCTAACCGCCAGTTGCGGCGCCACAAATTTACCACAGCTTATCCTTTGCGCCGTACCGTGCCAGGGAGTCGGGGAGCGGGCTGCTCTCGGGCTGCGCCTGGTTTTCCGCGAATGGAATGGGGTGGGGAATGCCCGTCAAGTCGAAGCCGAACACATCGAAGCTGCTCACCTTGCGTTTTCGCGCAAAAATCATCCTCGGCTTCGTGGCGGTGCTGGCCATCCTCGCCGTCAGCATGGCTTTCGCCTATTTCGGCTTCGAGCGGATCCAGGGCGCCGTGACTGCCTACCGCACCAGCGTGGCGGAAGCCGACCTCGCCCGGACCGTCGATCGTGACCTGATTGCCTATCAGGGGCTGGCGCGGGCCTATACCCTGACCGGCGCGGCCGATGACGAGACCGCGGCCAAGGCTGCGGAAGAGAACTTGCGGAGCGCGATCGCGAAGTCCATGGCGGCCACGACCGGCGCCGCCCGCCGCGAGCAGGTCGGCAAGCTCGAGGCCGAGTTTCAGCGCTTCACCAAGGTGTTCGGTGAGATCATCACCCTGACCCGCGAGAACAACAAGATCGCGGCCGACGAGCTCAACAGCGTCGGCAACAAGATCCGATTCAAGTTCGACGACCTCGCCGACACCGCGGCGCTCGCCGGCCTCTCCTCGGTCCAGACCACGGCCAAGGACGTCACCTCGCAATATCTCGCGGTCTCCACCTCGGTCAGCGCCTTCGTCGCCAAGCCCGAGCCCAAGACCGCCGACGGCGTGATCGCCCGCATCAAGTTCCTGGAGACCCTGCTGGTCTCGATCTATGCCAACGATCAGAAGATCACCGATCGCGTCGCCGAGATCGGCAATCTCCTGAAGCAGTACCGCACCTCGTTCTCGAAGCTGACCGAGAACGTGAAGATCATCGTCAAGTCGAACGGCGACATGACCAAATCGGCGGCCTCGATCCTCAAGCTCTCGGCTGATCTGCGCTCGGACCTGACGGCCGATCAGCAGCGTATCGAGGCGAGCGCGAACGCCACGATCGGCGAGACCGAGCAGCTGATGCTGATGATGGCGCTGGGCGGCCTTGCCGTCGGCGCCGCGCTGGCGCTGATGCTCGGCAACGGCATCTCGCGTCCGATGATCGCGATGTGCAAGGCGATGCGCGAGCTCGCTTCGGGCAATTTCGACGTCGTGCTGCCGGGCCTCGGCCGCAAGGACGAGATCGGCGAGATGGCCGGCGCCGTCGAGGAGTTCAAGGTTCAGGCCGTGGCCAAGGCCGAGCGCGATGCGGCCGCCAGCGAAGTCCAGAACCGGGAGCAGGCGGCCAGCCGCCGCGCCGAGCTGATTCGTTTTGCCGACGATTTCGAGAGCGCTGTCGGCGCCATCGTCTCCAACGTTTCGTCCTCGGCCGTGCAGCTCGAATCGGCGGCGTCCACGCTGACCCGTACCGCCGAGACCACGCAGTCCCTGTCGAGCCAGGTCGCCGGCGTCTCCGAGCAGGCGTCCTCCAACATGCAGTCGGTCGCAACCGCGACCGAAGAGCTCTCGGCGTCGGTCGAGGAGATCGGCCGCCAGGTGCGCGATTCCAGCCGCATCGCCGAAGCCGCCGTGGGACAGGCCAAGGAGACCGACGGCCGCATCGGAAAACTCTCGCATGCGGCCCAGCAGATCGGCGAGGTGGTCAAGCTGATCACGGCGATCGCCGAGCAGACCAACCTGCTGGCGCTCAACGCCACCATCGAGGCGGCCCGCGCCGGTGAAGCCGGCCGCGGCTTCGCGGTGGTCGCGAGCGAAGTGAAGTCGCTGGCAAGCCAGACCGCGAAAGCGACGGATGAGATCTCATCGCACATCGCGGGCATGCAGGGCGCCACGGCTGAGTCGGTTGCCGCGATCAAGGAGATCGGCGCCACCATCGGCCAGATCTCGTCGATCTCGACCTCGATCGCGAGCGCCGTCGAGCAGCAGGGCGCGGCAACCCAGGAGATCGCGCGCAGCGTCCAGACCGTGGCGCAGGGCACCCAGACTGCGGCCACCGACATCGGCCAGGTCAACCGTGGCGCTGCCGAGACCGGCTCGGCCTCGGAAGAGGTGCTGAATTCGGCGAAGTCGCTGTCGTCCGAAAGCACCCGCCTGCGCGCCGAGCTCGACCGCTTCATGGCGAACATCCGCGCGGCATAGAGGTCGCTCGACTAACTCGTAGGGTGGATTAGCGAAGCGTAATCCACCACCTTGATTGAACTGCTGTGAGTAAAGCGGTGGGTTACGGCTTCGCCTAACCCACCCTACGAGTCTCACTCCCTTCCGAACGCCCGCTTCAGCTCGACCTTCGCGCGCTCCAGCCGGGTGCGCTGCGTCTTGGGCAGCGTCTTGCCGGCGCGGTTGATGTAGAAGGTCAGCATCGACAGCGCCGAGCGATAGGCGCCGGTCTTGCGGCGCGCGCTGTGTTCGGCCGAGCGCTTCAGCGACGCCGCGATCTTCTTCGCGCTGGTCAGCTTGAACACGCCTTGCTTGAGATCGAGCGCATCGCTCTCTTTGGTCACGCGCTGCGACCAGCGCCTTGGCGCGGCGAGCTTCGTGCCCTTGCGCGCGGTGCTGCGTCTCGCGCTGGTCTTCTTGCGTGCGGCAGTCTTCCGCGAATGTGTCGTCTTTCTGACATGAGCCATGCGTCAACTCCTTGCGGCTCCATCGGAAACGGACCGCATTTGGCGCCGTTCCTAAGGGAACCTGCCTCCGCCGCAGACGTTGTCGCAGGTGGCAGGCGGAATGCCGCACCCCCATGATCGGATCGCCCCCGTCCACACCATGTGAACCGGGGCTTCTTCCATTGGCCAAACGCAACAACGCGATGGAATTGCAGCAAAGCCCAGCGCTGAATTATGGACCTGCGGTCTCGGCGGCCGCGACCGACCGCATCGTCGAGACCAGCATCCCCTCGCGTCTCGATGCGCTGCCGTGGAGCGGGTTTCACACCCGCGTCGTGGCGGCGCTCGGCATCACCTGGATTCTCGACGGTCTCGAAGTCACGCTGGCCGGCGCGCTCTCCGGCGCGCTGAAGCAGAGCCCGACGCTGCAATTCTCCAACCTCGATCTCGGCATCGCCAATTCCGCCTATCTCGCCGGCGCCGTACTCGGCGCGCTCGGCTTCGGCTGGCTCACCGACCGCATCGGCCGCAAGAAGCTGTTCTTCATCACGCTCGCGCTCTATCTGTCGGCGACCGCCGCGACCGCTTTGTCCTGGAACATCGCGAGCTACGCGCTGTTCCGCTTCCTCACCGGCGCCGGCATCGGCGGTGAATACACCGCGATCAATTCGACCATCCAGGAACTGGTGCCGGCGCGCTATCGCGGCTGGACCGATCTCGTCATCAACGGCAGCTTCTGGATCGGCGCCGCGATGGGTGCGGTCGCGGCCATCGTGCTGCTCGATCCCGCATTCATCGGCCCCGACCTCGGTTGGCGCGTTGCCTATCTCATCGGCGCGACCATCGGCCTCGTCGTGCTGTTCATGCGGATGTGGATTCCGGAAAGCCCGCGCTGGCTGATGATCCACGGCCGGCCGGATCAGGCGCACGCGATCGTCGACGAGATCGAGCGTTCGGTGATCGGCCACGACCAGGATGCGAGCGAGGGACGCTTCACCAAGATCCGGCTGAAGATGCGCGACCACACGCCGATCCGCGAGGTCGTGCACACGCTGTTCACGGCCTATCGCCAGCGCGCGGTGGTCGGCCTCGTGCTGATGAGCGCGCAGGCGTTCTTCTACAACGCCATCTTCTTCACCTTCGCGCTGGTGCTGACCGACTTCTACGGCATCAGCGCCGATCACGTCGGTTGGTATCTGTTGCCGTTCGCCGCCGGCAATTTCCTCGGTCCGCTGCTGCTCGGCCGCCTGTTCGACACGCTCGGGCGGCGCACCATGATCATGTTCACCTATGGCATCTCCGGCCTGCTGCTGGCGCTGTCGGGTTATCTGTTCACGATCGGCGCGCTCAGCGCGCAGGGGCAGACCATCGCCTGGATGGTGATCTTCTTCTTTGCATCGCCCGCCGCCAGTGCGGCCTATCTCACCGTCAGCGAGACGTTCCCGCTCGAAGTGCGGGCCCTTGCGATCGCGGTGTTCTACGCGGTCGGAACCGGCATCGGCGGCGTGATCGGGCCCGCGCTGTTCGGCGCGCTGATCGATACGGGATCACGCACCAGCGTGTTCGCGGGCTATCTGCTGGGGGCATTCCTGATGATCGCGGCCGCGATCGTGGCGTGGCGCTACGCCATCTCCGCGGAACGGAAACCGCTCGAACAAATCGCGCGGCCGCTCGCCTATATGGAGTAGACTGATGAAATCGGAACTGGCTGACATGCCGATGGTCGACGAACGCGTTGCGCTTAACGACGACGAGAAGCCGGATGCGGTGCCGGTGCCGCACGCCCTCGTCCCGCATCTCGGCGAGACCGCCATCCTGCTCGACATCGACGGCACGCTGCTCGACCTGATGCCGACGCCGCGCGAGGTATGGGTGCCGCCGGGCCTGTCGGAGACGCTGAACCGGCTGACGGAGCGCACGTCGGGCGCGCTCGCAATGGTCAGCGGCCGCTCGCTCAACGACATCGACCTGATCTTCGCGCCGGACGTGTTTCGCGCGGTCGCGGGCCACGGCGCGGAAATGCGCCTGTCGGTCGGCAACGAAGCCGACGACGTGCATGCGCCGCCGATGGACAAGGAATTGAAGCGGCGCCTGGCGGCGATCGCAAAGCTCAGCCCCGGCATTCTGCTCGAGGACAAGGGCTATTCGCTGGCGCTGCATTATCGCCTCGCCCCGCACGCCGAGAAGGCGATCTACGAATCCGTCTCGCTGATCCGCGCCGATCTGCCCAATGCGCCGATCGAGGTGCTGCCCGGAAAGTTCGTCTGCGAGATCAAGCATTCCGGCTTCACCAAGGCGACCGGCGTTCGCGAATTGATGAAGCACGAGCCGTTCAGGGGACGTCGGCCGATCTTTATCGGCGACGACGTCACCGACGAAACCGTGTTCGCGATCATGCCCGACATGAATGGTCTCTCCTTCTCGGTCGGCCGCCGCGCCATCGGCGTCGATGGCCATTTCGACACGCCGACCGACGTGCGCGCGTTCCTGGCGAGGCTGCTCGACGATACGAGGTTGGAATAAGGCACCGACACGCCCGGGCCACATTGTCGCTGACGCAACTGCCCGGGGCGCATCACGCTCCAAGGCGTCGGCGCGCGGCAGAAACCATCTTTGTTGAACGATATCGGCGGGTTCCCTTGAGGGAAACCAGTTCCAACGCGCACGCCCGATTTTGGTTTCAATCCGAAGAAATGATGACAGGAACCATATTGATGAACGGCAGTTAAACGGGGTGGAATGAACAGGAGGGGACGACCTGTGAACTTGGTTGTCGTTTCAAATCGTGTTGCCCGCGGCAAGCCCAACGAGCCCATGACGGGCGGTCTCGCTGCCGCATTGCTTCCCGTTGTCGAGCATTCTGGTGCCATCTGGGTGGGTTCCTCGGGCCGTGTGCGTGACGGTCATCAGAAGGAACCGTTTGCCGAGATCGAGGCGCTGGGTTCCGGCGCGATCGCGACGCTGGATCTGCCGGCGGCGCATTATGGCGGCTATTACGAAGGCTTCGCCAATTCGGCGCTGTGGCCGGCGCTGCATTCGCGCAGCGATCTGATCCGCGTTTCGCGCGAGGACTATGTCAGCTATCGCGAGGTCAACGCCTTCATGGCGCGCGCCCTGATGCGCTTCCGCAAGGCGCGGACCGCGTTCTGGGTGCAGGACTATCATTTCCTCGCCCTCGGTGCGGAGCTGCGCGACCTCGGCGTCGACGATCCGATCGGCTTCTTCCTGCATACGCCCTGGCCTGTGGCCGCAGTGATGCAGGGCGTACCCAATCATCGCGAGTTGATCACGGCAATGCTGGCCTACGATCTGCTCGGCTTCCAGACCGAGGAAGATCGCCAGAATTTCCTGTCCTATGTCGGCGGCGAGCTGGGCCTCACCATCGAGGACGGCGTTGCGATCTCGCAGCATGGCCGCACACGCTGTGAAGTCTTCCCCATCGGCATCGACGCGGAGAAATTCGCAGCCTATGCCGCGAAATCGGCCTCTCATCCGGACGTGTCCCGGCTGCGCCGCAGTCTCAACGGCGAACGGCTCGCGATCGGCGTCGACCGGCTCGATTATTCCAAGGGCCTCGTCAACCGCATCAGCGCGTTCGACCGGCTCTGGACCGAGCAGCCGCAGTTCTCGCGCAGTATCTCGCTGCTGCAGATCGCCAATCCCTCGCGCGGCGCGATCGAGGCCTATGGCAATCTTCAGAACGAGGTCGCGCGCCTTGTGACCGACGTCAACGGCCGCCACGGCGAGGTGGACTGGACGCCGATCCGCTACCTCAACAAGGGGTTCAGCCAGGCGGTGCTCGCGGGCCTCTATCGCACTGCGCAGGTTGGCGTGGTGACGCCGCTGCATGACGGCATGAACCTCGTCGCCAAGGAATATGTCGCCGCGCAAAATCCGGCCGATCCCGGCGTGCTGGTGCTGTCGAAATTCGCCGGCGCCGCCAACGAGCTCGAGACCGCGCTGCTGGTCAATCCGCACGACATCGACGGCATGGCCCGCGCCATCGCAGTTGCGGCGGCGATGCCGCTCACCGAGCGCAAGATGCGCTGGGATGCGATGATGAAGAAGCTGCGCGGCCACACCATCCAGCAATGGTCGGCGGATTTCGTCGCCGAGCTTGAGAAGTGCCGGCCGGAGAAGGCCGCGGTCACGCCGCTCGCAGCCCAGCCCCCGCAGGCGCTGCGCTGGCTGAAATCGGCAATCTCAGGCGTGCGGTTGATCTGATAGCTGGCGTCATGGCCGGGCTTGTCCCGGCCATCCACGTCTTACCCCTCGGCGCCAAAAACGTGGATGCCCGGGACAAGCCCGGCCATGACGGCGTCGGGTTGAGTGAGCGCCCCTAGTAACAATACGACACGCCCTCGAGAATCGCGCATTGCCGCTTGTTCGGCGCGTTGGGATCATCCATCGGCACCATGCCCTTGCCCTGGCCGACGAACACGCCGGGCCCGACATGGATCGAACTCTTGTTGCCGATGATCACGCTCTGATGCGGCGTCGAGCTGGAGCGCGTCCCGTCCGGCCAGAGGATGGCGTCGCCCGACAGCACCCCGCGTCGCCCGTCGTCGCAGCTGACGTCGACCCCCTGCCGGGTGCAGACCTGGGCCATGGCCGGTGCGGCAAGTGCGGAGCCGAGGGCCGAAATCAGGCTCAGTAGGGCGATGGTGTTGCGGAGGGTCATGGCGTCCCCGGACGTGTTTGCGGTTCTCAAGTGAATCGTCGCGCCACAGGCGCCTCCGGTTCACCTCGCGGGCGGTTCCGAAGCACTTCCCGCGGGCCAATATTTCCTTTTAAATACAGTATCTTACGGAAAATTCACCCGATTTCCCTGCGATCCCTTGCAAAATCACCGCCGCCCCTTCAAGAGAGGGCGCTCCGGAGAGATGGCCGAGTGGCTTAAGGCGCACGCTTGGAAAGCGTGTGTGCGGGAAACCGTACCGTGGGTTCGAATCCCACTCTCTCCGCCAACCCCAAGCCATTGAATCGTTGACGAAATTTTAGGATCGCCACTCCTAGGCTACACGGTGGCGTACACATGGCGTCGTATCTATGGCTTCGCGGCGGCACTTGGTTTTTCCAACTCAGGCCTCCTAAGGAACTGCAATGGGTCTTAGGCGCGACCCCCTTTCGCGTCCGTCTCCCTGCCCAGAACCGCCGACAGGCCTCCCGATATGCTCGCCATCTCACGGGGTTAGCGGAGCAGTGGATGAGCGTTTTGCGTCGATACAGGGCAGGCGCGCGGACGATGGTCCTGAGTGCGCGAAACGCACACGGCGTTGAGAAGGACGAAGACCTCCTCGCGATCCACAAGGCAACGCGCCAGCGTTTCCAAGAAGGCTTTTTGGTCGAAATGGAGCGGCTCAAACGATTAACTGAGGAGTTCTCAACCCTCGACAGCCTCCGCGCCAAAGCAAGTGCCGTCGATCGGCCAGCAATTTTGGAATCCCAAAGGCGACTTTTCGAACAATCGACCTCGGGGTGGTCAACGTTGGCGAAGCTTCTCGTTGAAGACTTCGATTTGCTGCTCTCTGATCTGCAGAACAGAATTGAGCGCGCCTATCAGAGCGATCGGTTCATCATGGAGCTAAACGACGCCGGGGTCGTATATACCAACGAGTTGCAACAGAAACTCGATAGAATCACAGTCGAAGCGGCAAACTCGGAAAAAGAGGCTCGTTCAGCTCACGAAGCAAACTCTCGCGCGCTCTCAGAAGTCAGCGCCGTTATGAAGAACACCGCCGAAATCACTAACCGGTTGCTGTACCAGGGACCGTTCTTGAGCGAAGCCATGGGCGAATTCCTGAATGCGAAGCGGACGCAGTTGGCTTCCGATTCGAGCGAGCCAGCTTATTTTGAACATCGATTGCAGGCCTTTCTGGAGATCGTCGGTGACAAGCGGATATCGGCCTACAACGAAGCGGATTTGACGCTGTTTGCTGGCAGGCTGCAGTTTCTTCCCGAGCGGCACACGGTCGATCCGGATTGGCGCGGCAAAACGCTGGTCCAAGCAATCGAGGAGAACAGGGGACGGTCCAAGTCGCGCCGAGCACGATCTCTCTCTTTCACGACCATCAAGGTAGGCTACGTCGGCAAGATTAAGACCTGCATCCGCTGGCTTTGTGCAAACCACCAGGTACGGTATCCGTTTGAATATGGTCACACGCTCATCCCGAAGGATGCCCGTACGCCCACCGTTCGGCTCGGTCTCGATTCATCCCAACTCAACACCCTCTTTAGGGCTTGCGTTGAGCACGCCGATACCAAGCGTCCTGAAGACGTCTGGCTCCCACTTCTAGCGTTCTTGACGGGAGCGAGGCTGAGCGAGCTGGTTAATTTGCAGCCTCATAACATTAAACGCCGTCACGACGTAGACGTCGTAGACCTCACCACCCAAATTTCGGACGCCAAAGGGACGCGGAACCGGCCCATCAAGACCCGCGAGAGCCTCAGACTCTTTGCTCTCCATCATTCTCTGCGCGACCTCGGATTTATCCGATGGGTGGACAGCTTGCGGGAGGCAGGACACGCCTATTTGTTTCCCGATTTGCACGCTGCCAAGCGTCCAACGCATGCGGCCTCGAAGCGCTTCCAGCGTCTGTTCGCCCGCCTCGACATGGGAGGAGCGCTGGTCTTCCACTCTCTGCGTCATAGTTACAAGGACTGGATGAGATCGAGACAGGTACCTGAGCGCACCATCACTCTGCAGGCGGGGCACTCGCTGGATGGCATTGCCCTGCGGTACGGTTCGAAGTTGTTGCGGTCCGATGAGCTTCATGCCCTAGCATCTGTTGAATTGCCTCCAGGCTTGAATCTGGAGGTGTTTCGCGGAGCCATGCCCAGACCGACTGTGGCAGCTTCCGCTTTTCGCCGAAACATCGAGGGTGGCTCTTTATCTGGAGGCGAGGCAGAACCCGGGGGGTTGGTCGACAGCGCGCTGAGGGTGCCTAAATCTGCTCGCAAGACTTCAAAACTTGAGCCCGAAATTGACGTCCGCGCGCTCAGAAGAAGCCTACGGCTGTCACAGCGAGAGTTCGCCAAAATGTTTGAGATTCCGTGCGGATCGGTTCGCGACTGGGAACAGGGACGGTCAAAGCCGGGAAGAACGGCGAGAGCGCTACTTTTAGCTATTCAAATGGGGCGCGTACCAGCGGTTTCGCAGGGGGCAGCGGTCTCAGAGCATTCCAAGATGATCGCGGTAAACGGCGAAGATCGCCAGTCATCGGATATCGGCAAAACGGGTTAGAGGTCATGGCGAAAGTCTTAGAACTGATTTTCAGCAACGATGATGACGTGCCGACCTCTTGCCGCGCCGCAGCGCTTCTCTCTTCAACCGGCACCCTGCAGATCGCGTTGATGGAGGTGCCTGGAAATCGAGGGACTAGCGTCACAAATTCTTGGCCGGGCTTGGCCAAGCGAGTTTTGGCGGCCTCATTCCCAACCTTGAGTCTATCAGATGTGGCTTGGTTCGAGGTGTACCCTTACAGACTGGACGAAGAGAAGGAGAACGTGAGCCGAGTTATACTGTCGGAGGATGGCAGCAGCCATCGATTTGAGTATGAGCAAGATACCTCACTGCGAAAGCAAATCTGGCAAGCTCTCGAAATTGAGTCTTAAAAAATTGATCTAGGGCGTTCCTGCGGTCACACTTTTTCAGACGTGGGCACGGCCCACGCGTCTCGGGGCGTGCCGACCCACGCCGTCAAGGCAACCCTTCGGGCGGAAAACGCGCGAGCCGTGTAGTCGCTAACGCTCCGGCCCGCCCCACCTCGCGGTCCTCCGACCTATGACGGCTTTCCCCCGCTCATTGCCGCTTGGCTAGTCGGTTTGCATGCGCAACCCGAAAGCAGAAGAGAGGCAATATGACTTTGGACTTTGAATCCCTGTGTCAGTTCACCGGCTCGGAGAACTGGTATCGCCATTCCTTAATTCCGAGGGTCCTTTACACCGACGGCGCAAAGTATGTGGCAGATGTCGCTGGAGCCTATTGGCTACTAGATTACATAGCGATCGCCCAGCGTATCGAGACCGCGGTGCGTGCGGAAGCATTTCAGGTTTGGAAATTGGACGTCAAGAATTCCGCCGCTACGTTGACTTGCGAGGACGGCAACGACCGCGTGGTCCACTCCAAGGCCATCTCGTTCACCGATTTTCCAGAACCCGGCATCATATTGTGGTGTGCCAACAACACGATTTTTCTGCCAACTGAATATTGACCGGAAGCTTGCCCAACCAGGCCGTCTCGTTTTCACGACGGGACGGTAGCCTTCCGCCGCTGCGCTCTCTTGCGAGAACACGGCAACGACGCCACCATCCTCACAGTAACTGTGCCGGTCACCGACTTCCCAGAACCGGGCATCGAGCGGTGGCGCACCAACAAGACCCTTTTGCTTCCGCCTGAGTATTGATCCAAACGACGTCTGCACCCGTCCCGTCTGAAAAGGGGACGGGTGCCGCGAGGCGGCTGGCTATCTTTGATGCGTGGACTGGACGCCAAGGTGGTTACCGGCGCGTTAACCGTGAGACACCATCTTCGTTGACCAGTTCGATCCGCCGTGAAATCCCTCGAAGGTCGAACCATGCCCCGTGCTGGTTTTCCGGAGCCGTGGAAGCGTCCGGATTAGTCGAATGGAGATCCCGGTGATCTGCCCAAGCAGGTACCGGGACGAGGCGGCCTTCTTCGCATCGTCTGATGCGGCCTGCTCGTCGGAAGGTCCGGGAGCCCGGACACGCCCCATCCGACGAGGACTCATATGCTCCCGAATCGCGAATACCTGAGAACGCCTACCGACGCGGCCGCCACCGCGCGGCGCTTTGGTCATGACTTCAAGCTGGCCGCTCGTCTGCATGCCCACGGTCTGAATCCGTACAAAGGGCAGATGCCCGTGTTCTTGGTCGATCTGGCGACGGAGGGCAGCTTGACGGAACCGCGGGGCGTCCCCCTGCGTCACAGCAAGCTGTTCAACACGCAAGCCGCTGTTTCAGCTTTTGAGCTTCAGCGGGACATTGAGGCTTTCGATGAGGCCTATCAACCGGACAATGTGGTTCACATCGTGCTGCGTCCGCCTCTCGCGTTGGAAGAAGTGAAAAAGAATGGCGACAAGAGGCTGCTAGACGAGAATGGCCGCTGCCCGATCGCCAATCTCCGGTTGGCTCAGAAAGCATTCAACAACTGCGTGCAGCGGGCCGTGGCGGAGCTGGACCGACGCCAGGTCATCGTGCCGCTTCTCGTCGCGCGGCATCTGGTCCCGTTTGAAGGTGGCGCGACCTTCGATCTCCACGCGCACTGGGTTGGGCAACTCAAACCGGAAGACATCTCGTTGGCGCAGGAATATCTCTCGTTGATCTTCGGCGCGGATCGTCTTTGGATCAGCAGCGTCATGGAGCCCGACGAGCCGCGCAGCTTCTTGGCGACGTCGGGCTACCCCGTGTGGCGGCTGGCCAATCAGGACTGGAATGCAGTCGATGATGATCATCTGAAAGACTTCTTCAACCAGGCGTCGGGATTGCGGTCGCTTGATGCTCTCGGCCCCTTTCGTCATTTCCGCGCACAGGCCGCCGCGAGTTCGGTGAGCGACATTCGCCATGGCGATGGTGACCACGACCCCGAAATTTTCGAGAACGGAGAATGTCCGGCGGAACCCAGCGACCAGTTCGCTACGCCCGACGGGGCCGTTGAGACTCCGGTCGATGACGTCCCCGTCTCCCGCCAGGATCATCCTGGCGATGCCGGAGCAGACGTCTCGAGCCTGCTGCCGAGCGAGCCCGCACGCCAGCCCGTCCTCTTTGGCTGCCATTTCGCATGGTTGGGCCTGACCCGTCGGTACGTAGCTCAGGTTGGCAACTACACCAGCTTTGCTGAGCTGCGGCAGTACTACGATCTCGACGACGCAATCGCATTCGCCAAGCGCCACGTGGAGGAGACCCACTCCTACCTCTTAAAGCCGGCGATTCACGAAAACTCTTTTGGAGCCATCAGCGGAACGGCCGGCACGGCGGTCGGCGTCGGCGAGAGCCGCCCGGCGGCGAAGCCCCAGCAGTCCGGCGCGCCGAAGGCCGTGGCCGAGGACGGGACGGCCGGCACCGCGGTCGGCGTCGGCGAGAGCCGCCCGGCGGCGGAGCCCCAGCAGTCCGGCGCGCCGAAGGCCGTGGCCGAGGACGGGACGGCCGGCACCGCGGTCGGCGTCGGCGAGAGCCGCCCGGCGGCGGAGCCCCAGCAGTCCGGCGCGCCGAAGGCCGTGGCCGAGGACGGGACGGCCGGCACCGCGGTCGGCGTCGGCGAGAGCCGCCCGGCGGCGGAGCCCCAGCAGTCCGGCGCGCCGAAGGCCGTGGCCGAGGACGGGACGGCCGGCACCGCGGTCGGCGTCGGCGAGAGCCGCCCGGCGGCGGAGCCCCAGCAGTCCGGCGCGCCGAAGGCCGTGGCCGAGGACGGGGCGGCCGGCACCGCGGTCGGCGTCGGCGAGAGCCGCCTGGCGGCGAAGCCCCAGCATGTCGACGGGCCGAAGGCCGTGGCCGAGGACGGGGCGGCCGGCACCGCGGTCGGCGTCGGCGAGAGCCGCCCGGCGGCGAAGCCCCAGCAGTCCGGCGCGCCGAAGGCCGTGGCCGAGGACGGGACGGCCGGCACCGCGGCCGGTGCCGGCGAGAGCCGCCTGGCGGCGAAGCCCCAGCATGTCGACGGGCCGAAGGCCGTGGCCGAGGACGGGACGGCCGGTGCCCAGGCCGCGGTGAATGGGCGAGCCAGGGATCTCCCACTGACTCTCGAACGCGAGGCCGGGATCAATTCCGACGCGGGTGTCGGCTTTGGTCGTCCTCTCGCCGGTCTTACGCTTGAGCTGACCGTTCAAGCTCAGAGCGGACCGGCGACGGCGACGCTTCGCCTTCGCATGCCCGGCGTTCAGTCCGAGCAGCACTAGGCCAATCCTTCGATCACCTCGCCACAGCAGCCAACTGCGCTGCCGGAGTCGCATCGACTGAGACGACAGTGGGGGGCGAAGGTCTCGATGACATCCCGAGCGATCGCACATTGAGTTACCGTGCGATCGCTCCTGTACGAATCTTAACTTCCCATCCGATCAAGATTTGTGGCCACAGTCGCTTGATCGCTCTTGAGCAACGATTCATGTTGAGACCGTGGGCCTGATAGGTCCTCAGAAAAAAGAGCAGCAAGCCATGCGGGTCGTGGACCCGCGTGCTTCCCAGGGGCTCCGCCCCGTGGACCCCGAAGAGCGAAAAATGTCGTCCGAGATCATCAAGTTTCGTGTACCCGCTGGCGACAAAGACTTGTTCGTCAACGCCGCAAAGGATGCGGGGACGACGGTGTCCGGCCTGCTGCGCCGAGCGGGCAAAGCAGCGATCAAAGGACGGGTCGCGTCCAGGCCGCTCCTGGAGGACTTGATCTACCTGCGCTCCGTCGCCAATCGGCTCGATTTGATCGCCGAAGTCGCAGGCGGCGCTGCTTCCATCGAGATCAAAGCCGCGGCTGAAGCTCTGCGCGCGATCTACCGTCGCCACGTGGAGGCGGGCCGTTGATCATCAAGTCGAAACGGATCCGGGCACGCGGGCCAGCCCTGAAGCGGGCGCTGCAGCATATTCAAGACGGAGAAGACAACGACGAGGTCGTGCTTCTTCGTGGTAATCTTGCCGACCTCGAAGACGCACGCAGTGATGCGCTGCAGTTCGGCAGGCAATACTGCCTCCGCCATTGGATCGCGTCACCGAGCGAAGTCATTACGCTCGAACAATTGGATGATTTGATCCAGCGCCTCGCGGTCGAATTCGGGTTCGATACTCAGCGGATTTGTGTGTGGCGTCATACAAAGTCGCGGGCCGCGGAAAATGGCTGCCCTCACCATTTCCATATTCTGGTGCCAGAGGTCGATCCGATCACCGGTCGGGTCATGTCCTCGTCTCACGATTATGATCGGCAGTCCAAAATTAGCGTTGCCGTCGAAGTGGCATGGGGTCACGGCATTGTCGCTCCCCCTCGCTTGAAGGGCGTGATCGCTGCGCTGGAGCGCGACGGTGACTACACGACGGCCGCCGCGCTCAAAGACGCCGTGTCGCCTGATCATCCCGCGAGCTTCGACGAGGCCGACCACCAGCGTTCGAAGCGGAATGGTGTCGATCTGCCGCGCATCCGCGGGATGGTCAGTGAGGCGTTGGCGAGCGCGACTAGTCGCGGCGACTTCGAGGCCAGACTGGCAAATATCGGGCTGCGTCTCAGGACCGGCGACGAGAAAGATGTCCTGATCGTCGAAACTATCGACGAGACGTTCGTCGGTTCGTTGGCGCGATTGACGCGGCTTCGCAAGGCCGCTCTTGAAGAAAGGATGAAATTCGATGCAGCAAAGCAATCAGAAGCCCCAACAGACCATCCATCAGGCCATCTTTCACTCCCTGCAAAAGCTGGCGAAGCAGATGCAGCCGGTGGCGCAGCTGGCCCATCAAGCGACCGCCCCGAACGAGCCCGATCCGATAGAGGTTATGATCGAACTCCTCCGGCAGGTGGTAGGCGGGATCGAGCAGGTTCAGTCGCGATTGGAGGCTTTGGAGTCGCGCCTGGACGAGCCGGCTGTGACGAAAGCGATCAAGGGCGTCGCGCGCGGCTAAAGCTCACCGCTGGCTGCATTCGCTACCAAAGCTCGCTACTCGACCTGCTGGGGGCGGCTCGGCATGCTGCACTCCCCCCTTTGGAGCGAGCAGTATCTGACCTCAATGACGTCATTGAGCAGGAGACCACCGCGATGAGAGCGGCAGAGCTCCCCGAGCCGCAATCCCTTCTCGCCGCCCGTAAAGCAGTCGAAGAGGCAACTATCGGTCTACAGCGATTGCAGGATAAACTTGATGCCATTGCGCAACGGTTGGCCAACAACCCGTCGCAGCCGATCTGGGCCAGGTTATTCGTGAACAAGATCGATCCGGATCGGCAGCCCTTGGAAAGTCGTTCGGATGAACTAGGACGTAAGATCCAGGCGGCACGCACTCGACTTGCTACTGCAAAAACAGAGGTAAAAGCGGAGGATCGGAAATTCCGGATAGCCCAGGCGCAGCATGAGAAGGGGCAATCCGCCCGTCATACTTTGGCCCAACGACAAATCGCTGTAGCCCAACTGGCACGGACAATGGTGGAAAAGAGCCCCCGCTCTGCTTTGTGGGGCACTGCCAGGCTCATGCAAGTCGCGGCGCAAATCCATACTGCGCGTGCGGCACACTCCGACGAATCTACCGATGACTGGGACCTGATACCGAGGTTCGATCTTTGGGGAATCCCGTATCTGCCGCCACCGCCAAGGATCTCTTGAGACCCTTAGAATTCCTGGAGGAGCCCGAACTTAAGCCCGGGCGCCATGTTCCCGCACCTCATCCTCGATCTGGGCGACAAGCTTATCAAGCTCGCCCTCCTCAAAAACTTCCGGATGGTTCGGAGCTTGCTCAAGGATGGCGATAGCGCTGCGATAAGCGTCTTGCAACGTCGCATTGCTGGGAGCGCCAACGATAAAGTGCGGCTTAAATCGTTCGGCTTTGCCGTCGGCGACGACAGCCGACAAATGACCAAGCCATTCGCGCGCTTTGGTCTTAATGCCGTCAGCATCGGCAAGGTCGAACGACAGCGGCTCATAAACGTGCCATTGCCCGTTTTTCCATGCGTGCTTGAACACAATATCGTCCACGCCGCCGCTGATCGATTTTTCTTGAAGATGTTGCGCCAAGTTGCGCTCTTCAAGCTTCTGACGAACCGGCCGCCACACATCCTCATCTGAGCGGCGGGAGCGATAATGCGTATCGTATCGCGAAACGTATCGATCAAAGAGACGATCCAAGGCCTCATCCGGGTTGGCAGTCAACCCAGCGCCCGGCGGCGACCACTGCAGAGAGCTATCGTCGGGCGGCACGGCACGCCGCGCGATGACGATGGCGTCGCCATCACTCTTGAGGAGACCAGCCTCCTTTTCGTTCTTGGCGGCCACTTGCAGGCCCCTGCGCACTGCGGTCATTGATGATAGAAAGGCTTTGCGATCAACGTCAGGGAAAACGCCCTTTAGACGTCCAATCGTTCCTCGCATCTTGTAGCGAACCAGGCCTTTGGACGGCACAAAGAGAACAACCCCAACATTGACGAATTCGCCAGTCAGCACGTCGTGCACGTATCGGAGTAGTGTGTAGCTGTATGCTGCTTTGTCCGTCATGAGAGCACCCGCTTCACCTCTTCCAGAACCGCATCAATGTTGTCGCGCGCGTCCCGAATCAGCTTGGTCGCGCTTGCCGCAGCGCTCGCTACATCGGTCCATTCGGTTGGAAGTGCCTTTTCATAGTCCGCGATCTGGGCGTTCGACAAGCCCGCCCAAGCGGCACGGATCGGTCCGAAATCGATAGAACGCCCTTTCAGGCCGGCCCTGAAAATATGATTACCATTAATTTCCAAAGACTTAAGGCCGCCTAGGGCCCACGGTGGAATCCATCGCTGCCCAAAGATAGGTAGATCGTGAGCAAAAGCCAGCTCATGGTCGAAAATCCGGAGCTCGTCACCACGGACGAAACAATTCGGATTATCTGACCTTCGGTCCGGGTTTTGAATGATCCCATCAAAGACGAGAATGCCGGCAGCAGTTGGTATCATGATGTCAGAAATCGTGTTGCCCGGCAGCCAGACATTTAGCTGGCCCGTGATAGCGCGGCAGCCGAAAGCCACCGGCGAGCTCCTTTGGACCTTGGCCCTCTCGCTCGCGGGAACGGTCGCTGCCCACTGGGGAGGAACATCGACCAAGAAGGGTTCCGGAACCGGCAGGCCCAGGTCGCCTGCGAGGCACGCACCGATAACCTCACGCGCGAGATTGACGGTGCCTTGGTCGCAGCCCCCTGAAAACTTCGCGACCACCTCCACGATGGAGCCGTCGGCGGCTTCACAGGTGATGAACAGCGGTCCGGTCCGGCCGCGCGTGGCTGGACGATCATATTGGATCGGAGAGATACGTTTCAGCACGCCTATGCCCATGCCCCTGCACCGACGGCCTGCGGATTGACTGCTTTATTCCGCCGCTCGCGCCGAACGCCTATTTTGTCCAAAAGAATCAACCGCCCTGCGCGAGTATAAGGGGCGTCGCCCTTTGCGCGAGTAGTGGTCCGAGCTAAAACGAACAAGAAATTGCGGTTGAGCCGGTGATTCAGGCCCGGGTCACCGACGAAGGGGCACATGGCCGACTATACCGCCTACCACAGCCAATATCTTGCGCACCGGATAACCCTGGAAGGCGTCAACGAAGACGCCTTCGCGAAGTCCCTGTCGACTGCGAGGGTGGATATGAATCCTCATCAGGTCGACGCGGCGCTCTTCGCCTTGCAGCCGCCGATTCCGCGCGGTGCGATCCTCGCCGACGAGGTGGGCCTTGGAAAGACGATCGAGGCCGGGCTTGTCATCGCGCAGCGATGGGCCGAAGGTCACCGGCGCATCCTCCTGGTCGTCCCGGCGTCGTTGCGCAAGCAGTGGACCCAAGAGCTTTTCGACAAGTTCGGTATTCCGGCGTTCATCCTAGAGGCCAAGAGTTTCAAGGAGCGCCAGAAACAGGGACACGCTCGCCCTTTCGAAGTCGATAACCACGTCGTCGTCACCTCCTATGAGTTCGGCGCGTTGAAGGCTGACGATCTTCGTAAGACGAATTGGAACCTCGTCATCTTCGATGAAGCTCACCGCTTGCGGAATGTCTATCGCAAGAGTGCCTCGAAAAGAGCGAAGGCGCTGCGTGACGCCTTGACTGGTACTTTCAAGCTACTTCTCACGGCGACGCCCCTGCAGAACTCCCTCATGGAGCTCTACGGCCTTGTCTCGATTGTTGATGACAAGCTGTTCGGCGATGAGGCGAGCTTCAAGACGACGTATGGAGGTAGGCCCGATCCCGCGACCCTTCTCATCCTACGTGACAGGCTTAGGCCGATCTGTCGCCGCACCCTGCGCAAGGACGTGCAGGAAGCCGGGCATATCAACTACACCAAGCGTATTCCGGTCACCTTCAAGTTCGAACCGCATGACAACGAGGTCAAACTCTACGAAGGGCTTTCCGCCTATCTCCAACGCAAGGATACGATCGCATTCGGTGCGAAGCCCAATCAGCTCGTCACGCTTGTCGTTCGCAAAATTCTAGGTTCATCGACGTTTGCGGTCGCACAGACTTTAGATTCCATCCTTCAACGTCTTAATGCGATGCAACGGCCGACTGTTGAGGACGTGTCCGACCTCGACGACGCCGATGAAATCGCCGAGGAATGGACGAGCAACGACGATGCGGGCGAGGGTGCAGAAGCGAGTATCGATCCGGCCAGGCTCAAAGCCGAAATCGCCGAACTGGAAGCCTATCTCGCGCTTGCCCGCAGCATCAATATCAACGCCAAGGGCGAGAAGCTAATTGGCGTTCTAGATGACGTCCTTGAGCGCATCGCGTCACTGGGCGGCAAGCGCAAGGCGGTCATCTTCACGGAATCAGTCCGCACACAAAAGTACCTGGCCGATCTCCTCGCAGCGAACGGCTACGCCGGACAAATCGCGCTCATGAACGGCCAGAACAATGATTTGGAAAGCCAGGCGATCTATGCCGACTGGAAGGAGCGGCACGAAGGTAGCGATGCCATTTCCGGGTCGAAAACGGCCGACATGAAAGCCGCGATCGTCGAAGCCTTTCGCGAAAGCAAAACCATCCTTCTCGCAACGGAATCCGGGGCTGAAGGCATCAACCTTCAGTTCTGCTCGTTGCTGATGAATTTTGATCTGCCTTGGAACCCGCAGCGTGTGGAACAGCGCATCGGTCGCTGTCATCGCTACGGCCAGGTGATCGACGTGCTAGTGGTCAATTTTCTGAACCTCAAGAACCGAGCCGAAGAACGAGTTTTTGAGCTTCTAGACAAGAAATTCAAGCTGTTCGACGGTGTGTTCGGCGCGAGTGACGAGGTCTTGGGGGCGATCGAAAGCGGGACCGATTTTGAGCGGCGCGTTTTTGAGATCCATCAATCGGCACGCAATAAGGAAGAAATTGATGCCGAGTTCGATCGGCTGCAAGCCGAACTCGACGAACAGATCAAGGCCGATGTTGTCGATGCGCGCGGCAAGCTCATGGGCTTCTTCGATCAGGATGTGGTTCGCATCCTGAAAAGTCGTAAGGAGACCATCGACCGGATGATGAGCGAGTTCGAGGAGCGTCTCATCACCATCGCTCGCGCCGAATTGGCCGGCGCGACCTTTTCGAAGCACACGGATGGTAGCCCGATCTTCGTTCACGGCGGGGAGACATGGACAACAGGCTGGCCGCTCGCCGACGAACAGCATTGGAAGTTCTTCCGGCTGGCGGACGGCAATCTAGCTTCAACGCTCACGGCCAAAGCCAAGCTCCGCACCCTGCCACTCGCCAGCCTCACATTCGATTATTCGGCCTATGGGAATGGCGTTCTGGCCAATGTGAAACAGCATATCGGCCGCTCTGGTTGGTTGCGGGTATCGCGTTTGGCGGTGAGGACTGCGAACCAGACAGTTGAGCATCTTCTGACGTCGGTTGTCGCTGATGATGGAACGGTCCTCGACGATGAGGTGATTGACCGCTTGTTTCTTGTCCCCGCTACCGCTTCCACGGTTCTGGGACTGACACCGCCCAAGGAAGCGATCGATGCGGCCGAAGCCCTCGCGCGCAAGCGCCGTTTGGACGAAGCGGACCAAGCCAATGCCGAATTCCTCGCCAAGGAAACCGATAAGCTCGACAACTATGCCGACGATCTGGAGAAGGCGGCCGACGCCGAGATCAAGGCACTCGAAGACGAGATCAAGGCCAAGCGCAAAGAGCTCCGCACAACGCCAGGGCTCTCTGTAGCGGACAAGGTTGAGAGGCAACGTGCGATTAAGAAGCTCGAAGGCCAGCGCGACGAACTGATGCTGTCGAAATTCCAGCGCAAGAAGGACATCCGCAAGGAGGTAGAAGACCTTCTCGACGCGATTCAGGCCAGCCTCAAGCTGACGCCGCAGCAGACGCCGCTTTTTACCATCCGGTGGGAGATACGCGCGTGAAGTATGCCAGAAACAGGGCCAAAGGGTTATGGGAGTGATGATGGGACGGAATGGCGGAACCCGGCTTGAACTAACGTGGATCGGAAAGAACGATCGGCCGCGCCTTGAGCCGCGCATCCTCATCGAAGACGCGAAGAAGAGCCATCACGCTGCGACGAAGCGGGACGACGACATCTTCGAGAACATGCTGATCCAAGGCGATAACCTTTTGGCGCTCAAGGCGCTAGAGGCCGACTATGCTGGCAAGGTCAAGTGCGTCTTCATTGATCCGCCTTACAACACCGGCAGCGCGTTCGAGCACTACGACGATGGTCTCGAGCATTCGCTTTGGTTATCGCTGATGCGTGATCGACTCGAATTAATCCGCCGGCTTCTTTCGGATGATGGCTCGCTGTGGATCACCATAGACGACAATGAGGCGCACTATCTGAAGGTGCTTTGTGACGAGATATTCGGGCGGTCTAACTTCATAACATCCGTAATATGGCGCAAAAACTACTCGCCGAAATCAACGGCCCGCCATTTCTCGGAGGATCACGATTACATACTTGTAATAGCAAAAAACGCGGAGAAATGGATCCCCAACCCGATGCCGCGAACAGAGAAACAGGATGCTGCTTACAAGAACCCCGATAACGACCCGCGCGGACGTTGGAAGCCGGGCGATCTTTCGGCGAGAAACTACTACAGTAAAGGCCTTTACCCGATAAAGACTCCTTCTGGGCGTACTATTCCGGGACCACCGAACAAGAACTATTGGCGTGTGGACGAGAAGAAGTTTTGGGAACTCGATAAAGATAAGCGCATCTGGTGGGGACGGGACGGTGGCGCGATTCCTCAGATCAAGCGCTTCTTGGCGGAAGTAAAGGAGGGCGTAACCCCTCAAACGTTTTGGCCACACGACGATGTTGGTCACACGCAAGAGGCTAAGCAGGAGTCGATTGAGCTATTTGCAGACAAGGCGTTTGCAACGCCAAAGCCGGAGCGATTGTTGCATCGCATTTTGTCTTTGGCCACGAAGCCGAACGACCTGGTGCTCGACTCTTTCGCGGGCTCCGGTACGACAGGCGCAGTTGCTCACAAAATGGGGCGGCGCTGGATCATGGCCGAACTCGGCGAGCATGCTGTCACGCATATTGTCCCTCGTCTAAAAAAGGTGGTCGACGGCAAGGACGAGGGGGGAGTCACTGGAGCCACGGGCTGGCAGGGCGGTGGCGGCTTTCGCTTCTATCACCTCGCGCCGTCGCTTCTCGAAAAGGACAAGTGGGGCAACTGGGTCATCGCCAAGACGTACAACGCTGCCATGCTCGCCGAAGCGATGTGTTGCCACATGGGTTTTACCTACCAGCCGTCACAGGACGTAACGGAATACTGGAGGCACGGCCACTCTTCGGAGCGCGATTTCATCTTTGTTACAACGACGAGCCTCACCCATGATCAGTTGAAGGCAATCTCGCACGACGTGGGGCCCGACCGTACCCTGCTCATTTGCTGCAAGGCATTCAACGCCCGGCTGGATGATTTCGAAAATCTGACGGTCAAGAAGATACCGCACTCCATCCTCAATCGGTGCGAATGGGGACGTGACGACTACAGCCTAGAAATCGCTGAACTACCGGCGCGTGAGCCGGACGGCGTCGCCGGCGACAAGGAGTCCCGGGGACGCGCGCCTAATGGTCACAAGCGAGGGCGCGGGAAGTCGACGGACATCCAGCCGACTCTTTTCGGCGAAGGGGAGGCGTGAGCATGTTGGAAGCCACGTCCGAAATCAGACCCGATCGTCTCATTCGCCAGATTACCGCCCGGATGTCATTGCGATCACCGCAGGCACGCTCGCTCGAAATTCTCGCCGATGTGCTAGATAGGATCGACCTTCCAGCCTCGGATCTTGCTGCCGCACTGCAAGTCACTCAAAGCCTCGCTGGGGGCGATGTTCGCGAGGTTGAAGATTTCGAGCGCGATTTCCCGTCGCTCTGTTTCGCGCTCGCGACCGGTGTGGGCAAGACGCGGCTCATGGGCGCATTCATCACCTATCTCTATCTGGGGCGCCGGAACGGCTCTGATCAGCCCTTCTCGAGGAACTTCTTCGTGCTCGCGCCGAATACGACGATCTATAACAAGCTGCTTGAGGACTTTAAGCCTGGCACGCCAAAATATGTCTTCAAGGGAATCTCGGAGTTCGCGCAGAATCCGCCCGTACTCGTTACCGGAGAGAACTGGGACCAAGGGCGTGGCTTGCGGCGGCACGGCGAATTGTTCGACGCTGATGTGATCATCAACGTCTTCAACGTCGATAAGATCAACAAGGAAGTCGGTCGCATTCGCGGTCCGAACGACGTGATCGGCGAGGAAGGCTATTACAATTATCTCGCCAGTCTGCCGGACCTCGTCTTCCTGATGGACGAGGCGCATCGCTACCGGGCGAAGGCTGGCTTCAAGGCCATCGCCGATCTTAGACCCATGCTTGGGCTGGAATTAACGGCGACACCGAAGACGGTCGGCGCGAAGGCTGTTGACTTCAAGAACGTGATTTATCGCTATGACCTGGGCGACGCGATGGCCGACGCCTTTGTTAAGGAGCCCGCCGTCGCCACGCGTAAGGATTTCGATCCGAAATCGGTCAATGAAACGGAGCTTGAGCGGATCAAGCTTGAAGACGGAATCCACGCCCATGAGAACGTTAAACTGAAGCTTAGGGATTATGCGGAACTGACCGGCCGCGCCCTTGTCCATCCCTTCATGCTTGTGGTCGCGCAGGATACGACGCACGCCGAAGCTATTCGACGCACCATCGAAGCCCAAGGGTTCTTCGGCGGGCGTTATCAAGGCCGCGTCATTCGCGTCGATTCCGCCCTGCGTGGCGAGGAAAGCGACGAAGCCACCGCGCGGCTGGTCGCGCTTGAACAGGACGGGTCGACGGAAATTGTCATCCACGTCAACAAGCTGAAAGAAGGTTGGGACGTGACCAACCTCTATACGATCGTACCGTTGCGCGCTTCGGCATCGGATATTCTCACGGAGCAGACCTTGGGCCGTGGGCTTCGCTTGCCTTATGGCGAGCGCACGGGCGATGAGGCCGTCGATACGCTTACCATCATTGCACATGACCGCTTCGACGAAATCATCCAGAAGGCCAAGGAGCCGGGCTCCATCGTCCTCAAGTCGGTGGAAATCGGCGGTGACGGCGAAGTGTGGCGCGACGGAAAGGTTGAATTGACATCGCCAACCGTAGTGGAGAGGGTTATCGGCGGCGCTGGCGCGTTTGGCGAAGAGCCCCAGGCGGTGTTTCAGGGCGAGCAGGCGAAGACCGTGGCGCATGTGACCTATCAGGTCATCCGCCAGATGGAACGCGAGCTGCCCAATCTCGACCAGCTTCGCGCGCCGGAGGTGCAAGCCAAGATCGCGCAGCGGGTCGAAGAACTGACGCGACCCATTCAGGGCGCACTTGAAGGCATCTTGGACAAGCCAGACGTTGCCAAAATTGTTGGCGCGGTGGCAACCAACATCGCCGATCACATGATCGAAATTCCCGAGATTGTGGTGCTGCCGACCGGCGACGTGACGTTCTCGTTCGCAGAATTCGATCTAGCCAATCTCGATACGATCGCGCCGCAGCCCCTATCCGACGAAATCATGGTGCAGAATCTGCGCACCGGCGCTCGGCAGACGATTGCCCGCAACATGGCCGTCGTTCGCGAGGACCGGCTTGAGGATTATCTCGTCGTCCACCTCCTGGACTACAATCAGGTGGACTACGATGCCAACTCCGATCTTCTCTACAAACTCGCCGGGCAGATGGTGGCTCATCTGCGCTCCTACCTTTCATCAGACGAGGACGTTGAAAGCGTGCTCTTGCATCAGGGCAAAGGCCTCGCGCAGTTCATCTTCCGGCAGATGATGGCCGATGGTCACTACGTAGAGACACCGACAAAGTATCGCGCCCGGGTTTCGAAAGGCTTTCAGGTGCTGCAGAGCATCAATTTTCGAGTCGCCGACACCAAAGAGGTGCGCGACTTCCGCGCGCCCGTCGTGCCGCCAAGCGACACGCGGCGCTACGTCTATGGTGGCTTCAAACAATGTCTCTATGAGCATCAAAGCTTCCAGTCCGACGAAGAACGGCGCTTCGCCGTCTTGATAGATTCCGAACATGAGCCCGACGTGCTGCGGTGGGTGAAGCCGGGCAGTAAGCAATTCCAAATCGAATTCCGGCGTGGCGAGCGTTATGAGCCCGATTTTGTCGTGGAGACGACAGCCGAAAAGCTCATCGTCGAAATCAAGGCCCGGCGCGACCTTGAGGATGAGACGGTGAGAGCCAAGGCGAAAGCTGCCCGGACCTGGGTGGGGCACGCCAACGATCATGCCAAGACCTATGGCGGAAAGCCATGGCGTTACGTGCTCATCCCCCACGATGCGATGCTGGAAAACGTGACCTTGACAGGACTGACCGGAAGATTCGCGCAAACGGCGATCGTTGAAGCGGCCGTGCCAGCCTAGAAGTAGCGGCAAGCGGGTTGCCGGTCTTCGTGGCATCCTGCTTCCCATTCCACAAAGAAGGCCACTGTCGTCGGCAAAAGTGCCGCTTCCAGCCTAAGCTCGGTTTCGGACGCTCATTTGCCGTTCGAGTTCTGGTGAACCCTCCCGGACGCGCCTGGCGCCGACCGCGGTCTGGCCCTTTGCCTTCGGATGGCCGCTCAGCCTTGGATGCCGCGGGTATTGCGTACGAACCACGCCGGATCTGTCGTAATCGTGATGGGCCCTCGATTTGCAGGTCCAGTCCGAACATGGGAAAAGGAGCCATGGATCCGAGGAAGGTCGTCAACTGGCTGATCGCGCTGGTGGTGGCGGCGGGGCTTCTTGCCGCGCCCCTGTCAGTGCCCGCTATGGCCACCCTGCAACCGGCGGCGGCTGCCGACGGGATGCATGCGATGGCAGACGACATGCCGTGCTGCCCTGATCAGCAGGATCAGAAGGCCAAGAACTGCGGGTCCTGCCCGTTTATCGCACTCTGCCTGTTGACCATCAGTTTGCCGACTCCGAGCGGCGTCGGCGCGCTGGTGGATCGCACATTTTCGCGCAGCTCGTTCGCCCTGCCTGACGATCTGCTGATCGACGGACTTGGCGAACATCCGCCGGACCAACCACCTCGAACCGTGATCTGACCGGCGCCTCGGCGCCGGAGTGTCGGCGCGCGACCGCTGAGGACGCGCGTCGAAGCTTGCCGCTTTGGCGGTCCATCAGACGTTTCGAGGAAATGACATCATGAAGACTATTACTGCTGCGCGCGCGGTCGCCGCCGCGCTGCTCGGCCTCACCATCGTGGGGGCGCCGAAGCTCGCGCTTGCCGACATCAAGGACTACGAATTCCAGCTCGTCGAGCCGTCCGTCCAGGCTGGCGCCGACAGGATCGTCACGGTCAAGCTGGTGAACAAGAAGACCGGGAAAGCGGTGCCGGACGCCGTCATCTTCGCGTCCAGACTCGACATGGCGCCGGACGGCATGCAGGAGATGGTCACGAAGGTGACGCCCATGCCGGGCGCGGAGCCGGGGACATACCGCTTCAAGGCCAACTTCAGCATGGCCGGCCGTTGGCAGTTGTCGCTCGGCGCCAAGGTCCAGGGCGAGACGGGTACCGTCGAGAACAAGCTCGTCGTCACGGCGCAGAAATGAAGCCCGCCGTCGTCATGGGCGCGACCGCTGCGATCTTCGCAGCGGTCGGTGCCGCCTTGCTCGCGGGCGCGATCCCGCGGGCAAAGCCGTTCGTTGCCGCGTCGGTCGTCGCGGCCGCTGGCGCCGCGGAAAGCGGCGCGCCGATCTACTATCAGGATCCGGACGGGAAGCCGCTTTACTCCCTCACGCCGAAAAAGACGTCGGACGGCCGTGCCTGGCGCGCCGTCCCGCCGAGCGCGGACATCAGCTTCGATGAGGCGGAACAGGAGCCGCCCGGGGCCAAGGCCGCCGACGGGAAGGCGGATCGCAAGATCAAATACTATCGCAATCCGATGGGCCTGCCGGACACCTCGCCGGTGCCGAAGAAGGACTCGATGGGGATGGACTACATCCCGGTCTACGAAGGCGAGGATACTGACGACGGCTCCGTCAAGCTCTCGCCGGGGAAGATCCAGCGCACGGGCGCCAAATCCGAGCCGGTCTCGCGGCGGCCCGTCACGTCGGTGATCCGGGCGCCGGGGACCGTCAGGGAGGACGAGCGGCGTGTTTCCGTCGTCGCGCTGCGCTTCGAAGGATTCGTCGAGAGCGTCGCAAACGTCACGACCGGGGATCATGTCCACAAGGGGCAGCCGCTTCTGAACGTGTACAGCTCGGCGCTTTCCAGCGCGGCTGCGGAATATCTCTCTGCCGTCAACGCCGGCGCGACCGGCCAGGCGCTCAAGGGCGCGCGGCGCAGGCTGCAGAATCTCGCGGCCCCGGAGCCGTCCATCAAGGAGCTTGAGCGCACCAAGGAAATCTCGCTCTCGATTCCGTGGCTCGCGCCGCAGGACGGCGAGATCCTCGAGCGCAACGTCGTTCCCGGCATGCGCGCGGGGCCCGGCGACGTTCTCTTCAGGATCGCCGATCACCGCCTAGTATGGGTTCTCATCGATGTCGCCGAGCGCGACCTGGTCCAGGTCGCCGTCGGCACCATGGTGACCATCAGGCCTCGCGCGCTCGCGGGGCAGAGCTTCGGCGGCACGGTGGCGTTGGTCTATCCCCATCTCAACGCCGCCACGCGCACCGCGCGCATCCGGGTCGAGGTGCCTAATCCCGACGAGCTACTGCGCCCCGAGATGTACGTCGACGCAGAGATCGAGACCGGTACGCCTGGACCGGTGCTGGCGGTGCCGGAGAGCGCCGTGCTCGACAGCGGGAGCCGCCAGGCCGTCCTCGTCGACAAGGGCGATGGACGCTTCGAACCGCGCGAAGTGAAGCTCGGCCGGCGAGGTGGCGGCTTGATCGAGGTCACCCAAGGGGTGTCGGAGGGCGAGTTGGTCGTCACCTCGGCCAATTTCCTGATCGACGCCGAGAGCAACCTGAAGGCCGCGTTGAAGGGCTTTGCCGAGGCGAGCGGCGAGAAGCCGACCGAAGCCACAAGCGGAAGTATGGGGGCGCGTCCATGATCGCCCGCCTGATCGCCTGGTCGGCGCGCAACCTGCTGCTGGTGCTGTTCGGCACCGGCTTCGCCGCGGCTGCGGGAATCTACGCGCTCGTCCATCTGCCGCTGGACGCCATTCCGGACCTCTCCGATACCCAGGTCATCGTCTACACGGAGTATCCGGGGCAGGCGCCGCAGGTGATCGAAGACCAGGTCACTTATCCGCTCGCGACCGCGATGCTGACGGTGCCGAAATCCAAGGTCGTCCGCGGCTTCTCGTTCTTCGGAGTCTCGTTCGTCTACGTGATCTTCGAGGACGGCACAGACATCTATTGGGCGCGCTCGCGGGTGCTCGAATTCCTCAATGGAGCCGCATCGCGGTTGCCGGCGGGAGTAACGCCGACCATCGGTCCCGACGCAACCGGCGTCGGCTGGGTCTACCAGTATGCGGTCATGTCGAAGGAGCTCAATCTCGCGGACACGCGGACCATCCAGGACTGGAATCTTAAATTCGCGCTGGCCAAGGCCGAGGGCGTCGCCGAGGTGGCAAGCGTCGGCGGCTTCGTGAAGCAGTACAATGTCGTTCTCGATGCGCAACGGATGCGCGACCTCGGCATCACCATGCAGAAGGTCCGGGACGCGATCCGCGCCAGCAACGCCGACGTCGGTGGGCGGACCGTCGAGCTGTCGGAGTTCGAATACGTCATCCGGGGTCGGGGCTATCTGAAGAGCATCGACGATCTGGGCGGCATCGTCCTCAAGACCGACGGGGGCACGCCCGTGTTGCTGCGTGACGTGTCCCGGGTCGAATTGGGACCCGACGAACGGCGCGGCATCACCGAACTGAACGGCGAAGGCGAGGTGGCCAGCGGTATCGTCCTACAGCGCTTCGGAATGAACGCCCTCGACGTCATCGAGAACGTGAAGAAGCGGTTCAAGGAGATCGCGACCAGCCTTCCGAAGTCGGTCGAGATCGTTCCGGTCTACGACCGGTCGGACCTGATCTACGCCGCGATCGACACGCTTAAGCGCACGCTGTTCGAGGAAAGCCTGGTCGTCGCGTTGGTGTGCGTCGTTTTCCTGCTGCACGTCCGCAGCGCGCTCGTCGCCATCCTGATGCTGCCGGTCGGCGTCCTGATGGCGTTCGGGGCGATGAAGCTGCTCGGGATCGGCTCGAACATCATGAGCCTCGGCGGCATCGCCATCGCCATCGGCGCCATGGTGGACGCCGCCATCGTGATGATCGAGAACGCGCACAAGCATCTCGAGCGAGCCGAGCCCGGCAAATCGCGGGTGACCATCCTGATCGAGGCGGCCTCGGAGGTAGGTCCGGCGCTGTTCTTCAGCCTCCTGATCATCACCGTGTCGTTCATGCCGATCTTCACCCTGGAATCGCAGGAAGGGCGGCTGTTCAGCCCGCTTGCCTTCACCAAGACGTTCTCGATGGCGGCGGCGGCGCTGCTATCTGTCACCCTGGTGCCGGCGCTGATGGTGATCTTCGTCCGCGGGCGCATCATTCCTGAGCACAGAAACCCGATTAACCGCTTCCTGATCTGGGTCTACCGTCCCGTCATCAAGGGCGTGCTCCGCGCCAAGACGCTTGTCGTTCTGCTCGCGCTCGCCGTACTCGCGGTGACTATCTGGCCGGCGCGCCAGCTCGGAACCGAATTCATGCCGAACCTCAACGAAGGCACGCTGCTCTACATGCCGACGACGCTGCCCGGCATCTCGATCACCAAAGCCGGCGAGCTGATGCAGACGCAGGATCGGATCATCAAATCGTTCCCGGAGGTGGAGTCCGTCTACGGCAAGGCCGGCCGAGCTTCTACCTCGACCGACCCGGCGCCGACCGAGATGTTCGAGACGGTCGTCAACCTCAAGCCGAAGGAGCGGTGGCGCCCAGGCCTCACCATCGATGGACTGATCGCCGAGATGGACAAGGCGCTTCAATTCCCGGGGGTTTCCAACGCCTGGACGATGCCGATCAAGGCACGCATTGACATGCTGTCGACAGGCATCCGGACGCCCGTCGGCGTCAAAGTGATCGGCACCGATCTCGTCGAGATCGACAGGCTCGCCAAGCAGGTCGAGCAGGTGCTGCGGGCCGTGCCCGGAACGTCCTCCGCCTACGCGGAGCGCGGCATCGGTGGCTACTACCTGGAAATCACGCCCGATAGGGCGGCGCTGGCGCGCTACGGGATCATGGTCCAGGACGTCCAGGACACCATCGGGACCGCTCTCGGCGGCCAGACAATCACGACCACCGTCGAAGGCAGGCAGCGCTTCACCGTCAACATGCGCTATCCCCGCGACCTCCGGGACAATCCGAAGAAGATCGCAAGCGACATCCTCGTTCCAATGCCGGCCGGCGGAGCCGTTCCGCTCGCGGAGGTCGCGACCGTCCAGCTCACACGCGGCCCGACCTCGATCCGGACGGAGAATGCGCAGCTTGCGACCTACGTGTACGTGGACATCCGCGAGCGCGATCTCGGCGGCTACGTCGCGGACGCGCAGCGCGCTGTCCAGGGCAGCGTCCAGTTTCCGCCGGGGTACTACGTGGTCTGGAGCGGCCAGTACGAATATCTGGAGCGGGCGGCGGCGCGCCTCAAGATCGTGGTCCCCGCAACGCTGCTGATCATCTTCCTGCTGCTGTATTTGAACTTCCGGTCGATCGCCGAGACGTTGATCGTAATGCTCTCGCTCCCGTTCGCGCTGGTCGGCGGGCTTTGGCTGATGTGGTGGCTCGGCTTCAACCTCTCGGTCGCCGTTGCCGTCGGCTTCATCGCGCTCGCCGGCGTGGCCGCCGAGACCGGCGTGGTGATGTTGATCTATCTCAACCACGCGCTGGAGGAGGTCAAAAGCCGCCGTCTTGCCGAGGGCCGGACCTTGAGCCGCGCCGACCTGCGCGAGGCGATCATGGAGGGCGCTGTGGAGCGTGTCCGTCCGAAGATGATGACGGTGGTCGCGATCATGGCGGGGCTGCTCCCCATCATGTGGAGCACGGGGACGGGGTCGGAGATTATGCAGCGCATCGCGGTGCCGATGATCGGTGGCATGATCTCTTCGACCCTGCTGACCCTGATCGTCATCCCCGCGATCTTCGGCCTGGTGAAGGGGGGCGGCATGAAGGACAAAGGGGAAGCCGCTGCGCCGGTGCTCGCCCCCGACCCGCCGCGGAAAGTCGCCGAGTTTGCCGGTCCGTCAAAGCCTCGCAAAGACCCGCTTTCGGTCCGATGAACCCGGCAGGCCGGGGGTTCCGCGTCGCGGTCGAAGCATCATTCGCTCGGGTGACAGGTCTCGCGATTATGGCCGCCGCATCCGCCGCGATCTAAGCCTTTTTGTGTGCCCTTGAGCGCGCGAGACGCGCGAGGCGTGCACCACTGCGATCATCGCTCAGAGCGTTGATCAGCTTCGTCACATCCAAGGGACGGCCAGCGTCGCTTCGGTCTCCGGCGTGTTCAACTAAAGCGCCATCCAGGTCCGCGCGGCGGCCCGAAGCGTTTGTCGGGTCCGCAGGCACTAGCAAATCGGCACTTGCTGACGTCTGAATATTTATGGGGAGAACTAGCAGATAGCGCATGTAGACGACTTAGCTTCCCACTGCGGTTTGCGCCCCGGCCGCCGAGAGATCATGATCCTTTGCCACGCTTGCGAGGGACCGTTACCGGACCGCTTGCGAGATTGTCGTCCTCGAGACGACATAGCAACCACGACAAACGAAGGACTCTAAACATGGATCCGGAATTCACGTTCGAACGAAAGGCTCTGGCGAAGTACATCGCCCACACCAGCAAGGAAGAGCAGATCGTGACTATCCCCGATCAGGTCATTCAAAATCAGAAGGCGTTCGACAACAAGCCGTTCCCTGCGATTTTCCGTACCGACGGCGGCGACAAAGAGCAGATTGTCTGGCTCGATGGCTCCGCCTACGATTTGCGCAGCAACCGCAGGCTCGTTCCGATCGTCAAGGACTGGCGCCAGCGGGTCAACTACGAAGTCCGCGCGCGGCTCGTTGATGACCTGCTCGCGGCAGGTTACGAAATCTCGCTCTCCGATCGCGGAGTCGAAGACTACGTCAGCCGCAAGGGCGGGCGCGAGAAGCTGTTGTCGATGCTCGACGACGTTGATGAAATCGACATGTACGTCTACCAAGTCGGCAAGCGCGAACACATCGCTTGGATTTATATCATCAACTGGAACTCGGGCGCCGAGGTCATCGGAGACTGCACCGAGAACATGAGCAAGATCACCAATCGGGTGTGCAAGTGGGCCGAGAAGAAATTCGGATCCAATCCGCGTCTCCGGCTGCCGTCCTAATCACCAAATGAACACCCCGCCGGCGGCGCTGAAGCCCTCAGCCATGTTTGGTTCCTTGCCAGGAGACTCCGGTGCGAGCGCAATCCGATGGAGTCCGAGGTAAGGGGCTGCCAAAGCTGCGCAGGCGAAGCTTGACGCGTTTTGCAGTTCGCGCGTTCCGGACACCGGGTCCTTCGTGGCAGCGTTGACAAGCTAACACACGCGTGTACACATTTTATATCGAGCGAGCCTAAAATCTTAAATAAATCAAAGGCAAGGTACGGGATTGGGGTTCGTTACCACTCTCTCCGCCAGCCCCACGCAAACCAAGATCGCGGAAGGCTGTCGCGCCGACGCCCGCCGGGCGAAGGCGGATTCCTTCCGAGCCCTCCGCCTCATCCCACCATCTTCCACTTCCCATCCGCCGCTCGCTTCAGCGCGGGATCGCTCACGCGCACATGCTCGGCGAGGAAATCGATGAAGGCGCGCACGCGCGCGGGGAGCGGCGCGGTGTGGCCGACATAGACGGCGTGGATGTCTTCGCGGTCGCCGGGATTGTAGCCTTGCAGGACGGGGACCAGGCGGCCGGCTTCGATGTCGGGACCGATGTGGAAGAGCGCGAGGCGGGCGAGACCGACGCCGCCGAGGCAGAGACGGCGGGCGGCTTCGCCGTCGCTGGCGCGCGCGACCTGTGGCGGCACGGCTTCCTCGGTGCGATCGCCGCGCTTGAACGGCCAGCCGCCGCGGATGCGCGAAAAGGTCCAGCCGATGCCGCGGTGATCGGCGAGATCCGCCGGCGTCTTCGGCGTGCCCGCGCGCGCGAGGTAGCCCGGGGCGCCGACGACCACCATGCGGCTGGTGCCGAGCTTGCGGGCGATCAGGCGCGAGGCTTTCAGGGGGCCGACACGGATGGCGACGTCGGCGCGTTCCTGCATCAGGTCGATCAGCGTGTCGGTCAGCACGAGGTCGAGCGTGATCTCGGGGTGCTCTTGGAGGAAACGCGGGATCAGCGGCATCATATGCATCATGCCGAACGGGATGTTGCTGTTCACGGTGAGGCGGCCGCGCGGTGCCGCGCCCGACGCCGCCTCGCGCTCGGCCTCCTCCATCTCGGCGAGGATGCGCAACGCGCGCTGGTAGAAGGCCTGGCCTTCCTCGGTCAGCGTGAGCTTGCGTGTGGTGCGGTTGATCAGCCGCGTGCCGAGCCGCGCCTCCAGCCGCGAGATCAGCTTGCTTACCCCCGACGGCGTCAGGCGCATTTTTCGCGCGGCTGGGGTGAAGCCGCCGAGGTCGACGACGCGGACGAAGACCTCCATCTCGGCGGAGCGGTTGGTGTCGAAACGGGCCATGTTGAATTCATGTCATAAATGATTGGATTGCGGACATCCTAATGGTTTTGCCGGCGCACGGCTATCTGCGTGGCTCGTCTTATCCATTGGAGCACTGCATGCCTCCCGCCGTCCTCGCGCTCACCGCCGGTGCCTTCGGCATCGGCACCACCGAATTCATCATCATGGGCCTGCTGCTGCAGGTCGCCGCCGACATGCATGTATCCGTGCCGGTCGCGGGCCTGCTGATCTCCGGCTATGCGCTCGGCGTATTCGTCGGCGCGCCGGTCCTGACGCTGACGACGCGACGGTTGCCGCGGAAGACCGTGCTGCTGGCGCTGATGGCGATCTTCACGCTCGGCAATGCCGCCTGTGCGCTGGCCCCGAACTACGAACTGCTGATGGCGGCGCGCGTGCTGACCTCGCTCGCCCACGGCACGTTCTTTGGCGTCGGCTCGGTGGTGGCGACCAGCCTCGTCGCCGAAGACAAGCGCGCCTCCGCGATTTCCACCATGTTCATCGGCCTGACGGTCGCGACACTGCTGGGCGTGCCCTTCGGCGCCTGGTTCGGCCTGATGCTGGGCTGGCGCGCGGCGTTCTGGGCGGTGACCGTCATCGGCGTGATCGCCTTTGCGGTGGTTGCAGCGCTCGTGCCAGGTCATGTCGGCAATGGCGACAAGCCGGTCTCGCTGTCCGAGGAAGTCGCAGTGCTCAGCCGTCCGCAGGTGCTGCTCGGCCTCTCCATGACCGTGTTCGGCTTTGCCGGCCTGTTCGTCGTCTTCACCTATATCCAGCCGATCCTGACGCGCTTCACCGGCTTTTCGGAGGAAGCGGTCTCGCCGATCCTGCTGGTGTTCGGCGTCGGCCTTGCGATCGGCAATGTCGCCGGCGGCAAGCTCGCCGACCTCGGCCTCGCCCGCGCCCTGACCGGGACGCTCGCCGCGCTCGCCATCGTGTTGCTCGGCCTTGCTGCCGTGCTGTCGGTGAAGATCGCAGCCGTCGCGCTGATCCTGCTGCTCGGCATCGCCGCTTTTGCAACCGTCGCGCCGCTTCAGCTTCGCGTGCTGGAAGCGGCCGGTCCCAGTGGCCGCACGCTCGCCTCCAGCCTCAACATCGCCGCGTTCAATCTCGGCAACGCACTTGGCGCCTGGGCCGGTGGGGTCACCATCGCTCGCGGGCTCGGCCTTTCCACGTTGCCGCTGGTCGCGGCCGGCATCACGGCGGTGGGGCTCGTGCTGGCGCTGTGGAGCCTACAGCTCGACCGCCGGCAGTCGGTCGTCGCGGCGTGCCCGGCGGAATAGGAGAGCGATCATGGAATACCGCAATCTCGGCGCGTCCGGGCTCAAGGTCCCCGTCCTCAGCTTCGGCACCGGTACATTCGGCGGCCAGGGCCCGCTGTTCTCCGCCTGGGGCGGCAGCAGTGCGGACGAAGCGCGCAGGCTGGTCGACATCTGCCTCGACGCCGGCGTCAATCTGTTTGACAGCGCCGACGTCTATTCGAATGGCGCTTCCGAGGAAATTCTTGGGGCGGCGATCAGAGGCCGTCGCGACAAGGTGCTGATCTCGACCAAGATGAGCCTGCCGATGGGTGATGGCCCGCTCGACGCCGGTTCGTCGCGGCAGCGACTGCTTACCTCGGTCGATGCGGCGCTGCGCCGGCTTGGCACTGAGACCATCGACCTGCTTCAGCTCCACGCCTTCGACGCGTTCGCGCCGATCGAGGAGGTGCTGTCCACGCTCGACGCGCTCGTACGCGCCGGCAAGCTGCGCTATGTCGGCGTCTCCAACTTCGCGGGCTGGCAGCTGATGAAGTCGCTCGCCGTCGCGGACCGGCATGGCTGGCCACGTTATGTCGCGCACCAGGTCTATTACTCGCTGCTCGGCCGCGATTATGAGTGGGAGTTGATGCCGCTGGCGCGCGACCAGGGCGTCGGCGCGCTGGTCTGGAGCCCGCTGGGCTGGGGCCGGCTCACCGGAAAGATCCGGCGCGGCGAGCCGCTGCCGCAAGGCAGCCGCCTGCACGCCACCGCGCAGTTCGGTCCGCCCGTGGACGACGCGCGGCTTTACGCCGTCGTCGATGTGCTCGATGCAATCGCCGCGGAGACCGGCCGCACCGTGCCGCAGGTCGCGATCGCCTGGCTGCTGGCGCGCCCCACGGTCTCGTCCGTGATCATCGGCGCGCGCGATGAAGCACAGCTGCGCGACAATCTCGGCGCGGTCGGCTGGTCGCTGAGCGCGGATCAGATCAAGCGTCTCGACGAGGTCAGCGCGGTGATGCCGCCTTATCCGTACTATCCCTATCGCATCCAGGAGGGCTTTGCGCGGCTCAATCCACCGCTGGTGTAAGGGCAGCTAATAGAAGGCCGCGATCGCGGTCGCGATTCCCGGCGGAAGATTCGATTCGTTCTTGAGCGTGTCCAGGAAGAGGGGATCGCCCGCCACGGTGAGGCCGTCCAGCTTGATCGGATGCAGCGGCTCGTCGGCCACGGCCACCGCCGCCAGATCGGGACCGGTGCGGACACCGTTATATTCGAGCCGCGGACGCAGTTGGACGTTGTTGCCGAACTGCTCGTCCAGCGCGAGCCGCCAGCCGGTGCGCGACACCGTTCCGCGGGCGATCGCATCGCCCATGGCGAGGCTGCGGGGCTGCAGCGTGCCGAGATTGCCGAGCGCGGCCTTCAGGCGGATCGTCGCCTCCGCCAGCGTGACCTTCTCGATCCCCGGATCCTGATCGGGCGAGGAGAAGTTGATCACCCGCGCGCTGCTGCCTATCTTGAGGGCCTCGCCGCTTCCGCCCGCCTTTTGCATGATCGTCTTCGTGCCGTAGCGCGGCCGACCGCTGATCGTGACGAGAACGACGTCCTGCTCGCGCGATTTGATGAGATGGGCGTAGGGATCGCCGGTCACGCCCTTCACGACCAGGAGATCGGCGAACTTGCCCGCGGCGATGGTCCCGAGCTTCGCATCCCATTTCAGGATCGCGGCGGGATTGCGCGTCGTCATCGCGACGATGTCGTAGTCGCTGAAGCCGAGATTGAAATGCGCGGACACGACCTTCGCCGCCTTCAGCTCCCCGAGCAGGTTCTTGCTGCCGGACGGCGACCAGTCCGAGCCGAGCGCGATGGTAAGACCGGCCGTGCGTGCGGCGGCGACGTCGGTGGTCTTGCCGTAGAGCAGCAGGTTGCTCAAGGGCGACCACACGACCTTGGCATGGTTCTCGGCCATCGTTCCGAAGTCGGTCGCATCGAGCGCCGTGCAATGAATGCCGGCCAGCGATGGTTCGATCGCCCAGTCGCCTGAGGGATTGCGCAAGGCGAGGAAATGGCTGTGCGCCTTGATGTCGATGCCTTCGCTGAGGTGAAGCAGGAAGCACGACGACGATTTCAGCTCCTTGTCGAACTTCGCCCAATCCTGCGCGTCAATGTCGGGAATCTTGGAGTGGGCGCGCGGCAGGTCCGGCGGGCTGCCGATCTCCGCGGCACGCAATGCGCCCTTGTAGTATTTGTGGATCGTGCCGCTCCAGTTCGACAGCGTGATCCCCTGGCTGGTCGTCGTTCCCGCGACCATGCATTTGGCCTCGACATAGCGGACGAGGGCCGGCAGCAGCGAGCCGTCGTCGGCAAGCGCGATCGCGCTCATCGGGCCGGTCACGGAGGTCTTGTAGGATTTGGCGTTCTGCCACTGGTCGCGATTGCCGTAGGCCTGCGGCACCTGCCAGAGCGGCAGGATGTTGTAGCTGAGGTGATTGTGCAGCTCGATCAGGCCGGGATAGATGGTCCCGCCGGTCGCCACGGCAACGACGGCTTCGAAGCCCGCCGGCGCCGGTTGTCCCTTCGGGACCACCGCGGCGATGCGGTTATCCTCGATGAAGATCGTCCCGCTCGTGATGACGTCGCCTTCGGCGGCCATCGTCACGATCCGCCCGCTCAGCGCCCATCGCGAGCTCACGGGATCACTCCGTCAGGGACAGTGATCGTGATGTTGCGGCGCTTGGCGGCGGCGTCGGCGCCCTGGCGCACCGCCCATGCCCTGTCTCCGCGCATCCAGGCCGGCAGGCCCGCCGGAAGGTCCTTGGCGATGATGTCGACGAGCTCGGCCGGCTTGAACGCATCGCCATAGGGCACCAGCGCAGTCTGGACGTCGGAATGCTTGATCGCGGGTGCAAGCGCGGCGAGCGCGGCATTCCATTTGGTCAGCATGATCTTGGTGTTGGAGGCCTGCGTCGCCGCATCGTGGGCGGAGCTTTCCGGCCAGGTCGGATGCGGGATGTGCTGATAGGCGAGGGTCTTGTAGGCCGCGCCATCGGCGGTCTTCAGCCACGCTTTCCAGGCTTCGTCCGCGAGGCCGCCAAGCGAGACGACGGCTTCGATGTTGGCCGTGCCGAGCACGGCCTTGAACCATTTGTTGCGATAGTCGACGATGCCGGGCTCGTTCTTGTGCTTGGAGCCGCCGCTCTGCCCGTACACGCTGTACAGGAACGTGTTGACCATCACGTAGCTTCGCGTGATGCCGAGCTTGGCGAGGAAGCCTTGCGTGCGGCGTCCCGCGGTGCCGACCAGAATCCGGCGCACGATCGTCTCGTGCTGGGCGGGGTCCTGTCCGACGACGAGCACGCGCGCCGATCCGTCGAGCCGGCCGCGATGGAAGATCGGCCCCCATTCAATGCGGAAATCGTGGGGATCGTAGGCCTCGGGGCCGGGATAGTCGGTGCACAGATCGCGAAAGGGTTGTTCGCAATATCCGCCGTCGAACTCCGTGAGCATGGCAATGCTCCAATCTGTCGAGGTCAAAATAGCTGCGTCAGTAATCCTGGTCGTTCATGCGGCAATCTTGGCGGTCATGTCATGAACGACTCAACCAGTATGTGGGTCGGGACAGGCCGCCCAAAGGTTCACGCTCCCACGCCGCTTCGTGGCCGGGCGTGACAGAGCGTCGCGACAACGCGCCATGCAGAAACGCGCCTGTACACGGTCGCGTGACCTCCATAACCTCCGCGGCGCAATTTTTTGGAGATGCGACGTGGCGAAGAAGGCGGCGACCAAGAAGAAGACGGCACCGAAGACATCAGCGAAGACCTCGCGCAAAGCAGGCACCGGACGAAAGGCTGCCGCAACCAAGACGGCCAGGAAGACCGCCAAGAAGGCTGTGAAGAAGGCCGCGCCGCGGAAATCGGTCACGGCGCGCCGTCCCAAGGGACCGGTCTGGCAATGGTCTGCGGTCGACACCGCGGCCGCGATCCGCTCCGGCGCCATCTCCGCGGTCGAGACCGTCGAGGCTCATCTGGATCGGATGCGCGCGGTCAATCCGAAGCTGAATGCGGTCGTCGTTGATCTCGGCGAGGAGGCGCTGAAGGCGGCGCACGCGGCCGACAAGCAGCGCGCCAAGGGCGGCGAGCTCGGCCTCCTGCACGGCGTGCCCGTCACCATCAAGGAGAACGTCGACTATGAGGGCCGGCCGAACTTCAACGGCGTTCCCGCCAACAAGGACCTGATCGCGCCGTCGGACGCACCCGTCGTCCGCAACCTGAAGAAGGCGGGCGCGATCGTCATCGGCCTCACCAACACGCCGGAATTCTCCTTCCGCGGCTTCACCGACAATCCCCTGCACGGGCTGACGCTCAATCCCTGGAATTCCGATATCACCTGCGGCGGGTCCTCGGGCGGTGCGGGGTCGGCGGTTGCCGCCGGCATCGGCACGATCGCCCACGGCAACGATATCGGCGGCTCGCTGCGCTGGCCGGCGCATTGCAACGGCGTGGCCACCATCAAGCCGACGCAGGGCCGCATCCCCGCCTTCAACGGCAGCGCCACGGCCGAGCGCCCGATGCTGGCGCATCTGATGTCGGCGCAGGGCCCGCTCGCCCGTCACGTCGCCGACGTCCGTCTCGCGCTGGAGGTGATGAGCCAGCGCGATCCGCGCGATCCTTGGTGGGTGCCGGCGCCGCTGGCCGGGGCCAGGCCGAAAGGGCCGATCAAGGTTGCCCTGGCGAAGATTCCCGACGACATGGCCGTCGATCCCTCGGTCGCCGCGGCGCTGCGCCAGGCCGCCGATCATCTCGAGCGTTCCGGCTATCGCGTCACCGAGGTCGAGGTGCCCGACATCAACGGCGTCTGGCAGACCTGGTGCGACATCATCACCAACGAAACCGTGGTGATGCAGGAGGCCGCCATGCTCAAGGTCACGTCCGAGGACTTCCACAAGGCCTGGGGCGGCATGAAGACCAAGGCCAACGTGCTCGACCTCAAGGCCTGGATGCAAGCGACGGCGGCGCGCAACGGCCATATCCGTGCCTGGCAGCTGTTCTTCGAGGAATATCCGGTCGTGCTGGCGCCGACCACGGTGAAGCCGACGCCGGGCCCGCGCGAGGACACCGTCAGCGCCGAGCGCGTGAAGGAGATCTTCTGGGGCGAGATCCGCTTCATCTCCGCGATCAACGTGCTGGGCCTGCCCGGCGCGGTGGTGCCGGTGGCGCTGCACGACGGCAAACCGATCGGCGTGCAGCTGATCGCGGGGCGCTATCGCGAGGATCTCGCGCTCGACGCCGCAGCCGCGATCGAGAAGCGCGCCGGCGCGCTGGTCCATCGCCTCTGGGAGACGATGGCCTGAGGCCGTGCGCAAGGGCTCCGCGTCACGCGCGGGGCCCGCGGCGGCGGGTCAGTTGGTCAGATGCGCAGCGGCGATCGCCTTCTGGAACAGCGCGTTCAACGCGTCGGTGATGCTCGAATCGCTCGAGACCTCGTAATAATAGCCCGACGTCGCGCAGGCCTGCATCTTGGTCGCGATCGAGCTGCGCCATGGCGCGATGTAGGTGTTGTACCAGCTGTTGTTGGTGATCGCGAGATAGGTGGTGTAGAGCACGGCGATCTTGACGCCGCGCGCCTTGATGGTGTCGCAGATCGTCGCTGTCAGCGGCTCCTGGCATCGGCCCGACGAGTTGATCACGGTCTTGCTGCAGGACGAAGGGTAATAGTAGTCGGCGACGCCGTCCGAGACGAAGAACAGCCATTTCTGCGGCGAGGACGAGGAGCCGTCGCCCGGCGTCGGGATCGCGCCGTTGATCGACGACAGGATGCCGTCGAAATCCGTGCACATGTCGTTGTTGTAGTTGGTGTAGGGGATCGTCATCAGGTCGACGCCGGAAACCGCCGTCTTCACCGAAGACAGGCTCGACGTCAGCGCCGAGATCGTGGTCAGGCCGATCGAGGCGCAATCGCTGCCCATGGTGTAGACCGCCATCCGGTACTGGTTGCTGACGAGCTGGCTCGCGGTCGCCGTGTCCGTCAGCGATTGCGTCGCGTCGCGGACCAGGTCGATCCGCATCTTGACCCCGAGGTTCTTGGCGATCGCATAATAGCTGCTCGTCTGCTTGGTCTTCTTCGTGCTCGACGTGTAGATGTCGTGGCAGGCGAAGGCGCAGCTGTCGGATGTCGCGTTCTGCAGCGCGGTCATGTCGGCCGTTGTGGCGCCGAGTCCCTGTGACGGCGAATTGTCCAGCAGCACGTAGAAGTCGATGTAGGACGGCAGCGAGGCCGCCGCGCCGGATGTGGCCGAGAACTCCAGGGTCTTGTAGCCCAGGATGCCCATGAAATAGGTCGTCACCGACGAGGATGCCGTCCCGGTGGCGGTGCGCGTGGTGACGGTGTCGGTCACGGTGATGGTCACCGAGCTCGTCGCAAGGCCGAACGCGGAAATCTGTCCGGCGAAGGTGTTCAGGGCGTCGCTCTGCGCGGCCGACGCGCTCTTGGTGATTTCGCTCTTGGCCGTGGCGACCAGCACCGCGGTGTCGAGCGCGGCGATCAGCTTCGTTCGCGCCCGTGCGGCGAGGGAATAGTCGACGGCCGCGCCGACGAAGGACAGCAGCGGCACCAGGGAGAGCGCGAAGATGACGGCGATGTTGCCGCGCCGGTCGGCGGCAAAGCGCGAGAGCAGATTGTTGACGTACGCCAAGCCGGCACATCCCAAAGCAAGCAACGATGCGTCAGCGTAGAGGCAGCGGAATTACGCAACGATTGAGCGCCGCGTGATCGTTGATGTCCTGTGATTGCGGATCGTTTCGATGGGGCTTTGAGAGACGTCGTGAAATGGATGTTGGAGAGGCGGCCTTCGCGGAAAAGCCGGTCGTCGCGAAGCCGAGGATGCACGTCTCGCAGCGCGGCGGCGGCCCCTCAATTGATTAATCCAATTTAACTCGAATTTGAGCCAATTCACCAACAACCGTTAGGGTTACTTCCTCGATGTCTAAGCGAATTATTGTCCGCTTTACCACCCGCCTCTAACAGAGAAAGGGCGGACAACGCACATGCCTCATACAGGCCAATAAGTGCGGCCCGCTCCACGCGGAGGTGGCACGATGCGCAACGAAACGATCGCTATTCACGCCGGCTACGAACCCGAAGCCACGACGCACGCGGTTGCCGTGCCGATCTACCAGACCGCGGCCTACGCCTTCGACAGCGCCGATCACGGCGCGGCGCTCTTCAATCTCGAGGCGGAAGGTTTCCGCTACAGCCGTATCGCCAATCCGACCAGCGCGGTGCTGGAGAAGCGCATCGCCCAGCTCGAGGGCGGCGTCGGCGCGCTCGCGGTCGCGACCGGGCAGGCGGCGCTCCACTTCGCCTTCGTCAACGTCGCCGACCACGGCGGCAACATCGTTTCCGTGCCGCAGCTCTACGGCACCACCCACACGCTGCTCTCGCACATCCTGCCGCGCCAGGGCATCACCGGCCGCTTCGCCGAGAGCGATGCGCCCGATGCGATCGCCAGGCTGATCGACGAGAACACCCGCGCCGTGTTCGCCGAGACCATCGGCAATCCCGCCGGCAATGTCTGCGACATCGAGGCGCTGGCGAAAATCGCGCATGCGCATGGCGTGCCGCTGATCGTCGACAACACGGTCGCGACCCCGATCCTGCTCAAGCCGTTCGACTACGGCGCCGACATCGCCGTGCACTCGTTGACCAAGTTCCTGGGCGGCCACGGCACCACGCTCGGCGGCGCCATCGTCGATTCCGGTAACTTCCCCTGGGCCAAGCACGCAGACCGCTTCCCGGCCTACAACAAGCCCGACGCGTCCTATCACGGCCTCGTCTATGCCGAGCGTTTCGGCCGCACCGCCTATATCGAGCGCGCACGCAGCGTCTATCAGCGTACCATGGGCTCGGTGCTCTCGCCCTTTAACGCCTTCCTGCTGCTCCAGGGCATCGAGACGGTGGCGCTGCGCATGGAGCGCCACGTCGAGAATGCCCGCAAGGTCGCCGAATTTTTGCGCGGCGATCCGCGCGTGGCGTGGGTCAACTATACCGGCTTTCCGGACAGCCCCTATTATTCGCTCGTTCAAAAATATCTCGACGGCAATGCCTCCTCGCTGTTCACCTTCGGCATCAAGGGCGGCATGGAAGCCGGCAAGACCTTCTACGATGCGCTGAAGCTGATCACGCGCCTCGTCAATATCGGCGATGCCAAGTCGCTGGCCTGCCATCCGGCCTCGACCACGCACCGTCAGATGTCGGCGGAGCAGCAGCGCGTCGCCGGCGTGCTGCCGGAGACGATCCGGCTCTCGATCGGCATCGAGCATTCCTCGGATATCATCGAGGACATCGACCAGGCGCTGGAGAAGGCCTGTCCGTCGTCGCGGCTTCAGGCGGCGGAGTAGGCGGACGGCCCGATGACGATCTTGATCGACAGGGATCAAGGCATATCGAGCCCGGCGCTGGTGCCGGCCGAGCGCGACCTCGCGCACGATCACGCCGGTGCCGATCTCACGATCGGACTGATCAACAACATGCCGGATCCGGCGCTGAAAGCGACCGAGCGGCAGTTCATGAAGCTGCTTCGGGCTGCCGCAGGTCCGCGCCGCATCCGCTTCCACTGCTTTTCGCTGCCTTCGGTCAAGCGCTCGCCGGAAGCGAAATGGCATGTCGAGAGCGAATATTCCGATCTCGCAGATCTCAAGCGCCAGAAGTTCGACGGGCTGATCGTGACCGGCGCCGAGCCGGTCGCGCCCGAACTCCACCAGGAGCCATATTGGCGCGACCTCACCGACCTCATCGATTGGGCAAAGGCCAACACGCGCTCGACGATCTGGTCGTGCCTTGCCGCGCATGCCGCGGTGCTGCATCTCGACGGCATCGAACGGCGCCGGCTGCCGGCCAAATGCCACGGCATCTTCGACTGCGAAGCGGTGATGGACGATGCCCTCACGCAAACTGCTCCCGCGCCGCTCAAGGTTTCGCATTCGCGCCTGAACGAGCTTGCCGAGAGCGACCTCGCGCAGGCCGGCTATCAGGTGCTGACCCGCTCGGCGCTGGCCGGCGTCGATGTGTTCGTCCGCCAATATCTCAGCCGGTTCGTGTTCTTCCAGGGCCATCCGGAATATGACGCGCTGTCGCTCCAGCGCGAATATCTGCGTGATATCGGCCGCTATCTTGCGCGCGAGCGTGAGAACTACCCGCATCTGCCCGTGAGCTATTTTGACGCAGCGACGGAAGAGAAGCTCGCCCGTTTCGAGAGACGGGCGCGGCACCAGCGCCATCCGGCGCTGACCAACGACCTGCCGGCGCTGAATTTGCGCGCCGATATCGCGGCCGGCAGCGCTGCGGCCGCGCTATTCCGCAATTGGTTGCACTATTTGGGTTCGCCGGCCGATGCGCCGCTGCTGGCGCGCTAGCCGGTTCGTTCCGCGTTAGGATTACCAAAGCGTTAGGCTTGCCTCGATCGGCGCCTGAATGTTTCAGTAGAGAAATACGGAATCACGGGAACACAGTCGTGTGGTCGGCACTCCAGGGACGCGTGAGCAATCGGCTGGCCCGGCATTTCCGAGCCGCGCCGCACCGTTTGCCTGCGCATGCGCCGCTGGTGAGCTTCACCTTCGACGATGCGCCCGATAGCGCGGCCGGCGAGGGCGCCTCGCTGCTCGAGGCGCATGGCGGCCGCGGCACCTACTACATCGCGGGCAGCCTGATCGGCCAGCCGTCGGATCATTGGCATGGCCTGTCGAACGACGCGATCGTGCGGCTGCACCGGACCGGCCACGAGATCGCCTGCCACACCTTCTCGCACCAGAGCTCTGCCAATCTCGACGAAGCCGCCATGGCCCGCGAGATCGAACGGAACCGCACTCATTTCCGCGCCATCGATTCCTCGATCACGCTGGAGAACTTCGCCTACCCCTATGGGATCGCCTCGGTGTGGCGCAAGCCGCAGCTGGCCAAGACCTTCCGCTCGGCGCGCGGCATCCTTCCCGGCGTCAACAGCGACGTCATCGACCTCCAGTTCCTGCGCGCCTCGCCGCTGGTCGATTGCGAGATCGACGAGGCAGGCGTCGATCGCTATTTCGACGAAGCGGTCGCGAGCGGCGGCTGGCTGATCTTCTACGGCCACGACGTCGCCGAGGCGCCGAGCCCCTATGGCTGCACGCCGCGCCTGATGCGCCACGCGCTCGAGGCGGCCCAGCGACGCGGCATGCCCATCGTGACGGTCGCGGAAGCGCTGCGGCGAATCGGGGCGTGAGACGCCTCTTCCTTCTCCCCTTGCGGGAGAAGGTGGCGCGAAGCGCCGGATGAGGGGTATGCCTCCGCAGTTTTCAATGCCTGGTCTGATCCGCGGATAGATACCCCTTACCCGTCTCGCCGCTGCGCGGCGAGCCACCCTCTCCCGCAAGGGGAGAGGGGAAGACGCGGCTTCGCCCCGCAAACGGCCTTGCCACGGCCGCCCCAGCATGCGACTGGCCTTGTGACGAATCCCCGCGGCCTCGCTCGACTCACCCATGAACGCTCCTTCCACCGCTCCGCTGCCCGCGCCGGCCAACGGCCGTGATGCGTTGTCGGTGCTGCATTCGGTGTTCGGCCTGCCGGGGTTCCGCGGCGCGCAGGGCGACATCATCCGGCACGTTACCGACGGCGGCAATTGCCTCGTGCTGATGCCGACCGGCGGCGGCAAGTCGCTGTGCTACCAGCTGCCGTCGCTGCTGCGCGAGGGCTGCGGCATCGTGGTCTCGCCGCTGATCGCGCTGATGCGCGACCAGGTCGCCGGTCTGATCGAGGCCGGTGTCAACGCCGCCGCGCTGAACTCGTCCCTGACATTCCAGGAGGCCTCCGAGATCGAACGCCGCCTGATCGCGGGTGATCTCGATCTGCTCTATGTCGCGCCGGAACGGCTGGTGACGCCGCGCTGCCTGTCGATGCTGGCGCAGGCCAAGGTGGCGCTGTTCGCGATCGACGAGGCGCATTGCGTCTCGCAATGGGGGCACGACTTCCGGCCCGAATATGTCGGCCTCTCCATCATCGCCGAGCGTTTCCCCGACGTGCCGCGCATCGCGCTCACCGCGACCGCCGACGAGCTGACGCGCAAGGAGATCGTCGAGCGGCTTCAGCTTGCCGGTTCGCCGCAATTCGTCTCCAGCTTCGACCGGCCCAACATCCGCTACGAGATCGTCGACAAGCGCAATGCGGTGTTGCAGCTCAAGGAGTTCATCCGGGAGCGCCACGCGGGCGACGCCGGCGTGGTCTATTGCCTGTCGCGCAACCGGGTCGAGGAGGTTGCCGCCGCGCTCGAGGAGGCCGGCATCGCCGCGCTGCCCTATCATGCCGGTCTCGACGGCAGTGTGCGCTCGCGCAACCAGGACCGCTTCCTCAACGAGGACGGCATCGTCATTGTCGCGACCATCGCCTTCGGCATGGGCATCGACAAGCCCGACGTGCGCTTCGTCGCCCATCTCGATCTGCCCAAGAGCATCGAGGCCTACTACCAGGAGACGGGGCGCGCGGGGCGCGACGGCAAGCCGTCGGCGGCCTGGATGGCCTATGGCCTCTCCGACATCGTGCAGCAGCGCCGCATGATCGACGAGTCCGCCGGGTCCGAGGATTTCAAGCGCGTCTCGATCCGCAAGCTCGACGCGCTGGTCGGCCTTGCCGAGACCGCGCATTGCCGCCGCAAGCGGCTGCTCGGCTATTTCGGCGAGGATGTGCACGGCGAGACCTGCGGCAATTGCGACAACTGCCTGACCCCGCCAAAAATGCGCGACGGCAAGGTGCTGGCGCAGAAGCTGCTGTCCTGCGCCTACCGCACCGGCCAGCGTTTCGGCGCGATGCACCTGATCGACGTGCTGGTCGGTCGCCTGACCGAGAAGGTCACGCAGTTCGGCCACGACAAGCTCTCGGTGTTCGGCATCGGGCGCGAGCTCAACGAGAAGCAATGGCGCACGGTGCTGCGGCAGCTCGTGGCGATGGGACACTTGCAGGCCGACAGCGAAGCCTACGGCGCGCTGAAGCTGACCGAGTCCGCGCGCGGCGTGCTGCGCGGAGAAACGGAAGTCTGGCTGCGCGAGGAGGCGCCGAGCACGCGCGTCCGCTCCAGCCGCGCAAAATCCCGCCGTGGTGAGCTCGCCCCCGCGGCGAGCGCGCCGCAGGGCGACGTCGATCCCGAATTGCGCGCGCGGCTACGGTCCTGGCGTTCGGAGGTCGCGCGCGAGCGCGGCGTGCCGGCCTATGTCGTGCTGCACGATGCGACGATCGACGGCATCGTGCGGGCCTGGCCGACCACGCTGGACGAGCTACGCAACGTGCCTGGCATCGGCGACAAGAAGCTCGAGCATTACGGCGACGAGCTGCTGCAGATCGTCAGGACGCGGTAGGGGGCGCGACGAAAACTCCGCCGTCATCCCGGGGCGCGACGAAGTCGCGAGCCCGGGATCCATAACCACAAGCGGAGGTGGTTACGGCAAGCTGGTCACCACGAGTCTTCGCCAAACGACTCCCTGGGGCTATGGGTCCCGGGCTCGCGACTTCGTCGCGCCCCGGGACGAGAGGAGCTAGCCGTTCCGGAACGCGTAGCCGTAGCCGTTCAGCGCCGGTGCGCCGCCGAGATGGGCGTAGAGGATCTTGGCGCCCTTCTCGAAATAGCCCTTCTGCGCAAGGTCGATCAGGCCCTGCATCGACTTGCCCTCGTAGACGGGGTCGGTGATCATGGCTTCGAGACGCGCGGTGAGGCGGATCGCTTCCTTGGTCTCTTCCGACGGCACGCCATAGGCCGGATAGGCGTAGTCCTCGATCAGCACGACGTCGTCGGCAACGATGTCCTTGCCGAGCTCGACGAGCTTTGCGGTGTTCTGCGCGATCGAGAGCACCTGTGATTTCGTCTGCGCCGGCGTGAAGGAAGCGTCGATGCCGATCACCTTGCGGGCGCGGCCGTCGGCAGCGAAGCCCACCAGCATGCCGGCATGGGTCGAGCCGGTGACGGTGCAGACGATGACGTAGTCGAACTTGAAGCCGAGCTCCGCCTCCTGCTTGCGCACTTCCTCAGCGAAGCCGACATAGCCGAGCCCGCCATATTTGTGCACGGACGCGCCGGCGGGAATCGCGTAGGGCTTGCCGCCTGCGGCCTTCACTTCCTCGACCGCCTGCTCCCAGCTCTTGCGGATGCCGATATCGAAACCGTCGTCGACGAGGCGCACGTCGGCGCCCATGATGCGCGACAGCATGATGTTGCCGACGCGGTCATAGACGGCGTCCTCGTGCGGCACCCAGGCTTCCTGCACCAGGCGGCACTTCATGCCGATCTTGGCGGCGACGGCGGCGATCATGCGGGTGTGGTTGGACTGCACGCCGCCGATCGACACCAGCGTGTCGGCGTTGGAGGCGATCGCGTCCGGGATGATGTATTCGAGCTTGCGCAGCTTGTTGCCGCCATAGGCGAGGCCCGAATTGCAGTCCTCGCGCTTGGCATAGATCTCGACATTGCCGCCGAGATGTTTCGACAGCCGCTCCAGCTTCTCGATCGGCGTCGGGCCGAAGGTCAGCGGATAGCGCGGAAATTGGTCCAGCTTCATGGGTCATCCCGATTGGTGTTGGTGCTGGCCTTGCCTAGCACCGCCCTGGAAAAATGTGCTCTCAATTATTGCGCCGATATTGCGCCCATTCTTGCGCTTCTGGAGCCAATGGCTAATATTTCTTCCAGAAATAGATCATTCGATGAAAGCTTCTTTCATGGCCGCGAGGCTTGACCGAACCGACCTTAAGATCCTGAGATTGCTCCAGAATAACGGCCGGCTGAGCAATGCCGAGCTGGCCGAAACCGTCGCGATCAGCCCCGCGACCTGCCATCGCCGCACCCAGCGCCTGTTCGAGGACGGGTTCATCCCCGCCGTGCGGGCCATGGTCGCGCCGAAGAAGGTGGCAAAGGGCACGCTGGTGATGGTCGGCGTCGTGCTCGACCGGTCGACCCCGGAGAGCTTTGCGACCTTCGAGCAGGCGATCGCCAGGCTGAAATTCGTGCTCGACTGCCACCTCGTCGCCGGCGATTTCGACTACTTCCTCAAGATCCGGGTCGGCGACATGGAGGACTTCAACCGCATCCATGGCGAGCAGCTCATCGCGCTGCCCGGCGTGCGCCAGACCCGCACCTTCTTCGTGATGAAGGAGGTGGTCGACAACGCCCCGCTGGAGTTTTGAGCAGGAGCATTCTCCAGCGCACTTGATGAGCGATCCCCATCATGAGAGATTCGCGTGATGCAGACATTCCCCTTCCGCCAGCACAATCCGGCCGGGCCGGCCTATCGGCGCGGCTGGGTGGACGAGGCCGTGGCCGCGATCGAGGCCGACCAGTGCCGCACGGCCGACACGCATCTGATCCGGCTGATCGTGCCGGCGCTGTCGGGCATCGACATCTATCTGAAGGATGAGTCCACGCATCCGACCGGCAGCCTGAAGCATCGCCTCGCGCGCTCGCTGTTCCTCTACGCGCTCTGCAACGGCCACATCCGCGAAGGCACGCCCGTGGTCGAGGCCTCGTCGGGATCGACCGCGGTGTCGGAAGCTTATTTCGCCGAGATGATCGGCGTGCCGTTCTACGCGGTGATGCCGCGCACGACCTCGGCGGAGAAGATCGCCGCGATCGAGCATTACGGCGGCAACTGCCATCTGATCGACGACGGCCGCGCGCTCTATGCGGAAGCCGCCGCGCTCGCCGCCCGGCTGAACGGCCACTACATGGACCAGTTCACCTTCGCCGAACGCGCCACCGACTGGCGCGGCAACAACAACATCGCCGAATCGATCTTCACCCAATTGCAGGGCGAGCCGCGGCCGTTGCCGGACTGGATCGTGATGGGCGCGGGCACCGGCGGCACCTCGGCCACCATCGGGCGATATCTGCGCTATCGCCAATATCCGACGCGGCTCTGCGTCGCCGATGTCGAGCATTCCGCCTTCTTCGACTGTTTCCGTACGCAGGATCGCTCCCATGTCTGCGATCGTCCGTCGCTGATCGAGGGCGTCGGCCGTCCCCGCTGCGAGCCGTCCTTCGTGCCCGGCGTGGTCGACCGCATGATGAAGATCCCGGATGCGGCAACGATTGCGGCGATGAACGTGCTGTCGCGCCGGCTCCGCCGCGCGGTCGGCGGCTCCACCGGCACCAACTTCCTGGCGCTGTGCCGTCTCGCCGCGGAGATGCGCAAGGCGAACGCGACGGGATCGCTCGTGACGCTGATCTGCGATTCCGGTGAGCGCTACCGGCAGACCTATTACGAGCCGGAATGGCTGAAAGCGCGCGGCCTCGATCCGGCGCCGTTCGAGGCGGCGTTGTCGTCGTTCCTCGAGACCGGCGAGCCCTTGAGGCTCGACGTCGACGACGTCGTCAATCTGCAGGGCGCACGAAGCCCCGCCGCCTCCTAGCCGGCGTCTCCCTGCGATTTGCCAAAAGGCACGGCCGTCACGGCAACTTCACTTGCGCTGCGCACATCCGCGGGCGAGCCTCGCCGCTTCTCAACGAGGAGATACCACCGTGCGCCTCCCCATTCTCGATCCCAAGGATCTGACCGCCGAACAGAAGCCGCTCTATGACGACATGCGAGCCGGTATCACGGACCACTTCAAGGGCTTCGTGAACATGCGCGACGACGGCGCGCTGCTCGGTCCCTGGAATCCCTGGATCCGCGAGCCGCGCTTCGGCAAGCCGGTGTGGGATCTGGTCAAGGCGATCGCGTCGAACCCGCTGCTGCCCGCCCCGGTGCGCGAAGTCGCGATCCTCGTGACCGGTTCGCATTTCCGTTCCGGCTACGAGCTCTATGCCCATGTGCTGGTCGCCGAGCAGCGCGGCCTTTCCGACGAGAAGCTCGCGACCATCGTCGCCGGCCAGCGGCCGGTCGATCTCACCAAGGAGGAGGCGGTCGCCTACGACATGGCCTCGGCGCTGGTGAGCGGCGGCGTGCTGCCGGAGCTGACCTATCGCGCGGCCGTGCAGCAGTTCGGCGTGCATGGCGCGGCCGAGCTGTCCTATCTCGTCGGCGTCTATTGCATGGTCTCGGTCACGCTCAACACCTTCGACGTGCCGGTGCCGGATTAGCCGCGGCCTGCTTCGATCACTCCGCCGCCTTGTCTGCCGGCGGCGAGGGTGCCCAGCCGATGCAGCGATTGCGGCCTTCGGCCTTGGCTTGGTACAGCGCGTGATCGGCCGCGCCCATCAGCGCATCGATGCCCGACATGCTGGCGGTGGCCTCCGCGATGCCGATGCTCACGGTGAGGCCGAATTGAACCTGCTCGGCAAGGACCTGCGTGCCCATCACGCGCTTGCGGATGCGTTCGGCCACCGTCCTTGCCCGGGTCAGGCTGGTCTCGGGCAGCAGGATGGCGAACTCCTCGCCGCCGAGGCGGCCGACGATGTCCGATTTGCGCTTGCCGTCGAGGCACGCGGCCGCAACCGCCTTGATGGCGGCGTCGCCCACGGCATGGCCGTAGCGATCGTTGACCGATTTGAAGTGGTCGATGTCGAGCATCAGCACCGAGACGGAGCGGTAGTAGCGCTGGAAGCGGCTCCATTCCGCCTCGAGGGTATCGAGGAAGTGCCGGCGGTTGAAGAGTCCGGTGAGCGGATCGGTGGTCGCGAGCGTCTCCAGCATCGCGGCTTTTTGCGTCAGATCGGTGATGTCGACATAGGTCAGCATGCGCCCGCCATTCGACATCGTGGTGCAGTGGGCCCGGATGCGCCGTCCGTCCGGCGTCTGCAGGTCGCGCACGTGATCGCCGGCCTTGACCTCCTCGACGCGCCGTGCCGGAAATCTGGCGAGCTCACCGGTCGGAAGATTGGGCGCGCTGGCGCGATGCAGGCGCCGCACCAGTGACGAATAGGCCGGCCGCGCAGCCGCCTCGTCTTCGCTGACCTCCCAGAACCGCCGCATCCGCCGGTTCATGAAGGCGGCGTGCAGATCGGAATCGAGCAGCAGGACGCCGTCCTGAACGTTCTCCAGCGCATCCCGCAGCAGCTTCAACTCGTCCGAGGCGCGCACGATGTCGGTGACGGGCGTATAGGTCAGCATGCGGCCGCCGTCAGGGAGCGGCGTGACCTGCACGCGCACGACGTCGCCATTGGTCCGGCGCAGGTCGATCGGCGTCGGATCTCCCGCCTCGATCGTGCGCACGCGCTGCGCCACCAGGGCATCGAGCTCGGGATCGGGCACCTCATAGGCGCCGGTGTCGCGTCCGTGGTGAAGCAGCGTAAGGATGGAGGGATTGCTGTCGGCGACCTGGTCGGGCAGGCGCCACATCTGGCGGAACGACCGGTTGATCAGGCGCGCCCTGAGGCTGGAGTCGAGCAGCACGATGCCGGTCGGCACATGATCGAGCGCGGCGCGCAGCGCCAGCATCTGGCTGCGCATCAGCGCATCGGACGAGCGTTCCCGCTCTTCGCCCGCCGCGTGCTCGCTGCCCGGCTGCTCGAAGGCGACGCCGACCTGACGGTCGGACCGCCAGATCACGCGGCAGGGCAGAATCTCGCGGCCCGCGAGCCTGAGCTGGAAGCGCTCGGGCACGCCGAGGCCGCTCTCCATCTCCAGCGTCGCGGCCTCCTCGGTCAGGCGGCGCACGACGCAATCGATCGACGACTGGCCGAAATTGAAGAAGATCTTCCCAGCAAGGAACGTCCGTTCCGAGACCAAGCGGGACATTCGCAGCCTCCAACACGAAAAGCCGGCGTAGTGTGGCGCAAGGTTCCTTGCGCCGGCGTAACGAGATCGAGGTTTTGGCAAGAGGATTAACGATCTGTTGACGCGCAGGGCGGGACAGCCCGTTTGGTCCGGTCGCAGCCGCGGCCGCGGCCTATCGAAGTTCTACCGCGAACCCGGTCAATTGCGCACCGCATAGAGCGGCGTGCGCAGGGTGAGCTGGTAGGACGGCTTCGGCATCCACGCGATCTGGGCCGTGATGCCGAACAGGCGGTTGTCGTTGTCGTCCATGCGGTCGAGGTCGAGGCGCAGCAGCGGCTGGGTGAAGGGCTCCGCCAGCGTCCGTCCAGCGAACTGCGCGCCGCCGAACGACTGCATGCCGAGCCGTCCGGTGAACTTCCAGTTGCTCGGCCATTGGTAATAGCCGCCGGCATAGAGGATCGTGTTCGGCCTGATACTGGCGAACGGGCTGGCGATGGTGGTGTAAGTATATTGCATCCCGGCCAGCCAGCCCCGCGTCTCGTCCTCGTCGAGCGCGTAGTCGAACTCCAGGATGTTGTTGAAGGAGTTCGTCATGCCCTGCTCGTTCGGCACCGACTGCGTCAGGGTCGATTGCAGCGTGATGGTCGGGATCCTGCCACCATTCTGCTGATAGAGGTCGGCCTGCACGCCGATGTTCCAACTCGTGACGTCGAACGTGGACCAGCCGCCGCCGATATCGATCGTCGAGCCCGACACGCCGCCATAGAGCGAGACGCGGTCGCTGACGTCCACGGTCAGCGGCAGGTCGACGGCGATCGATTTCGCGGCCGGCAGGCCGTTAGGCAACGTCGAGCCGCGCCGTGCCGCCAGGGCTTCGAAGGCGGCCGACAGCGAGGTGTTGCCGAAGCCGAGCCCGAGCGTGCCCGCCGGGATCATTGCATAGATGGTGCGAAGGTCGAGATAGATGTTGGGCACATCGGGCTTTGCCGACTCGTCCTCGTCCTCATCTGCGGCGAAGGCAGCGCCTGCCGATAAGGCCAGACAAAGCAATCCCATCGCGGCAGCGCGCAAGGCCGAACGACAGGACTGGCTGCGATGGGGCACGTGACGATCCGACGCGTGGCGATTTGATGGCAAAACCGTTGTTAGATGGAACGTGATCGCGCATGTGGTCAAGCGCTATCCGCAAGCGATGGACGGCATGGATGCGTGCGGCTACCCTGCCGTGATCGCACTGACACACTTGCCGGCCACGGTGCAGCCGGACCATGGAAGGACGACAGAAATGAATACGTCACGCCGCATCCTGCTCACTGGTCTGGCAGGGCTCGCTGTTGCTCCGACCGCTGCCGTCGCCTCTGTGCCGTCGGCTGAACCTGGCGAGGTGACCGTCGCGGAAGAGCGCTTCGCACGCACCATCGCAGCCGCCCATGCGCCCGACGTCACCTGTGCGCGGCAGGCCGAACGTTACGCCGACGCGCACTGGCTGGAATATGTCGTTGCAGCCAGGGCCGTGCTCTGCGCGCGCGTGTGATTGGGTCGAGGGCGTGACGCTGCTTTCTTCTCCCGTTGCGGGAGAAGGTGGCGTAGGCGGCCTTCGGCCGCCGTCCCTGAGAACGCCGATGCTTTGCTTCGGCTACGGCGCCGGATGAGGGGCTCTCACGACGCGCAAATTCGCCCGTGAGGATGGAGACCCTCACCCATCTCGCCGCTTTGCGGTGATCCACCCTCTCCCGCAAGGGGAGAGGGCAAGTCAGAGCGTCTCACTTCTCCACGGCCCGCCGCACCTGCTCGCCGATCTGCGACAGCACAAGCTGTGCCTGGGGCAGGATCGCGCCCATGGCGTGGAAATTGTGGACCATGCCGTCATGGCAGACGTGCTCGACGGCAACGCCTGCGGTGAGCAGCTTGCGCGCATAGGCGTTGCCCTCGTCGCGCATCGGGTCGAACTCGGCGGTGTGGATGATCGCCGTCGGCAGGCCGGCGAGGCGCGTCGCACGCAGCGGTGAGATGCGGGGATCGGCCGCATCGATGTCGCCGGGCAGGTAGTCGGCGAGATCGGCTTCGATCGTGACGCGATCGATCAGATGCCCTTCCGCGAATTCCTCGCGCGAGGGCGAGGTCTCCTCGAAATCCAGCACCGGGCAGATCAGGCATTGCGCCACGATGGAGAGGCCGGCGTTCTGCGCCGCTTCCTGGCACACGATCGCCGCCAACGTGGCACCGGCGGAATCGCCGCCGACCACCAGCCGTTCCGCATCGATGCCGAGCGAAGGCGCCTCGCGCGCGACCCATTCGGTCGCGGCGATCGCATCGTCCACGGCGGCCGGGAATTTATGCTCGGGCGCGAGGCGGTAATCGACCGAGACGAGGCGGCAGCCGGTCGCATGCGCGAGCGCGGCGGCGATGCGGTCATGCGTGGCAATGCTGCCAGCGACGAGGCCGCCGCCGTGAAAGAACACGAAGCCCGGCGTGCGCTCGCCGGCAGAGGCGGGTGAGTAGAGCCGGTAGGGAAGCTCTCCGCCGGGGCCGGGCAGCATGCCGTCGGACGCCGTCACGTCGGGCGCTTCAGTGCGTGCGAACTGCATCAGCTTGGCCAGCGATTGCCGCCGCGCCTCGACGCTCGGCCGGCTGCGTGCTTGCGGCCCAGCCGCCGCCATCATGGTCAACAAACGCTTTGCAAGCGGATCGAGCGGCATCTGCTTCCTTCTCCCTTGAGGGAAAAGGTAGTCTACCTCTTCTGCGCAGGGAATCATTTAGAAGTTCCACCAATAGTGGCGCTATAATGCGACATCGTGCCAAGGGAGACCGGTCATGGCCGAGATCAGAAAGCCGATCGAATATTCACCGAGCTGGACCTTCTTCGAAGGCAAATGGCATGACGGCAATGTGCCGATCATGGGGCCGCGGACGCATGCGGCCTGGCTCGGCTCGGTCGTGTTCGACGGCGCCCGTGCGTTCGAGGGCGTCGCGCCCGATCTCGACCGTCACGTTGCCCGCACCAATCAATCCGCGATCAGCTTTGGCCTGAAGCCGGTGGTCGATGCCGGCACCTGGCTCGCGCTTGCAAACGAAGGCATCGCGCGTTTCGCCGCGAATGCCGAGCTCTATATCCGCCCGATGTACTGGGCGCAGAGCGGGTTGGGCGGCGGCGTGCTGTTCGATCCTGACTCGACCAATTGGTGTCTGTGCATCTACGAGGCGCCGATACCGAAACCCGTCGGCAACGCCATCACGCTGTCGCCGTTCCGCAGGCCAACGACCGAATGTGCGCCGGTCGAAGCGAAGGCCGCCTGTCTCTATCCGAACAATTCGCGCGCGCTGGCCGAGGCGGCCTCGCGCGGTTTCCAGAACGCGCTGATGCTCGACATGCTCGGCAACGTCGCCGAGTTCGGCAATTCCAACGTGTTCATGGCCAAGGACGGCGTGGTGTTCACGCCGGTGCCGAACGGCACCTTCCTGAACGGCATCACGCGCCAGCGCGTCATCAGCCTGCTTCGCGGCGACGGCGTCACCGTGGTCGAGAGGACGCTGCGCTATGCCGACTTCCTCGCCGCCGACGAGATTTTCTCTTCCGGCAATTTCGCCAAGGTCGCGCCGGTGATCCGCATCGACGAGCGCGAGCTGAAGCCGGGCCCGTTCTACACCAGGGCACGCAAGCTCTATTGGGACTTCGCGCACGCGGTGAAGCTGGCGGCTTGATCGGCACTTTCCGTCGTCATGCCCGGGCTTGTCCCGGGCATCCACGTTCTTCCTTGTGCGCGGTGGCGCGTGGATGGCCGGGACAAGCCCGGCCATGACGAGAGCTACTTCTGTCTCCGAAACCGGCTGAATTGAAACGCCTGCGTCGAATCCCACGGCGTGCGGTGCATCTCGCTCCGCGTCTCGACCAGCTCGAAATCCGGCCCGAGCTCCGCGGCCAGGCTCGCGCTGTCATGGCGCTGCACCGGCAGGCCGCTGCATTTCTCCGGACCGTCGGGTGCAAACGTCGCGATGATGATTTGCCCGCCACGGGCGACCGCTGACCGCAGGCGTTCGACGTAAGCCATCCTGTCCTGCGGATCGGTCAGGAAGTGAAACGCCGCGCGGTCGTGCCAGACATCGTAGGTTTTCGCCGGCCGCCATGTCGTGGCGTCGGCGACGATCCAGTCGACCTTTGAAGCGGCCGGGCCGATTCGTTTCCTTGCCGCCTCGAGCGCGTTGGCGGAGAGATCCAGCACCGCGACATCGCGGTAGCCGTCCTGCAGCAGCGTATCGACCAGCCGCGAGGCGCCGCCGCCGATATCGATGATGGCAGCGCTATGATCGGGCGCGGCTGCGCGGATCAGGTCGAGCGAGATGGTCGGACTGTCCTGAAACCAGCTGACCTCGGCCTCGCCTTTCGTGGCGTAGACGTTCTGCCAATGCGTGGTGCGGTCGGACATGGCGGCTCCGGCTCCGGCCGGAAACGGCAGCGCGCGGGCGGCGCGCCACCGGGATCAAGTGGCAATTCGCGCGCCCGCAGGTGCGGACGCGCCGGCGCGAACGGAGGATTACTCCTCCTTCTTCGACATGCGCTCGAGGCGCTCCTGCATGTCCTTCATCTGCTGCCGCAGGTCGTCGATGTTGCTGTCCTTCGGGGCCTCGGCGCTGGCGTCGGGCTCCGGCTCGGCGCCTGCCGTCGGGCGGGGCGCGGCGAACGGCTTGAACATCGAGAAGGTCTGCTGGAACAGCTCCATGTTGCGGCGGACCTGCTCCTCCAGCGGCGCGAAGGGCGTGCCGGACAGCGTGTTGGCGATCTGCTTGCGGAACTTCTCCTGCTCCTGGGTCAGCGTCGCGATCGACTGCTCCAGATACTTCGGCACCACCATCTGCATGCTGTCGCCGTAGAAGCGGATCAGCTGGCGCAGGAAGGTGGTCGGGAGCAGGTTCTGGCCGGCCTTGTTCTCCTGCTCGAAGATGATCTGGGCCAGCACGGAGCGGGTGATGTCGTCGCCTGTCTTGGCGTCGTAGACCAGGAAGTCTTCGCCATCCTTGACCATGGCGGCGAGGTCTTCCAGCGTCACGTATGTACTCGTTCCGGTGTTATAGAGCCGGCGGTTCGCGTATTTCTTGATCGTGGTGGGTTGGTCTGATTTCGCCATGGGCTCTCACTTGCAAACGCTGAGAACGGGAACCCGGCGGGCTATGCCGCAGGGCGGGAAGAGTACGCAACGCAACAAAATAAGCATTTTCAAAGGGCTCACGCTACCGTTTTGTGCGCCACGGTTAATTGCACAGCAAAAACGTGCTTGCGAAAGCGCCAAGAACACTATTTTGAATGCGCTGCGGCATTGACATGGTTCAATGACGTTAACAGGATGCCGAACGAGACTGACGGGCCATTTGAAGTGCCCGCCTGCCCCTTTCTTCAGAACCTCAAGCCCCAGGAGATGCCCATGTCAGACGATGTCGTCATCGTCAGCGCCGCCCGCACCCCGGTCGGAAGCTTCAACGGAGCGTTCGCGACCCTCCCCGCCCATGACCTCGGCGCCGTCGCCATCAAGGCTGCGCTGGAGCGCGGTGGCATCGAGCCCGGCCGGGTCTCGGAAGTCATCATGGGTCAGATCCTGACCGCCGCCCAGGGTCAGAACCCGGCCCGCCAGGCCTCGATCGCCGCCGGCATTCCGGTGGAGAGCCCGGCCTGGGGCGTCAACCAGCTTTGCGGCTCGGGTCTGCGCACGGTCGCACTCGGCTACCAGGCGCTGCTCAACGGCGATTCCGAGATCGTGGTCGCCGGCGGCCAGGAATCCATGAGCATGGCCCCGCACGCCCAGTACCTGCGCGGCGGCGTCAAGATGGGCGCGCTCGAATTCGTCGACACCATGATCAAGGACGGCCTGTGGGATGCCTTCAACGGCTACCACATGGGCAACACCGCCGAGAACGTTGCGCGGCAGTGGCAGATCACCCGCGCCCAGCAGGACGAGTTCGCGGTCGCCTCGCAGCAGAAGGCCGAGGCCGCGCAGAAGGCCGGCAAGTTCAACGACGAGATCGTGCCCGTCACCATCAAGACCCGCAAGGGTGACGTCGTTGTCAGCGCCGACGAATATCCGCGTCATGGTGCGACCCTCGACGCGATGGCCAAGCTCCGTCCCGCCTTCGAGAAGGATGGCACGGTCACCGCCGGCTCTGCCTCGGGCATCAATGACGGCGCAGCCGCCGTGGTGCTGATGACCGCCAAGCAGGCGGCCAAGGAAGGCAAGAAGCCGCTCGCGCGCATCGTGTCCTGGGCACAGGCCGGCGTCGATCCGAAGATCATGGGCTCGGGCCCGATCCCGGCCTCGCGTGCCGCGTTGAAGAAGGCCGGCTGGAACGTCGGCGATCTCGATCTGATCGAGGCCAACGAGGCCTTCGCGGCGCAGGCCTGCGCCGTCAACAAGGACCTCGGCTGGGATACCTCGAAGGTCAACGTCAACGGCGGTGCGATCGCGATCGGCCATCCGGTCGGCGCCTCCGGCGCGCGTGTGCTGGTGACGCTGCTGCACGAGATGCAGAAGCGCGATGCGAAGAAGGGCCTGGCCACGCTGTGCATCGGCGGCGGCATGGGTATCGCGATGTGTCTGGCGCGCGACTGAAGGTCGCTGACATGAAGCTGACGCGTGCGCCGCACACCTGATTGAGTGCGTTGCACGCGACTAAAAAGGCGGCGGTTGCAAATCAAATATTCTTCGCAAGCGCGCAACGCTCGATTAAAGACAAACGCCCGGCTCACGCCGGGCGTTTTGTTCTTGATGTCCGTCAAACGTCCCGCATAATCCACGACTAAAAACGATCACTCAGAAACGTCCGAAGAGTCCAAGGAAGAGTCCAAGGGAAGGAATACGATATGGCACGTGTTGCACTGGTGACGGGTGGTACGCGGGGCATCGGAGCTGCGATCAGCAAGGCGCTGAAGGCGGCCGGCTACAAGGTCGCGGCAAGCTATGCCGGCAACGATGCGGCGGCGGAGAAGTTCAAGGCCGAGACCGGCATCGCCGTCTTCAAATGGGACGTCAGCAATTTCGACGCCTGCGCCGAAGGCGTGAAGAAGGTCGAGGCCGAGGTCGGCCCGGTCGACGTGCTCGTCAACAATGCCGGCATCACCAAGGACGGTGCCTTCCACAAGATGAGCCTCGAGCAATGGAATGCCGTGATCGGCACCAATCTCGGCTCGCTGTTCAACATGTCGCGCCAGGTCATCGAGGGCATGCGCGGGCGCAAGTTCGGCCGCATCATCAACATCTCCTCGATCAACGGCCAGAAGGGACAGTTCGGCCAGGTGAACTATTCCGCGGCGAAGGCCGGCGAGATCGGCTTCACCAAGGCCCTGGCGCTGGAGAACGCCAAGGGCGGGGTCACCGTGAACGCGATCTGCCCGGGCTACATCAACACCGAGATGGTGCAGGCGGTGCCAAAGGACGTGCTGGAAAAGGCCATCCTGCCGCTCATCCCGATCGGCCGTCTCGGCGAGCCCGAGGAGATCGCGCGCGCGGTCGTGTTCCTCGCCGCGGATGAGGCCGGCGCCATCACCGGCTCGACGCTGACGGTCAACGGCGGCCAGTACATGGTGTGATGCGCAGGCATCAGGTGCGCCGATATCGGTAAAGTCGTCATGCCCGGGCTTGTCCCGGGCATCCACGGCCTTAAAACAACCGTCGCCACGGAAGAACGTGGATGGCCGGGACGAGCCCGGCCATGACGGACATTGGCCGATGACTCCCCGCACCGCGACGCTGATCGGATTGACCGCAATCCTGATGTGGTCGCTGCTCTCAGTGATGACGGTTGCGACCGGAAAGATCCCGGCGTTCCAGCTCGCGGCGATGACGTTCGCGATCGGCGGTCTCGTCGGCCTGCTCACCTGGATCGGCCGCGGCGACGCCGCCAAGAGCCTGCGCCAGCCGCTTGTCGTCTGGCTCGTCGGCGTCGGCGGCCTGTTCGGCTATCACGCGCTGTACTTCCTCGCGCTGCGCTTCGCGCCGCCGGCCGAAGCAGGCCTTCTGAACTACATGTGGCCGCTCTTGATCGTGCTGTTCTCGTCCTTCCTGCCGGGCGAGCGGCTCGCCATGCATCACATCATCGGTGCCGTGCTCGGCCTCATCGGCACGGTGCTGCTGTTCGCCGGCAACACCAGCGGCTTTGAGCCCGGCGCCGTGCCGGGACTGATCGCGGCCTTCATCGCCGCCTTCGTGTGGGCGGCCTATTCGGTGCTGTCGCGCCGGCTCAAGGCGGTGCCGACCGATGCGGTCGCGGGCTTCTGCCTCGCCACCTCGGCGCTCGCGGCGCTGATGCACGGTCTGCTGGAAACCACCGTGTGGCCGGAGACCATGTTGCAATGGCTCTCCGTGATCGCGCTCGGCATCGGGCCCGTCGGCGCCGCCTTCTACGCCTGGGACATCGGCATGAAGCGCGGCGACATCCGCGTGCTCGGCGCCGCCTCCTATGCGACGCCGCTGCTGTCGACCGGCTTCCTCATCGCCGCGGGCTTTGCCAAAGCCAGCGCCAACATCGCCATCGCCGCGATCCTGATCGCCGGCGGCGGCCTGATCGCGGCGAAGGACATGGTGCTGCGGAAGCGATGATTCGCTCATTGGCCATGGCGCTGATCTTGACCGTGATGGTCGCGGGTCCGGGCGTCGTCGCGCAAGCCGGCGCGAATCCCGAGACGTTCAAGGGCACGCATCGGAACGAGCGTGTGAATGGCCGGCCCCAGACAGTCACGGTCACCGATGGACAATCCTACGTCCAGCTGACGGAGGAGGAATACAGGGCCGGCGGGTACCGGCCGGCCTATGATGCGCTTCCGACGAGGATCGTGCGTCGCATACCCCTGCGGAAGTCCATCCCGGCCGACCAGGATTGAGCCGCGGCTAGAGCGCCGGCTGCCAGCCCGGCGGCCGGTACATCGCTTCGGGAATCTGTCCGAGCTCGGAGCGCTGCAGGCGCTGCGGCGTCAGGCCGTAGAATTCCTGGAAGCTGAGAATCAGCGGACGCCATTTGTCGGGATCGATCCGGTTGGGTGCGCCCTCCATCATGATGTGAGGGTGCGCATGCACGCGAGTGATGCGGACCTCGATCGCAGCGAGATTGCCGCGCCAGACCTTATCGTCCTGTGCCATCTCATGCACATGGGCGACCTTCGCTTCCATCTGCACCGCGCACTCGGCCGCGCGCGGAGCGTTGACCGTCTCGCCCGGCAGTGCCGTGAGGCCGCTGAGGCCGAACTTGTCCTTCTCGTGCCGGTAGCCGCGATAAAGTTTTCCGGGTGGCACCGGATCTGATCCCGTCGTGCGGGCGAGGCGATCGACCGCCGCGACGAGGTCGGCCGACGGCAGATTGAGCACGCATTCGCCGGTGCGAATCATGTTCTCGGTGGTCTTGGAATTGCGGGCGAGCCCGAGCATGCAGCGCCATCCCACCCACCACGCCGACGACATCGGCGCGAGATTGTGCGAGCCGTCCTCATTGGTCGATCCGATCAGGACGACGGGCGTTCCGAAATACAGGATGGCGGGGTCGATCTGGACCGCGGGGTTGAATGTTCCGTGCATCATGCGCTCCTCTTGATTGGGAGCGTTGTCCTAGAGCGGGAAGCAGATCGGACCCACCCGATTCCGGATTGCGGATCTAGAGCATGATCCGGAAAAGTGCGAAGCGGTTTTCCGAAAAGATCATGCGCAAGCAACAACCTAAAGCGCGATGACGACTCATCCAAATCTCATCACGCCTTAGGGCTCCCAGCCGTTCGGTGCGAGCTCGAACTTCGCGAACTCGAACGCCGGCGCCACCGTGCAGCCGACCAGCGTCCAGTCGCCGGTGCTCTCCGCCATCTGCCAGGCATTCGCCGGCACGATGGCCTGCGGCCGCTCGCCGCCGATCAGGTCGGTGCCGAGCCGCACCTCGTGCTGCGAGCAGCCCTCATGGGCGATGCGCAGCGTCAGGGGACTGCCGGCGTAATAGTGCCAGCTCTCGACCGCATCGATGCGATGCCAGTGCGAGCGTTCGCCGCGCGCGAGCAGGAAATAGATCAGCGTCGAACGCGAGCGCCCGTTGGTATCAGTGGTCTGGTCGCGAAACGTCTCGCGATAGTGCCCGCCTTCGGGATGCGGGCGGAGTTCGAGGCGTGCGATGATCTCGGCGGCGGTCGGCATCGATCCTCGTCAGGATTTTTCTTCAGGATTTGTTTTTGCGCTCGCGGAGTTCGCCGAATACCGCGGCGGCATCCGCGCCCTTCATGTGCAGCCTGGCTGCAATCGAGGGCTCATCGGCGCGCAGGAACACGTTCGCCCGCTTCTCGTCGCCAAGCAGCACGGGAATGGTCGGCTTGTTCTCCGCCCGCAGCCTCGTCACCTCCGCCGCGCGCGCCTGCAGCGCGGCATTGTCGGGGTCGATGGTGATGGCGAATTTGACGTTGGACGCGGTATATTCGTGACCGCAATAGAGATTGAAGTCGTCGGGCAGGGCGCGCAGCTTCAGCAGCGAATCCCACATCATCGGATAGGTACCCTCGAACACGCGGCCGCAGCCGATCGAGAACAGCGTGTCGGCGGCGAACACGGCCTTCTCATTGTCGAATACGTAGGAGATGTGGTCGAGCGTATGGCCGGGCGTCTCCACGACGCGTGCCAGCAGATTGCCGATCCTGACCACGTCGGCATTGGCGACGCGCAAATCGACATTGGCGATCTTCGCCGACTTGTCGTGCGGCGCGACGACGCGGCAATTGTATTTCTGCTTGAGCTCGGCGACGCCGCCGACATGATCGCCGTGATGATGGGTGATCAGGATGTCGGTGAGCTGCCAGCCCTCGCGCTCCAGCGCCTTCAGGATGGGACCGGCCTCCGGCGCGTCGACCGACGCCGTCGCCTTGGTTTCCACATCGTGGATCAGATAACCGAAATTATCGTTTAAACAGCTGAAAGTACGAATTTCGGCGGCCATGTCATCTCCATCGGGCTCAGCCCCGCCAGACAAATATGGCGTTAACGTTGCGCAGGCAATGCAATATTCCGCGCGCAGGCGTGCCCTCGCGCATGTTACATTGCCGTCATGACCATCGACGTCGTCGACCTCCGCGAGTTCTATTCCCGCCGCCTCGGCATCGTGGCGCGGCAGATGATCAACCGCGGCATCCGGGAACGCTGGCCGGGTGCCGAGGGCCAGCGCGTGCTCGGCATCGGCTATCCCACGCCCTATCTGGGGTTGTTCCGCGAGGATGCCGAGCGCTGCATCGCCTTCATGCCGGCGGCCCAGGGCGTGCTGAAATGGCCGACGGGGCGGCCGGCGCTGGCCTCGCTGGTGGACGAGTTCTCGCTGCCGCTTCCGGACGCCGCGGTCGACCGCATCCTGCTGGTCCACGCGCTGGAGATGTCGGACGATCCGGCCGCGCTGCTGCGCGAGGTGTGGCGGGTGCTGTCCGCCTCCGGCCGCGTCATGGCGGTGATTCCGAACAGGCGCGGCGTATGGACCCGCACCGACAGCACGCCGTTCGGTCATGGCCGGCCCTATTCGCGCTCACAGATCACCGACCTGTTGCGCCAGACCTGGTTCACGCCGACCGCCTGGGGCGAGGCGCTGTTCATGCCGCCTTATGCCGGCGGCTGGGTGCTGAAATCGGCGCAGATGTGGGAGCGTGCCGGCGCGGCGCTGTCGCTGCCGTTTGCCGGCGTCCATATCGTCGAGGCCACCAAGCAGGTCTATCGCGCGATCCCCGCCAAGCGCGAGCGGGCGCGGCTGATTCCCTCGCTGGCCAAGCCCGTGCTGGTGCCGTCCTCGACGACGGCGACACGCAGCTGAAACGAATCGTCCCGGCGCGAGGCCGGGACGATACAGCTCGGAAAATCGAAAAGAGGCTTACTCGCTCGGCGCGAGATCGTCGCCGGACGCCGCCGGAGCGGCCTCGCGTTCGGGGCGCGGGCCATGCGGCCGGCGCCGCCGGCGCGGAAAGCGCTCGCCGCCACCGCCGCCCTCGAAATTGCCTTGGGCGCCATTCGTGCCGACATTCACTTGCGGCTGCGCGCCGGTGATGAAGGAGGGCAGGCGATCGACGCCGCCGGCCTCGGCGATGACGGGCTGCGGCTGGTTCGCGGGTTGCGGTTGCGGCTGATATTGCGGCTGAGCGCGGTGATCGCGTTCGCGATGCTCGCGCGGCTGCTGATTGTCGCGCTGATAGGGCTGCTGATTGTCGCGCGGCTGGTGATCACGCTGGTGATGATCGCGCTGGCCGTCGCGGTCGCGCATGAAGGGCTGCTGTTGCTGCGGCGGCTGCGGAACGAAGCCCGGCTCTTGGCCGAATGCCGAGAAATTCTCGCCGTCGTCCTCGCTGTCGTCGCCGCTGGTGTTGCTGATCGGCTCGTCGCCGCGCGGCTGCTGGTTCTGGCGGAACTGCTCCTGGGCCGCCGCGATCAGGCGGAAATAGTGCTCGGCATGCTGGTAGTAGTTCTCGGCCGCAACGGGGTCGCCGGAGGAGCGCGCATCGCGCGCGAGCTGCAGATACTTTTCGGCGATATGCGAAGCCGTGCCGCGGATCTTGATATCGGGACCGTTGGACTCGTAGACCCGGGTCATCGGGTTCTGGCCGCGCCGGTTATTGTTGTTGTTATTGTTGTTGCGGTTGCGCATCCGCTGCTTGTTCTGACCGTTTCTCATGTCCTGCCTTTAATTCCAGCCCTAAAGGTTGCACGCATTACTGATTGCTGAGACTGACCTGATGACAACGGTTCACAGTGCTCGCACGCACCGCGCGTGAGAGCGGGTTGAACCCTGCCAATGTTCGTCGACCGTCGCGTTCAACAAAGACGCGTTCCCCACCCGCCAGCATTGATTGCCAGCGAACCCATTCATTTCGCCTGCCGAAACAAGCCCAGCTTTCTTGCGTAAGTGTTCAAGCGCAATATCAGGCTTTCGTTCACTTTGCGGTCGGAGAGCAGCGCAGCTCACTGGGCCATCGCGCTCAACAGGACCTGCGGCTTGGAACCTTTAAATCAGTAAAGCTCTCGTCCGAGAGCCCGGCTTTCGCCCGTAGGTCTACGGGGCCGGCACCGATGTGTTGACCGGAACGTAGTCGTTCCCAAGGGATATTCCAAGAGCTTTTTACAAGCCAATCCGGCTTTTATGGGGGCATTTTTCGGGCCGACACGGCCCTCGGGATGCCCGCCAAATCGGCCTTGGGTGGCCTGTCCACTACCAACGCGGCAGCAGCCATCAAGGTTTCAATATTTCTGGCCTGGCCCTGTCCCGCCTCGACGATCAGCGCGCCGCCGGGAACGAGGCGCTCGGCCGCCTGCGGGATCAGGGCGCGGTAGGCATCATACCCGTCATTGCCGCCGTCGAGCGCCAGATGCGGATCGTGCTCGCGCACCTCGATGCTCAATTTCGGAATTTCGGCCGAGGGGATATAGGGCGGATTCGACACGATCAGGTCGAACGGGCCCGAGAGCGCCGCCAGATAGGAGCAGGCGACGAAGCCGGACCGGTTGCCGAGGCCCAGAGAAGCGGCATTGCCGCGCGCGGTGCCGAGTGCGGTGAGGCTGAGATCGGTGCCGACACCGAAGGCATCGGGAATCTCGTGCAGCAGCGCGAGCAGGATCGCGCCGGAGCCGGTGCCGATGTCGGCGATGCGGGGCTGCTGGATCTTCCGTTCGCGAAACAGCTCGAGCGCGCGCTCGACCACGGTCTCGGTGTCGGGACGCGGGACCAGTGTCGCGTCCGAGAGGCGAAGCGGCAGGCCCCAGAATTCGCGCGTCCCGAGGATGCGCGCGACCGGCTCGCCCGCGATCCGGCGCTGCGCATAGGCTTCGAGCCGCGCGGTCTCCTCTGCCGTGAGCCGTCGCGCGGCCTGGGTGACCAGGCCCGTCAGGTCGAGCTCCAGCGCGGCGCCGACAAGCAGACGCGCATCGAGCCCGGCCTCCTCGATGCCGGCCGCCTGCAGCCGCGCCGAAAGGCTGCGCCTTGCGCTCTCGATGCTGGGTCCGGAATCGGAAGCTGTCGTCAATGGAACCATCCTGCCTGGCATCGTGGATAGATCGGCGGACTTGCTTGCGTCAACGGCAAGGAGCGCGTCTCATCGTCCCCTGCAGCGAGGGAGGGATCCATGGCGCCGTATGACGATCAGAACGTCTTCGCAAAGATCCTGCGCGGCGAAATTCCCTGTTTCGAGGTCTTCAGGGACGACCGCAGCCTGGCTTTCCTCGACATCATGCCGCGCTCGCCGGGACATACGCTGGTGATTCCGAGGGCGCCGGCGCGAGGGATCCTCGACATCGCGGAGGGCGAGCTCGCCGCTGTTGCGCTGACCGCCAAGCGGATCGCGGTCGCCGCGATGAAGGCCTTCGACGCGGAAGGTATCATCCTCCAGCAATTCAGCGAGCCTGCCAGCGGGCAGGTGGTTCTTCACCTGCACATGCACGTCATGCCGGTCCGCGCCGGCATCGAGCTCTTGCCGGCGCAGACGCGCAAGGAAGACATGGCCGTGCTCGCCGATCACGCCAGGCGGATGATCGCGGCGCTCGGCAGCTAGCGGCGCCGACTAGACGCCGAGATAGCGCTGCAGCAGCTCCGGCTGGGCCTTGAGCTCCTGTGCCGGACCTTCGTGCACGATGTGCCCGTTGTTGATGATGTAGATGCGCGTCGCCAGCGCCAGCGTTGCCGCCAGATTCTGCTCGACCAGCACGATGGTCTGGCCGGCGGCCGCCAGCTCGCGGCAGGCCTTGACGAGATCGTGGACGATCACGGGCGCAAGGCCCTCGAACGGCTCGTCGAGCAGCACGATCTTGGGATCGCGCACCAGCGCCCGCGCGATCGCGAGCATCTGCTGCTCGCCGCCCGAGAGTTCGGTGCCGCGATTGTTGCGCCGTTCCTTCAGCCGCGGAAACATCTCGTAGATGCGCCCGAGCGGCCAGCGCTTCGGCGCGGTGATCCCGGCGAGGACGATGTTCTCCTCCACCGACAGGCTGCCGAAGATGCGGCGCTCCTCGTGCACGAGCTGCATGCCGGCCTGCGCGATCTTGTGGCTCCTGCGCCCGGCGACGTCGGTGCCGTCGAACTTCACGCTGCCGCTGCGCGGCGTCACGACGCCCATCAGGCTCTTGAGCGTGGTGCTCTTGCCGGCGCCGTTGCGGCCGAGCAGCGCCACCACCTCGTGACGCTCGACATGCATCGAGACGTCGAACAGGATGTGGGAATCGCCATAGTAGCTGTTCAGGCTGTTGACCTCGATCAGGCTCATGCGGCGATCTCCCCATGCACGCCGCCGAGATAGGCCTCCTGCACCGCGGCGTTGGTCCTGATTTCCTCCGGCGTGCCGTCCAGCAGCACCTTGCCCTCCTGCAGCACCGTCACGCGCTCGACCAGCTCGAACAGCGAATCCATGTCGTGGTCGATGATGATCATGGTGCGCCCGCGCGCGATCGACTTGAGCAGCTTGACGGTCTCGACGCGCTCGCGCGGACTCATGCCGGCCAGCGGCTCGTCGAGCAGCAGCAGGCGCGGCGAGGTCGCGAGCGCAAGCCCGATCTCCAGGCGGCGCTTCTCGCCATAGGCAAGCTCGGCGACCTGTGTGTCGGCGCGGCGGGTCAAATTGACCAGCGCGAGCGTATGCTCCACCTGCTCGGTCAGGCCAGCCACACTAGAGAGCTTCCTGAACAGGTCGAGCCGGAATTTTCCGCGGAGTTCCGCCAGCGCCGCGATCGTCAAGTTTTGCCGCACGGTAAGGCCGGTGAAGAGCTGGTTGACCTGGTAGCTCTTGGTGAGGCCGAGCTGGCAAACCTCTGTGACCTTCAATCCCGTGATGTCGCGTCCCTCGAACACGATCCGGCCGGAGGTCGGCGCGATCTCGCAGGTCAGCATCTTGAAGAAGGTCGATTTGCCGGCGCCGTTGGGACCGATGATGCCGCGCAGCTCGCCCTGGTTGACGCTGAAATCGATGTCGCTGTTGGCGACGAGGCCGCCATAACGCTTGGTGAGGCCGGTGGCTTGCAGGATCGGTCCGGAATAGGCGGGATGCGCGACGTCCTTGGCCTGCAACGGGGCGGGCGGGAGCTGCGGCGTCGCTTCGGCATCCTGCTCCGTGTCGGCATCCGTCCGCTGACGCTTGCCGGAGGCGAGGCGATAGAGGTCGGCAAGGCCGCCGACGATGCCGCCGCGCAGGAAGCAGACCAGCAGCACGAACACCACGCCGAGCACCAGCTTCCAGGCGGCGCCGAGGCCCAGCGCCGACTGGAGGAAATCCTGGAGGAAGAGCCAGACGGTCGCGCCGACCAGCGGGCCGAACAGCGTTCCGCGGCCGCCAATGGCGGTCTGCATCACGAGCTGGCCGGAGGTGTCGAAAGTGAACGCGTCGGGCGGCATGAAGGCCTGGAGCACGCCGAGCAGGCCGCCGGCGAAACCGGCATAAGCCGCGGCGATCACGAAGGCCGTCAGCTTGTAGCCGTGGATGTTGTGGCCGACGGCGGTGGCGCGTAGCGGATTGTCACGGATGGCGCTGAAGATGGCGCCGACCGGCGACCGCACGATCCGGAGCGCGATGGCGACGCCGACGAAATAGCACAGCGCGATGAACTGATAGAGCGACCAGCCATTGGTGAAATGCAGGGTGGTGAAGCCGAGATTGAAGCTCGGCGTCGGTACGCCCGGCAGGCCGTTCTCGCCGCCGGTGAAATCCGACAGCGGATTGAACTCGACGAAGAAGAACACCTCTGCGATCGCCACGGTGATCATCGCGAAGTAGATGCCGGTGCGGCGCAGCGCGATCAGGCCGATCAGGTAGCCGGTCGCGGCCGCCGCGATCATGCCGATGATCAGCGCGCCCAGCACGTTGCCGAAGCCCGCGCGAGTCAGAAGATACGCCGCGACGAAGCCGCCGGTGCCATAGAACGCGGACTGGCCGAACGACAGCAGGCCGGTGAAGCCGAACAGGATGTCGAAGCCGAGGCCGAACAGGCCCCAGACCAGGATCCGGTTCACGGTGTTGGGGGCGAAGCCGAGATGAGGCAGCACGAAGGGCGCTGCGATCAAGCCGATCGCGGTCAGGGTCTCGATCAGGAACGGGCGTTGCTTGAGCATCGGGAAATCGCTTACTCGCGGCCCTGGACGCCGAGCAGGCCATGCGGTCGCACCACGAGCACGAGCGTCATTGCCGCAAACAGCATCACATAGGCATAGCCGGGGTTGAACATGGAGGTGACGCTGATGATCTCGCCGGCGATCAGGCCGCCGAGGATCGCGCCGGGGAACGAGCCGACGCCGCCGATCACCACCACCACGAAGGTCTGGACCAGGATGTCGTCGCCGATCCCCGGTGTCAGCGACACCACCGGCGCGTTGATGATGCCGGCAAAGCCCGCGGCCATCGCGCCGATGCCGAACACCACCATGAAGACGCGGTAGACGTTGATGCCGAGCGAATCGACCATCACCGAATCCTCGATGCCGGCCCGCACGATCATGCCGAGCCGGGTCCGGTAGAGCACGATGAACAGCGCGCCCAGCGCGACCGCGACGATGCCGACCACGGCCAGGCGATAGGTCGGGTAGAACATGAAGCCGAGATTGGTGATGCCCTGGAACAGCGCCGGCGGCGGCACGATCTGCGACTGGCTCGAGAAGATCAGGCGCACCAGTTCGACGAAGCAGATGCCGAGCCCGAACGTCACCAGCAACTGGTCCTCGTGCGGACGATGATAGAAATGGCGGATGATGACGCGCTCCATCGCGACGCCGAGCAGCATCACGAACAGCGATCCCGCGATGACGGCGAGGACGAATGATTCCGTGTACTGGTACGCGACGAATCCGGCATAGCCGCCGATCATGAACATCGCGCCGTGCGCGAGGTTGAGCACGCCGAGCGTGCCGTAGATGATGGTCAGGCCGGAGCTGATCAGCGCGAGCAATGCGCCGAGTGCGAGCCCGTTGAAGAGCTGCGAAACGAGATTTGGCCAACTAATCATGCAATGATCGCCGTTGCGACGCGCGGGGCAGCTGCGTCAAAAAAGGTGACGCCGCAGGACCAGAGTTCAGCCCGCGGCGTCACAGGGGTTAGCGCGGGATCAGGTGTAGTCGCCGAGATGGCAGCCGAATGCGTCCGGTTTCTGCATCAGGCTATCGCCGGGGACGATCTCGACCACGTCGTACCAGTCTTCCTTGTTCTTCATGTCCTTCTGCTGCTTGCCCTTGACGATGATCACGGGGCGGACGCACTGGTGATCCTCGGGGCGGTAATGCACGTCGCCGACGAGGGAGGGGATCGTCTCGCCCTTCTCATAGGCCTTGATCACGTCGGGAGGACTGAAGCTGCCGGCCTGCTCGCACATGCGGGCCCAGTGCGCGAAGCTGACATACGCGTTCTCGGCGCCCCATTCCGGCTTGTAGCCGTACTTCTTCTCGAAGGCCTCGTTGAACATCTTGGCCAGCGGGAACTTGTCTTCGATCGTCCACCAATAGTCGGTGGCGGCATAGACGCCCTGCATCAGGCCGCCGGTCTCGCGCGCGATGAACGGCACCTGGTAGGGGACGACCAGCTTCATCTTGTCGAGCACGCCGAACTGCTTGGCCTGCTGGGTCGACAGCACCGCGTCGTGGCCCCAATTGACGTTGATCAGTACGTCGGCGCCGGAATTCGCGACGTTGAGCAGATAGGACGAATAGTCCGGCGCGCCGAGCGGTGCGACCTGGTTGGTCACCGTGGTCCAGCCGGCGGTCGCGAGGAAGTCCTGCATCGACTTGGTGACGGTGTGGCCGTAGGTGTAGTCGGGCGTGAGGTAGGCCGCCTTCTTGCCCTTGCCGAACTCCCTGACCATCACCGGTCCGATCGCCGCGGCCGCGGTCTGGCCGAAGAAGTTCTGGCGGACGCCGTAACGCACGCAATCCTTGCCGGTGGTGTCGTTCGAGCCGGAGATGCCGCAGACGAACAACACATGCTCGCGCTGGGCGAGCTTGTTGAGCGCGACGGCGACGGCGCTCGACGTTCCGCCGGTGATCATGATCGCCTTGTTCTCGCTGATGAAGCGCTGTTGCGCCTGCACCGCCTCGTTCGGCTTGGCCGCGGAGTCCGCGACGCCGAACTTCAGCTCCTTGCCGAGCACGCCCTTGCTGGTCTTGGGCGAGATCTTCTTGATCAGCTCATGGCCCTCGTTGATGTGCTCGATCGCGAGCTGATAGCCCTTGAGCTCGTCCTCGCCCTGTACGGCATAGGTTCCGGTGCGCGGCACCGAGATTCCGATAAACGCGGTGGAACCGGACACGCCCGAGGGATAGGAGCCGATCGGCTTGTCTTCGGCGAAGGCCGGCATTGCCGGCAGCATCGAGCCGCCGATGAGGCCCGCGGTGGTCTGGAGCAGGCCACGGCGCGAGAGGCGGCGGCGGATGAGGTCGTCAGTCATATCGTTTCCTCCGAACATCGTTCTTGTTTTCAAGACAAACGCGACCCGTCCGGCGGGCGGCAGGCCCCGAAGGCCTGCTCGCGCCGGGCACGTCACATCCCCGTGTTGCTCCGGGTTGCAAGCATTGCTTGTGACGGTCCTCTGTCAATTTCGCCTTTGGTCGAACGGCGAAAATTATCTCGTGAAAACATATCGGATCACGATATATATTATCCTTTGTGACTACGAAGCCGGCGGTTCCGGCGAGAGAAGCGGCGAGGCAAACGACGGTGACGGGCGTGCGGAAGCGACAGGCCTGGCCGCAGCAGCAGGCTGCGCGGCCCGCGGGAGAGAGCGACGAGCAGCGTGGAGCGTCGCAGTCCGGCGATGCCCCCCGCGGGCCCGAGCCGCGCAACCGGCTTGTCGCGCGGCCCGGCGGCTCCGTTCAGGCCAAGCGCGCGCCAAGGCCGATGCAGAAGCTGACCGTGCGCGCCCAGAACGTCCTCAAGGAGCTCGCGGTCGAGCTCACCGGCGAGCAGCCGCCGAAGGGGCATTGGTCGCCCTCGCGCGAGTTGCTGCGCGCGCTGACGGCCGAGCGTCTTGCGACCGCGCGCAATTGCGGCCCGCATACGATGCAGGAGATCGTCGACTGGGCGCAGGGCTGCGGCGTCACCATCAAGCCGGTGATCCCATCCGGCGGCTCGCTGTCGCAGATGTGGGCGGAGCTGATCACCAACGCCTCGGCGGGCAGCCTCACCACGGCCGAGATCGCCGGTGCGCTCCAGCGCTCGATCCGGCGCAAGAGCGTGCGCATCCCGATCGCGTTTCAGGTCATCCTGGTGAAGATCCTCTTGTCCAACTTCGAATAGACGGTCGGCGAGGGCGCGATAGGTGTGCATCGCGGCGCCCGTCGGTTGGTTCCACCCCGTCTTCCTTGCTAGTCTCGGCGACGCTCGCTCCACCGGCGGGCGCGGCGCCAAGGGCAGGGAATGGCAGTATCAAAGCGGAAGACGGAACGTGCGGCGGCGACGCCTTCAAAGGGCAGTGCAATGCGCGAGGCCGATTACACGGCGCTGGCGCAGTTCCGCTATCAGCTCCGGACCTTCCTGGCCTTCAGCGAAGCCGCGGCCCAGAAGGCCGGGCTGACGGCGCAGCAGCATCAGGCGCTGCTGGCCATCAAGGGCCTGGCCGATCCCGAAGGCGCCAGCGTCGGCGACATCGCGCGCTTCCTCCTGATCCGCCATCACACCGCGGTCGAGCTGGTCGATCGCATGGCGAAGCTGAAGCTGATCGGCCGGCAAGCCGATCCGGAGGACGCACGGCGCGTCCTGGTCAAGCTGACGGCGAAGGGCGAGCAGAAGCTGCGGTCGCTCTCGCGCATCCATCTGGACGAGTTGAGCGTCGCCGCACCCGCCTTGGGCAAGATCCTGCGATCGTTCGGGGCCAAAGAACGCTGAGGCGCGGGCTCAGGCCGCCGCGCCTTGCGCTGCGAGCTGCGCGGCCTGGTGCTCGGTGGTCAGCGCGTCGATCAGCTCGCCCAGCGCTTCGCCCGCGATCACCTGCGGCAGCTTGTAGAGCGTCAGGTTGATACGGTGGTCGGTGACGCGGCCTTGCGGAAAATTGTAGGTGCGGATGCGCTCGGAACGGTCGCCGGAGCCGACCTTCTCCTTGCGCTCGGCCGAGCGGGCGGCCTCGACGCGCTGGCGCTCGGCATCGTAGATGCGCGAACGCAGGATGTTCATGGCGGAGGCGCGATTCTTGTGCTGCGAGCGGCTGTCCTGCATCATCACCACGATGCCGGTCGGGATGTGGGTGATGCGGATCGCCGATTCCGTCTTGTTGACGTGCTGGCCGCCGGCGCCGCCGGCGCGCATGGTCTCGATCCGGAGGTCGTCGTTCTTGATGTCGACGTCGACCTCCTCGACCTCGGGCAGCACCGCGACAGTGGCGGCCGAGGTGTGGATGCGCCCTTGCGTCTCGGTGTCGGGCACGCGCTGCACGCGGTGCACGCCGGATTCGAATTTCAGCTTCGAGAACGCGCCGCGGCCCTGCACCTCCGCGATGATTTCCTTGTAGCCGCCGACGGTGCCCTCGCTCGCCGAGATCACCTCGACCTTCCAGCCCTGCAGGGCCGCGAAGCGCTCGTACATCCGGAACAGGTCGCCGGCGAACAGCGAGGCCTCGTCGCCGCCGGTGCCGGCGCGGATTTCCAGCATCACGTTGCGGTCGTCCATGGCGTCCTTGGGCAACAAGGCGACGCGGATATTCTGGACCAGCTCCTCGATCTTCGGCGTCAGCTCGTCGCGCTCGGCCTCCGCCATGCCGCGCATCTCCGCATCCGTCGCGGGATCGGCGATCAACGCCTCGGTATCGGCGAGCTCTTTCACGGCCGAGCGATATTCCTTCACCGCCTCGATCAGCGGCGTGATCTCGGCAAGCTCGCGCGTGATCTGCACATAGCGCTCGGAGGCGAGCTGCCCCAGCGATTCGGCCTCGAGCGAGGCATGATGGGCGAGCAGGAGGTCCAGTTTGGCTTCGGGGAGTGACGACATCGGTTCAGTCTCAAGGGCGGAAGAAGGCGAGGGCGGCGGGGAGCGGGCGACAGGCCCGCTACAACGCAAGGCCCTCGGCCTCGGCAAATTCCGTCAGCTTCTGCCGGATCGAGACGCTGCCCGCGGGCGCGTCCAGCAGCGGGCCAAGCATCGCTTCGGCCTTCCTGGCGTCGAGATCGAGCACCATGGCCTTGACCGGACCGAGCGCGGTCGCCGAGAGCGACAGCGAGCGGTAGCCGAGCGCGATCAGCGCCAGCGCACCGATCGGCTTCGACGCCATCTCGCCGCAGAGCGAGAGCGATTTCTGCGCGCCCTGCGCCTTGCGCGCGATGTCGCGCAGCGCGCGCAGGATCGGCGCCGACATGGTGTCGAAGCGCTCGGAGACTTTTGCGTTGCCGCGGTCGACCGCGAACAGGAACTGGAACAGATCGTTGGAGCCGACCGAGATGAAGTCGACCTTCTTCAGGAGCTCGTCGAGCTGGTAGAGCAGGGCGGGCACCTCGACCATGGTGCCGATGTCGATTCTTTCGGGCAGCGTGTGGCCGTGCTGGCGCAGGTAGGTGAGCTCGCGCTCGACCAGCGCCTTCGCCGAATCGAATTCGGCGACCTCCGAGATCATCGGGAACATGATCTTCAGCGAACGGCCGCCGCCGGCGCGGAGCAGCGCGCGGATCTGGCCGCGCAGCAGGCCGGGACGATCGAGACCGAGCCGGATCGCGCGCCAGCCCAGCGCGGGATTCTCCTCGATCACGGCTTCCATATAGGGCAGCGCCTTGTCGCCGCCGATGTCGAGGGTGCGGAAGGTCACGGGCTTGTCGCCCGCGGCGTCCAGCACGGTGCGATAGAGCGCAAGCTGGTCGCTGGTGCGCGGCAGGCTCTGTCCCACCATGAACTGCAGCTCGGTGCGGAACAGGCCGATGCCGGCGCTGCCGGTGTCCTCGATATGCGGCAGGTCGATCGCCAACCCTGCATTGATCATCAGCTCGACCTTCTGGCCGTCCCTGGTCATGCAGGGCCGGTCGCGCAGCGCCAGATACTGCGCCTGGCGGCGGGCGCGGAAGCGCACGCGCTCGGCGAAGGCGGCCTCGATCTCCTGCGACGGGCGCACATAGATCGAGCCCGAGGTGCCGTCGACGATGATGGCATCGCCGGGATCGGCAATGCCTGGTGCGTTCGGCACCTCGCCGACGGCGGGAATGCCGAGCGCGCGCGCCACGATCGAGACGTGCGAATTGGCGGTGCCTTCCTCCAGCACGATGCCGCGCAGGCGCTTGCGGTCGTAGTCGAGCAGCGCCGCCGGGCCCATCGCGCGGGCGATGACGATGGCGTTGTCGGGCAATTGCTCGCGTGACGGCGCGTGGTCCTGGCCGACCAGCTGCCGCATCAGGCGATAGCCGAGATCTTCGAGGTCGTGCAGCCGGTCGCGCAGATATGGGTCGGTCGAGCGCAGCATGCGGGCGCGGGTGTCGGACTGCACGCGCTCGACGGCGGCTTCCGCGGTGAGGCCGGTGGCGACCGCCTCGTGCAGCTTGTGCGACCAGCCCTGGTCGTTGGCGAACATGCGGTAGGCTTCCAGCACCTCGCGGTGCTCGCCGCCCTCGGCGACGTCGCCGCGCTCCAGCATGCGGTCGAGATCGGCGCGCAGCTTGGCGAGCGCGGTGTCGAGCCGCTTGATTTCCTTCGGCAGGTCCTCGGCGATGTAGTCCTTGATGACGACGCGCGGCTCGTGCAGCACGACATGGCCGAGCGCGATGCCTTCCGACAGGATGGCGCCGACCTTCTGCGCCGAATGGCGCGCGGCCGGCTCCTGGCCCGGCTGGGCCAGCGCGGACAGCTCGCCGGAGGCGATCAGCTCGGCCAGCACCATCGCGGTGGTTTGGAGCGCCTCGAGCTCCTCCTCGACATAATTGCGCTTGGCGCGGTTCTGCACCACCAGCACGCCGAGCGTATTGCCGGCGCGCAGGATCGGCACGCCGAGGAAGGAGTGATAGATTTCTTCGCCGGTCTCGGGACGGAACGAGAAGGCCGGGTGGCTCTGGGCATCGCTGAGGTTGAGCGGCGTCGCCTCGCTGGCGACGAGGCCGACCAGGCCCTCATGGGCGCTCAGCACGGTATGGTGCACTGCCTCGCGGTTGAGGCCTTCGGTGGCGTAGAGCTCGAGCGTGTTGTCGATGCGCAGCACGTAGACCGAGCACACCTCGGCCACCATGTTGGCGGCGATCAGCACCACGATCTTGTCCAGCCGCTCCTGGGCCGAGACCTGCTCCGCCATGGTTTCGCGGAGCCGTCTCAACAAGACGCGGGGACCTCCCGACGCGCTCCGCATGAACCCTCAATCTCCTCCGTCTGCCCGGCCCGGCGGTATCGGCCGGCGGCTGGACCAAAACTCCAGAAAAACAACCAAATTGTTTGTCCGGCGCAGGCGCAAACTCTCGCTTGCACCGAATCAGCGCCGCCCGAACCGGGATACAGTCTGCGGCAGCCCACCCTCTTCGCCGTATAGCGAACTGGGGCTTGTTTTGCCAAGCAAAACGCCTGCCAAACGCGAAGGTGTGTACACCTTCGCGTTTGCTGCGACCGCTAAGAGAAAATTAGCCTAGGCATGGTCCGGAAAGACCATGCTCAAATAACCACGTGAAGCGCGACCAGGGTCGCGCTTCAGGCCTGATCGAGGCCGTAGAGCGTGTGCAGGGTCCGCACCGCAAGCTCGGTGTAAGCCGTGTCGATCAAAACCGAGAATTTGATCTCGGAGGTTGTAATGGCCCGGATGTTGATATTCCGCCCCGCGAGGGCCGAGAACGCCTGGGCGGCGACGCCGGCATGGCTGCGCATGCCGCTGCCGATCACCGAGATCTTGGCGACGTCGGTGGCGGTATCCAGCCGTGCATAACCGATCTTGGCCTTGGCGGCGGTAATCGTGTCCTTGGCGCGGGTGTAGTCGGCGGCCGGGACCGTGAAGGTCAGGTCGGTGGTCTTGCCGTCCTCGGAGACGTTCTGCACGATCATGTCGACGTTGATGTTGGCCTCGGCCAGCGGGCCGAAGATCGAGGCCGCAACGCCCGGCTTGTCCTCGATCTGGCGCACCGAGATCTGGGCCTCGTCCTTCGAGAAGGCGATACCGGTGACGACGTGGTTTTCCATGATCTCCTCCTCGCCGCAGATCAGCGTGCCGGGCGGTTGGTTGGCATGCGGGTCGATGTCCTCGGGCTTGTCGAAGCTCGATCGGACGAAGATCGGCATGTTGTGGACCATGCCGAGTTCCACCGAACGAACCTGGAGCACCTTGGCGCCCTGCGAGGCCAGTTCCAGCATGTCTTCGAACGCGATCTTGTCGAGCCTCTTGGCCTTCGGCACGATTCGCGGGTCGGTGGTGTAGACGCCATCGACGTCGGTGTAGATGTCGCAGCGGTCGGCCTTGACGGCTGCGGCGACGGCCACGGCCGAGGTGTCGGAGCCGCCGCGGCCGAGCGTGGTGATGCGGCCCGTCTCGGCGTTGATGCCCTGGAAGCCGGCGATGACGGCGACCTCCTTGCGCTCCTGGAAGCGCTTGATGATCTCGCTGCCGTCGATGTCCTCGATCCGGGCCGAGGCATGGGCGTCGCTGGTCTTGATCGGGATCTGCCAGCCCTGCCAGGAGCGGGCCTGGATGCCCATGCCCTGCAGCACGATGGCAAGCAGGCCTGACGTCACCTGCTCGCCCGAGGCGACGACGGCGTCGTATTCGCGCGCGTCGTGCATCGGCGAGGCCTCGGTGCACCAGGCCACCAGCTCGTTGGTTTTGCCCGACATCGCCGAGACGACCACGGCCACTTCATGGCCGGCGTCGACCTCACGCTTCACATGGCGTGCGACGTTGCGGATGCGTTCGATGTTGGCGACGGATGTGCCGCCGAATTTCATCACGAGGCGGCTCATGACGACGCGTGCATTCCCTCATAAGGATCAGTATGGTGACCCGCACCGGACGTGCCTGTGGACACCGACCGCGCGTATACAGAGCGGCGGGGCCGGGGGCAAGCGGGTTCCTGCGGGGGCAGGGTGCGGTCGGGCTTGAGGGTCGGGCGTAACGTCGGGCTTGGGGTATGGGTTAACCGAGATCATGGCGCGTTATATCGACGAGATCCTGCAGCCCGGCGAGCGGGTGCTGTATTCGACCAATGCGCACTGGATCTTCTATTTCCCGGCCATTGTGGCCTGGATCGTGGCCCTGGCCTTTCTCGTCCTGGCGCGCCAGAGCACGGTCGATGGGCTGATGATGCTGTCCCTGGCCGCCGCCGGCGTCGCCGCGCTGGCCGGCCTGTTCTGGACCATCAAGGGCTGGTTCCATCGCTTCACCACCGAGACCGACGTCACCAACTTGCGGGTTGTGCACAAGACCGGGTTCATCAAGCGCCGGACCTTTGAAATGGCGCTGGACAAGGTCGAGAGTGTCGACGTCGACCAGTCGATTCTTGGACGTATTCTCAACTACGGCGACGTGACGATTCGCGGGGTCGGCGAGGGGATCGAGAAGATCACCACCATCGCCTCGCCGCTCGCCTTCCGTAGTTCGATCACCACGCGGTAGGACCGCGCGTAACCATGAGCATGCAGCAAAATACTTCCCTCTCCGCCACCGCCCAGCCGGGCTCGACCGTCGACGCCGCCGAGATCGCGAAATTCTCAAAACTCTCGGCCGAGTGGTGGGATCCCAAGGGCAAGATGGCGCCGCTGCACCGGATCAACCCGCTGCGGCTCGGCTACATCCGTGACGCGGCCTGCCGCAAGTTCGAGCGCAACGTGCGCAGCCTCAACTGCCTCGGCGGCCTGCGCGTGCTGGACATCGGCTGCGGCGCGGGCTTGCTGTGCGAGCCGCTGTCGCGGTTGGGGGCGCAGGTGATCGGCGTCGATCCCTCGCAGAGCAACATCGCCGCGGCAAAGCTGCATGCCGACAAGAGCCATCTGTCGATCGACTATCGCTGCACCACGGTGGAGGAGATCGACCCGCGCGAGCGCTTCGACATCGTGCTGGCGATGGAAGTGGTCGAGCACGTCGTCGATGTCGGCGTTTTCCTCAAGCGCTGCGCCTCGATGCTGAAGCCGAACGGGCTCATGGTGGTCTCGACCCTGAACCGGAACTGGAAGAGCTTTGCGCTCGCCATCGTCGGCGCCGAATACGTGCTGCGCTGGCTGCCGCGCGGCACCCACGAGTGGAACAAGTTCGTCACCCCCGACGAGCTGACCAAATACCTGCTCGACAACCGCCTCGTCATTACCGAGCAGACCGGCGTCGTCTACAGCCCCTTCGCCGACAGATGGGCTCTCTCGTCCGACATGGACGTGAACTACATGGTGGTCGCCGAAGGGATGGTGTGAGGCTCCGGCACAACGTGTGAGCCTTCACATCCCGGGCGCCATCGTGCCCGCGAACGCGCCAAGAACCACGCAAAGCAACGCGCCTGTCCGGCGTGGTGGTCGCTTCTGATTAAATGGAAAGCCTGCAACCTGCCGGTCGCCCCGCTCCGGTGCGCGCTTGCGCACGAGGCGGGGCACGGCGGCATCAGCTAGCCGCTAGGCGTACCGCCCGTGGCAGTGCTTGTACTTCTTGCCCGAGCCGCAGGGGCAGTCCTCGTTGCGGCCGATCTTGCCCCAGCTCGCCGGGTTCTTGGGATCGCGCAGCGCCGCATCGGTGGGCTGCGCCCCCAGCGAGACGCTGGAGATCGCCATCTCGTCCTCGCCGGTGTTCGGGTCGAACTTGTGCGCCTCCATCGGCGGCAGCACGGGGGCTTCCTGCTCCGGCGGAACGATCTCGACGCGCATCAGCTGCGCCGTGACGGCCTCGCGCAGATGCGCGCTCATCTCCTGGAAGAGATTGAAGGCCTCGGTCTTGTACTCCTGCAAGGGATCGCGCTGGCCGTAACCGCGCAGGCCGATGACCTGGCGCAGATGGTCGAGCATGATCAGATGCTCGCGCCAGAGATGGTCGAGCGTCTGCAGCAGGATGGTCTTCTCGACGTAACGCATCACGTCGGGACCCCATTGCGCGACCTTGGCCGCCATGTGCTCGTCGGCCTTGGTCTCGATGCGCGTGAGCAGCTCCTCGTCGGCGATGCCCTCTTCCTTGGCCCAGTCCTCGACCGGCAGGTCGAGGTCGAGCACGCGCTTGAGCTCTTCCTTCAGGCCGGCGACGTCCCACTGCTCGGCATAGGCATGCTCGGGCACGTGCTTGGCGACGAGGTCGTCGATGAAGGCGTGGCGCATGTCGGTGACGGTTTCGGCGACGCTCTCGTCCTTCATCAGGTCGACGCGCTGGTCGAAGATCACCTTGCGCTGGTCGTTCTGGACGTTGTCGAACTTGAGCAGGTTCTTGCGGATGTCGAAGTTGCGCGCCTCGACCTTCTGCTGCGCCTTCTCGAGCGCCTTGTTGATCCAGGGATGGATGATCGCCTCGCCTTCCTGCAGGCCGAGACGCTGCAGCATGCTGTCGAGACGGTCCGAGCCGAAGATGCGCATCAGATCGTCTTCCAGCGACAGGAAGAACTTCGAGCGGCCGGGGTCGCCCTGACGGCCTGAACGGCCGCGCAGCTGGTTGTCGATGCGGCGGGATTCGTGGCGCTCGGAGCCCATGATGTAGAGGCCGCCGGGCTTCTTCACGGTCTTGGCGGGCTTGCTACCCTTCGCCGGCTCGATTTCGACCTCTTCCTCGGCCTTCAGCACGATGTCGCGGAAATGCGCGATGTCGGCCTTGATCTGCTCGATCTTCTTCGCCTTCTCGGCCTCGTCCTCGATGCCGGCGGTCTCCTGCTGGATGCGCATCTCCAGCGAGCCGCCGAGCTTGATGTCGGTACCGCGGCCGGCCATGTTGGTCGCGATCGTGATCGCGCCGGGGACGCCGGCTTCGGCGACGATATAGGCTTCCTGCTCGTGGAAGCGCGCGTTCAGCACCGCGAACAGCTTTGCCGGCTTGCCGGCGCGGGCCGCGGCGTACAGCTTCTGCATCGAATTCTCGTTGCCGAAATCGATCTGCCGGTAGCCGTGCTTCTTGAGATATTCGGCGATCACTTCCGACTTCTCGATCGAGGCGGTGCCGACCAGCACCGGCTGGAGCCGCGCATTGGCGCGCTCGATCTCGGCGAGGATCGCGGCGTATTTCTCGTTCTGGGTGCGATAGACCTCGTCGTCCTCGTCGAGGCGCGCGATCGACAGATTGGTCGGGATCTCCACGACCTCGAGCTTGTAGATGTCGAACAGTTCGTCCGCTTCCGTCAGCGCCGTACCGGTCATACCGGCGAGCTTCTCGTACATGCGGAAATAGTTCTGGAAGGTGATCGAGGCCAGCGTCTGGTTCTCGGGCTGAACCGTCACGTGCTCCTTGGCTTCCAGCGCCTGGTGCAGGCCTTCCGAATAACGCCGGCCGGCCATCATGCGGCCGGTGAACTCGTCGATGATCACGACCTCGTCGTCGCGGACGATGTAGTCCTTGTCGCGCGTGAACAGCGTGTGGGCGCGCAGGGCCTGGTTGATGTGGTGCACGACGGAGACGTTCTCGACGTCGTAGAGCGACTCGCCCTTGAGCTGGCCGGCATCGCGCAGCAGCCCCTCGATCTTCTCCATGCCGGCTTCGGTGAGCGTCACCGTGCGCTGCTTCTCGTCGACCTCGTAATCGGTCTTGTCGAGCTTGGGCAGGAAGCCGTCGATGGTGTTGTAGAAGTCCGAGCGGTCGTCGAGCGGGCCGGAGATGATCAGCGGCGTGCGCGCTTCGTCGATCAGGATCGAGTCGACCTCGTCGACGATGGCGTAGAAGTGCGGCCGCTGGACCATGTCCTCGAGCCGGTACTTCATGTTGTCGCGCAGATAGTCGAAGCCGTATTCGTTGTTGGTGCCGTAGGTGATGTCGCAGGCATAGGCCGCCTTGCGCTCGGCATCGTCGAGGCCATGGACGATCACGCCGGTGGTCAGGCCGAGGAAGCCGTAGATCTGGCCCATCCAGCCGGAGTCGCGGCGGGCGAGGTAGTCGTTGACGGTGACGACGTGGACGCCCTTGCCGGCGAGCGCGTTGAGGTAGACCGCGAGGGTTGCGACCAGCGTCTTGCCTTCGCCGGTCTTCATCTCGGCGATGTCGCCCTCGTGCAGCACGATGCCGCCGATCAGCTGGACGTCGAAATGGCGCTGGCCAAGCGTGCGCTTGGCGGCCTCGCGCACCGTGGCGAAGGCGGGGACCAGGAGGTCGTCGAGCGTCTTGCCCTCGGCGAGCTGTTTCTTGAACTCGGCGGTGCGGGCCTTGAGCGCCTCGTCGGAGAGCTTCGAGACCTCTGCCTCCAGCGCGTTGATCGCGTTGACGCGGGACTGGTATCCCTTCACCCGCCGGTCGTTGGCGGAGCCGAAAAACTTGCGGGCGAGCGCGCCGATCATGCCTAGTTCCTGTGTTCGCGAATTAACCGCGTTGCAGCCAAGAAGTTGTCACCCCCCTGCCTATCAACTCACCGTGACGCCTGATGGCGCCAGAGCCCGGACTGCGGGGGTCGTCCGCCATATGGGTGGGAATTGGGCAAGTCTGGGTTCAACGGCCAAAAACGCAGCAAAATAAACGCCATCGCCATGGTCGCGACCGGGCAGAGATATGGCCCGGTCAGGGCCTTGTCAACGGCGGGCGCATTGCGGCTAATTCATCATTTTGACAGACTTTTCGCGTTGCCAAGCCCCCCTGAATTGGGCGAGTGTCCGCCCCGCTCGAGCAGCCCCCTGCTTCAACAAAAGGATTTTCCATGACCACCTCGTTCCCGGTAACCACCGGCCAGCGTTTCCGCCATGCCTCCGCCCTGGCTGGCAGCCTCGCTCTGGCGCTGACCCTGGCGTTTGCCGGGCCGCTCCGGGCCGCCGACGATCCGGTCCTGGCGAAGGTCAATGGCGTCGAGATCAAGAAGAGCGATGTGGCCCTGGCCGAGGAGGAACTCGGGCCGAGCCTCGCCCAGATGGACCCCGCGACCAAGGATGAGAACGTCCTGTCGTTCCTGATCGACATGAAGATCGTCGGCAAGGCCGCCGAGGACAAGAAGGTCGCCGACAGCGAGGAGTTCAAGAAGCGCCTGGCGTTCGCCCGTACCCGCCTGCTGATGGACAGCCTGCTGGCCCAGGAAGGCAAGGCCGCCACCACCCCGGACGCCATGAAGAAGGTCTACGAGGAGGCCTCCAAGCAGATCACCGGCGAGCAGGAAGTGCGCGCCCGCCACATCCTGGTCGAGACCGAGGACGAGGCCAAGGCGGTGAAGGCCGAGCTCGACAAGGGCGCCGATTTCGCCGAGCTCGCCAAGAAGAAGTCCAAGGATCCGGGCTCCGCCGACGGCGGCGATCTCGGCTTCTTCACCAAGGAGCAGATGGTGCCGGAATTCTCGGCCGTGGCCTTCGCGCTGGAGCCGGGCAAGATCTCCGACCCCGTGAAGTCGCAGTTCGGCTGGCACATCATCAAGGTCGAGGAAAAGCGCAGCCGCAAGGCGCCGGACTTCGAGCAGGTCAAGGCCCAGATCGAGAACTACGTCACCCGCAAGGCCCAGGCCGACTATGTCGCCAAGCTGCGCGCCGAGGCCAAGGTCGAGCGGCTGGACCAGCCGGCGGCGGACGCCAAGTCGGATGCCAAGCCGGCCGACGCGGCGAAGCCCTCCGACAGCAAGATGGCGCCCCCCGCCAAGAAGTAAGAATTTGCTGTCACTTCGGTGACGCCAAGAGTATCTAAGCATCGCAATGGCCGGGCCGAAAGTGCGAAGCACGTCTTCGCACTGGATGTCCCGGCCATCTGCATATCCAGACCTCATCAAGGCACCCGCGATGTCCTCAACCGTCTCCCCGCTCGCCCCGAAGAACGTTCCCGACATGCCCGTCATCGCGGGCATCCGTCTTGCGACCGCCGAGGCCGGCATCCGCTACAAGAACCGCACCGACGTGCTGCTGGCGGTGATGGACAAGGGCACCGCAGTCGCCGGCGTCTTCACCAAGTCGAAGTGCCCGTCCGCCCCGGTCGAATGGTGCCGTGCAAAACTGAAGGGCGGCAAGGCGCGCGCGCTGGTGGTCAATTCCGGCAATGCCAACGCCTTCACCGGCAAGACCGGCCGCGCCTCCACGGCGCTGACCGCCAAGATCGCGGCCAAGGCCGTCGGCTGCAGCGAGAGCGAGATCTTCCTGGCCTCGACCGGCGTGATCGGCGAGCCGCTGGACGCGACCAAGTTCGACGGCGTGCTGGGCCGCCTCGCCGAGACCGCGGAAGCAGGCGACTACCTCGCCGCCGCCAAGGCGATCATGACCACCGACACCTTCCCGAAGGTCGCGACCGCGACCGTCAAGCTCGGCAGGGCCAAGGTCACCATCAACGGCATGGCCAAGGGTGCCGGCATGATCGCGCCCGACATGGCGACGATGCTGTCCTTCATCTTCACCGACGCCCCGATCGCGCCGGCCGCGCTGCAGGCGCTGCTCAAGGCCGGCGTCGAGGACACCTTCAACGCGGTGACGATCGACGGCGACACCTCGACCTCGGACACGCTGCTGGCCTTCGCCACCGGCGCCGCCGCCGCGCACGGCGCACCGAAGATCAGCCGGGCCAGCGATCCGCGCCTGAAGGCCTTCGTGAAGGCCTTCAACCAGGTGCTCGCCAACCTCGCCGAGCAGGTCGCCCGCGACGGCGAAGGCGCGCGCAAGCTGGTCGAGATCACCGTGGAGGGCGCCAAGACCAAGGCCTCGGCGCGCAAGATCGCGATGTCGATTGCCAACTCTCCGCTGGTGAAGACCGCGATCGCCGGCGAGGACGCCAATTGGGGCCGCGTGGTGATGGCCGTCGGCAAGGCCGGCGAGCCGGCCGACCGCGACAAGCTCTCGATCTCCTTCAACGGCATCCGCGTCGCCAAGAGCGGCGCGCGCGATCCGTCCTATGACGAGGCGCAGGTGTCGGAAGCGATGAAGGCGCCGGAGATCGCGATCAAGGTCTCGCTCGGCCTCGGCAAGGGCCGCGACCGCGTCATGACCTGTGACCTCACCAAGGAGTATGTCGCGATCAACGGGGATTACAGGTCGTAAGCTCCACGGCTGTCATTCCGGGGCTCGCGAAGCGAGAACCCGGAATCCAGAAGTGTGCGCGGCTCGAAATACTCAGGTTCGCAATCGCGCACCATAGTTCGACGCTGGCGCATCGCCCCGGAATGACGCGCTAATCATTCTCACTCCGTCATCCTGAGTTGCGAGGCGCGCGATGCCAAGCATTGCGCGGGGAGCCTCGAAGGATGAATCGGCCCACCTGCGTCCGCTCGGAAAGAGCCGGGCAGTCGCCCTTCGAGGGCCGCTGAAGGAGCGGCCGCCTCAGGGTAACGGTGATGGTACCTTGCTTCAGCTCACCCCGAGATCCGCGCGTCCGCCACCGCCTTCTTGAACAGCGCGTTCATGGCGTCCGAGATGCCCTGCGTCGGGCTCACCTCGAAATACAATCCCGGCGAGGCGCAGCTCTGCATGTTCTGCGCGATCTCGCTGTTGGGCGAGGGGCCGTAGGGGCCTACGTTGAAAGGATCGACCCACTTCATGTACCAGCTGTTGGTGGGCAACGCGAGATAGGTCGTGTACAGCACCGCAACCTTGACGCCCCGATCCCGGATCGTCTTGCAGAGCGCAGCATTGAGCGGCGACTGGCAGCGCGTGCTGCCCGAAAGCGGCTTCAGGCACGCGGTGTTGCTTTCGTCGGCGACCCCGTCGGAGACGAAGAGCAGGTATTTCAGCGGGCTGGACGACGTGCCGGGGCCGGGCGAGCTGATCTCGCTGTTCATCGCGGGGAAGATCGCGGTGAATGCCGTGTCCTGATCGCCGTTCTCGTTCTGACCGTTGACCGACATCAGGTCGATATTGCCGGCCGCCGACTTGGCGCTGGAGAGCGAAGCCGACAACGAGAACAGGTTGCGCAGGCCGAGCGTGCTTGCGGCCCCGCCGAAATCGTAGATCGCCATTCTGAACTGGTTTGAATAGGTCGCGGTCACGCTCGCCGTATCCATCAACGATTGCGTCGCGGTACGGAGCACGTCGATCCGGGTGGTCACGCCGAGCTTCTTGGCGAGGTCGTAATAGTTGTTCTTGTCCTTGAGGTCGTGACAGGCAAATGCGCATTTGTCCGATGTGTTGTTGACCATCGTCTGCACGTCGGTCGGCGTCGCACCGACGCCCATCGACGGCGAATTGTCCAGCAGCAGGTAGAAGTCGATGTAGAGCGGCATGGTCGCCGTCGCGGTCGAGGTCCCGCTCATGTTCAGCGTGGTCCTGCCGATCACGCCGAGGAACATGGTGTTGATGCTGGCGCTGAACGTCACCGTCGAGGTCACGGCCGAACCGCTCTTGACCACGGTCGGCGTGATTGCCGTGAGCGTATAGCCGGTCAGGTTGGCGATGTTGGCATTGAAGATGTTCTTGGCGTCGGTGACGCCGGCCGGGATCGCACCGTCCGCGGTCATCGAGCCCGCGGCGATAAAGGCCGGCGATGCCTTGGCGACCGAGCCGACGCTGGCCGCATCGGCGGCGGCCTGGAGCTTGGACCGGACCTGCGTCGCCCGGGAATAATCGACCGCGCAGCCGACCACCGTGATCAGGGGGACGCAGCACAATGCGAAGATCACGGCGACGTTGCCGCGCTTCTCGCGGACAAAGCGGCGCATCGTGGCGTAAATCGCGGCGTGCATGGATCGGGCCCGGAATGGTTGAATCGTTTCCACTCTAGGAACCTTCGATTAAATATGACTTATGGAGGTATCGAAACGCGGGCCGTCACGGGGTTAACAAACCGTTGCGGTCCATCCTCAGCGAGCGACATTCCAGGCATGGCCGATCTCAAACTGACACTGGTGGTGGCTTGCGCGCTGGTCGACGCCGACAAGCGCGTCCTGATCGCGCAGCGCCCCCCGGGCAAGACGCTGGCGGGCCTGTGGGAATTTCCCGGCGGCAAGCTCGAGCCGGGCGAGCGGCCGGAGCAGAGCCTGATCCGCGAGCTGCATGAGGAGCTCGGCATCACCGTCGCCGAGCCGTGCCTGGCGCCGCTGACCTTCGCCAGCTACGGCTACGAGACGTTTCACCTCCTGATGCCGCTCTACATCTGCCGGCGCTGGGAGGGGCAGGTGATGCCGCGCGAAGGCCAGATCCTCGCCTGGGTCCGCGCCAACAAGCTGCGCGACTACCCGATGCCGCCCGCGGACATCCCGCTGATCCCGCATCTGATCGATTTGCTGATGTGAGGATGCGCTTGCGTCGTCATTCCGGGGCGGTCCGTAGGACCGAACCCGGAATCTCGAGATTCCGGGTTCGATGCTGCGCATCGCCCCGGAATGACGGTGCTAGGATTCCGTCTTCCCCGCCTTCTTCACCGCCTCCGCCAGGCTTGCTTTCGCCGACCCCGGCTTGAGCGGCTGCTGCTGGCTCGCATGCGGCGCCCAGCCGGACAGCCAGATGATGTCGAAGGTCGCGCGGATGCGGCCGTCGGCATCGGCAAAGCGCTCGGCATAGATCTCGGCCATGCGCAGCATCGTCGCCCGTCGCGTCGGCGTGCGGCGCCGCTCGATCAGCATGTTGGACGCGCCCATGCGGCGGAGATCCTGCATCAGCGCGAACGCATTGCCATAGCGCACCACGACGCGGTCGACGTCGGTCACCGGCAGCGCAAAGCCCGCCCGCTGCAGCAGCGCGCCGATGTCGCGCAAATCGGCGAACGGCGCCACGCGCGGCGACACGCCGCCCTCGCATTCGGCTTCCGCCGCGGCAAAGGCCTGCCGCAGCTCGGTCAGGCTGTCGCCGCCGATCATCGCGGCCAGCAGCAGGCCGTCCGGCTTCAGCGCACGCCGGATTTGCGCGAACACGCCCGGCAAATCGTTGACGAACTGCAGCGCCAGCGCCGAGACGACGAGATCGAGGCTCTCGGGTGCGACGGGCAGTTTTTCCGCGCCGGCCCCATCGAGTGCGATGTGCGAGATGGAAGGAAGCCGCGCGCGCAAGCCGGCGAGCCCATCGCCGGGCGTCCAGAGATCGGCCGGCGCGTGAAACTCGCGCATCACCGCGGCCAGCCGGTCGGACATGTCCTCGGCGACCCGTTCAAGCAGGAAGCTCACGGCATCTTGCCCCTGCGCACGCCGCTGCCGCGCATGCAGCAAGGCACGATCGAACAGGGCAGGCGGGGTCTGCGGGGGCTGGGCCATGCCGCTGGTTACGCCGATGACCGCCACTCTGGCAACCCAAACAACAGCGAGGCTGGTGGAATGGCCAAACGCGCCATCATATAGTGAGATCCCACCGAGGCCCCGGCCATGCTCAACATTCATCTTCGCGACATCAACGCCGACGTTGTCGATGCGTGGAGGGAAGCGTTTGCAGACGTGGCAAATGTCGAAGTTTCGCTCGGCGATATTTTTGCGCAGCAGGCCGACGCGATCCTGAGCCCAGCCAACAGCTTCGGGTACATGGATGGCGGGATCGACTTGCTCTATTCGCGCTATTTCGGCTGGGAGCTCCAGACCAGTCTGCAGGCTCTATTGGCAGAGCACCATTATGGAGAGCTCCCGGTCGGCCAGGCGGTCGTGCTTGCCACAGCGCACGCGCGCTTCCCGTTTCTGGTGAGTGCGCCAACGATGCGGGTGCCGGCGCGCATCGATCAGACCGTGAATGTGTATCTCGCGTTCCGGGCAGCTCTGATCGCCGTCCTCACGCATAATGCCGACGGCGATGAGGTCATTCAGTCGTTGCTCGTGCCCGGCCTGGGGACGGGCGTCGGTGCAATGCCCGCTGCGCGGGCCGCCCGCCAGATGCGGCTTGCCCATGATTCGATTTTCGCATCGGCCGCAGAGCAGCGGAGCGCTCGTGCGATCCTGAGGGAGCACCACGACCTACTTTCCTGATGTCCGCTTTCGGACCACGGCCGCTTGAGCGGACCATCGCGGACCGCTAGCCTCCCCCCATGGAAGCCGACGCCGCCCCGACCCGCTCGATCGCCGCACCGCTGCGCGCGGCGTGGACGGCCGGCCGTCACGTGCTGGCACGCGCGGCACGGCTGGCGCTGGACATCGCGCTGCCGACGCTGTGCGTGTCGTGCCGCGAGCCGGTGGACGGGGAGGGCGTTTGCGCTTCGTGCTGGGCGCGGCTGTCGTTCATCGAGCGGCCCTATTGCCCGCGGCTCGGCATTCCCTTTGTCTATGACCCCGGCCCCGACATGCTGTCGATGGAGGCGATCGCAAGCCCGCCGGCCTACCAGCGCGCACGGGCGGCGGTGCGTTACGACGATGTCGCGCGCACGCTGGTGCATGCGCTGAAATACCAGGACCGCACTGATCTTGCGCCCGCCATGGGCCGCTGGATGGCGCGGGCGGGCGGCGAGCTGCTCAATGGGGCCGACATGCTGGTGCCGGTGCCGCTGCACTGGCGGCGGGCCTGGCGCCGCCGCTACAACCAGTCCGGCGCACTGGCGCGCGTGATCGAGCGCCAGAGCGGCGTCAGGGTCCGGGGCGAGGTGCTGCGGCGGGTGCGCGCCACCGAGCAGCAGATCGGCCTGTCGCGGGCGCAGCGCGCCACCAATGTGCAGGGCGCATTCCAGGTATCCCCCGACCGTCAGGCCGAGGTCCAGGGCCGCCGCATCGTCCTCGTCGACGACGTCCTGACCTCGGGCGCGACGCTGGATGCCTGCGCGCGGGCCCTGCTGCGCGCCAAGGCGGCCCAGGTCGACGTGCTGGTCTTCGCCCGGGTTGTGGAGGTCAGGTGAAGTCCCATATAATTCAATGAATTCATGACATGAGAGCGTTGGACGACATGACCACTGCCGTCGAGATCTACACCAGGCCCGGGTGCGGCTATTGTTCCGCCGCCAAATCGCTGCTGACCCGCAAGAAGGCGACCTTCACCGAGTTCGACGTTGCCAAGGACCCGTCCTGGCGCGACGAAATGTACGACCGCGCCGGCGAAGGCTCGACCTTCCCGCAGATCTGGATCGGCGGAACCCATATCGGCGGCTGCGACGACCTCTACGCGCTCGATCGCGAGGGCAAGCTCGACGGCATGCTCGAAAGCGTCAAGGCAGTCTCATGAGCGAGAACAGGACCTTCACCGCCGCCATGGTGCAGATGCGCACCGGCCTGCTGCCGGAGCCGAGCCTTGCGCTGGCCACCAGGCTGATCCGCCAGGCCGCCGCCAACGGCGCCGACTACGTGCAGACGCCCGAAGTCAGCAACATGATGCAGCTGAACCGCAAGGCGCTGTTCGAGCATCTGCAGAGCGAAGAGGACGACGCCTCTCTGAAGGCGTATCGCGCGCTCGCCGCGGAGCTGAAGATCCACATCCATGTCGGCTCGCTGGCGCTGCGCTTCTCCGAGGAGAAGGCGGTCAACCGCTCCTTCCTGATCGGGCCCGAGGGCAACGTGCTCGCGAGCTACGACAAGATCCACATGTTCGACATTGAGCTGCCGGACGGCGAGAGCTATCGCGAATCCGCCAATTACCAGCCGGGCGAGACCGCCGTGATCTCCGACCTGCCCTGGGGCCGGGTGGGCCTCACGATCTGCTACGACGTGCGCTTCCCCGCGCTCTACCGCGCGCTGGCCGAGAGCGGGGCCTATTTCATCACCGTGCCCTCCGCCTTCACCCGCAAGACCGGCGAAGCGCATTGGCACGTGCTGCTGCGCGCGCGCGCGATCGAGACCGGCTGCTTCATCTTCGCGGCCGCCCAGGCCGGCACCCACGAGAACAAGCGCGAGACCTATGGTCATTCGCTGATCATCGATCCCTGGGGCGAAATTCTCGCCGAGGGCGATGTCGAGCCCGGCATCATCATGGCCAAGATCGACCCGGCCAAGGTGGAGACCGCGCGCCGCGCCATCCCCTCGCTCCAGCACGGCCGCCGCTTCGGCGTCGCCGACCCCAAGGCGGGGCCGGACCATCTGCATCTCGTGCGGGGCTCGGCATGATCCGCTACGCACTTCACTGCGACCGCAGCCACGAGTTCGAAAGCTGGTTCCAGAGCTCGTCGGCCTATGAGTCGCAGGTGAAGCGCAAGCTGGTGACCTGTCCGATCTGCGGCTCGGCCAAGGTCGACAAGGCGATCATGGCCCCGCGCATCGTCGGCAAGAAGGGCCGCGGCCGCGCGACGCCGCCGCCGGAGCCGGCTTCGACGCCGGCGCCCGAGGCTGCGCCGTCAGGACCGACCTCGCTCTTGATGGCGCAGGAGCGCGAGCTCCGCACCAAGCTCAAGGAGCTGCGCGATCACATCGTCAAGAACGCCGACAATGTCGGCGAGCGCTTCGCCAACGAAGCCCGCGCCATGCATTACGGCGACAAGGAGCACCGCCCGATCTACGGCGAGGCTTCGCCGGAAGAGGCGAAGTCGCTGATCGACGAGGGCATCGAGGTCTCGCCGCTGCCGACCCTGCCGGAAGACCGGAACTGACAGCTCGCTTCTTCGTCATGGCCGGGCATAGCCGTCCGAAGGACGGCGTCGCTTCCGCTCGCCTATGACCCGGTCATCCACGCCTTTCTCCCAGCACGAAGAACGTGGATGCCCGGGACATCTATCGCGAAGACGCGCTTCGCGCTTTCGCCCGGGCATGACGGCTAGAGTTCAGGCCCCCACCAGCACCGCCACGCCGACCACGATCAGCGCGATGCCAAGAATTTCGCGCGGCGCGATCGGCTGCTTGAACGAGTAGTAGGCGACGCCTTGCGCGAACAGCACCTCGATCAGCGCGAGCGTGCGGACATTGGCGGCCGCCGTCAGCGCAAACGCCAGAAACCAGAACTGCGAGGCGAAGGCGCCCGTGAAGCCCGCCAGCATCGAGGGCCGCCACATCCCGAGGATGCCCCGCAGCACGTCCGGCGCGCGCAGAAGCAGATAGATCGTCAGCACCAGCGTCTGCACGAACAGGCCGAGCACCAGCGTGAACGACGACGCCGTCACGAACGACACATCAGGCACGGTGATGATGGCGCCGCGGAAACCGACGGCGGACAGCGCGAAGGCCGCGGCCGCAACGAGGCCGGTGATGGTCGGCTTCAGCTCGGCAAAGCTCTTCTGGCCGCCGGGCCGCAGCGCCGTGATGACGACGCCGACGGTCGCGATCACGATCGCCAGCACCTTCAGCCAGGTCAGGTGATCGCCGAGGAAGACGAAGCCGAAGATCGCGGTCTGGATCGCCTCGGTCTTCAGATACGCCGTCGTCACCACGAAGGAGCGGTCGTTCATCGCCAGCAGCATCAGGCCGGTCGCGACGATCTGGCTGAGCGCGCCGAGCAGCAGCCACGGCCAGAACACCGACGGCGGCATGCCGATATGATCGCCGGTCGCGACCAGCACCACCCCCAGGAACAGCAGCGAGAACGGGAAGCCGAACAGGAAGCGGATATTGGTCGCGCCCCAGGTCCCCAGCGGCTTCGTCAGGGAGCGCTGCATTGCATTGCGCGCGACCTGTCCGAGCGCGGCAACGATCGTGAAGGGAATCCAGAGGCTGGTGACGCTGAGCATGGGCGGGGAGGCTGGCGGGATAAGGTCGGTCCAACCTGCAAGCTGCCGACCGCGCGGTCAACCGCGGGGATGTCATGGGAGCGATGCCCGCACCACAAGCTGCGGGGCCACCCCTGCAACGGCGGGCACATGCCGCGAAATCTAACGAGGATCTGCGAGGGCGCGCGCCGGACCGCCGCTCAATTCGAGCTGTCGATCAGGCTCTCCAGCAGGCGCTTCAGCTCGCTCGTCGACTTGTCGCCGTAGCTTTCCAGGATGTGCTCCTCCTGGTCCACCGCGAGCGAGTTGAGCCTCTTGCACAGCACCTTGCCGCGGTCGGAGATGAACATCAAAACCTTGCGGCGGTCGTTGGGGTCCTGCACGCGATAGACCAGCGTGTCCGAGACCATGCGGTCGATCATCTTGGTCAGCGTCGGATGGTTGAGCAGCACCGCGTCCGCAAGCTCGCCCATCGAATGGCCGTCGCCGTCCGACAGCACTTTCAGGATGCGCCATTGCTCGACCGGAACGCCCTCCTTGCTCAACCGGAGTTCCAGCTGCCGGTTGATCTCCCGGTTGGCTTGCGCGAGCAGATAAGCGAGGTGTTCGGTGATTGGAGCGTTGGATTTTGCCACGGCTAAGACTTCGTCTTGACCCAAATGAGTGAATGTCTTGCAATCAATGCTGCATCTATATGCACTTCAATTGTTGAATATTCAATATTTTCAAAATAGGATGATTGCCCAACAAAAGGGCGGAAGCCGCGGCCGCCTGCTCAATGGGCTTTCAAGTCTGGCATCAGACAGGAGTTGGCGTGCGCGCGACGGTAAATTTCCCGGCTCACGGCGGTCCGGCATTGCCGCCGTCCTTGCTGTTCAGGAATCTGTCGTCATCGGCGGCTGACGGCGCGCTGTCGCCGAGCGACCACGCCTTGTTCAGGCGGCGCGGCACCAACAAGCTCCGCGTCGGCGGATTCATCTGCTGCAGCGGATCGCCCGGGGTCTGGGGCCCCTGCGCCACCAACAGCGCCCAGCTTGCCGTTGCCGAGATCAACAAGCGCGGCGGCATCCTCGGCCGCGAGATCGAGCTGTCGATCTACGACGCGGGCGGGCCGCTCGACGAGGTTCTGAACCGGGCCGAGCAGGCCATCGCCTTCGACGAGGTCGATCTCATCGTGGGCCTCCATACCAGCGCGGTCCGTGTCGGCCTCCGCGACGTCACAAGGCGTCATCGCATCCCCTACATCTACACGCCGGTCTATGAGGGCGGCGAGCGGACGCCCGGCGTGATGGCGATCGGCGAGACGCCGCGCTGGCAGAGCCGACCGGCGATCCACTGGCTGGCCGACGTCAAGAAGGCAAAGCGCTGGTACCTGATCGGAAGCGACTATGTCTGGCCCTGGCAGTCGCACCGTGCGGTGAAGAACTACATCAGGGAAACCGGCGGTCATGTCGTCGGCGAGGAGTTCGTTCCGCTCGGCGAGGACAATCACGAGCCGCATCTGGCGCGCATCCGCGCCGCGCGGCCCGACGTCGTGCTGATCTCGCTGATCGGCACCGACAGCAGCACCTTCAATCGCGCCTTCGGCGAATGGGGCCTCGGCGCCACTACGCTGCGGCTGGCCGGCGCGATGGACGACACCGTGCTGCTCGGCATCGGCGCCGACAACAGCGAGAACATGTACTGCGCCTCGGGCTATTTCACCGGCACCGGGGCGCGCGCCAATGACGATTTCCAGAGCCGCTATCGCGCGATGTTCGGACCGAATGCTCCGCCGATCGGCTCGGTCGGGCAGTCCAGCTATGAAGGCATGCGCTTTCTCGAAGCCGTCGCGAACAAGGCCGGCTCGCTCGCGATGGGGCCGATGCTCGCGGCCGGCCGCAACATTTCCTATAGCGGCGCCCGCGGTCAGGTCACCGTCCGCAACGGGCACGCGCGGATGCCGATGCATCTCGCCGTGGCCGACGGTCTCGACTTCAAGCTGATCAAGCCGATCTGACGCGCGCGCGACGATCCGCGCACGCCCTCGATTCAAAATAATACTTGAAAAGGAAAATATTTCCGTTTTGAATGTTTCAGCGAGGCCGATCGTGCGCGTCGTGCACGGGCGGCCGCGCCCAATGCTTGTCTCAAGAAACTTCAGGAGAGCGCCGTGACAGTTGTCCTTCCCACGCCCGCCCAGCTTCGCAGTGTCGCCGAGCAGTGCGGCCTTTCGCTCACCGACGACGACGTCGCCTCGTTTCGCGGCCTGATGCAGGGCTCGATCGAGGCCTACAATCTCGTCGGCGCGATGCCGGACGAGCTGCCCGAAGTGAAATATCCGCGCACGCCGGGCTATCGGCCTTCGGCCGAAGAGAACCCGCGCAACGCCTGGTATCGCAAGTCCACCGTGAAGGGCGCGGCGAGCGGCAAGCTCAAGGGCAAGACCATCGCGCTGAAAGACAACATCATGCTGGCCGGCGTGCCCATGACCAACGGCTCGTCGACGCTGGAAGGCTACGTGCCCGATTTCGATGCCACCATCGTCACGCGCATGCTGGATGCCGGCGCCGAGATCAAGGGCAAGGTGCATTGCGAGCATTTCTGCCTGTCCGGCGGCAGCCATACCGGCTCCTTCGGGCCGGTGCACAATCCACACAAGATGGGGTACTCGGCCGGCGGCTCGTCGTCGGGCTCGGGCGTCGTGGTCGCGCTCGGCGAGGTCGACATGGCAATCGGCGGCGATCAGGGCGGCTCGATCCGCATGCCGTCCTCGTTCTGCGGCATCTACGGCATGAAGCCGACCTGGGGACTCGTGCCCTATACCGGGATCATGCCGATCGAGATCTATGTCGACCACACCGGCCCGATGACCGCGACGGTTGCCGACAACGCGCTCCTGCTCGAAGTGCTCGCCGGCGACGACGGCTACGATCCGCGGATCAAGGCCCCGAAGGTCGAGGAATACACCAAGGCGCTCGGTCAGGGCGTCAACGGCATGAGGATCGGCATCGTCAAGGAGGGTTTCGAGCAGCCGACCGCAGAGGCGGCGGTGAACGAAAGCGTGCGCGAGGCGGCAAAGCGCTTCAAGGATCTTGGAGCCAGCGTCGAGACGGTGTCGATCCCGATGCATCTGCTGGGCGGCGCGATCTGGACCCCCATCGGCACCGAAGGCCTGACCCAGACCATGATGTTCGGCGACGGTTACGGCCTCAGCCGCGGCGATCTCTATTCGACCTCGCTGATGGATTTTCATCGCGGCTGGCGCCGGCAGGCCGACTCGCTGTCCGAGACCACGAAGCTGTTCATGATGCTCGGCACCTACATCAACAACAATTTCGGTCCACGCTTCTACGGAAAGGCGCTCAACATCTCCCGCCGGCTGACTGCGGCCTACGACAAGGCGTTCGGCGACTACGACCTGTTGCTGATGCCGACCACGCCGATGAAGGCGACCAAGCTGCCGGAGCCCAATGCCAGCCGCGAGGAATACGTCGCCCGAGCGCTCGAAATGATCTCCAACACCGCGCCGTTCGACATCACCCACCATCCCGCGATGTCGCTGCCCTGCGGCATGGTGGACGGCCTGCCGGTCGGCCTGATGCTGGTCGGCCGCATGTTCGAGGAATCCACCATCTACCGCGCCGCCCATGCGTTCGAGCAGATCGGCGACTGGAAGAAGATGTGAACGTGGCATTGATGCAGGCGGCTCTATCGCATGGCTAACGCGTTCGTCGCGGCGTTCGAGATCCTGAGCTTCGGCGCGATCATCGTCCTGATCGTGCTGGGGCTCGGGATCATCGCCAGCATGATGGGCATCTTCAACTTCGCGCAGGGCGAGTTCGTCCTGCTCGGGGCCTACATCACCTATCTCGCCTACGCCAAGGGCCTGCCGATCTGGGCCGGCATGGTCGCGGCGCCCTTCGTCGTCGGCGCGCTCGGCTTCGTGCTGGAGGCGCTGATCATCCGCCGCTTCTATGCCGCGCCGATCGTCGCCATGCTCGGCACCTACGCGCTCGGTCTCATCATTCGCGAGGCCGTGCGCGGGCTGATCGGCGGCTTCTATCTCACCGTGCCCGAGCCGATCGGCGGCTCCATCGATTTCGGCACCATCCACATCTCGGCCTGGCGCTTCACCATCATCGTCATCACGCTGCTGGTGATGGCGGGCTGCTATCTGCTGCTGTCGCGCACGAGCTTCGGCCTGCGCATGCGCGCCACGCTGGAAAATCCCGCGCTGGCGCGCGCCTCGGGCATCTCGACGCCCCTGATGTACGGCGCCACTTTTGCTTTCGGCTCCGCGCTCGCCGGCCTTGCCGGTGCGCTGATCGTGCCGGTGTTCAGCCTCTATGCCGATCTCGGCCTGCGCTTCCTGATCCAGGGTTTCGTCGCGGTCATGGTCGGCGGCGTCGGCTCCTTCATCGGGCCGGTCGCGGGCGCCGGCGTCATCGGCACGCTCAGCGCCGCTTTGCCCTGGGTCATGGCGCCTGTCGTCGCCGACGTCCTCGTCTTCGTGCTCGCCATTGTCTTCATCAAATTCCGCCCGCAGGGCCTCATCGCTGGAAAAGGGGTTTAGTCACATGTTCGATCGCACTCAGCTTTCACGCCGCCGCTTTCTCTCCAATCTGGCCTTCGCGTCCGGTGCGGTCGCAACCGGCGTCGGAAGCTGGGTCGTCCCGGCACCCTGGGCGAATGCGGCCGAGGGGCCGATCAAGGTCGGCATCGCCACCGACCTCACCGGCCCGATCGCCTATGCCGGCAATGCCGATGCCAATGTCGCCAAGATGGTGATCAAGGAGATCAACAATTCCGGCGGCCTGCTCGGCCGTCCGCTCGAGTTGTACATCGAGGACACCGCGTCGAACGAATCGGTCGCGGTCGGCAACGTGCGCAAGCTGATCCAGCGCGACAAGGTGGACATGGTGCTGGGCGGCATCACCTCCTCGATGCGCAATGCGATCAAGGATCCGATCGTGGCGCGCGGCAAGACGCTCTACATCTATCCGCAGCTCTACGAGGGCAAGGAGTGCACGCCCTATCTGTTCTGCACCGGCCCGACGCCGGCGCAGCAATGCGACGAGTTCATTCCCTGGCTGATCAAGAACGGCGGCAAGAAGTTCGCGCTGCCGAGCGCCAACTACGTCTGGCCGCACACGCTCAACGTCTATGCGCGCAAGGTGATCGAGGCGAACGGTGGCGAGGTCGTGTTCGAGGAATACTATCCGCTCGACCAGGTCGACTTCTCCGCGACCGTCAACCGCATCATCTCCAACAAGGTCGACGTCGTTTTCAACACGGTCATCCCGCCCGGTGTCGGCCCGTTCTTCAAGCAGCTTTATGAAGCCGGCTTCCTCAAGAACGGCGGCCGTCTCGCCTGCGTCTACTATGACGAGAACACGCTCAACATCAACCAGGCCGCCGAGATCGAGGGGCTCGCGAGCTGCCTCGACTATTTCAAGGTGCTGACCAAGGAGAACTCGTTCGACGCAAAAATCCAGGCGGCCTACGAGAAGGACTTTCCGGGCAACTTCCTGTTCGCCGCCGGCAGCGCCGCCACCGGCACCTATCGTGGCCTGAAGCTGTGGGAAGCCGCGGTCAAGGAAGCCGGCAAGATCGACCGCGAGTCGGTCGCGGCCGCGCTCGACCATGCCAAGATCGCCGAAGGTCCCGGGGGACCGGCCGAGATGGTACCGGGCAAGCGACACTGCAAGATGAAGATGTACACCGCCGTCGCCAAGGGTGGGAATTACGAGATCGTCGCGCGAAGCAATGGCCTCGTCGATCCCAAGGAATGCTGAGGCAGAATGCCGAAGTCGATGAGTGTGGTAAGAGAGGCCATCGCCGGCGACGAAGCGGACGACGCGATGGCTGAACGCGTGGCAGCGGGACAGGCCAGGGAACAAGTCAAGGCAGGACGAAAGGTCCTGCCGATTGTCGAGGGCGTGGTGCTCATCGCCGCGCTGTTCGCGCCGCTGGTGTTGCAGGATTATCTGACGGTGTTCGCGACGCGCGTGATCATCCTCGCGCTGTTCGCGCTGTCGTTCGATCTGGTCTGGGGCTATGCCGGCATTATGAGCTTCGGCCAGGCCCTGTTCTTCGGCTCGGCCGGCTACGGCGTCGCGCTGCTCGCGCGCGACCTCGACATCACCAACATCTTCCTGGTGCTGCCGGCGGGCACGCTGATCGGCCTCACCTTCGCGCTTCTGCTCGGCGGCTTCCTGCTGCTGGGGCGGCATCCCTCCAGCGTGATCTTCGTCTCTCTCGGCACGCTCACCGGCTCCTACGCCGCCGATCGCCTCGCGCGCGGCTGGTATTATCTCGGCGGCCAGAACGGCATTCCCTCGATCGCGCCGATGTCGCTCGGCGGCTACGAGTTCACGGAAGGGCCTGCCTTCTACTATCTCGTGCTCGGCATCCTCGTCGCGGTCTACCTGCTCTGCCGCTTCCTGGTGCGCTCGCAGTTCGGCCTTGCGCTGGCCGGGCTGCGCGAGAACGAGCAGCGCATCGCCTTCTTCGGCTACAAGGCGCAGCACCTCAAGGCGATCATCTTCGCCATCGGCGGCGCCATCGCGGGCCTCGCCGGCAGTCTCTATGCGTTCCACGAAGGTTTTGTATGGCCCAACATGGTGGGCGTCGTGGTCTCCACCCAAGTGGTGCTCTACGTTTTGTTTGGTGGTTCCGGCACGCTGATCGGCGCCGTCATCGGCACCGTGATCGTCGAGGGCGTCAGCTTCTGGCTGTCGGACAATTATCGCGACATCTGGCCGATCATTCTGGGATTGCTGCTGTTGCTGGTGATCCTGTTCCGGCCGCTGGGCCTGATCAGTTTTGTCCTGGGCGAACGCGAGCGGGTCGGAAGCTTCGGTGCCAGGGTCAAGGAGAAGCGCAATGCTCCTTGAAGCTGCCGGCATCAAGAAGGTCTTCGGCAAGCTCACCGCGCTCGACGGCGCCGCGCTCGCTGTCCGCGAGAACGAGTTTCACGGCCTGATCGGCCCGAACGGCTCCGGCAAGAGCACGCTGATGAAGTGCATCGCCGGCGCCGAGGTGCCGACGCAGGGCAGGGTGAGCTTCATCAACACCGACATCACCGCGTTCACGCCGACCGAGCGTGCCCGGGCCGGCATGAGCCTGAAATTCCAGATCACCAGCGTGCTGCCGTCGCTGACGCTCTACGACAACATCCTGCTGGCGCTGCAGGCGCAGTCCTCGCTGTTCGACCTGGTGTTCTCGCGCACGCGACGTGCGCTGCACGACCAGGTCATGGCCATGCTGAGGCAATTCCGCCTCGCCGACCGTGCCTTCGACCCGGCTGCCGCGCTGTCGCACGGCCAGCAGCAATGGCTGGAGATCGCGATGGCGCTGGCGGGCAAGCCGAAGCTGCTGCTGCTCGACGAGCCGACCGGCGGCATGAGCCTGGAGGAGCGCCGCGTCACCGGCGAATTGCTGCAGCCGATCAAAAAGCACTGCTCGCTGGTGATCGTCGAGCACGATCTCGATTTCATCCGTGACATCTGCGACCGCCTCACCGTGCTCGACCAGGGCAAGGTGCTGGCCTCCGGCACGGTGTCCGAGATCCAGGCCAACACATCCGTTCAGGAGATCTATCTGCGCCGTGCCTGAATTTTTGGACATCAAGCATCTCGACGCCGGCTATGGCCGCAGCCAGGTCCTGTTCGACGTCACCCTCGGCATCCCCTGGCGGGGGGGCGTCGCCGTGCTCGGGCGCAACGGCGCCGGCAAGACCACGCTGATGAAGACCATCGTCGGCGAGCTGCCGGCGTGGAAGGGCGAGGTCGGCTTCGACGGCCGCGACATCAGCCGCCGCGCCACCCAGGAACGCGTCCGCGCCGGCATCGGTTACGTCCCGCAGGAGCATTCGGTGTTCGCGCGCCTGTCGGTGCGCGACAATCTCGCCGTCGGCTCGCTCGCCAACAAGGATGCCAACGCCGTCGATCGCGTGCTCGCCATCTTCCCAAAGCTCGGCCAGCGTCTCGATCAGCCCGCCGGCACGCTCTCCGGCGGCGAGCGCAAGATGCTCGCTATCGGCCGCGCCATGCTGGGCGATCCCAAACTGTTGCTGCTGGACGAGCCGACCGAAGGCGTCTGGATCGGCGTCATCGAAGAGATCACCGAGCGCCTGATCGAGCTCGCGAAGAGCATCGCGGTGATCATCGTCGAGCAGCACCTCGACCTCGCCCTGCGTGTCGCCGACTACGCCTACGTGCTCGATCGCGGCCGCGTCGCGCTGCAGGGGCAGGCGGGAGATGTGCGCGGCAATCCGGAGCTGATGCGGTACCTGGCGCCGTAGGCGGGGGTGCGGCCGAGGCGCGGTACTCTCACTCCGAACTCAACTGTCATGCCCCGCGAAGGCGGGGCATCTACCGTGATGTTCGTCAAGAGGTCGATCAGGGGCAAGAGTGCGGCATCGTGCTCGCCGGTCAAGGCGA